>NZ_JBICTV010000053.1:0-32747 GCF_043197855.1 Dactylosporangium sp. NPDC048998
TCCCCGCAGATCAACGAGGTGCTGCCGCTGCTCTACCTGCACGGGCTCTCGTCGCAGGACTTCACGCCGGCGTTGCAGCAGTTCCTCGGCACCAGTTCGGGGCTGTCCGCGTCGGTGATCACCCGGCTGACCGTCCAGTGGCAGGACGAGGCCCACGCGTTCAGCGATCGGGACCTGTCCACCGTCGACTACGTCTACCTCTGGGCGGATGGCGTGCACCTGAACGTGCGCCTGGACGAGGCGAAACTGTGCCTGCTGGTCATGGTCGGGGTGCGCGTCGACGGTCGCAAGGAACTCGTCGCGCTCGCCGAGGGCTACCGCGAGTCGGCCGGCTCCTGGGCGGACCTGCTGCGCGACTGTAAGCGCCGCGGCATGCGCGCGCCGGTCCTGGCCGTCGGCGACGGGGCGCTCGGGTTCTGGAACGCGCTGCGTGAGGTGTTCCCGGACACCCGCGAGCAGCGCTGCTGGTTCCACAAGATCGCCAATGTCCTCGCGGCGCTACCGAAATCGGCGCATCCCGGGGCGAAGAAGGCCCTGGCCGAGATCTGGAACGCCGAGGACCGCGACCACGCCCGCCGGGCGGTGGCCGCGTTCAAGCTCGCCTACGGCGCGAAGTTCGGCAAGGCGGTCGCCAAGGTCGTCGACGACCTGGACGAACTCCTCGCGTTCTACGACTTTCCCGCCGAGCACTGGGTGCACCTGCGCACCACCAACCCGATCGAGTCGACGTTCGCCACCGTCCGGCACCGCACCAAGGTCACCAAAGGGCCGGGCTCGAAGGCGGCCGGCCTCGCGATGGCGTTCAAGCTGATCGAAGCCGCCCAACACCGGTGGCGGGCCGTCAACGCACCGCACCTGGTCGCTCTGGTCCGCGCCGGCGCCCGCTTCGAGCGCGGCAAACTCGTCGAACGGCCCGCCACCGAACTCGTCACGACCGAGGCCGCAGCCGCCTGATCAAGATTTCTCATCCACAAGTCTTGACTATTGCTCTGGTTGACCTTGCCACCGGAGTAGCCGAAGGTCCCCAAGGTCTGTTCCAACTAGCCTGGCTGACACCGGTCCGGACGTCGTCAGGGAGGAACCATGTCGAACGGTGGAATTTCAATCACACTGTTTGGTCTGGTCAGGATTGATCTTCCCCCAATTACCGCCGAGTCGATCAGAAGACGTTTTACGGACCGGACCATCTTCGGAGGCCCCTGTCTGTTGATCGACCGCAGGTGGGGCTTGGCGCTCGATGCAACCACCGACCCCAGGCATGGAACGAGACCCGTGCTCTGGACACCACATGCCGCGCCATGGCAGCAGTGGCGGATCAAGCGCGCTCGCGGCGAAACGGTCAGGATCGTATCTGAGCACGGTGGCATGGTGCTCACCACGGACGCTGCTCCCAAAACCGGAGACGGGAGTTGGGTCTGGCTGGAGAACGATCAGCGGCGCGACAGCCAGCAGTGGAAGATCAAACCCACCGACGACCGCGTTGCCTTTCTCGTTCAGGCGAACCAGTCGGAGTACGCCCTTGATGCGAGGACGGACACGAAGGTACCCGCGGTCGAGCCTCACGGTTCAGTCGACGATCCGACGCCGCCAATCCTGTGGTCGACGCACCGGGAACCTTGGCAGCAGTGGCTGATTGTCCGCCTGCCGCTCGACTAGTCCAACGGCCCGACACACCGGCCAACCGGTCACGATCGCACGCGACCGGCGGCAATCCGCACATTGACCACGCCCGCACAACACGGACGGCCGCGAAGCGGCTGCAGCGTCTCGAGCAAGATCGGGTGCGCTGTATTCGGCAAATGCGGAAGCCATGATCAAGTGCGTGGGTCGACCTTGTGTGGACACCGACGATTTCCAAGAGTGACCGTGGATCTTGTGCTGGCGCTTAGGCCGTGCGGTCTGGCCTGTTTCTGGTGATCACAGTACGGGTATACGTGTCGGCGATGTGTCGTGATCGTCCAAAGTGGACCTCGCTCATTGCCCCTGTGGAACGGGGCGAGTTTGGGGCCGCTGAGCGGCGTGCTGGTCGTCGTGACCGTGAAACTGCAGCTCAACGGTGTTTTGGGGCGGGTCGAGCGCTGCGCGTCGGCGTGGTGGTCGAGTCGCAGGTCAGGCCGTTCCGTGGCGGCTAACAGTACGCCCGTACGGGCTAAAACTCGTGTCGCGCGGTGATCAGTGCATCGAGTTGCGCCGACAAAAAAGGCCAGCTGAGCTGGCCTTTCCTCTGTCGGGACAGCGGGATTTGAACCCACGACCCCTTGACCCCCAGGGTCGTCGGAGGCCCCAGCGACGTGCTCAGCAACGTTCTCCCAGGTCGCTGTAAGCATAAACCCGCCGAGTAAAGGGGTCTGTGACGTGGCCCGCTTACGGTGCGGTGCTCGGGGTTGGCGAGGTCAATCGCTTGCTGTTGGTGTGATGAGTTTGGCGAGGTCGTGGGCGGCTTGTCGGCGGCGGCGGGCGTTGATCCGGGTGTAGTAGCGCATGAGGGTCGCTGGATCGTGGCCGAGTCGTTCGGCGAATTCAGGGATGCCGTAGCCAAGGTCGAGGAGGTTCGAGGCGAGGAGGTGGCGGATCTGGTGCGGTCCGATCGGGCGGACGTGGGCGGCACGGGCGAGCTGGTTGAACCGGTTGCTGAGGTTGTCCGGCCGGAGGGGTTGCCCACGGCGGCCGAGGAACATGTGGCCGGAGACGAGCGCCGCCTTTGTCGTTGGTCGGATGGTGGTCAGCGTGGTGAGGGTGGCCGGGTCAAGGATTAGGGTGCGAGTGCCGTTGTGGGACTTGGGTGGCTTCTCGCGGACGCGGCTGTCGGGGTCTTCCACGACGCGTTGCCGGCGGACGGTCAGTGCGGCGAGGTCGGGTTCGAGGTCGCGCCATTGCAGGCCGCAGAGTTCGCCGCGGCGTAGGCCGGTGGTGAGCAGAAGTCGCCAGAGCGGGTGGAGCCGGTCGCCGGTGGTGTACGCGAGGAAGGTCCGCGCTTCGGCAATAGTCCAGACCGGTCGGAGGTTGTCGGTCTCGCGTGGCTTGCGGGCGCCGAGGGTGCGACCGGTCTGTTCGAAGAAGGCTTTGGCGAGAACGAGGTGGAGGGTTCGTAGGGTGGTGCGGGATAAGCCGGCGGTCTCGAGGTGCTGGTAAGCATGTTCGGTCATCCGGGCGCTGAGGCGGGAGGCGCGGATCCGGCCGAGGTGCGGGTAGATGAGGTTGAGTAGGCGACTGTAGTTGTAGACGGTGTTGGGTTGCAGTTCCTGGGTTCGGGATGCCAGCCAGTCGTCGCACAGGGCCTGCACGGTGTCGGACAGCCGTGGCCGGGGCCGCTGCGCGTCGCGCTGTCGGCTCAGGCGCCGGTATTCGGCTATGGCGGCCTGTTCGGCGGTGAACCCGGTGCGTCGGGCCTGCAGCCGTGTCCCATTGCGGTCGCGGCCGAGTTCGAGCCGGAACCCGAACAGCCCGGTGGCCGGATCCTTCACGATCGCGTCGATGTCTGCCATGACACCCTCCGTCGTCCATGATCTTTACGACTCGCACGGCTGGCTCCTCTTTCATGGGACTGCTGGGTGGCCGTGGCCACAATGAAAGTGCACACGAAGAGAGGAACCCTCGATCGGGTGATATGCCTTGACGGTTGCCGCTCGTGGCGGTCGGGTCCCGGATGCCAGTAACTGGGGCGCCAGTCGCCCGGCCGGTGTGTTCTCAGGCTTGACGATGCTGGTCGCACGACTACTGCTCGTGCACCGCGAGACTGACTGATAGGGACAGGCGGCGGTGCATGCGCGCTGGGCGCCGGGCGTGCTGGTAGGCGCCTACTGGCTGGGGCGACGGCCGGTGCGGCGGCTTCCGCTCGATTGCGGTCGGACGCGTTCATTGACCACCCGGGCGAGCAGCGCAGTGCCGTCGGTGCCGACGGAGAGCAGTTCGCGTGGTCGTTGCGGGTGAGCTCTCCACCAGCGGTGTAGCCGGCCGGCGTCGCGGAGATAGCGCTGGAGGTTTCCCTCCTTGAGAGCATGGTGGAGGCGGCGCTCGATACCGCGGAACATCACCAGCGTCCTGCCGCCGCTTAACGGCATGAGGTAGGACGTGCCGTTGAGAACTGGCCCGGTCGGGATGCGCAGCTGACCGCTGATCGTGTCCGGCCACGGCTCCTCGAGCGGCAGCATGCCCGGGTTGTGGTCACGCTGCCGAGCCGTCGTGTACCCAGCGGCCGTGGAGCTGTCGCCGGCGAAGAGCAGGACCGATGCGGCCGTTGTCCGGCTGAGAACCTGCGCGAGCCAGGTGCGTCGGTCATCCGGTATGACGTACGGCGCGGCCGCCCCGATCGGTCCCGACGAGCCGTGCGATGGTGCGGTCGCCCTGGAGGGCGGAGTGGAGGCCGAATCCGGCGGCTGCTCGGCTTGTGGGGCCGTCGGCGACAGTTGCCCGGAGCGCCAGGAGAACTCCTCAGGGGTCTGGTTCATGAGCTCGTCGAATTCCCGGCTGGGCCCGGACCACAACTCGTCATCACCCGGTGGATCAAAGACGTAGGAGTGGACGCCGGTGTAGGCCAGGCGCGAGGCGACCATCAAGCCGTACAGCGGATGGTCGCCGATGGCAACGGTCTGGACCTGTAGGCATGCGTCAGCCAGTTGCTTGTAGATGTCGCGCATGCCGCCGTGGCTGCCCTTGCACTCGAGCACGACGATGCGGACGTCGGTGCGCTTGCCATCCGTGCGGCGTCCGACGAGGAAGTAGTCAGGTCGCTTCTTGGTGCCGGGCTCGTTGCGAACCTCGCCCGTGACATCGTCGATGTAGCCGTGCCGCAGGGCGACATCGGCGTCCACGGCCTGGAATGTCCAACCGGGGTGCCGTTTGTGCAGCACGGCTCGGGCGACGATCAGCGCTAGTCCGATGCCGAGCTGCTCGGACTGGGCGACCTTGTGGTGGTAGACGACCTCCCGGGCGGCGGACCGGGTGAGGGCCAGGAGTCTCCCACGTCCGGCCCGCAGCGTGGAGCAGTACCTGACGTGCGCCCAATGCTGCGCGATCGACAGGAATCGGGATCGAGTAAGGAACGTCGTCGCGACGCCGAGCTCGCGAAGAACGTCGCCGGGACTGGTTTGCAGCTCGGCATCGACCGGGACGGGCGTCGGGGCCTTCATGTACGGAGTGCCCGCAGTGTCGGCCGCAGTCTGCTTGGCCTGTACATGCACGCGCATGGCGTCGGAAGCGGTTGATTTGACGGGCAATCTGGCGGACGTTGCGAGGCTGCGCAGTACCGGCCCGATGTCCATGCCACCTCCGCAGCGGCCGACCAGCTTGTTTCAGGGTACATCGATATTACCAGAAGTGCCTGCTTCGTTTCTTTCCGTCGATGGTGGCGCGCTGTCGTCGGGGCTCGGCTTGCGTGCGGCGCCCTCATCGGTCGATCGCCCAACTGCTCGTGTGCCTGACGATGGCCTGCGGCCGGCGCCGGCACCGCGGAGCCGCTGGCAATCCCAAGATCAGCCCCAGGTGTACCGCTCGACATAATCCGGCTGGGGGAGATAGATCAGCAACTTTCCTCAAGATGGATGCACTGGGTAGGCTTCCCGCTACCGAAAGCTTTGGAGGTGTGGTGGAGGTCGAAGCGTTGCGCTCGTTCGCGCCGTCTCGTCCGGCTCGACGATGACAGCTCAGGATGGGGCTCCGCCCGCCACCATGCCTTTCGCTGTCGCCAGGGCTCTCCTCGACGACGCCCGGGCTCTCGCCCAACAGGCAGGTACCCTCCGCAATGCCGTCAATGTCGGGCAGCACGATGTGCGTGTCGAGCACGATCGGCTCCGATCGCGGCTGATCGCCGAACAGCTCGCTGCAATGCCCGCCGAATCATTGCGGTCAGAATCCGGTAAGGGCATCCGTAACATCGCGAAGCTTTCGCAGTACGGCTTTGGCAGTGTCCTCGCAATCCTGGAGTCTTCGGCTGCGGCACTGCAGCAGATCCCCGGCATTGGTGCGTCAACCGTTGAAGCGATTCGTTCCGCCGCGCAGAGCGCCGCCGCAACGGTCGAGCACGACACCGTGGTCCGCTTCGACGCTGACGAAGCGCCCGCGAGCCACGTCGAACTGCTCCGCCGCCTACATGCACTGGCCACGGTCATTCGTGTGCACGCGGCGACGGTCGAGCGGGCGGCCAACCTTACGGCCGCGCTGGATGATCTGCTGCCCGCGGCGTCTTCGGCTGGTCGAGTGATGCATCGCTTCTTCGCGCTGCCCGCGAGCAGGCGCCGAGCGCAGCAGGCCCTGTCCGAGCTTCACGGCATTCTCAAGAGCGTCGACGCTGTCGTAGTCGGAGCGGCGCTGCGGGACATCGACAAGGCCGTCGACAAGGCCGCCACCACGTCGTCGACAACCCTCTGGGCCGACTATGTCAGAGCCGCGGCCCTCTACCAGTCCCTACTGGCCGAGGCCCGCGGCGTGCCGGTAACCGAGTCGCATGCCACGGCCGGTTTCGTCCCGCGTCGAATCGAGGAAGACGCCCGCCGCGTCGACCTCGACACCAGCCTCTTGCGAGTCCGGCTACGGAACTACCAGGTGTTCGGCGCCCAGTACGCGATCGACCGGCGACGGGTCATCCTCGGAGACGAGATGGGCCTGGGCAAGACGATCGAAGCAATCGCTGTCATGGCGCACCTCGCCGCGCGCGGCCGACAGCACCTTCTCGTCGTCTGTCCGGCCAGCGTCCTGTACAACTGGATGCAGGAGATCGATGAACACAGCGCACTGACCGCCTACAAAGCCCACGGTGATAACCGCCAAGGCGCCCTCACTGCGTGGACGGAGACGGGCGGTGTCGCGATCACCACCTTGCCGACGCTGCGGCTACTGACGTTTCCCGCCGGTCTCCGGCTCGACCTGCTCATCGTCGACGAAGCACATCTGATCAAGAACCGGTCGGCTCAGCGCTCGCAGGCTGTGGCGGCGCTGGCCCGCACTGCGTCGCGGGTACTGCTGATGACCGGCACCCCGATGGAGAACCGCGTCGAGGAGTTCCGAAGCCTCGTCGAGTATGTCGATGCAGGGCTCGCCGCCCGGCTCGTAGCAGGAAACCAGGTGCTGAGCGCGCGCACGTTTCGCACGAAGGTCGCCGAGGTCTATCTGCGTCGCAACCAGGAGGACGTGCTCAAGGAACTGCCGGAACGGCTGGACGTGGATGACTGGGTCGACCTCGGCCCGGCCGAACGCGAGCAGTACATTGAAGCCGTCCGCCATCGCCAATTCGCCGGTATGCGGCGCGCCGCCTACCTCATCGGCACCGACACGCTCACGGCAAAACTTGAGCGTCTCAAGGAGATCGTCGACGAGTCGGCGGCGAACGGCTGGAAGGTCATCGTCTTCTCCTACTTCCGTGACGTCCTCGATCGCGTCGGCCACACACTCATCACGTCACCTCGGTTCGAGCTGACCGGCAGCACCCCGACGAGCCGGCGGCAGCAGGTCGTCGACGGATTCCGCCGGCAACCGGGCCACGCGGTCCTCATCGGCCAGATCGAAGCGGCCGGCGTCGGTCTGAACCTCCAAGCCGCGTCGGTCGTCGTGATCACCGAACCGCAGCTGAAGCCGAGCACCGAGGATCAAGCCATCATGCGCAGCTACCGCATGGGGCAGCCCCGGATGGTCCGCGTCCATCGGCTGCTGGCCAAGGACTCCGTAGACGAGCGCATCCTGCACATGCTGGAGATGAAGCGGGGCCTGTTCCGTGCCTACGCCCATGAGTCCGAGGCGAAACACGCCGACGCGGCCGCGGTCGACACCTCATACTCGTCCGTCGATATCTCCGCGGTTGACGAGGCGGAGATTATCCGTGAGGAGCAGAGCAGACTGCTGCCCTGACGTCGCAGTCTCATACGAGCTGGTGCAGGTCGGCGGCAAATCATGACCGGCAGAGCCCAGCAGTAGAGCCGCGGGGCGGATGCTATGTCGCGCAGCGGAGGCGAGAACCCGAACGTTCTTCCGTAGGCGATCCAAGCGATCACGTCCACCGAACGCGCGTGCCGCGCCCGCGACTCGCGCGGTGGCGTACCAGGCCGTCGCCGTCTGCAGCGAGGGGAACTGGCCCGTTCGTGCGGCACCCCCACGCGTTTACTCGTGGGCTGTGTGTCCTGGCGAGGGCTCAGCCGCCTCGGTCGCGTCGGTTTGAAGAGGGCTGGTGAGCGCGTCGGTCAGTTGGGTCAGGAGAGTGACGGTTGCGGGGTCATGCGGTGCGGCGGCGCTGAGTTCGGCGAGGTATCGCGCGTTGAAGCGATCGATATCGGCGGTGTCGAGGCCCCAGGAACGGGCGATCTCGGCCAGGTGGGCGCGTTCGTCGCTGGTGAGGACGCCGTCGCGGAGGACCCGGTCGAGGACGTCGAGGTACGCGTCGCCGCGATGGTCACCTGTGGCGGCCGCGGCGGCGCGGGCGGCGATCCCTGCGGAGGAGGTGGCGGGCGGGGTGGGGACCGGCCCTGCGGATCGGGGTAGCGCGGGTCGTGGTGTAGTCGCGGTGAGGTTGCCGTTGTAGTCGCGGAGCCACGACGGTGGGAGCGTGGTCGGCCGGCATCCGAGCTCGGTCAGGTCGGCGGGCGCCAGCTGCCGCAGCAGGTGCCGGAATAACGCGGCTGTCGCGGTCGCGTCGCCGTGGGCAGTGTGGGCGTTGTCGAGTGGGATGTTCGCGGCAGCGCAGCAGTCGGCGAGCCGCCGTGACGCGCCGGTGCCGAGCCGGTCTGCGAGTTCGATGGTGCAGACCGCCGGGCGAGGGAGGGGCTCCAGGCCGAGGCGGCGGTATTCGGCTTCGAGGAACCCGATGTCGAAGCGGGCGTTGTGGGCTACCAGGATGTGCCCGTCGAGGCGGTCGGCGAGGGACCGGGCGATCGCGGCGAAGTGGGGAGCGGATCGGAGGTCTTCGTCGGTCAGGCCGTGGGTGTGGGTTGGCCCTGCGTCTCGGCCGGGATTGACCAATGTCGTCCAGTGGTCCGTGACCTTGCCGGCCGGGTCGAGCCGGACGACGGCGATCTCGACGATGCGGTCGTGGTGGTGGGCGGCGAACCCGGTGGTCTCAATGTCGACGACGGCGAACGGGGTGCGGCCGAGCACGGCTGGTGTGCCGGCTGCCGAGGCGGGGGCGAGGGCAGGTAGGACGAGATTCGGGACGGCCGGCGCCGTGGCGGCGAGTGCGCGAATCGTGTCCCAGGCCGCCGGCACGTCGATGGACCGGGCCGCGTGGGCCAGGACGGCGAGGTCGTCGCTGAGGTACTCGTCGTATTTGTCGATGATGCGGTCACCCGCGGTCGTGGCGAGGTCGATCGCCGAGGGTGGGCCTGCTGCGGCGAGGGCGGCGAGGTGGGCCCGGAGTTCGGCCGGGTCGGCGCCGTGGACGGACAGGGCCGGTCCTTCCAGCCCGACGCTGAGCCCGCGGCCGGTCAGGGCGAGCGCCAGCGTGCCCATGACCTTGTCACCGCGCCAGGGGAGCAGCAGCGTGTCGCGGCCCAGTCCGAGGATCGGCTGCTCATCGAGCCGGAACCGCCGGTAAGCGTCGCGGCCCTCGTCGAACAGTGTGCGGGCGGCCGCGTCGAGGTAGCGCGGCGGGCTCCCGCTCCGGTACAGCTCCAGCATCCGCCGCCGTACCGCGTCGGCGACCGCGCGGCCGCTGCTGACGAACGGTGGTACTCGCCCGCCGGCGGAGGGGCGCAGGTCGATGACCTTCTGCCGTCCGTCTACGCCGGTGACCTCCCAGCGGCGTCCGCCGAAGATCAGCAGCATTCCGGGAGCGATCGGGTGGTCCACCGGGAGTGTGCCGAGGGTGCGGCCGTCCGCGATGAGGCGGTACTCATCGACGGTGCGGAACGCGGCGTAGAACGTGTAGTGGTTGATCAGCCGGTCGCCCGTGCCACCGGCGAGCAGCAGCCCTCCGTGGTCCTGGACGAGCAGATCGGCCGCGCCCATGGCGCGCAGGATGAGGGCGAACGTCGCCTGGTCGACTCGGGCGAATGGCCCGTGTCCGCAGAGCGCTTCGAACAGTTCCGCCGGGCGCGCGCCGCCGCGCTGCGCGGCGATGGACAGGATCTGCTGGATGAGCGTGGACAGGTGGAGGTTGTCCCGGTCCGGTGGCTCGTACCAGCGGGTGAGGAGCAGGCCGACGACCGCGGCGGTCTGGAACAGCGCAACCCGTAGGGCGTCGATGGGCGATGACTGCCCGTTGAGAGCGTGTTCGGTGATGTACAGCCGTAGCACCGCGGGTTGGTGGCCGCGCCGGCCGGAGCGGCCGAGGCGCTGGCGCAGCGCCGCCACGTGGTGTGGCGGCCCGATCTGCGCGATCGAGTCGACAGAGCCGATGTCGATGCCCATTTCCAGGGTTGACGTGCACACCGCCGTCGCCGGCGCCGAGCCGTCCTTGAGCCGTGCTTCGACGTGCTCGCGGATGTCCTTGGCCAGGTTGCCGTGGTGCGGCAGGAACTCGTTCGGTACTCCAAGCCGCTCGCAGATGCGGGTGAGCCGGTCGGTGTAGTGCTCGACCGCCGCCCGGCTGTTGGCGAAGACGAGGTTGTCGCTGCCGCGTAGCGTCTCGAACAGGTGCTGCGCGATGGCCGTCTCGTGTGGCGGGTCCTCATCGCCGTTCGGTTGCGGGGCGACGTATCCGCGTAGTTGGAGGCGGATCTCGCGGCCGTCGTCGGCGCCTTCGATGACGGCGACGGCCTGGCCGTGTCCGGGGCGTAGGAAGTCGGCGGCGGCGGTGAAGTCGCCGAGTGTGGCGGACAGCCCGACTCTGGGCACGGCCCGGCGCACGACGAGTTCGAGGCGGTGGAGCAGCGACTGGAGCTGTGCGCCGCGTTCGGTGCCGACGAACGAGTGCAGCTCGTCGACGACGACGTACCGCAGCCCGGTGAACAGGGCGGCGATCCGCCCGCCGTGCAGCACGAACAGCGCCTCCAGCGACTCCGGCGTGATCAGCAGCACCCCGGACGGCGATCGCAGGACCAGCTGCTTCTGTGACTGGGGAACATCGCCGTGCCAGCGGTGCACGGCGACGTGGTGGTCGCCGAACAGCGCCGTGAGCCGCTCATGCTGATCGTTGATCAATGCCTTCAGCGGTCCGACGTAGACGGCCGCGACGCCGGGCCGGTCGGGGCCGGCGAGGAGCGCCGAGGCGATCGGCAGCCATGCGGCCTCGGTTTTGCCGCTGGCCGTCGCCGAGGCAAGGATGACGTCGCGGTCGCCGGCGAGGATCGGGCTGACCGCCTGCTCCTGTATGTCGCGCAACCCGCGCCAGCCCTGGTCGTACACCCAGCGCTGCACGGCGGGGTGCAGCTGCCCGAACTGTGTCGAGCTGCGGTGCGGCCCGGGGCCGGTCACGGTTCAGAGCCGGAACGACGCGAGGTCGTCGTCTGCTGCCGGTTCCGTTCCAGGCAGGGCGGCGAGGTCGGGGTCGGGGTCCGGCTCGATCTCGGTGGCGTCGACGAGCGCTCGCCAGTCGAGGTCCTGATGCTGGTCGAGGATGGCGAGCAGGTCGAGGAAGCTGCGGATCGTCGTGCGTGGCGTGCGGAAGTACGCGTCGCCGATCCGGCCGGCACAGTGCGCCATGAACGCCTCGATGGCGGCGTCCGGGACGAGGTACGCCGTCGCGTCGCCGCCAGCCCACACGTGCCGCAGTTTCATCAGCAGGACGTAGAAGTCCTCCGGTGAGAGGTTCGCCAGGCGGATCACCGGGCCGGAGTGGTCGACTCGCCCGTCACCCGCGAAGGCGTTCTCGACGAGCCGCGACTGGAGGGCCGAGTACGAGTACAGGCCGCGCCTGGTGTCCATGAGGAAGTCGGGGGTACCGCCGAAGACGAATCCGAGGCTGGCGGCGCTGCCTTGGAGGCTGTCGTTGACGATGCGCAGGATCTGCTCGTAGTTGGCGTTGCGGGCCTGCGCGTTGTGCAGCTTGTAGAGGTTCACCATCTCGTCGAGGCAGACGAGCAGCCCGTCGAACCCGGCCATGCGGACGAACCGGGCCAGCAACTTCAGGTGGTCGTAGAACGTCGAGTCGTCGACGATGGTGCGGACCCCGAGTGCGTTGCGGGCGTCGGATCGGGTTGTGAACTCACCTCGCAGCCATCGCACGGCGTCCGCCTTGAGCTGGTCGTTCTCCTGGTCGTGACCTTCCCAGTACTTCGCGACGACCTCGGCGAAGTCGTAGCCGCCGGTGAGCTCGGAGAGTTCGGTGAGACGGCGCCGGATGACGACGTGCGGGCTCTCCCCGGCATCCCGCGCGCTCGTCAGCACCTGCGACACGAACCGCTCGACGACGTTGGCGAGGGCGCCGCCATCGGGCTTGGCCCGGGTCGCCATGTTGCGCATGAGCTCTGCGTACAAGGCCCGGGCCTGCCCGCCAGTGGCGTGCAGCCGCCGGTCCGGCGACAGGTCGGCGTGGACGGTGACGAGCCGCTTCTCCAGCGCGATGGAGCGGACGAGTTGCAGGAAGAACGTCTTGCCGGAGCCGTAGTCGCCGATGACGAATCGGCTCCCGGCTCCACCGTCGGCGATCCGGTCGATGTCGGCGACGAGCGCCTGCACCTCGGCGGCCCGCCCGACTTGGATGTGGTGCTGGCCCGTTCGCGGCACGACACCGGCCCGCAGCGCTTGGATGACCGCGTCGCGGTCCTTGGGACGGATGCGGGAGCTGTGCCCGGCGTTGATGGTCATCCCAGCAGTCCTTCGAGGATCTCGGTGTTCACGTGGAGCGTTTCGTCGCCGTCGACGACGGTGTCACCGAGCCGGTCGAGCGCGGCCTCGTTGAGCACGTCGAGCGCGCCTGCCGGCAGCAGCCCGCAGCCGGCGGCAAGCCGATCGAACTCGGGCCGGCTCCACGACGGCTTCGCCGCCAGCAAGCGGACCATGCGGCTGTGCGCCGCGTCGAGCCCGACGACGACTGGCTCCGCCGCCGGCTGTGGCGTTGCGGCGGGTACTGCGTCGGCCTGCGGATCGTCATCGACGAAGATGGTTGCGAGCAGGGCGGACACGCTTGCCGTGTCGGCCAGCTTAGCGGCGATCGCAGCATCGTCGAGCGCGAATCCGGCGCGGGCCGGCTGCCCGGCCGGTCGCGGCGGCAGCCGGTATTCGTCGTCGACGGTCACGCGCTCACGGACGACGACCGGCCCGCTCACCGCATCGTGGAGGCGCCCGAACACGTCGCCACCGTCGAGGTCGAGCAGTTTATAGATCTTTGTGAGCGTGGTGACCTCGGCGGGGGAGACGACCCCGTCGACCGCGGCGACCGACACCGCGAAGTCGGCGATGTCGCGTTTGGCCGCTGTGGTCAGTCCGGCCAGCCGCCGCTTCAGCCCGGTCAGCTTGACGCCGGTCGCGGTCAGCCAGCGGATGTGCGCTGCGAGCCGGTCCATCTCCGCGGCGGTCAACTGGAACGCATGCCGGACATGCCCGACGAGGTGCTCCTGCTCGACCGCGCTGACCTCACCGTCGGCCAGACCCACCGCGACGGCCAGATGCAGCAGCAGCGTGACCGCCAGGTAGGGCGGCCGGGCGGAGGTGGGCGCGTCCGGACCGCACTGGAACAGCACGGCTGGGCCTGCACTGAGCGGTGCGCCACCCATGCGAACGTCCGGCTCGATGCCGAACCCGAGTCGGCCGAGCAACTGCACGAGACCGACGGACTCGGCTTTCGTCGCCTTGTGCGGTGTCGCCGTTTCCCAGAACCGTATGAGGTCGGTGGCGTCGACCAGCCCGCGTTCGAGGTTCTCCTCGCACCAGCGGCGCAGCGGATCGACCTGACCGGTCCGGCCCGCTAGGAGTTCCATGGGCAGCAGCGCGGCCTCGGCCAGCGATCCGCGCTTGTCGGGGTGGCGGCCGACCCACCGGCTGTAGGCGTCGAGGTCGTCGGTGACGGAGCCGACGAGGTCGCGGAGACGGGCCGACACGGCGGGCTCCTCGAGCACGTCCGGGACCTGCATGCGCAAGGTCATGTCACCGATGCCGGCGCTTGCGGGGCGGTACCCGACGGTCAGCTGCCGGCTGCCGGAGCTGATGGCGATGCCGTCGCCGAACCGTTGCGCGTAGCGGATCGCGAACAGCTCCCGAAACTCGTCGGGGCAGCGCTCCTGGGGCGTGCGGGCGTAGATCGCCGGATGGAACCAGGCCCAGGTACGGGCCCACTCCACGGGAACGGGTTCACCGTCGCGGGCGAAGCAGCCGAGGCCGAGGCGCAGCGTAATCGGCGGCGACCAGCAATCCCCGGCCGCTGGGGGCGGCTCGTCGGGAACGGCGACGGTGCCGCTGCCGTCGCCGATGAGGTCGAGCACGGCGAGGAAGTCGGTGGCGTACGTGCGGAACGACCGGTTCTCGCCGTAGACCCCGAGCAGCCGGCGCACCTCGGCGGCGATCGTCGCAAGCTCGTAGCGGACGGTTCCGTCATGCTGCAGGTCGCTCAGGACACGGCGTTCGAGGCCGTAGAAGTAGAGGAAGACGTACCCGATGGGGGCCTGCGCGTACCGGCGTCCGTCGGCGAGCCACGCCAGGTACGCCGCTCGTGCGCCCGGCAGGATCTGGGTGTAGGACGGCCAGTACGGCAGGCTGCCGCCGTCCCAGTCGGGTCGCGCCGGGTCGATGGGCAGACCGGGGTCGATCAGCGCCGGCTCGGTCCCGCCGTGTGCGTCATGCAGCCCACGACCGGTGTAGAACATCCCGCCCGGGATTCTGTGACCGGCAACGTCGAGGATCTGTCCTGGCGGCACCCACACCGCCTGCGGCCCGACTGCGTGCAGCACCGGACGCGGCGCGGCAGGCGCTGTGGCAGACCGGCGATCCGCACGCGCACCATCCCACTCCCCGCCACGTTGCCCCATGCCGCGCCAAGGTATCGGCAATCCCGCGGCGATGCCTCGTTCCACCAGGATTTGTGCGCATTCGGCCCGCGCTGTCCGGACGTTCGGGCAGCGGATCGGGCCATGCGGCCCACGCACTCCGGGAATCGCGCTATCGGACGCGGCTATCGGAAGCCGCTCCACCGCGACGGTTTCCAGCGTCGACGTGACTGGTCCAGCCGCAGGGATCCGGTCTGCCGTCCGGTCGGGGCTGGGGCTTCGGCGCGTAGCAGCGCCAGTACCAGTCCTTCTTCTGCGTACGACGCAGGTCGATCTTCGTGCTGCCGCACCTGCCGCATACCGGTGGTTTGGCGAACGTCTGCGCTCGTTCGTGATGCAGCAGCTTCCGGGCGAAGCATGCGCCATGCATGACGAGCATGACCTCGCGGCTGTTGCCCTGCGACAGGGCGTTGAGGCTGCCCAGCAGCACGAGCCGCTCGTCGATGACGACGATCTTTTGGTGCAGGGTATGGACCTCGACGACGGTGCTGACCACCTGCCGGAGTTGTTGCACGTACTGCTGCGCGGCGGGACTCTTCTGGCCGGTGTCGCTGGGATCGCGGACGAATACCACGACGGTGACACCGCGCGCGACCGCGTCGGCGAAGACGGGCAGGACCGAAAGGATCCGGCCGGCGGTCCAGGGCGCCCACATCCAGATCGAGTGCTGCGCAGTGCGCAGGTGGTCGGCGAACGTGTCATAGAACTGCCGTTCGTCGTGAATGTCGGCGACACGCACATGCTGGGCGAGGATCTCGGCGAGGTCGACGCCGACCGGCCCGAGCACCGCCTCGCGGCGCGCGTCCTGTGGCGCGGCGATCCCGGCGATCAACTGGTGCGCCTTGACAGTGCGGACAGTGGTGCCCAGCCCGGCGGCGATGTGTCCGAGGGGCGTACCGGGGGCGGCTTGCTCGATGCGGGCACGGCTGCCGATCAGGTACAGCCGGGTCTTGGTGCGGGTGATCGCCACGGTGAACAGCCGGAGGCCCTCGCGGGGGAAGCCGGCCCGGTCGGCGCGGGCCTGGGCCATCCAGCGTCGGTCGGTGTGGTCCTCGACGAGGTCGAACACCACCACGTCGAACTCGCGTCCCTGGAAGCGGTGAACGGTGCCGACCTCGGTCATGTTGCCCTGGCCGGACTCGTGGTCGCGGAACGCCTCCAGGGTCGCTGCGGCCTGGTCGCGGTAGGGGGTGACCACGCCGACGTTCTCGCTGCGATTGTGGTGGTAGTCGGCCAGGACCCGGGCCAGCAGCGCGCCGACGGGCCACCACCCGCTCGTTCGGCTGGTGGCTCGCACGCGGGCGACGTCGTCCGCGCCGTCGGTGTCGATCAGGACGATCTCCGCATCGTCGGGGGCATGGGCCCGGACGTCCTGTCCGGGTTCGAGTAGGCCGTTGTAGGCGATGGCGTTGGCCAGGCCCATCACGTCAGGGCCGAATCGGTGCTGGATCGTGAGAGTGGTGCAGCCAGGGTGTGCGCGGGCCTCGGCCGCCGTCGTGATGCCGCACACCGCGAAGATGTCGCGGCGCAGCCAGTGCTGCACGGCAGGGTCTTCGCTGCGGTCGAGGCCGCTGGGGATGACGGCACCGAGTTGGAGGAAGTCGCCGAGCAGTACGGCCGTGGTGCCGGCCCGGGACACTGCCAGCAGGACTTCCGGCACCGTCGCGGCGCCGACCTCGTCGACCAGCACCACGTCGTACGGCCCGTCGAGCACGGCACTGGTCAGGCGCATCCGGGCCAGGGTGGCTGCGACCACCTTCGCTTTGGAGATCACCACGTGTTCGGCCCCGCGGCGCAGCCGGTCGAACTCTTCCTGCGCCTTCGCGTACTGCTGTTCCAACTGGGCCTTCCGCGGCGCCTGCGAGGCTGCCTGCTCCCGCAGGCGTAGCATTCGCTGGTACCGGCCGGGCAACTCGGCCTCGTTGGCCTGACGGACCGCGGTCCGGTCGTGGTCGGTGGCGCGTGGGCCGGCCTCGGCCGCGACGAGGGCGTCGTGCAGGCTCCGGTGATGGCTGTCGGCCTCGGCGGCCCGCCGCGTTGCATCGGCGTGAGCTTTCTGGGCCTCCTGCATTGCAGTCAGCCGCCGGGCAATCTCTTGTTCCGTGAACGCGACCCGGGCCCGCAGGATGGCGACCTGATTCGCGGTGTCGCGGCGGAAGCGTTCCAGCAACGAGCGATGCTCCTGAACGGCGCGCTCGGCCCGGTCTGCGTTCTCCCGCTGGGCCAGAGCGGCTGCTTGCGATCGGGTGATCGAGTGGCGGTTCCGCCACCGGGCCAGGCGGGGACCGGCGTCCAGTTCGCGCAGCGTCTCTTCCAGCCGGTCAGCGTCGGCGCGGGTTGCGAGGGCATCGACGGCAACCCGGTCCGCGGCCTGCTGGGCATCGGTGACCTGGCGATGCAGCTCGGCGATACCGGCCAGGGCGGTGCGGCTGCCGGCGGTCTGTGCCCACGCCGCCTGCGCCTCGGCGAGTTCGTCCCGCGATCGGTGCAGCGCCTGCTGGTGGGCATCGCGTTCGCCGGCGGCGGTGTGGACCTGCTCGGCGAGCCGGTGAATCCGGTCGGTCGCTGCGATTAGGGCTCGTGCGCGGGCATCGGCCTGTGGGTCGAACCCGGCGAGTGCCTCCTCCTCGGCGGCAAGCCGGTCGCCGTCGTCGCGCAGTGACACCAGTTGCCGGCTGAGTTCCTCGCGGTGCTGATCAACCGCGGCGAGCCGGCCGCGCACGAGATGGGCGAGCGACACCTGTGGGTTGGTGGCGATCTCGGCCAAGTGGGCAGTGCCGACCCGGACCAGGTCTCCCGGGGCGTGCCCGCGGTGGCGCAGCACCCCGGCAAGGGCGTTGTCGACGGCGATGTTCGTCGACGAGACGAGCAGGACCCGTTTGCCGGCCCGGACGAGGGTGTTGATCGCTTCGCTGAGCACGCGGGTCTTGCCGGTACCCGGTGGCCCCCACACCAGCCGGACCCCGGGATTCAAGCACGCGGTGTATGCCTCGCACTGCGCCGGGGAGAAGCCGTGCACCGGGCGGACTGTCCCTGGTTTCGGGGTCAGCCGGCCGGCGGCCAGATCGTGCACCAGACCGGAGTCTCCGATGGCGCGTAAACCCTCGCGCAGTTGGATGACCAGGAAGCCCTCCGGGCGGAGGCTCTGCCACAGGTACGCCTCATGCAGGTCGACAAACTCCGCCACCCGCACCCGCAACAGGCGACCGTCCTGCACCATCTCGAGCGGCGTGAACCCCTCCCCAGGCCCTGGCCGCGAGGCACCGGCTAGGCGCAGATCGTCGATCTGGTCCGGGTCGATGCGCTGGTCGCGGACATCCACGGCGTACCAGCCTGCTGCAGACTCGCGTCGAGCCAGCGCGATCATCTTCGGCCGTTGCCGGTCGCCTCGCTTCGCGTCGGCAACGCCGCCGACCATCTCGATCCAGCGTTCGACCGCCGTGCAGACCTCGTCACGCCAGTCCGGCACTCCGCACCCCCAGAGGAATGGCCCGACTGAATATCACGTGGAGGATAGCTTCGACCACTGAAGGTTAGATAGTCCCATTCGGTGTGGCCTTCGCCAGCTGTCGTCTATCGACGGCTGCGGGCTGGCACGCGGCCGGTGAGGTTCGGCCGGCTCCTGGTGATCACAGTACGGGCGTACGTGTCGGCGAGGTGTCGTAATCATCCACAGCGGACCTTGGATGTAGTTCCTGTGGGCTGCGGCGAGTACAGGGGCCGTCCGAACGGGGGACCCCCGATCGTGTGGTCCGTCACTTGTCCGGACACCGCTGAGTCGCTGTCGGTGGGCGGTGTTAGGCCTTGTGAGTGGATGTGACGGCGAGGTCGGTGAGGACTTCGTTCAGCGTCAGCGGTTGGTCGGTCAGCTGGTTGAACTTGAGGGCGAGGATCGCCGTCTCGACGTTGGCGGCGTAGATGACGACGGCGAGTTCCTCGCGGGCGCGTGAGACGCAGACATACAGCAGGCGCCGGGTTCGGTCGACCGCGTTGTCTTTGCCGCTCGCGGTGTTCTCGCGGTCCGTGGCGGACAGTTCGGTGATGCCGAGCAGCTTGTCGTACGAGAAGCTCGGAAACGGCCCTTCCGAGTCGTCAATGAGCACGACGACGCGGGAAAATTCAGCACCTTTGGTGGCGTGCTGTGTCGAGTACGGGGACTGGCTGCTGACATAGCGGAAGTAGCCGTCGAGCTCGCGGACGTCACAGGCCATGAACGCGTCGAGGATCTCCCGGGTCTTGTCGTTGATGACCTGATCGCGGTGCGGTCCTTCCGGGTCGAGGTAGCAGGCCAGTTGGGGGACCGGGTCGATCAGCCCGTTGCTGTGGGCCGTTCTGAGGGCATGGCCGATCGAGCCCGGGCCAGCGGCCGCGACGATGGTGCGCAGCGCGTCGATCGCCTCGCGGGCGGCTCCGAGCCGAGCGCGTACGACGCTCTCTGCGGTGAGGTCGCGGAGCAGGCTGCTGTGTTTGCGCAGGATCCGCAGTGCAGCGCCGTCGTTGCCGGTGTTGCACAGCGGCAGGATGACGTTGGCGAACGGTGTGATGGGCCAGGCTGTGCCGTCGACGAAGGCCGTGGCCAGCGCTGGTGGCTTCTTCGGGTGGAATGCGGTGTGCAAGCCGAGGAACCCGAGTCGGCGCGCCGCGAGTTTGTGCATCGGCACAAGGATTTTCGCGCCCCCGGGCTCGTTGCTGAGCCAGTCGGCGTTCGATGTGCGTAGCGCGAGCCAACGGCGGACGGTGTTCATGCTGTCGACGCGGTCTGCGGTTGCGGGAAGGACGAAGAAGTAGGCGTGTCCGTCCGGGGTCTGCTCGGCTGGGCGGCCGTGCTGTTGCTGGTCGCCGTCGGCTGCGGCGCGGACGCGGTTGACGACTTCGAGGACGCGCCGGGAGGAGCGGAAGTTCTCTGGTTTGGTGATAAGGGTCCAGTTCGGCTCGGCCGGTATCCGGCCGATCCCTGTGGGGTAGATCTGCTGCATGGGGTCGCCGAAGAAGCCGAGGCAGAAGTCGCCATTCACCGTGCGGTAGACGTGGGTGAGCCCGGCGACGACGGCTGCCTCGGTGTCCTGGCTCTCGTCGACGAAGATGAACGGGAAGCGTGTGGCGGCGACCTTGGCCAGTAATGGTCGCTCGATGAGCAGCTGCGGGACCATTTTCAGGATGTCGGCGTGACCGACCTGCCCTCGGCCGTAGTCGGGCCCGACGCCGTAGGTGAACGTGCGGATGGTCTTGAGCGCGGCAAGTTGTCGTTCGTACCGTGCACGGTCGTTATTCAGTGAGTCCCGTTTGGCCGGGGTCCTGGCGCTCGCGAGGCCGTCGTCGATCTCGGCGAGTTTTGTGGCGATACGCGCCTCGACCCAGGTGCCGATGTCGCGCTGGAACGGTGCGATCAGGCCCCACAGAAAGCTGTGGATTGTAGACACGTGGACCAGTGGGTCGTCGTGAACATCGCCGTGGATCTCGGCCGCGGCTCCTTCGGTGTAGGTGATACACGCGATCTGCTGGGTGCGGGAACGCAGCTGCACGCGTCGGTCCGCCGCTACATGCGCCAGTGCCTTGACCAGCGACGTGGTCTTCCCGGAACCTGCCCCGGCGGTGACGACGAAGCCCGTCTTGCCGGGCTTCGCGAGCACCTTGCGGATCTGCCGATCAGCCTCAGTGTCCGCAGCACCAGCTCGGCCGGTCACTCGCCCACCTCGTGGTCGAGCACCGGCAACGTGACGACGGCAGACGCGTCGACGACAACCCGCTGGCGCAGCCACCGCAGGCCATCAACGATGTACTGCGGTCCGAGCCAGTCATCGAGGTTCTTGGTGATGAGTGCGAGCGCGAAGTCAGTCTTGTCGAAGGCTCTGACCCGGTTGTGGATCTTCTGATGGAGCTCGTCCAGCGTCATGCTCGCCGCTTTCGGAACACGCAGGCGGAGGTCGGCCTGCGCGGGATCCTGGCACCAGACGAGATTCTGCAGCGCGAACGCCTCTTCGAAGGTCCGGCCGGCCGGGTGTGCTGTGGCGCCGCCCCACGTCACCGTCTGACGGGTCTGGTACGCGATACGGATATGTCCACGGCTGCCACTGGGGGTGGGTGGGCACTTCTCATCTTCGCCGAGATCGAGCAGTTCGTCGATGGCGCGGATGCCCGGGATCCAGGTCGCCAGCGTCTCGTTGCTCGTGACGGCTCCTGCGACGGTGGTCATGCACGCTTTCCGTCCGTCCGCCTCTTCGTCCGGGTCCTGCTCACTCGTGTTCGAGGCTGCCCCGTGGACACTGTCGATGTCAGTGACGACCAGCGCTGGAAGTCCGAGGAAGTCCAGCAGCTCGCGGAATTTGTGCGTGAAGGCCCCGCCAACCTCGAGGATGGTGAGATGACTCGACTGCAGCTCAGGCGCTGACTGCTGGATGATCAGCGGCAGCACGAGGCGTTCGACGTTGCCCTCGACCAGGATCGCCGCATCGGCGAAGAACAGGTCGCAATGCGTCAGCCGGAGGTACTGCCGCAGGAAGTGCCGGGTCGCGTCACTAGTCGTGCCCTGAAACGTCATCAGGTCCTTGACGTCGGTATGGTGCACGTTGCCGTCCGCGCCGGCCCGTTTGAAGTACCGGATCGGCTCGAACGACTTCTCGTAAATGATGTGCGCCGAATGGGTCGTCACCACCATCTGCGTGGTGAACGCCGAATCCACCGGCGGCAGGATCTCACGGATCTTCCGGATGAAGACCTGCTGCAGCTGCGCGTGCAGATGTGCCTCAGGCTCTTCGATGAACACCAGATGGATCGGCGGGCGCTCACCCTCGGCGTCGATCCACCGGTGATGGAAGTCCAGCACCTCGACTACCATGAAAATCAGGTTCTTGAACCCCAAGCCGTTGTACTGGTCGGGCAATGTCCGCTCCGGCGTACTCGCGGGCCCGTCGCCTGCAGCCGGCAGCGCGTAGTGCACCCGGGCACCGCTGCTGAGGATCGTGTGCGGATTCAACGCGGCCTTCACCATCAGGCGCGGATGGACGAAGCCCGGATAGCCAAGATCGGCGAGCTTGTCCAACGTCGGCTCGAACGCCTTCTCATAGTGGGCGTTGAGGCGGCTCTCGGAGTCGGCGATAGCGGCGGCAGCCTTGAGATCATGCTCATGCTGCTCAAGATGCCGAGCGTAGAAGCCGCTCAGCTTGCGTGACAGGTTCTCGGAACGGCCACGGCTCTCCCCATCGACGAGGTGACGCTGAGCGTCGAGAAAGTCGACGCAGATGAGCCCGTCCAGCTTCACGCCGAGGCCGCTCTCGCTGCCGCCGAAGACATCCGGCACGTAGCCGTCGACAGGCTCACCGTGCTCGTCGCAGCGAGACGCGTCGAGGACCGCATACGTGATCTGAAACTCGCGCTGCAGCTCCTGGGTCAGGTACTCCGTCAGGGTCTGCGGCCACGGCGCGTAAACCGAGCCCTCGGGAGGGTCCGTAGCCAGCGCCCTGTCGTGGCACTCCACGAAGTTCTCGATGAGCGACTTGGCGTTCTTGGGCTGGTATGCAAGCCGGACACCTACTAGTCCTGACTCCCAAGCCAGGTCCGGGAGGAAGTCGACCACGCGATGCAGGTTCACTTCGTCGCCGGTAAGGTCCAGCCAGATGTCAAGCTCGATCTGGGGGAGTCGCACGTCCGGGTCATCGACGGACGGGTCGAACGCATCGAACTCAGCCCAGCAGTCAGCGGTGAAATCGTAGAGCTGGAACCGCCCCTTCTCCGATCCCAGGAACAATCGGAAAACCTGCGCAGCGGACGTCTTCCCGCTGTTGTTCGCCCCGACGAACACCGTCGTATCGACATCTAGATCGATGCCGACGTTACGCAACCGCCGGAAGTTCCTCACGCGGAACGATTTGACGCGCACGCGCACCTGCCCACACAGAAAGTCGATCAACCACACCATAGGTGTCTTCGCATGCACCTTCAGCCGTGGAATAATCATCCCATTGCGGACTTCGCCGAAATCGAAGCAGGTGGGAGCAGGCAAAGCATCGACATCCTTCGGGCCGGGCCGCATCGGTAATGCCGGAACGGATATGAATGCGCGGCCCATCGGCTGACCTCTTCCGAGGCATGGAGGCGCTGATCAGTACGCCTGTATCAGGGATATCAGTGATCCGCCCGGATGTCGGCTTGTCACTCCGCGACTGCGCTGCCGATGGCGTGGCTGGTCATTACCAAGCCCGACGGGCGCGTCTGATCGGCCTGCAGCGGCGCGTGGAGTCTGGCGACGTATCCGGTGTCGGACGGTGAACCCGAACTGCGGCATGTCCGGAAGCCGCCGAGGCGTGAGTGCTCGACGAGGCGCTCCACAGGTCGCTGGACGAAACGCCGACCGGCGCCGGCGCGGGCGGCAAGCCGCGGTTCGCGGCGCATCACTGAGGCGGACGCACGGGATGATTGCCCGGGAGGCGCTCACCGCGGCGCGCTCGCGCCTGTCCCCAACGCCCGGCACGCCGGGGCCCCGGCGTGCCGCTGCCCGTCGGGTGTTTCGACCTGCTCTTGAAGGCCGATTACGACCTGCGCAAGGAGGCCGACCGGATCGGCCTGGCGGCCTGCATCCGCGACACCGGCCACCTGATCCGCCGGCTGCCCGACAAGGCGACCGCCGTGGACCTGCTGCTGGACGTCGTGCGTCGCCTGCACGCCGACCAGCCCGAGGCCACTCGCTGGCGGGAACCCATGGCCCGGCACTGGTTCGGCGCGACCGTGCGGGCCGCCTGACGAAGATCGGCACCGCCTGGTGAGCGGCCTGCTCAGCAGGGACCCGACCTGGCCGGAGCGGCCATCCGCGCCTGCGTGGGCCATGTGAGCCCACCGCTGGCCTGGCTATCCGAGGTGGAACCAGCGATGGGCGAGGACCTCCGGGAGCACTACCTGTCGGCGCTGCGCCGGCAGGCCCGCGAGGGAGGCCAGCGCACGCTTGACGACCTCTACGATGGCGTGGTGGAGGGTGGGTTACCGGCGCAGGTCGCGCTGGCGGACAATCGCGTTGTGACGATGCCCGAGCCGGTCGACGATGCCCAGAAGCTCGCTCTGACGGCGATCTGGGATTTCCTGGTCCGCGATGGCCGCTGGCCCACGTTCCACGAGCTCGATCAGCGGCTTAACCGAGAGCACGACCTCGACGCGGCACAGTTACTTCCTCGGGTGCCGCCAGGCCTCCTCTACGGCGTCGGCCACGGCAGCAACGTGTTTATCGGTACGGAAACCCGGGTCGGGCTGACGATCGCGGGCGCCGCGGCGACCGGACGGGCACAGCGCGAGCTTGGTCTTTTCCTCGATATCGTGCGCTACGCGGTCGAACTGGAACGCGATTTCGACCCGCCGACCGACAACCCTCATCTGCGGCCGGTTCTGACCGCTACCGACGCAGCGGAGCTACTCGGCCTCACGTCGGCGCTGGACCAGGAGGTGCTCAATCGGCTCGGTGCGCTCCTTGTGACGGAGCAGTGGGGATCCACTGGTTTCGGGGGTGTCGGGTCTGCCTCCTGGCAGGCCTCGATCGGCCGGGAGGTTCGCAGGTTCCGGCGGGTCGAGAATCTGGACAGGTATTGGGAGCTGCGACCGAAGTTCTGGGAACCCAATTCCCGGCCGACAGCGCCCAACCCGGGGCAGGCAGCGCCGTCGACACAAGGATCCGGTGACGTGCTTGCCCCCGCTGTCGCCGCTGTCGCCTCTGCCGCCTCGGCCGGCCGCGAGTCGCACGCTGGCGGTGCTGACGGATCCGGAGGAGCCGCAGACCGCGTCGATGTGCTGATCATCGCGGCGTTGCGGGAGGAGCTGGAGGCCGCTCGCGACGCCGCGCTGGCCGCCGACCCGGACGGTTCTGGCGTAGCCCGGTGGGAGCCTCGGAGTCAGGACGGTTTGCCGTATTTGTGGGGTGTGTACCGCGTCACCGGTGGACGCCGGTTCACCGTGGCGCTGGCGAGGCCGACCCAGATGGGCGGCCGGGTGACGGGGACGTTCGCCGCGACGATCGCTGACCGTCTGCGTCCGGCAGCGCTGGCCATGTCCGGGGTGTGCGCCGGTAATCCTGAGGAGACGGCACTGGGTGACGTCGTGGTCGGTGAGCCGGTCTACGAGTGGGATGAGGGCAAACGCTCACCGGCAGGCTTCCAAGGCGATCACCGGCAACTCTCGATGGACGTCGCCTGGTTGCGTGCCGCTCAGGAGTTCGATCCCACCGGTTTGTCCAGCTACGGCGACGCCACCGACGAGGAGGCGATGCTGTGGGTCTTGGAGCAGCTGCACCGGGAGCAGCAGCCCCGTAACCATCCCGCACGCGAAGCCTACTTCCCGGCCGGGACCTGGAAGCCGCGCCTGGACCGTCTCGAGAAAGACGGCTTCATCGTCCGCGACGCGGCCGGCAGGCCGACGCTGACTACTGCCGGGACCGATCGTGTGCAACAGCGGCTGTACGAGGAGGTCGACGGCCCGCAGCAACTGCCGTTCCGGGTCATGGCCTCCCCGATGGCCAGCGGCAGCTCGGTCATCTCCGACTCCAAACAGTGGGCGGATCTGAAGGCGATGGGCGTCCGGAAGATCACCGCGATCGAAATGGAGGCCGCGACGATCGCGACCATCGCCCAACAGCGTCGCCTGCCGTGGCTGGTCGCCAAGGGCGTGATGGATCACGCCGACACCAAGAAGGACGACCGTTACAAGCAGTTCGCCGCCCGAGCCTCGGCGCAGGTGATGTTCAAGCTGCTCGCCGAGCTGGTGCCCGGCGAGGCCGTCGCAACGCCGGACGTGATCGACTCCGCCGAACGACCGGCCGCGTTCGGCGTTGCCGTCGGCGCGCCCGTCCGCGTCTCCCCTCCAACTGCGGCGGACGTCAGGTCGCTGCTGGATGGGCTCGCCACGACCGATCCCACGCCGGACGCCGCCGGACGGAAGAACGGGCGTCTCGTCCTCGTCGTCCACCCGGCGGGCACGGCGGTGGACGCGCTCGCCGAGGTCAGCAGCACGGCTGCGGCCGGTGAGCTGAACGCCGCGATCCAGCGCGCGATCACCGCCCGCGGTGGACCGTCCTTCTCCCCTGATCTCGGTAAGGGGATGTGGCGGCGCAGCAGCAATGGCATGGTCAGCGAGAGCGGAGTGCGCGAGGACGGCTCGGTCCGGGAGGACCAGTTGCTGGTCGTGAAGATCGCGGAGAACGGACAGATCGGAGTGATCTGCGGCCGTGCGACTGCCATGGCGCCCCCGAAGTGGCGTCGGCTCGGGGATACGAGCGTGCCCGATCTGCAACGCGTGATCCTGCCGGCCCTGGTGATCGGACTCGTACACGGCACACTGCGGCTCGCCGGCGACCTCGCGCAGCGCTATGCCGAATACGACGGCCCCTGGGGCATCGGCGTACGCCTCAGCGGCATCCGAGGCGCGATCGCCTACGACCACCTGGAGAACGGTGACGAGGACACGGTGCCGCCGTATGACGATGACACGTACGAACGAACCCTCACCGCGGATACTGCTGCGCTGTCCACCACGCCGGACGCGCTCACCGGCCAATTGCTAGGAGCCCTGTTCCGCGGGCTGAGCATCGAGAATCGCTACCTGCCGCAGCCGAAGGCCTGAACCAAACTTTCGGCTGCGGCGGACGGCTGCCGACGATGCACCACGCGGACAACGACAAGTTCAAGCGCATACGACACTTGCGACCACTCCTGACGGGCAGATCCTACCCGCCACACTCGAGCCATGATCACCGTTCCGGACACCGCCGCCCAGGTAACCATGATCAAGTGCGTGTTTCGACCTTGTACGGGCGCCGGCGATCTTTTGATTGCCCGTTGAACGTGCCGATGCGCGTCCGGTGCGATGTGTACTGCTCCTGGTGATCACAGTACGGGCGTACGTGTCGGCGGTGTGTCGTGATCGTCCACAGTAGATCTTTGCTCGTGGCCTGGCGGGACGGGACGAGTCATGGGGTCGCTGAGCGGCGTGCTGACCGTCGAAACCGTGAAACCGCAGTTCAGCGCGGTCCCCGGGTCGGATCATTGCACGCGTTGACGCGCTCGGCGTGACGGCAAAGCCGCAGGTCACGGCGCTGGGGGATGGGTAACAGTACGCCCGTACGGGACAAAACTCGTGTCGCTCCACGAGCACTGCATCGATGGGTGTAAACAAAAAAGGCCAGCTGAGCTGGCCTTTTACTACGTCGGGACAGCGGGATTTGAACCCACGACCCCTTGACCCCCAGTAGCCGGAGGCCCCAGCGACGTGCTCAGCAACGTTCTCCCAGGTCGCTTCAAGCATAAACCGGCCGAGTAAAGGGGTCCGTGATTTGGTGCCGCGCTGGCATTGATGTGGTCATGCCGCCTGTAGGTCGGGTGCGGTGCCGTCGTCCATGCGGGTTGCGGTTGGTGTGATGAGTTGGGCGAGGTCGTGGGCGGCTTGTTGGCGGCGTTGGGCGTTGATGCGGGTGTAGTAGCGCATGAGGGTTGCTGGGTCGTGGCCGAGGCGTTCGGCGACTTCGGGGATGCCGTAGCCGAGGTCGAGGAGGTTGGAGGCGAGGAGGTGGCGGATCTGGTGCGGTCCGATCGGGCGGACCCCCGCGGCTCGGGCGAGTTGGTTGAATCGGTTGCTGAGGTTGTCGGGTCGGAGTGGTTGGCCGCGTCGTCCGAGGAATATGTGGCCGGAGACGAGCGCCGCCCTCCCGGATGGTCTGGTGTTGGTCAGTGCGGTGAGGGTGGTCGGGTCGAGGATCAGGGTGCGGGTGCCGTTGTGGGACTTGGGTGGCTTCTCCCGCACTTGGCTGGTGGGGTCTTCCACAACGCGTTGCCGGCGGACGGTCAGCGCGGCGAGGTCCGGTTCCAGGTCGCACCATTGCAGGCCGCACAGTTCGCCGCGGCGCAGGCCGGTGGTGAGCAGGAGTCGCCAGAGTGGGTAGAGCCGGTCGCTGGTGGTGCGGTTGAGGAAGGTGCGTGCTTCGGTGAGGGTCCAGACCGGTCGTAGGTCGTCGGTTTCCCGGGGTTTGCGGGCGCCGAGGGTGCGGCCGGTCTGCTCGCCGAACGCTTTGGCGAGGACGAGGTGCAGGGTTCGTAGGGTGGTGCGGGAGTAGCCGGCGGCCTCGAGGTGCTGGTAGGCGCGTTCGGTCATGCGTGCGCTGAGCCGTGACGCGCGGACCCGGCCAATGTGCGGATAGATCAGGTTGAGCAGGCGGCCGTAGTTGTAGACAGTGTTGGGCTGCAGTTCCTGTGCCCGGGCGGTGAGCCAGTCCTCGCACAGTGTCTGCACGGTGTCGGACAGCCGTAGCCGCGGGCGTTGTGCATCGCGTTGCCGACTCAGCCGCCGGTACTCGGCCAGGGCGGCCTGCGGCGTGACGAATCCGCTGCGTCGGGCCTGCATCCGCACCCCGGTCCGGTCGCGACCAAGTTCCAGCCGGAATTCAAACAACCCGGTCGCTGGGTTCCGTACGATCGCATCGACATCGGCCATGACAACCTCCGCCGTCCGCTGATGTGGCCCGGAGCTGGGCCGTCTTCTTCATAGGACCGCTGTGGGGAGGAATTCACAACCGCGATCCCTTCTATCGGAGGAACCCCTAATTGGGTGATCCGGCGCGCGACGCACACGTGGTCACAGCCAGGCCGGGCTTGCCATTGGGTGGCGCCAGCGCGATCGGGTCCTGGCGGCCGGGCGTGCCGGTCCAAGGCGCATCGACCAGCCCCCGATGATCACGTAAAGTATTTCTATAGCTACATATGACTATTTGGATTTAGGTGGTGGTCTCTCGGTGGCCGGAAGTAGCCACAACGGCGCATGCGCCGCCGCCGTGGGACACGTCTGCCGGTGCACCGGATGTGCCGGCGCGCTTCACGGCTGGCAAGGCTGGGTGGACTTAGCGGCCGATGAACCCGAGGTCCGCGATGCGCGCCGGAGGGTGCTTGAGGCCAAAGCGGCTTCGGCTCGTAGCTCCAAGCAACTCCGTTCCGTGTACTCGGACCTCGCTCGGTTGGATATCACCGACTACTTGGCCAGGGGTGCGCGGCCGGAGGGTTCGGCGGGTGCGGCGGAGATGTCTGACGGTGCCGGCGGTCAGGCTGGCCCGTTGTCGGAGCTCGACCAGGTGGTTCTGCTTGCCCGCAGCACAATGGCTGACACCTGGCGGAAGATCGAGCCTGAACTCGACCGGGTCGTGCCGACAGGAGTGGACGCCGGGCTTGTCAGGCGGGAGATGGCCAGCCACATCTGGTGCGATCTCCTGATCGCTATCGTCCGGCTCCTCCAGCGTGTGCAGGATGCTGTCGACCTCCTGTCGGAGAAGTCCAAGGGCTTCGCCAAGCGGGTGCTCCTGGACTCGTCGAAGAAGGGTCTACGGAGGCATGTCGCCGAGGCTGTCGTCGACCTCCTACTCGGTAAGGTCTGGTCCGCGCTTCGCGGACTGGTGGCCGTCAAGCTGCCCATCCTTGGGCCGGGCGTGTTGCGGGCAATCCGGATGTTGGCTGTATTCACATGCCCTGCACCGGAGGAGCACCGCGAAGTGCACAGGCACGCCGTCGTCCCGCTGATGAACGACGCCCGCGGCATCATCTCCGACGATGTGAAGGCTCACGTCCTGGCTCTAGTGCCGAGGTTGTGGCGGCGCGACGCCGCGAACGCGGAGTGACTTCGGCAGCTTCTGTAGGGGTGGCCTCCTCGGCTTGGCTCCGCAACGGGCCCGCCGACGCCGTCGTTGTCTGGCGGAGTTGTCGGCTGAACGGCTCGCTGGGAATTCCGTCGTACTCAAGGTGGTCATGGTGCCCGGCATGATCACCTGCACTCTTTTCGAGATCGGCTCGATGCTCTTCCCGCCGGCCAGGTCGTCAGACGATCACTTGCCGACTTCGGCGCGCTCGATGCGGGCGTCCGGGAACTGCAACGCCGCAGCGCTTGGCCTCACGCCTGGACGCAGGTGTATGAGGTTGGCCGGGCGGCATGGCTCGCCGTGTTCGTCGCCGTCCACAACGGCGCGACAGTAGAACTGGCGCTCCTGGCCGGCAGGAACTCGGACTGCGCCGTGCCGCCCGTACTGTGCGCGGCGGACAGATGACCACCGAGCGGGGCATGGCAGTCACGTTGCAGTCATCTACGGTCACCACCCCTTCTTCCGGCTGGTCCGCCTCCGACACCGGCTGCGTCACGACGCTCTCACCCGCCGACCCGGGCATTCACCCGGTCGAGCCGAGCGGCAGCCTCGTCGAAGCCGTGATCGACCTCGTCGACTGCGGTGCCCCCTTCTCTACTGTGCTTATGCTCGCCTCCTCGCCGGACTGCGCCCGTTGCGAGCACTCTCCACCCGCTACCGGAACACATCAGCGAAGGTGTACGCGAGGGTCAAAGCGGCCTGGTTTCCGGCGGTGGCGAACGTGGCCAAGAGGTGACGGAACGCCGGAGTGCCGTGCTCGTCGAACAGCACGAGCGGCCGCTGTTCGGTCAGGAGTCGTTCGAGGTAGGGGATGACCAGGTCCCCTGCGAGCGATTCACCGGCGTACGGACCGTCAGCCGGGATCGCGTCGGCGATGGCACGCAGCGCCCGAGCCTCATCGAGTGGCGCAAGAAAGATCATCGTTTCGACGACTGCATGAATACAGTGCGGGAGCCGGAGCATGGCGCATCTGGCGAGGACGGGGAATGCAAGATCTGCGAAACGTGCGAGGTCATCGCGGCCCGGGGGTGGGCTACCCTGCTTGGCGTTGAAGGCGCCGCTGGCGAAGTAGATTTGCTGCGCGATCTCGTCGGCAACCCTGGCGGCGCCTCGGAGTTCGGCGACCTGTTCGTCCGGAAGGTTCGCGCCTGCCAGATGCTCGGCCGGGCTGCGGGTCCATCGAGTCAGGGCGGCCGCTGCGGCGGTGTCGAGGAGACGGAACGCGCGTGGCTGCGCGACAGTGCCCGGGGACTTTAGATGGTGACGCGCGTGTTGTATGAACACTTGAACGCTTGGTGCGTGGGCAGGGGCTTCTGTGCACCAGCGTTCGATGAGCCGTGACGCGAACGGCGTGTGCGGGACCAGCGCCACGAGCGACTGGTCGTACCCCGAGCGGATCATGGGTTGGGCCCACACCTCGGTGATCCTGCCGGACTACGCGGACGGCGGTAGGTGGAAGTCGACCTACACCACGGCCTTGTGGCAGGGCTCCACGGAGCTGGGTCCGTTCCTGGCGGCGCAGCCGCCGCAAACCATCGCCTGCGTGGCGACCGTGAACCGGTGCGACCCGGCGGCGCCGCCGCACAAGTCGACCGACCCCGACTACGCGAACGAGCCAGCCGGACCGTGCCAGGAGAACGACCTCACGCGGTGTGCTGGTGGCACCAATCGGTAAGCCGGCTTCCGGACTGCCCGGCGAAGTGCGGCCAGGAGCGCCGCACATACACAACGGTCGAACCCCGCCCGCTCGCCAGCAACATCTATCCCGAGCAGTGCAACGTGGTCGGCCTGCCGGGCACGGCGATCATCATCGACGACATCGACACGAACAAGCCGCTGGGACCGGACGGCTGCGCCCCGGTGGCGAGCGGCGGCAAGCTCACGTGGAAGTTCGGCTCCGCCAGCAGCGCGGCCGGCACCATCTATCCGTCCAAAGTGGACTTTCACCAGATCGGCGCCGGCTTCGGCGGGCACTTCTGGTTCGCCCACACGCAGCAGTCCTTCAAGACGAGTCTGCAGGTGACCGGAACCTGGACGCCGACCAACCGGCTCAACGGGTGGTACCAGGTCATGGTGCACCTGCCGGACAACGGGGCGTGGACACAGCAGGCGCACTACGTCATCCACACCGGCGGCGGTCAGGCGACTGACCGGGAGCGGTTCCTACCCACCAACCGGAGCAATGCTCGAAACCTGTGGATGAGCGTCGGGAGGCGTACCCTCCCGACGAGTCCGATCCAGGAATCGAGTAAGGCCCGCGCGCCAACGCGGGTCGGGAAGGTACGCCCGTGCTCACCGTAGTCAACCCCGAGGATGCCGCGCCAGCCACCACGCCAGCCACTGCGGTGGGCGCTGTGCCGGTCCCGGCCACGGTCGGCGGGTCGCTCATCGACGAGATCGTGCGCGACGGCGCCCGGCGGATGCTCGCCGCGGCGTTGGAGGCCGAGGTCGCCGCCTACATCGCCGCCCATACCGACCAGCTGGACGAGCGGGGCCGGCGCCTCGTCGTGCGCAACGGTCACGCCCAGCCGCGGCAGGTGCTCACCTCGGCCGGGCGGTGGAGGTGGCTGCACCACGGGTCAACGACAAGCGCGTCGATGAGGTCACCGGTGAGCGGAAGCGGTTCACTTCGGCGATCCTGCCGGCGTGGTGCCGCAAGTCACCGAAGATCACCGAGGTGCTGCCGTTGCTGTACCTGCACGGGCTGTCCTCGAAGGACTTCGTGCCCGCCCTGGAGAGCTTCCTGGGTACCGGGTCGGGCCTGTCCGCGGCCGTGATCACCCGGCTCACCACCCAGTGGCAGGACGAGGCCCGCACGTTCAACGACCGCGACCTGTCCATTGTGGACTACGTGTATCTGTGGGCCGACGGGGTCCACCTCAACGTGCGTCTGGACGAAGAGAAGCTGTGCCTGCTCGTCATGATCGGCGTACGGGTGGACGGCACCAAAGAGCTCGTCGCCCTCGCCGAGGGCTACCGGGAGTCGGCCGGGTCGTGGGCCGACCTGCTCCGCGACTGCAAACGCCGCGGCATGCGCGCCCCGGTCCTCGCGATCGGCGACGGCGCGCTGGGATTCTGGTCGGCGCTACGCGAGGTGTTCCCCGACACCCGGGAACAGCGCTGCTGGTTCCACAGGACCCGTAAAGAATCAACTTGTTCTTTTCTATCGTAACCATTCAGCAGGTTCTTGCTGGCGGGTCTTGATCTTGGTGGGTGTTCTGGACCATCCTGGGTGGCGTGTCCGACTCGCTGCCGGTTGCCGA
>NZ_JBICTV010000054.1:0-31126 GCF_043197855.1 Dactylosporangium sp. NPDC048998
AGGTCGAGCGCGAACCGGTACGCCTGGACCACCTTCACGCCGGGCCATCACCGGTGGCGGCTTCGACAGCACGGCGGGCACGGTTCACGGCGGCGCGGCGGCCGTACAGGCGGGCGCACAGTGAGGTCAGGATCTCGGTGACATCGTCCACGAGGTCGTCGTCGACCCCGGCCGGGTCGACCACCAGCAGGCGACGGCCCTGCACCGACAGCGCGGCCTCGACATACTCGGCGCCGAACCGGGCGAACCTGTCCCGGTGCTCGACCACGATCGTCGACACAGCCGGGTCACGCAGCAGGGCGAGGAACTTCTTGCTGTGCCCGTCGAGCGCGGAACCGACCTCGGTCACCACCCGGTCGACGGCGAGTTTCTGCCCGGTCACCCACACAGCAACCCGGGCCACCTGCCGGTCCAGGTCCGCCTTCTGGTCAACCGACGACACCCGGGCATACACCACGGTCTGCCCGACGGCCGGCATCGCGCCGGCCAGCGGCTCACCGACCATGATGAGCCGCCCGAGGCGGTACGTGGGAACGGGAAGCGTCCCGGCCGCGTACTGCCGCCGCGCGGTGATGTACGCGACGCCCTGCGACGCCGCCCACTCCTTCAAGTTCACGCTGAGCATCATAGCTCGCGAAAGATCGCTAGAGATACTCAACGAACCAGCTGCTAGCTACCCAAAAGGTAACCGGCAGCCTCCCCACTTCGGCGGGGCGGCGGGGCCGCGGCGCGTGCACCGCGCCCGCACGATCCTGGTCCGTCGAAATTTTGCTGAGGAAGCTGCAAAACATGACTCTTGACGGGCGGCAGTTCGAAGCGTTGTATGCAAATACTTGCGTCAGTCGCGTTCCGAACCGCGCGTCGGCGGTGCGCTCACGGACCGCGAGGTACGCCGCTACGTACCGCAGGTCCGAGGAGGACTCCGATGAGACGACCATCGATCAATGGCGCGCGCCGCCTGCTGGCTCCGGCGGCCGCCGCCGTCCTGGCCGGCGCGCTGCTCGCCGCGGTGCCCCCGGCGCCGGCCGCTGCCGCGCCGGCCGCCGGGGCGAGCACGCCGTTCACCAGCTACGAGGCCGAGGCCGGCACGCTCGGCGGTGGCGCCAGCACTGTGTCGCTGACGGCGGCGCCGACCACGCAGTACTCCAGCCCCGCCCTGGAGGCGTCCGGCCACGCGTACGTGCACCTGGCCGGCCCCGGCCAGCGCGTGCAGTGGACGAACAACACCGGCCGCCCGATCAGCGCGCTCGTCGTGCGCGCGAGCATCCCGGACTCGGCCACCGGAGGCGGGATCACCGCCACGCTGAACCTGTACGTCGACGGCGCGTTCCGCCAGGCCCTCAACCTCAGCTCGAAGCAGACCTGGGTCTACGAGGGCAACAACCACTACAACGACAGCAGCGACCAGAACCCCGCCGACGGCAACCCGCGTGTCTTCTTCGACGAGGCCAGCACCTTCGTCACCGGGACGCCGATCGCGCCGGGCGGCACGTTCGCGCTGCAGAAGGACGCGGCGAACACCGCGGCGTACTACGACATCGACGTCGTCGACGTGGAGAACCCGCCGGGGCCCATCGCCCAGCCGGCGAACTCCATCTCCATCACCTCCTGCGGCGCGGTGGCCGACAACTCGGGCGTGGACAGCACCGGGGCCATCCAGAGCTGCATCAACCAGGCGCAGGCCCAGGGGAAGATCCTGTGGATCCCGGCCGGGACGTTCTACCTGAAGGGCACGAACGGCCTGCAAGCCCAGGGGATCACCATCGCCGGCGCGGGGCCCTGGTACAGCACCATTTACCGCGCGGTACCGCTGCCGAACAACACCCCGCTGGGCGCGGTCTTCCAGGTGACGTCGTGCACGGTCAAGGACTTCCACATCGACTCCAACGCCACCAGCCGGGCCACGGTCGACGGCGCCGGCGGCGCGATGGACACCACCGGCACCAACTGGGTCGCCGACGACATCTGGACCCAGCACACCCTGTCGGGCTTCTGGGCCTCCGGCACCGGCGGTACCGTGCGCAACAGCCGCCTCACCACGATCTGGGCCGACGGCATCAACCTCAACAACGTCTCGCTGAACAACTCGGTCGGCAACAACCTGACCGCGACGAACAACTTCGTGCGCGGCACCGGCGACGACGGCATGGCCATCAACTCCGTCAACTACAACACCGACGGCAGCGGCAACCGGACGTACTACACCCCGATGTCGAACGTCTCGTTCACCCACAACACGGTGATCGCGCCGTGGGGCGGCAAGGGCATCGGCATCTACGGCGGCAGCGGGCACGACGTGGAGTACAACGCGATCAGCGACACGGCGCGCTACATCGGCCTCGGCGCCGGCCGGTTCGGCGTCAACGGCAACGACCTGCTCGGCGCCACCGTCAACGGCAACGTCGTGGCGCGCTCCGGCGGCAACGGCTACAACCAGGGCCAGCCGGCGCTGCACGTGGGCAACGGCGGCGACGGCCAGAACGTCGGCGTCGTCGACCGGGTCACCGTCACCAACAACACCGTCGTCGACGCGCTCTACGACGGCGTCGGGTTCTCCACGTCGACGAACACCCAGCTGCAGAACAACACCGTCACGTCGCCGTGGCGCAACGGGATCGTCGTCGCGCCGCCGTTCTACCCGGCGCCGAGCGGCTCCGCCGCCATCACCGGCAACACGGTTACCGGGCTGCGCGCCGGGGCGTCGGCGTACCTGAACAACTCCGGCGGCTTCGCCGCGACGCTGAGCGGCAACAGCTGGCAGGGCGGCGGCCCGGTCGAGGCCCCGTACGGCGGCACCCCCGCCGCGATCCCCGGCACGGTCCAGGCCGAGAACTACGACACTGGCGGCCAGGGCCTGGCGTACAACGTCACGTCGGTCAACGGCACCGGCAACGCCTACCGAAGTGACGGCGTCGACCTGGAGGCCACGTCCGACACCGGCGGCGGCTACAACCTCGGCTGGACGAGCGCCGGCCAGTGGTTCCGCTACACCGTCAACGTGGCCACCGCGGGCGCCTACACGGTCAGCGCCCGGGTCGCCGCCCCGAGCGCCGTGACCGGTGCCCTGCACCTGGCCGACGCCTCCGGCGCCAACCTCACCGGCGCGGTGAACATCCCGGCGACCGGCGGCTGGCAGACCTGGACCACCGTCACCGCGACGCTCACCCTGCCGGCCGGTCGCCAGATCCTGACCCTCGCGCAGGACAACGCCGGCTGGAACATCAACAGCCTGCAGTTCACCGCCGGCGGCGGAACGACCCCGACCAACCTGGCCGCGGGCCGGCCGACCGCCGAGTCGTCGCACACCCAGGTGTACGCCTCGTCGAACGTGACCGACGGTGACCAGGGCAGCTACTGGGAGAGCGCCAACAACGCGTTCCCGCAGTGGGTGCAGGTCGACCTGGGCGCGTCCCGCCAGGCGACCCGGGTCGTGCTGCAGCTGCCGGCGTCGTGGGGCGCCCGCAATCAGACGCTGACGCTGCAGGCCTCGGCCGACGGATCGTCGTTCGCCACGGTGGTGGCGTCCGCGACGTACACGTTCTCCCCCGCGTCGAACAACACCGTCACGATCACCTTCCCCGCGGCGACGCAGCGGTACTGGCGGGTGACGATCAGCGCGAACACCGGCTGGCCGGCGGGCCAGGTGTCGGAGTTCCAGGTCTGGAACCAGTAAGGCGGTTTGCGGGGCCGGGCCGGCGGGTTCGCCGGCCCGGCCCCCTCAGCCGCCCCGCCCCGGGCGCCGTCAGGGGTGGGGCCGGCCGGCGACGAGGCGGACGGTGAAGATGCCGTCGCGGTGCTGCATGGACACGAACGCGCAGACCTGGTGGGCGACCCACAGGCCCAGGCCGCCGGTCGCCGCGCCCGTCGGCCGCAGGCCGGCGAGCGGGTCCGACACGCTCGGGCCGTGGTCGGTAACCGCCACGACGATCCGGCCGGGGGCAGGGGGCCAGCACGGCGGCCAGCGCCGCCCGGTTGGCGATGTCGGCCTCGCCGGCGACCGCCAGGCCGCGCGGGTCGCTGGTGTACCGCAGCCGCAGCTGCGGGATCCGGGAGACGCCCGGCTCCATGATGGCGGGACGGGCCTGGATGTACTGGCGCAGGCGCGCCGGCGCGAACGCGCTACGGTCGTACAGGCAGGCCACACAGGCGAGCCCGGCGGCGAGGACCCGGTTGACCTCGGCCTCATACCAGGCCAGCCGGTCGGTCCCGGGGACCGGGTCCGCCGCCCAGCTCATGTCGCCGATCACCCGCACGCCCTGGTAGCCGGCCTCGCGGATCCGGTCCAGCTTCTCGCGCACCACGTCGATGCCCCGCTCCAGGTCGAACACGCCCGAGGTCAGGTAGCTCACCCGGGCGCCGGTGATCACGAACTGCCCGCTGCGCAGCGCCTCACGCGCGCGGGGTCGGCGGCCTCGAGAGACTCGGCGACGACCGCGGGCGCCACCCGGGCGGTGTAGCAGAGGACCTTGTCGCCGCTGTCCAGCGCGGGCAGGATGAACGCCTCGAGCACGCCGGAGCGGCCCGCCGGGCCGGCGTGGAGCACGCACACGTGGTCGCCGGGCGCCAGCCCGCGCAGGGTGGTGCCCGCCACCGCCTCACTCCCTGTGCGCGAGCCCCCACACGGTACCGCAGATGTCAGCCCCGACGTCGCATCGTCACCCTTTCACGGCGCCGGACGTCATGCCGCGTTCAGCCCGTGACGGCCGCCTCCGGGTCGGTCACCGGCGGCAGGCTCGACCACGGGAAGGTGATCCAGCGGTCGGTGCGCCGCCACACGTACTCGCACGCCACCGTCGACTGTGGCTTCTCGTACAGCACCGCGCAGCGCACCTCGGCAACCCGCCCGACGCAGAAGTCGCGCACCACCTCGAGCGTGGCGCCGGTGTCGGCGACGTCGTCGGCGATGAGCACCCGGGCGCCGGACAGCTCGCCGGGGTCGGGCGTGGGCTCGAGGATGACGGGGGCGCACAGGCGCTGGCCGACGCCGGTGTAGTACAGCACGTTCTTGACTTCCTCCCCGCGCCCAAGGGCGGGGGATTCCCGTGGCTGAGGCGCGTTCACGCCGCGAGCCGTTCGGGTGGTTGGCGTTTCACGGACCGCCCAGCGGCGAGGTCTCCACGCCCGGTGACCGCCAGCCCGGCGGCCAGAATGTTTCTTGCTGCGTTGACGTCGGCGTGCGCCTGGTGCCCGCAGGCGACGCACCGGAAGACCGCTTGGCTCTCGCGGGACTCCCGGGCGACATGCCTACAGGCGTTGCAGGTCTGCGACGTGAACGCAGGATTGACCTTGACCACGGTCGCGCCGTGGTAGCGGGCCGCGTGTTCCAGGGCCAGCAGGAACCCGCCCCAGCCCTTGTCCAGGATGGCCCGGTTCAGGCCGGCCTTCTGCCGGACGTTGCGGCCGGGCCGGTCGGCGGTGCCCTTCGCACTGGCCGTCATGTTCTGCACCCGCAGGTCCTCGACCACGACCAGGCCGTGGTCACGCACAAGTCGCACGGCGGTCTGCGCGGCGAAGTCGGTCCGCCGCGCCCGGATGCGGGTGTGCAGTCGACCGAGTTGGGCGCGTACCGCGTCGCGGCGCTTGGATCGGCGGTGACGGCCGTGGACACGCAGGGACCGGGACAGGCGTTGCTGCAACCGCTTGAGCCGGGCGACCTCGCCAGCAGTGGCGAAGGTACGGTCGTGCAGGTCGCCGTCGGAGGTGGCGACCGCGACCGCCACACCCCGGTCAACCCCGACCGGCCGCCTGCCGTTCGGGGCCGGCTCGACCACGCCGTCCTCGACGCAGAACGAGATGTACCAGCGGCCGCCGTCGCGGGAGACGGTGGCGTTGCGGATCGCGCCACCGATGGCGCGGGTCCAGCGGAACCGGACCGGGCCGAACTTGGGCAACCTGGCCTCACCCCACCGCCGGTTCAACCGCCTCACCGTGATCTGGCCAGGGTCAGGGAACCGAAACGACGGCGCGGTGCGCGTCCTGGACCGCCACCGCACCCGCCACGTGCCGTGCGTGCGGCACGCCTTGTCCAGGTCCCGCAGGGTCTGCTGCAGACAGTGCGACGGCGCATCAGCCAGCCACTGGCAGGCCGGGTCCCGCTTCGCCTCGGCCATCTGCCGGGCCTGCTCCACATAGGAGATGAATGCGCCACGCCGCCGGTACTCGCGTCGCTGCTCCAGCGCCGTGTTCCACACCGCCCGGCAGATCGCACCAACCTGTTCAGCGTAGACGGCCTGTTCGTCGGTGAGCGCGAGCAGGTACCGGCGGCCGGTCAGCATTCAGCGGCCCTGCTGCTGCTCGACGTACCGCTTGACCGCCGCCAGCGCAGCACCCCCAGCGCTCGCCACGAAGTACGAGTTGGTCCACAGCGTCGGCAGACGCGAACGCAGCGACAGGCACTCTTCTCGCAGTACCCGCGACGTGCGGCCCTTGACGGCCTTGACCAGCTTGTGGACACCGAACTGCGGGTCGACCTCAACCAGCAGGTACACGTGGTCGGGCATGACCTCCAAGGCCACCAGCCACGCCCCCTTCTCCTGCACCACCTCACGGACGAATTGCTGCAGCGTTCCTCGATCTGTCCCCGCGAGCGCCCGCCGCAGTCGACCGGCCACCACACCACGTGGAAGACGCACTGGAAGACGACGTTGCTGTTCGACCGCAGCGTAACCAACGGCCGTACGGAGTTGACGCGCCAACCCCACGGCTAAAGCCGGGGGTCTGCGCGCTACGCATTTCGATCATGTGGATGCTCTTGACGTCCAGCGCGTAGCTCAGCGCGCCCGCCACGAGCAGCCCGCCGCGCGCGACGCTGAGGACCAGGTCGGGCCGGAAGCCGTCGTCGGCGACGGCCTGCGCGAGCGCGCGGGCCGCCGAGCCGAACGTCTGCCAGTCGAGCACCTCGCGCTCTTGCTGCTCCATCTGCCCGTCCGTCCCACGCCGCGCGGCCCGCGCGGTGCGGCCGGTCCGGGAAGCATACCGGCCGTGGGTATCAGGAGCGCGCGGGCCGGACGGGGGCGTCGGGGAGGCGCTTGGCCTCCCGATCACGCGACGGTACCGCCGGGGCGGCGGTCGGCGCCGGGACGATCGCCATCTGCAGCCGCCCCGCCTCGGCGGCGGTGAGGGTGCCCTCCCCCAGCTCGCCGGCGCGCATCGACAGCCCGGTCGCGGCGAGCGTAATCAGCAGCGCGCCCCAGGCGAGGGCGGGGGTCCGGCGCCGCTTCGGCCGCACCGCATGGGCCGACCGGCCCGACCGGGCCGGCTGAGCCAGATGACGCGCTCCGGCCGGCCGCGCCGGTCCGTCCGCCCGCACGGTCGCGACCGCGTGCGCCGGCCCGGCGGGGCGCCCCGGGCGAACCGGGCGCACCGCCACGACCGCCCGCGCCGCCCCAGCCGGCCGGGTCGGCCGGGCCGGCTGGGCCGGCGCCGGGGCGACTGGGTCCCCTGCGGTGGAGTGGCGCGGGCGGTAGTCGGGCGGTGCCGTCCGGGGTGGCGGCACGAACGAGCGGCCCTGGTGGGCGGGTGCGACATGGGTGATCGGGATGGCCCGGACGTACGGGCGGACGAGGACCGGAGGCATGAGCCGACGGTAAGCCTCATCAGCGCTCGCCGATCCCTTCCGGACCGGGTGAGCAGACGAATCACCCGCCCGCCTCACCCGGCTCACCCGGTTGGCTCACCCGGTTCCGCTCACCCGAACACCCGCAGTTCGTAGATGCGGGCCGCCGGGTCGGTGGTCTGCGTCGGCGTGACGAGGTTGAGTCTGACGTACCGGCCGGAGACGCCGCTGACCGGGTGCGTGGTGTTCGCCGCCGTGTTGCCGGTGACGTCGACGACCTTCGTCCAGGTGCTGCCGTCGGTGGAGACCTCGATCGTGAACGCCTTCGTGTTGTACGTGGCCGGCTCGCCGCCGGCCTGGGCGTGGGCGACCTCGAAGCGGACGATCGGGCGGGTCGCGCCGAGGTCCACCCGCAGCCAGGCGCCGGCGACCGCGGAGCAGAACTTGTCCGAGTTGCCGCCGGTGACGCTGCCGTTGACCGCCTTCTCCGGGCCCTCGGTGGCCGCGCACGCGGTGGTGCCGGTGGCGGGCCGGTTCAGCGCCAGGTTGGAGGGCGCGGTGCCGCCGCCGTACGCCTCCAGCTCGTAGATCCGGGTGGCGGTGTCGGTGTTCTGGGTCGGCGTGGTGACGTTGAGCCGGACGTACCGTGCGGTCGTGGCCGGGATCTCGTGCGTGGTCACGGGGTCGGTGTTGTTCGCGACCGTGACCGGGGTCTGCCAGGTGCTGCCGTCGGTGGACAGCTGGATGGTGAACGCCCTGGTGTTGAACGCCGCCTGCTCGCCGCCGGCGCCGGCGTGCTTGACGACCAGCCGGGTCAGCGACTGCGCCGAGCCGAGGTCGACCTGCAGCCAGGCCGGGCCGGCCAGGGAGCAGAACTTGTCGGTGTTTCCGCCGGTGACGCTGCCGTTGACGGCCTTGTCCGGCCCTTCGGTGGTGGCGCAGGCGGCCGAGCCGGTGGCGGCGCGGCCCTGGGCCAGGTTGGGCTGCGGGGCCGGCGGGGTGGTGTGGTTGGACGACGGCGGGGTGTCGGCGGCGCCGGTGCCCCAGGTGCCGGGGGCGCCGGCCACGGTGTAGGCGAGCGCGGCGCCGTGGGCGAGGTCGGCCTGCGACAGCCAGGTGCGGGTGAAGGCGGTGCCGCCGAGGGTCGCGGTGGCGATGTAGCGGTTCGCGTCGGTGACGCCGGGGGCGGAGATGGTGACGGTACCGCCCTGTTGGGACCCGAACGATCCGACGGTGAGCCGCGCCGAGGGGAACTGGGGCGTGCTCACGCCGTAGAAGTTCGCGCCGTTCATGAGCGGGTACAGGCCCAGTGACGAGAACACGTACCAGGCCGACATGGTGCCGAGGTCGTCGTTGCCGGTGACGCCGTTGGGGCCGTTGGCGAAGAGGGTGAAGGCGGCCCGCAGTACCGTCGCGGTCTTGTAGGGCTGGCCGGTCCACAGGTAGGTGTAGGGCGCGAGCAGGTCCGGCTCGTTGTTCGGGTTGTACGTGGTGAAGCTGTAGTAGTCGTAGGCGCCGTTGACCCACTTGTTGTGCGCCGTGCCGGACGGGTCGGCGAGCAGGTCGCCGTAGGCGAAGAACTGGTCGAGGCGGGTGTTCGCGGCCGCCTTGCCGCCGAGCAGCGCCACGAGGCCGTCGGGGTCCTGCGGCACGAGCCACTGGTACTGGTACGCGCCGGCCTCGTGGAAGGTGTGCGCGCCGTCGGTGGGTGAGTACGGCGTGGCGAAGACCCCGTTGGCGTTGCGCGGCCGGAAGAACCCGATCGACGGGTCGAAGAGGTTGCGGTAGTTCTGGCCGCGCGCGGCGAGCAGGTCGGCGTCGGCGGTGTGCCCGAGCGCCCGGGCCATGATGGCGAGGGCGGAGTCGGCGGCCGCGTACTCCAGGGTCGCCGAGCTCGGGTACTGGCAGTCGTGGTCGAACATCGCTGTCGGGTTGCACACCACGCCGGTCGGGACGTACCCGAGCGCGGCGTAGTACGGGTTGCCGTTGCGGCCGTTGAGCCCGGTCGAGGCCGGCGGGGTGCCGAGCGCGTTCTTGCGCAGTGCGGCGTAGAACTGCTCCTCGTAGCCGGACAGCAGGCCGCGGGCCCACAGGTCGACGAGGAAGGGCGTGACCGGGTCGCCTGTCATCGTGTTGGTCTCGGTGTTGTCCAGCGCCCAGCGGGGCAGCCAGCCCAGCTCCCGGTCGACGGACAGCAGCGACAGCGCGGAGTCCCGGGCCACCTGCGGCTCCAGCAGCGCGACGAGCTGGTTCTGCGCGCGGTAGGTGTCCCACAGGGAGAACGTCTGGTAGGGCGTGTACCCCGCCGCGGTGTGGTTGGCGTTGTCGAAGCCGCGGTAGGTGCCGTCCACGTCGCCGGCGAGGTTGGGGTGCAGCAGGGCGTGGTAGAGCGAGGTGTAGAAGGCGACCTGCCGGTCCGCGGCGCCGCCGTCCACCTCGATCTTGTGTAGCTTGGCGTTCCAGGTGTCGCGGGCGGCCTGCCGTACCGTGTCGAAGTCGAACCCTGCGGACGACGTCTCCGCGGCCAGGTTGGCCCGCGCGCCCGCCGGGCCGGTGTAGGACAGCCCGACCTTCGCCGTCACCACCCGGTCGGCGCTCGTGTCGAAGCGCACCCAGCCGCCCTTGGCGCCGCTGCCGCTGGCGGTGCGCGACCCGGCGCTGAACGTCGAGCCGGACCACGTGCCGAACGCGGCGAACGGGCGGCTGAACTGCGCGGTGAAGTACACCGTGTGCGCTGGCGACGGGCCGCAGAAGCCGGTCGTGGTGACCGACCCCTCGACCGTGTCGCTGCCCACGATGGACACCGAGGAGCTACTGGCCCCGGTCGCCTGGCCGCGCGCCTGTGCGGTGTTGAACAGCACGTTGGACTGGGTGCCGGCCGGGAAGGTGTACCGCTGCCAGCCGGTGCGAAGCGTCGCGGTGAGCTCGGTGGTGACGCCGTTGGGGAGCCCGACGCGGTAGTAGCCCGGCGCGGTCTGCTCCTGGGCGTGGTTGAGCGCCTGTCCGTAGGCGTTGGGGTCGCTGGAGCTGACCGCGCCGACCGTCGGCATGAGCGGCACCTCGCCGGCGACCGGGCAGCCGACGCCGGACAGGTGCGTCTGCGAGAAGCCCCAGATCTTCGTCTGGTCGTAGTTGTAGCCGGTGCCCCAGCCGGTGTCGGGGCTGACCTGCACCATCCCGAACGGCAGGGCCGCGCCGGGGAAGGTGTTGCCCTCCTTCTGCGTCCCGATCATCGGATTGACGAGGGTCGTCAGGTCGGCGGGCACGGCGGCCCGGGCTGGCGCCCCGGCGGCGATGACGGTCACGGCGGCCGCAACCACGGCGGCCAGGGCGTTGCACAGCAGCCTTCTCACGTCGCTCCGATCGATCAACCGGTGAGTGGCCGCCGACCGCCGAAATCGACGCTCGTGAAGGTTCTCGCGAATCGCGAGATCTGTCAATACTTGTCAAATGGCCTCGACGGCCGGCCCGCGGCGGGCTCTCGTCACTCGGCGAGGCCGATCTGTTGCGCGCCGATGCTCATCAGCCCGGCGAGCCAGGCCAGCGCGCTCAGGCCGCCGCCGATGAACCCGAGCACCGGCGCGCCGCGGCGGGCGACCCGGCCGGCGTAAACCATCGCCGGCACGAGCGCGATCAGCGCGATGAGCAGGACGTTGGAGGCGGTGGCTATGCCGGAGTGGGCGGCGTACGCGTCGAGCTGCTGCGCGGCGGGCGCCTCGTCGTCCTCGGTGACGACGAGCGGGATCGCGGAGGCGACGCCCGCGACGGCGAGCGATGCCACGGCGGCGAACCGCGAGACGGTGCGGATGTCCATTGGCCGGGTCCTTTCCCTGATCGACGGTGTTGCCGATCAGGGTCGCCGCCGGCGTGTCCCGGGCGGCAGAGCCGCCTGTCCCGGCGACCCGGGATCCCGGACGGTTCCGAAATCGCGCCCGCACTTTCGGTAAACATTTCGCGGGGTGTACGGTGGCCGCTCACGAGACCCCCACCGTTTTCGAAACCCCACAGGTGACGTCATGACGCCGAACGGCAGGCCGACGATGGCCGAAATCGCCAGGGAGGCGCGCGTCGCCGTCTCCACGGTTTCGAAGGTCCTCAACGGCCACACGGACGTTTCGGCGAAGACCCGCCAGACCGTCGAGCGGCTGCTGGCCGAGCGCGGCTACCAGCGGCCGCGCGCGGCGAAGAACGGCCGGCGCCGGCGCACCGGCCTCCTCGACCTGGTCATCAACGACCTGGACAGCGTCTGGGGCCTGTCGATCCTCACCGGCGTCGAGGAGGTTGTCGAGGAGGCCGGGCTGGGGCTGGTCGTCTCCGCGGTGCACAACCGGCAGTCGCTGACCCGGCGGTGGGTCGAGTCGCTGCTGGCCCGCGGCTCCGAGGGCGCGATCCTGGTGCTGTCCGAGCTGGCCGAACGCCAGCACGAGGACCTGCGCCGGCGCAACCTGCCGTTCGTCATCGTCGACGCGGTCAACCAGCCGCCGCCCGGCACGCCGTCGATCGGCGCGACGAACTTCGCCGGCGGGTACGCGGCGGCCGAGCACCTGGCTGGGCTGGGGCACCGGCGCATCGCCGCGATCGGCGGGCACGAGCAGTTCCAGTGCACCCGCGCCCGCATCGCCGGCTACCGGGCGGCGCTCGAGTCGGCGGGGCTGCCGGTCGACCGGCAGCTGGTGCGGTACGGGAACTTTCACCACGACGGCGGCCTGCACGCGGCCGAGGCGCTGCTGGCGCTCGGCGACCCGCCGACCGCGGTGTTCGCCGGCAGCGACCAGCAGGCCACCGGCGTCTACGAGGCGGTGCGCCGGGCCGGGCTGACCATCCCCGGCGACGTCAGCGTGGTCGGCTTCGACGACCTGAACTTCGCGCAGTGGACCGCGCCGCCGCTGACCACGGTCCGTCAGCCGCTGCACGAGATGGGCGTCGCCGCCGCCCGCACCTTGCTGCGCATCGTCAACGGCGAGCGGATCGAGTCGCCGCGCATCGAGCTGGCGACCGAACTGGTGGTCCGGGAGAGCACCGCCCCGCCGCGGTCCTGATCACAAACGGCCGCGGTCGGTCCAGCTTTTCCAGTGTGTACGTCATCATAGGTGTCACAATCGGTCACGGACACTATTCAGCGTTCTTTCAGCAGCCGTCTGCGACCTTGAGCGACTCGACAGTGGTGTGGCGCACGGGGGAGGATCGCATGGGCCGGACGGGTAGCTCGGACGTCGCGCCGCGCGATGCCGCGCCGGGCCGCGGGCGCCGGGCGGCGCTGCTTTTGATCGGCGTCGCGATCGTGGTGTGGTCGGCGGTGCATCTGTCGGCTGTCGGCGCCTCGTGGTCGCAGGCGTGGCACCTGATCACGAACCTGGGCTGGCGCTGGCCGCTGGGGCTCGGCGTGGTGTGGCTGCTGGGGTTGTGCGTGCACACGACTGTGCTCACCGCCTCGCTGCCGGGGCTCAGCCACCGCCGGGCGCTGACGCTGAACCTGTCCGGCAGCGCCGTGGCCAACGTGCTGCCGCTCGGCGGGGTGGCCGGCACCGCGCTCAACCTCGGCATGGTCCGCGGCTGGGGGCACACCGGCCTGGAGTTCGCCAGGTTCGTGGTGGTCTCGAAGGCCTGGGACCTCGTCGCGAAGCTCATGATGCCGCTGGTCGCGGTCGCCCTGCTGCTGCTCGCCGACGCGGGCCCGGTCGGGCACGGGCTGCTGTGGCTGGTGTGCGCGGCCGCCGCGGCTGCCGCCGGGATGCTCGTCGTCGCCGCCCTCGTGGGCCGGGCCACACCATTGCTGCGGCTGGTCGCGCTGGCCGAGCGGGTGTGGGCCCGGCGTCCCCGCCGCTCTCCCGACGCGGCGGAGCCGGGCTGGACGGCGGCGACGGCCGCGCTGCTGGACGGCACCGACCGGCTCGTGCGACGGCGGTGGGCGGAGCTCAGCTGGGGCATGGCCGGGTACTGGCTCCTGCAGGGCGCCCTGCTCTGGCTCTGCCTGATCGCGATCGGCGTGCACCTGCCGGTGCCGGTGGTGCTCGCCGGCCTCGTCGCAGAACGCGTGCTGACCCTCGCGGCGATCACGCCGGGCGGCGCCGGCGTGGTCGAGGCGGGTACGATCGCCGTTCTCATCGCCCTCGGCGTGGACCCCACCGGGGCACTGGCGGGCGTCCTGCTGTACCGCGCATTCGTCTTCGTCGCCGAGATCCCCGTCGGCGGTCTGGCCACGGCGCTGTGGCTGCTCGGCCGGCGCTTCGCCACGTGAGCCTGCCCCATCTCAGGAGGCCCCCGTCCATGCGCATAGCCCATGTCACCGACGTGTACCTGCCCCGGCTCGGCGGCGTCGAGCTGCAGGTCCACGACCTGGCCTCCCGGCAGTACACGATCGGCCACGAGACCTTCGTGCTCACCACCACCGCGCCGCCCGCGGCGAACCGGCCCGCCGCCCTGCGCCCCGGTGACGTGCCGGTGCTGCGGGTCGGGCGGGACACCGCCGGCCTCGGCGCCGGGCCGTACCGGGCGTTCGGCGCCCGCGCACTCGGCGAGGTGCTGGCGGCGTACGGCGTCGAGGCGGTGCACGCCCACGTCTCCGCGTTCTCGCCGCTGGCGTGGACGGCGGCCCGGCTCGCGGCGGCCGGCGGCCCGCCCACGGTCGTGTCGGTGCACTCGATGTGGCACGACATCGTGCCGCTGGTACGCCGCTTCGCCCGCTGGCAGGACGCCGCCGCCTGGCCCGTGCAGTGGGCCGCGGTCAGCAGCGCCGCCGCGTCCGCGGTCCGCGACGCCCTCGACGGCACGCCGGTCGCCGTCCTGCCCAACGGCATCGACCCGGCCGCGTGGCTGCTGCCCGCCCCAGACCCGGCTACGGGGTTGGTCAGGCCCGGCGCGCCCGTGCCGACGCTGATCAGCGTGATGCGCATGGTCCGGCGCAAGCGACCCAAGGCGCTGCTGCGCACCCTGCTCGCGTTGCGCGAGTCGCACCCGGGCCGGTTTCGCGCGGTGCTCGTCGGCGACGGCCCGCTGCTGCCCGGCCTGCGCCGCGAGATCGCCGCCGCGGGCGCCGGGGCGGACATCCACCTCACCGGGGCACTGGACCGCAGCGCGATCCGGGCGCTGCTGGCTTCCGCCGACGTGTACGTCGCGCCGGCGCCACGGGAGTCGTTCGGCATCGCGGCGCTGGAGGCGCGCAGCGCCGGCCTCCCGGTGGTGGCGCGGGCCGGCAGCGGGGTCGCGGACTTCATCCGCCACGGCGTCGAGGGGTGGCTGGTCCAGTCCGACGAGGAGCTGCGCGCGACGCTCGGCGGGCTGCTGGACGAGCCGGGCCGGGCAGCGGCGGTGGCGCGGCACAACCGGGCGGTGGCGCCGGTCGTACGCTGGGAGACCGTGCTCGACGCCGCCGACGCGCTCTACGCGCGGGCCGCCGCGTTCCTGGGCCGCCGCACTCCCCTCGGCGAGGCCGCATGACCGGTCCGGAGCGAAGCGGCGCCTGGTCTGGGTCGATCTTCGCGAAGCCTCATCGAGCCAGACTGGGCGGAGGGGCCGGGCACCGGCTGGCTCAGCCTTCAGGTCACGCAACCGACGAGCGAAGCGAGGAGGGCGCATGACCTTTACGCTCGTCGCGTTTCACGCCCATCCCGACGACGAGACGTTGCTGACCGGCGGGACGCTGGCCCGGGCGGCCGCGGAGGGGCACCGGGTCGTGCTGGTCACCGCCACACTCGGGGAGGCCGGGCTGTCCGCCGGGGCGACCGGCGCGGGGCTCGCCGATCGGCGCCGCCGGGAGCTGCTCGCGGCCGCGGACGCGCTCGGGTGCGCCCGGGTGGAGACGCTCGGCTACGCCGACTCCGGGCTCGATGCCCGGGCGGCGACGGATGCGCGGCGGTTCGCCGACGTGCCCGTCGAGGAGGCCGCGCAGAAGCTGGCCGCGATCCTGCGCGAGGAGCGTGCCGACGTCGTGACCGGGTACGACCCGCGCGGCGGGTATGGGCACCCCGACCACGTGCAGGTGCACCGCGTCGCCGCGGCCGCCGCGCGCCTCGCCGGGACGCCGGTGCTGCTGCAGGCCACCATCGACCGCTCGGCGCTGCGGCCGGTGCTCGCGGTGCTGCGTCTGGCCGGGCGGCTGCTGCCGTCGCTACCGCTGGGCGGCGCCGCGACGGCGTTCAGCGAGCGGCGGGAGATCACGCACGTGGTGGACGTCAGGGGGTACCACCGCCAGAAACGCGCCGCGATGCGCGCCCACGCCAGCCAGGGCGAGGGGGGCGGCGGCGTGCGCACCCTGGCGCTGTTGTCGCGGCTGCCGGGGCCGCTGTTCCGGGCCGTGGCCGGGCGCGAGTGGTTCACCGAGGCCGGCCGCGCGCCCGCGGGCCGGCCCTCCGGCGATGTTTTCGAAACCGCTCGTCAGCGCAGGATGCCGGTGTGGCCGAGTGAGTAGCGGCCCGGCTGGGGCCAGACGCACAGGCCGTGTGGCTGGGTGCCGACCTTGATCCGGGCCAGCAGGTGGCCGTCGGCGGTCGACAGCGCGTACACCTCGCCGTTGTAGCGGCCCGACAGCCACAGCACCGTGCCGTCGGCCGACACGCCGCCCATGTCGGGGCTGCCGCCGCCGGGGATGCGCCACTTGGCGACGAGCTGGCCGGTGGCGAACTCCAGCAGCGATACCGAGCCCTCGCCGCGGTTGGCGATGTAGAGGTACCTCGAGTCGCGGCTGACGTAGAGCCCGTGCGCCCCGGCGCCGGTGGGGATGAACGTGCGGACCTTGAACTGGTCGCCGTCGAGCACCCAGACCCCGGAGGTGTGCATGTCGGCGACGTACCAGGTGCTGCCGTCCGGCGAGATCTTGATGTCCTGCGGCATCGGGTGCTGGCCGCTGAGGTGCAGCTGGCCGATGACCTCCTGCCGCTGCACGTCGATCTTGATCAGGTCGCCGGAGAACTCGCAGGTGGCGATGAAGTACCGGCCGTCGGGCGAGAAGTCGGCGTGGTTGACCCCGGCGCAGCCGACGGTGAGCTCGTGGCTGATCGCCATCGTGTGCGGGTCCCGGAAGACGATCTTGTGCCGCGCCTCGGACATCACCATCGCGTAGCGGCCGTCGGGCGTGAAGTACAGGTTGTACGGGTCGTCGACCGCGATCGGTTTGCCGAACGTGCCCGTCGCCGGGTCGACCGGGACGAGCGCATTGCCGGTGTTGTCGTTGACCCACAGGGTGCGCAGGTCCCACGACGGCACCACGTGCTGCGGCCCGCCGCCCACGTGCACGGTCTGGATGACCTTGAACGTGGCCGGGTCGATGACCGACACGCTGTCGCTGCCGAGATTCGGCACGTACACCCGGACCGGGTCGTCCTTCACGACCGGGGAGAACGCGCCCGGCCGGTCGGCGGCGTAGACGTCGTGCGGGTCGAGCAGCGGCGGCATGCCCGGCAGCCCGGGGCCGGGGCTCGTGCCCGCGTTGCCCGACGGCCCGGCCGATCCGCCCATGCCCGGCATGTCCGACATGTTGGCCGGCGCGTTGTCGTCGCCGGGGCCGGCCGGGTGCTGCCCGGAGTGCGCACCCCCGGCGGCCTGGGAGGAGCAGCCGCCGGCGAGCAGCACGACGGTGCCGGCGAGCGCGATCAGCGCCCGGATCCGGGCGGTCACGCGAACAGCTCCGAGGCGGTCACCGGGCGCAGGCCGCGCTCGCGCAGGCCGGCGAGGAGCTTCGGTATCGCGGTGACGGTGCCCGCATGGCCGAAGTGAAGGCTGACGATCGAGCCGTTTCGCACGCCCTGCAGCGTAGTGCGAACCACGGCGTCGGCGCCCGGGTCCGTGTAGTCCAGCGAGTCAATGTCGTATGACAGACAGGTGGGGTAGCCGGCCCGGGCCGCCTGCGCCCGGATCCGCGCGGTGCTGTGCTGGGTTTGCGACGGGCGGAACCAGCGCCCGATCGAGCCGCTCACGTCGCGCAGCTCCGCGGCGCAGCCGTCGATCTCGGCGTAGGCCTGCGCCTCGGACATGCTCGCGATGGCGGCGTGGTTCAGGGTGTGGTTGCCCAGCTCGTGGCCGTCGGCCAGCACGCGGCGGGCGAGGGCGGGCTGTTGGCGCAGCCATACGCCGACGGCCAGCACGGTGACGTGGACGCGCTCGGCGGCCAGCGCGTCGAGCAGGCCGCCGACCACGCCCGGCTCGCCCTGCCCGTGGAACGTGAGGGCGACGGCGGGCACGTCCCGCGGGCCGCTGTCCACCTCCGCGGGCAGTGCCCTCGGCGCGGGGCTCGCCGGGGTCGCGGACGGGGACCCGGGCCGGGATCCGGATCCCGCCTGCGCGGGGTGTGGGCTGGTGACGCCCGGGGACGGCGCCGGGGCGTCACAGCCGCCGAGCGCCGCGGCTCCCGCCGCCATGAGCAGAGTTCGCCGATGCATGAAGGTCGACCTTCCTGTGGAGTGCGAACGCGAGGGACGTGATCACGGTCGTGGCCAGCAGCCAGCCGCCGAGCACGTCGGTGGGCCAGTGCACCACCAGCGCGACCCGGCTCACCCCGACCAGCGCCGCCCAGGCCAGGGCGGCGGCGACGAGGGTCCGCCGCGCCCACCGGGGGCGCAGCACGGCCAGGCCGAGCACGATCACGGCGCCGGCGACGAGCGCGGACGACGTGGTGTGCCCGGACGGGAACGAGAAGCCGGACGCGCCGGCGAGCCGGTGCTCGGGGCGGGGCCGGGCGATGAGGTACAGCAGCGTCAGCCGCGCGCCGGTGCCGAGCGCGGCGGCGGCGGCCACGAAGAGCGCCGCCCACCACCGGCGGGCCAGCAGGCACGCGGCGAGGCTGGCGATGAGCACGACGATCAGCACGGCGGTGTCGGCGCTGTGCGTGATCGCCGCCATCGCCGAGTGCCACCAGCCGTGGCCGGCGGTGAACCGGCCGGCGGCCGCGCTCACCGCCGCGTCGGCGCGCAGCAGCGCGGACGCCCGGGCGGCGACCAGGGCGCTCAGCGCGGCGAGGGCGAGCGCGGCGAGGGCAGCGACGAGGACGGCGGGGCGGGGGCGGTCGGGCGGTGGCACACACCATGGTGACCCGGCCCACCTGAAAGCGGGCTGAATACCCCGTCGTCCTCAGGATTGATTCAGGATCGCAGTGTGAACGTGTGACGTCACGCAGATTGGGGGGTGGGCGCCGTGCGCGTGCTGGTGGTCGAGGATGAGGTGGACCTCGCCGAGACGATCCGCGACGGGCTCGCGGCCGAGGGGTTCACCGTCGACATGATGCACACCGGCGTGGACGGCCTTTGGGCGGCGACCGAGACGCCGTACGGCGCCTACGACGCGCTCGTGCTCGACATCATGCTGCCCGGGCTGTCCGGCTACGAGGTGTGCCGGCAGCTGCGCGAGCGCGAGGTGTGGACGCCGGTGCTCATGCTCACCGCGAAGGACGGCGAGTACGACCAGGCCGACGCGTTCGACCTCGGCGCCGACGACTACCTCACCAAGCCGTTCTCGTTCGTGGTGCTGGTGGCGCGGCTGCGGGCGCTCATCCGGCGGGGCGCGCCGCAGCGGCCCGTCGTGCTCAGCGCCGGCGACCTGCGGCTCGACCCGGTGCAGCGGCGGGTCACCCGCGGCAGCGACGAGATCTCGGTGACGGCGCGGGAGTTCGCGCTGCTCGAGTTCATGCTGCGCCACCCCGGCGACGTGCTGAGCCGCACCGCGATCATCGAGAACGTGTGGGACGCCCACTTCGACGGCGATCCGAACATCGTCGAGGTGTACATCGGATACCTGCGCAAGAAGATCGACCACCCGTACGGCCGGACCGCCATCCGCACCGTGCGCGGCGCCGGCTACCGGCTCGACCCCGACGGCGGCTGAGCCGGCGCGAGCCGGTAAACCGACAAGGCCGCACACCCAAGCGTCACTATTGACAACTATCTTTTCAGTAAGCGAACATGCTGAGAGCGCTCTCACGTCCGCCAGGTGAGGGTTGAACAGGCATGTCCCACACATTCCACTCCCCCGCCCCCACCCTTGAGAAGGGCACACTCGCTGTGGAAATCCAACAGAAACCAACAGGTCGCCGCCCGCGCGGCCGCACCGCGCTGCTCGCCGGCGCCGGTGCGGTCGTGCTGCTGGCCGCCTCGGTCGCGGCGCTGCCCGACGCCGGCGCTTCGGTGCCGCCCACCCCGTCCGGCTGGACCCAGGTCTTCGCCGACGACTTCAACGGCGCCTCCGGCACCGGGCTCAACACCGCCGACTGGCTCTACGACATCGGGACCAGCTACCCCGGCGGCGCGGCCAACTGGGGCACCGGCGAGATCGAGTACATGACCAACAGCACCCAGAACGTGTACCAGGACGGGGCCGGGCACCTCGTCATCAAGCCGATCCGCGACGGCGCCGGCAACTGGACCAGCGGCCGCGTCGAGACCCAGCGCACCGACTTCGCCGCGCCGGCCGGCGGCAAGCTGCGCCTGGAGGCCTCCCTGCAGCAGCCGAACGTGAGCGGTGCGGCCGCCGCCGGCTACTGGCCGGCGTTCTGGTCGCTCGGCGCCGCCGCCCGCGGCACCGGCGCCACCGGCTGGCCGGGCATCGGCGAGATCGACATGATGGAGGACATCAACGGCCGCAGCTCCGAGTTCGCCACCCTGCACTGCGGCGTCGCGCCCGGCGGGCCCTGCAACGAGTACACCGGCCTCGGCAGCGGCGAGCGCGCCTGCGGCGGCTGCCAGACCGGCTTCCACACCTATGCCATGGAGCTGGACCGCAGCACGTCGCCGGAGCAGATCCGCTGGTACCTCGACGGCAACAACTTCTTCACCGTCAACGCCAACCAGGTCGACGCGACCACCTGGAACAACGCCACGCACCACGGGTTCTTCATGATCCTCAACGTGGCGATCGGCGGCTCGTTCCCGGCCGCGTTCGGCGGCGGCCCCACCGCCGCGACCCAGTCCGGCGTGCCGATGATCGTCGACTACGTCGCGGCGTACACCAGCGGCGGCGGGGGCGGCGGAGGCGGCGGCGGGACCGGCGGCAAGGCCATCAAGGGCTACGCCGGCCTGTGCCTCGACGTCCGCTCGTCCGGCACCGCCAACGGCACCCCGGTCCAGGTGTACACCTGCAACGGCACCGGCGCGCAGCAGTGGACCTACGTCGAGGCGGGCACCACGCTGCACGCGCTCGGCAAGTGCCTGGACATCCCGGGCGGCGCCACCGCCGGCGGCACGAAGCTGCAGCTGTGGGACTGCAACAACACGGCAGCGCAGGTGTGGATACACCGGGCCGACAACTCGTACTACAACCCGCAGGCGAACAAGTGCCTCGACGACGACGGCTGGTCGACGACGCCGGGCACGCAGGTGATCATCTGGGACTGCCACGGCGGCGCGAACCAGCAGTGGACGCTACCGCAATAGTTTCGTGGAAGTTTCGCGGCCCGCCGCTGGTCGGTGCCGCACCGGGCCGCCCGTGATTGACGCACGGGCGGCCCGGCCCCGAATGTCCGAGCATGACCGCACGCGTACGTGGTGCCCTCTGGGCCCGGCTGGCCGTCCCGGCGATCGCCACGGCCGGCGCCGCCCTCATCGTGCTGGCCCTGCAGCACTCGGCCCGGGCAACAGTGCCGGAGCCGACCGCGCCGGTGACCGGCAACGCGACCTACTTCGACGGCCTCGGCTCGCCGTACGGCGGCTGCGGCATGCCCCAGGCCGAACTGGAGACGCAGAACTTCGTCGCACTCAACGTCTTCGACACCCCCGGCGACGGCACGTTCTACCCGCGGCCGCTGCCGGCGGCGCAGGCGGACAAGATGGGCCTGTGGAACAACGGCCGCAACTGCGGCCGCTGGGTCCGGGTGAAGATCGGCGACTACTGCACCGGCGTCAACGACGGCGCGCTCGGCCAGGCATTCTGCCGCAACGGGGCGTGGACCGCGGACGCGTACAACGACGGCACCCTCGACATGCTCGTCGCGGACAGCTGCGGCGACTCCAACGCCTGGTGCCGCGACGACAAGTACCACCTGGACCTGTCGAAGGACTCGCTGAACCGCTTCGTGAAGAACGGCGCGGCGATGACCGACCTCTACCCGTCACACTGGAACAACCGGCACATCTCCTGGCAGTTCATCCCGGCGCCCTCCTACACCGGCGACATCCGCATCGGCTTCCTGTCCGGCGCCCAGCGGTATTGGCCGGCGATCGCGGTGTCGCGGCTGCCCAACGGCCTGCACGGCGTGGAGTACTTCGCCGACGGCGCGTGGAAGGCCGCCACGATGAACGGGGACATGGGCCAGTCGTACATCATCGGCGGCACCACGTCGGGCGCCACGAGCTTCCGCATCCGGGTCCGGGACTCCTCCGACGCCCTGCTGTTCGGCGGCCGCGAGTACTCCTTCTCGCTGCCGGCGGCGTGCTCGTCGCAGTGCAGCGCGCCGTACACCGCGACCACCTACACCACCGGCACCACCTCGCCCTCGGCGTCCGCCTCCGCGTCGGCCTCCGCGTCCGCGTCGCCCTCCCGGTCCGCCTCCGCGTCCCCGTCCGCGTCGCCCTCCCGGTCCGCGTCCACCTCCCCGTCCGCGTCGGCCTCGACCGGCGGCGCATGCACGGCCACCGTGACGACAACCAACTCGTGGAGCGGCGGCTACCAGGCCGACGTGACCGTGACCAACAACGGCACGGCCCCGTCGACCACCTGGACGATGAAGTTCTCCTTCGCCGGCTCGCAGACGATCGCCAGCTCCTGGAACGCGGTGGTGTCCCAGTCCGGCCAGCAGGTCACGGCATCCAATCAGCCGTACAACGGGGCCATCCCGGCCAACGGCACCACCACCTGGGGCATGGTCGTCAACGGGACCAACCAGCCCGTAACCGCGGTCAGCTGCTCGCTGCGCTGACCGCGCCCCTGGCCGCCGCGGCCGCTACTGCGGCGGCCAGCACGGCGTGACGCTCGGTTCGTCATGATCACGGAGTGGACACGTACAAGGAGCAGCGCGTTCACTCCGTGATCTGTGAAGGGTTTTGTCAAGCTGCGATGACCGCGGCGGCGATGGCGGACGCGGGCGCGTGCAGAGCCCCGATCCGGGCCGCCTCGGCCAGGTGCCGCCCGTCGGCGCCGGAGATGGCGTCGGCGGCGGCAACGACCCGGAAGTCGCGCTCGGTGGCCTGCAGGATCGCGGCGCGCGGGCAGTTGGGGAAGTTGCAGCCGGCGACGACGACGGTCGAGACGTCCAGCCCGCGCAGGAACGCCTCGAGGCCGGTACGGTAGAACGCGCCCCAGCGTGGCTTCCACATCGCCCACTCCCCCGGCCCCATCGGCTGAAACCCGCCGGCGAGCAGCGCGGCCGGGTCCAGCGGCGGGGCGCCCGGCGGCAGGATCTCCGGCGCCGGCTGGGAGCCCGGGCTGCCGGGCCGCACGATCGGCGCGCCGCCGTCGAGCAGGGTGCGCCGGGCCAGGTCGACGTCCGCCCCGTCGTACAGCCGGACCACGTGCACGACCGGGCGCCCGGCGGCCCGGAAGGCCCGCGCGAGGCCCGCCACGGCTGGCAGCACCGCGGCCGTGCCGGGGATCGGGCTCGCCCCGTTTTCGACGAAGTCGATCTGGGTGTCGATGGTGAGCAGTGCCGCCCGGCCCCACTCGGGGCGCAGCCACGGGTCCGCGGCGAGGTCCGCCGGTTCGAAGTCCATGGACGGCATCATCTCTTGCCGCTGTCCGCAACGGCGTCCGCGCAAACCCCCGCGGCAGCGCGCCGTTGCCGGGTCAGTACGTGCGGTAGTGGCACCAGCTGCGCGCGGCGCGGGTGTTGAGCAGGATCACGAACAGTAGCGGGAAGGCGATCGACATCAGGGTCGCGGTATACGGGGCGCCCGCGGTGTAGCCCTGCCACACGCCGCCGGCGATGCTCAGCGTGTTGAGCACGGTGAGCACGATCCGCGCCCAGTTACGGCCGCGCTGGACCTTGCGGCCCAGTACGACAGCGATCAGGCCGATCGCGGCGACCGTGCCGATGACGACGTACGTCGCGATGGTGATGGCCTGCGGGCGGGTGGTGAAGACGTCGTTGCCGGCGTGGATGTTCCACTCCGGGGCGATGTGCGCCACGGCCAGGGCCATCAGCGCGGCCGTGCCCAGCACGAGGAGGCCGCCCAGGTACTGGAAGATCGCCACGACGTGCAGGGAGATCGGGGCGGTGGTGCGGACCGGGTATGAGTGCCACGCCTGCTGCGGCTGGTATGCGTACGCCATACCCGACAGCGTGACCCCCGTTCCCGGCCGCGGACTCCCCGATTCATGCCACCCGCGTGTCACCGTCCGTCGCAAGTTTTCCTCAAGGTCCACATGACGGTCTGGGCCGGGCGACGGGGGGCCGCTTAGGGTCCTCGGGGCCGATTGACGGGGAAGGCGGGTTTCGTGAGACGCAGGAAATCGACGATCGTCGCGCTGGTTGGGGTGGCGGTCGTCGCCGGCGGGTGCGGCAGCAAGCCCGCCACCGGCGCCGAGGCGGACAAGCCACTCGTGGTGCGGCTCTACGGCTCCGACGCGAACATGACGAACTCGCTCAAGGACAAGCTCACCGACTCGCCCGGGCTGCTGGCCGGGATGACCGGCACCGCGCCGCTGCTGCGGCTGCCGGAGTCGTTCAAGGAGCGGCTGCGCGGCGTGGACCCGTCGCTGGCCGACTACGGCTACGCCGCCGAGGCGTACGACGCGGTACTGCTGGCTGGCCTGGCGGCGGAATCGGCGCGCTCGACCGATCCGGAAACGATGGCGAAGTTCATGGTCGGCGCCACCACCTCGGGCACCATCTGTGACGGCGCGGCCACGTGCCTGCCGCTGGCGAAGGCCGGCAAGGACTTCGCGTACCGCGGCGTGTCGATGCGCCGCAGCGGCTTCACCGACGCCGGTGAGCCGTCCTCGGCCTCGTACGGCACGCTGCATTTCGGCCGCGACAACACGATCAACGACAACCTGACCGAGTACGTCGGCGCGGGCGACGAGTCCCTCGCGTCGACGGCGCCCGCGCCGCCGTTCCCGGCCCAGCCGAGCGTGCGGAAGAAGGTGCCGGCGCTGAAGGTCGGCGGGCTGATGCCGCACACGGGTCGGCTGGCGTACCGCAGCGCGCCTCGCTTCGCCGGCGCCCGCCTGGCCGTGCAGGACCTCAACGCCGCCGGCGGCGTGCTCGACCAGCCGGTGGAGTGGGTCGACGGCGACGACGGCACCGACGCCACGGTGGCCGCGGCGACCGTGGACCGCTTCGTGGGCCTGGGCGTGCAGGTCATCGTGGGCGCGTCCTCCTCCAGCGTGACGAAGGCGGTCATCCCGAAGATCGTCGCCGCCCGGAAGATCCTGATCTCGCCGTCGTCCACCTCGGACGAGCTGACCACGGTCGACGACAACGGCCTGTTCTTCCGCACCGCCCCACCGGACGCGCTGCAGGCGCGCGCCCTGGCCGACGTCGTCATGCGCGACGGCCCGCACCGGGTGACGATCGTGGCCCGCGAGGACGCCTACGGCCTGGGGCTGCAGAAGAACGTCAAGGCCGACCTGGTCGCGGCCGGCATGGCGGACGCGGCGGTCGAGCTGATCTCGTACCCGACGGACACCGAGGACTTCACCGGCGTCGCCGCCCGGGTCCGAGACAACGCCCCGGACGGCGTGCTGATCCTGGGCTACGACGAGACGGCCCTGATCGTGAAGGCCCTGGCCGTCAAGCGGGTCGGCATCGCCGGAGCCTTCGCTTCCTGACCACGGCCCGGTTCAACGGTTGAGGTGGTCCTTCAGGGCGTCGAGGCGCCCGTCCCAGTCGCGCGCCAGCGCGGCCAGGAACTGCTGCGCCACCTGCATCGGGGCCGAGCGGAGCCGGTACCGCACCCGGCGGCGCTCCCCCGGCTCGGCCGTCACCAGGCCGGCCTCCGCCAGCAGGGCCAGGTGCTTGGCGATCGCCTGCCGGGTGATCGGCAGGCGATCGGCCAGGTCCGTGGCCGTGGCCGGCCCGCCCCGCGCCAGCGCGGCGAGAATGCCGCGGCGGGTAGGGTCGGCCAGGGCGACGAAGACCTGCTCGGCGATCGCCTCGATGTCAGGCGGCATTGAGGTATTCGACCAACTCACCCAGCTCGTGTGCCCAACCGTCGGTGTTGCTCTGGAACGCCTTACGGTACTGGTCGTCGGGCAGCTGGGCGAAGCCGGTCTCGACCATGGTGAGCCGGGTGCCGGCACCCGCCGGCTCGAGCGTGAACTCGACATACGTGCGGCGCGGGTCGTCCTCGGCCAGGCCGTAGATGCCCCAGGTGAAGCCGAACACGGCCGGCTCCTCGACCCGCTCGATGCGGATGTTGGCCTTGTCGCCGCTGTCCCAGGTCAGCTGGGCCGACCCGCCCTCACGCAGGTCGACGGTCGCGCCGTTGCCGAACCAGGTGCCGAGCCCCTCGGCCGTGGTGAGCGCCGCCCACACCTTGGCGGGCGGGTGCGCGAGCTCGACGGTGCGCTCGATGCGATCGGGAAACGCCATGACAGCCTCCATTAAGTAGCAACCACTCGGTTGCCATCCAAGCTATGGCAACTCATCGGTTGCGTCAAGCGTCGCGGCGGGTGAGAATGTTGCGGTGGCGGATGACGTCGTGCTGCGGCTGCTGACCTTCAACGCGCTGTTCAAGGGCGACGTCCGGCCCCGGCTGCGGGCCATCGGCGGCGTGCTGGAGAGGTCCGCGTACGACGTCGTGTGCCTGCAGGAGGTGATGGCGCGCGGCCACGCACGGCTGCTGGGGCGGCTCGCCGAGGCGTACCCGCACCGGCTGTACACCGGCGCGGCGCTGCTCAAGGGCGGCCTGGTCATGCTGTCGCGCTGGCCGGTCATCCGGCAACGGTTCGTGCGGTACCCGTTCACCCGCCCGGTCCGGCCCGAGTTCCTGATGCGCAAGGGCGCGCAGGTAGCGCTGCTGGACACGCCCGGCGGCCGGCTCGCGATGGTCAACACCCACCTGTCGGCCAACCGCGACGACGACTGGTCAGACGACAACCGGTACTCCCGCGTCGCACGCGCCGAGCTTGGCCGGCTCGGCGCCGAGCTCGCGCGCCTCGACCCGGCGCTGCCGGTGGTGGTGACCGGGGACCTCAACCTTCCCCGCGAGTCGCCGGCGCTGGCGCGGTTCTGCGCGACGACCGGGCTGCGCGACGCGATGGCCGGCGACACGCGCCCGACGTACCGGCCAACGCCGAGCTGGCCCGCGCCGCCCGCGTTCGACCACGTGCTCGTGCGCCCCGGCGCCGGCGGCGGCCTGAGCACCGAGTGCCGGCTGGTGCTGCAGGACGACACGGTCACGCTGAACGGCGGCCGGACCGTGTACCTGTCCGACCACTACGGCGTCGAGGCCGACCTGCGACTCACCGGCAACGGTTGACCTTCACGCGGGGTCAAGGAGTCGTGGGCTCAAATCCAACAGCCTCCCCCACATGCCATGGCGTCGGTCTCAGCCGGCGAGCGTTCAGGTCGTCGAGGCCAGGGTCAGGTGGAGCCAGTTCGCCAGATCATTGATCTCGTGCTGCAGTGCAGCGGTCATCGCCTTGCTGAACGGAACATCCTGGTGGATGGCGTCCACCCGAAGCACACCGGCCTTGCGGTCACCGGTGGCGTCGAGCTTGCCGACCAGCCGGTCGCCGTACAAGATCGGCAGCGCCCAGTAGCCCCAGCGGCGCTTGGCGGCCGGCTTGTACATCTCCAGCTGGTAGTCGTACTCGAACAGCTCGGTCATTCGCTTGCGGTCGTAGACGAGCCGGTCCAGCGGGGACAGCAACGCGGCGCGGCCGGTGAACGTCCGGTCCAGCAGCTCGGGGTCGATCCGCCATTCGCCCTTCACACCCTCGACCACCGCGGGCTCGCCCGCGGTCCGTACGTCAATCGGCTCGACCGGGTTCTCCGGGGCACGGGCGCGCGCGATGCCCAGCGCGCGCAGCCGGCGCTCGTCACGGATCCGCACCGCGTCCTCGTAGGGCACCACGTCGTCCGGGTAAACCCGCTCGGCGAGGTCCCACAGCCGGTGGGCGCCGCGCCGACCAGCGGCCGCGACCTCGCCGCGCTGAACGAGGAAGTCGATCATCCTCAGGACGTTGCGATCGTTCGTCCAGCCGGAGGAGCGCCACGGGACCACGCACGTGTCCGGCAGCTCACGCGCGGGCAGCGGCCCGTCGGCGCGGAGCCGGGCGAGGATGTCCAGCCTGCAGCCATTGTTGGCATCCACCCAGCCCTGCACGCTCTCCTGCCAATCACGCAGCGGAGGACGGTCCGGCCACTCGGCCATCTCCGCCCGATACAGCGCGAGGTCTTCCGGCGGCCGGATCAGGCCGCGTAGCTCCAGCAGGGCCTGCTCGTCGATGGCGTCGCGCAGCTGCGTCGGGGAATAGCAGGAGCCGAGACGGCTCCACAGGACCAGGTCGGCGTTGGGCGCCACGGCCGCGGTCGGATCGTTCTGCAACAGCGTCAACCGGCGTACAGCGTCGAACATCCCGCTGGGGCGATGGGCGTCCAGCAGTTGGGCGCGCACGGCAAGGCGGCGGGCGTCGGTGCGGGACAGGGTGTACACAGTCACGAACCGAGACTAGGTGGAAGGTACGACAACAACCGGCGTCCAGCGGACGTTCGGCGCTGCATGGATCTGCGCGAGGCGCGCCAAGTGCCGCCTCGGCCCGTCACGCTATTTGCACCCGAGGCTGCGATCGGCCTCGTCACGCGGCGGGCAGATGTGGCAACGCTTCGGGCCGCCGGCGCCGACCTGGTCCTGGGCGCAGACGGCATGAACCTCATCTCCGAATCCTTGATGCACCGCTGAAGCGCTCACCTCGGACATTCCGCTGAGCGAGCGCCACGCGGCTTCTGACGGTCGGAACCCCGTAAGATGTGGCCAGTGGGGTGGGAGGCACTCGGGCAGTGGGGTGAAGACGCCGCTCGGATCGAGCCGCTCGCTGGCGGAGTCGCCAACGACGTGTGGAGCGTGCGCGTCAACGGGCACCTCGCGGTCGGTCGTCTCGGTACCAGAAGCGATGCTGATCTCGCGTGGGAGACCGCGCTCCTCCAACACCTCGACCATGAAGGTCTGACCGTGCCGGTGCCGATCCCGACTACGGACGGCCGGCTGTTCACCGACGGTCTGGTAGTGATGACCTACCTGGAGGGCGGACCGCCCGACACGCAGGCCGACTGGCGTCGCGTGGCCGGCACACTCCGCGAGCTGCATCGGCTGACGCAGGGCTGGCCGCAGCGCCCAGGCTGGCGATCGTCGACCGACCTCCTGCACGCCGAGACCGGGACGAAGATCGACCTCAGTGCGATGCCCCTTGAGGGCGTTGCTCGATGCCGAGCAGCGTGGGCGCGGCTCGCCGGACGTCAGACATGCGTCGTCCACGGCAACCCCAACAACCCCGGCAACGTTCGCATGACCGCGAATCACGTCGCGCTGATCGACTGGGACGAGTCGCACGTCGACGTCCCCGACCTCGACCTCGTGCTGCCCGACAACGCCGCCGGCCTCGACGACGGCGCGTACGACATCGCCGCGCAGGCGTCGGCCGCATGGGAGGCCGCCGTCTGCTGGGACGACGAGTACGCAGTCAAGCGACTCGCCGAAGTTCGAGCGCTCTGACAACGCGTTCGAGGAGTGGGTTATTGGCGGTCGGCTGCACCACATCTGCCGCCGAGCGGACGCGGGCGGCGGCGTGGCGGCATGCTTGATGATGACGCGACGGGCCCGAACCAGGACCGCCTTGTTCGTCTCCATCTACTTGTCGCGGCTCAGCTCACCGCATGGATCAACCGACATGATTTGCTGAGAGCGGACGCTGTTCGGCGCGCCCCGATAGCGATGGGAGATCGATGATGCGTGTGCTGCGCCCGGTGGCATTGGCCGCGGCCCTCGCCGTGATGGCGGCGACCCCGGTGGTGGCCGCGACGGCGGCCTCCGCGTAGACCATGCGGGACCGCCAGTGGTACCTCACCACGCTGGACGTCGCCGCCGCGCAGAAGATCACTCAGGGCGAGGGCGTCGTCGTGGCCGTCCTCGACAGCGGCATCGGCAAGCACCCCGACCTCGACGGGCAGGCGCTCGCCGGCATCTCCTACCTCAGCGACGACAACAGCCTGGCCGACGACTCGGGCCGCGGCTCGGGGATGGCCGGTCTCATCGTCGCTAAGGGGGCAACGCCGACCACCTGCTCGGCATCGCGCCCAAGGCCAAGGCCCTGTCGGTGCGCAACATGACCGGCAGCGCCCCGGCCACGGGCACCAGGACGCACCTCCCGGACGGCATCCGGTGGGCCGTCGACCACGGCGCGAAGTGATCAATCGGTAGCTGTCACAGGCACCGCAAATACTGTCAATACGGCGGCACCGCGTGCCCGCGGTGCGTCGGCGTACGAGCAGCGGCCTGCCCAGCGTTGTAACCGGGCGTCGATCTTGACACCTGCTCATGCCGCGATCCGGTCGCTACGGAACGTAATAGCGAGTCGGGTCCCGGCTCGCGGACATGCCGATGTGCGAGTACTTGGCAGTTGTGGCCGCCATGCCGCTGCGAGACGCCGGACTTCGAAGAAGGGGGTCAGGCGATAAGCAGGCAACTGTTCAGCTCTGCTGCGTCGAGATGCAGGAGGTCGCGGTTGCGTTCTTCCCATCGGCCGGATGCGAGATCAACACGCAGGCTGTACATCGCCCGCTGCTCGGCGTCCGGCCCGACTTTGGCCCAGATCGACATTCCGCGGCGGACATGATCGTCGAGGTATGCCTCGGGCCGGCGCCAGTAGGCCTCGTAGAAGCCGTCAGCGCAGTCCCACGGGATGAGGACCGGTTCGGTCCGGGCGGCGATCGCGCCGGCCAGCTCGGCCAGGGAAGGCCGGCCGGCCCAGAGGCCGGCGTGCTCAGGTAGGTAGTCGCGGGTCAGCCAGAACCGATCAGGGTCACTGGTGTCGTGCGTGAACACCACCACGCGGCGTGCGACGCGCCGCATCTCGCGCAGGCCCGCAATCGGGTCCTGCCAGTGATCGACGGTGGCAAGAGCCATCGCGGCGTCGAAGGACTGGTCCTCGAACGGAAGGCTCTCCGCAGTGGCAGCCACGCACGGCGCTGCGCCTGCGGGGCGCTGTGCCCGCATGACCGCCGACGGCTCCACCGCGGTGACGTCGCGGTCGGAGGGCTCGTAGGACCCGCTGCCGGCCCCGACATTCAGCACGGTCCGGGCATCGCCGAGCGCAGTCCAGACCTGCTCGGCGATCCGCGGCTCGGTGCGGAGCAATGCTCGAAACCTGTGGATGAGCGTCGGGGGCGTACCCCCCGGCGGCGCTCCATGTCCAAGGAATCGAGTAGAGCCCGCGCGCCAACGCGGGCCGGGAAGGGTACGCCCGTGCTTACCGTAGTCAACCCGGAAGCGCCCGCGCCAGCGACCGTGTCCGAGCCGGCCGTGTCCGGCGGCTCGTTGATCGACGAGATCGTGCGTGATGGCGCCCGCCGGATGCTGGCCGCCGCGTTGGAGGCCGAGGTCGCCGCGTACATCGCCGTGCACGCGGGCGAGCTCGACGACAACGGCCGCCGGCTGGTGGTGCGGAACGGTCACGCCCGGCCGCGGCAGGTGCTCACCAGCGCCGGCGCGGTCG
>NZ_JBICTV010000055.1:0-31037 GCF_043197855.1 Dactylosporangium sp. NPDC048998
CCTGCAGCACCGCTTCGACGCCGCCTTCGCCGAGGGCACCCAGTTCCACGGCGGCGAGGGCCACCTCGGCATCGCCTCCAGCTGAGCGGCCTCCAACCCGTCACACCTGCCCCTGGCTCAAGGCCGGTCACCCCACGGTGGCCGGCCTTCGCCGCGAGCGTGGACCGCGGTGAACGTGGCCGGCGCCGACGCGCCCTGCTGAACCCCGGTGACGAAACTCCAGGGGGGCGCGGCGGGCGCCGCTCCCCCCTGTGGTTTCGATCAGGAATAGGCCTCCAGTTCGTAGATGCGCGCCGCCGAATCGGTGGTCTGCGTGGGCGTGATGATGTTCAGCCGCACGTACCGGCCGGTGACGTTGACCGCGTGCGTGGTGACGTCCGCGGTGTTGCCGCGCGGCGACGCCACCGTCGTCCAGGTGCTGCCGTCGGTGGACACCAGCAGGTCGAAGTCGCGGGTGTTCCAGCTGGCCGACTCGCCGCCGGCGCCGGCGTGCTTGACGACGATGGAGCTCAGGTGGTTCGAGGCGCCCATGTCGACCTGCAGGAACTTGGTCGTACCGAGCGAGCACCACTTGTCGGAGTTGCCGCCGGAGACCGAGCCGTTGACCGCCTTCTCCGGGCCCTCGGTGGAGGCGCACGACGAGTCGGCGGTGGCGGGCTTGTTGAGCAGGAGGTTGCCGCCGGTCAAGGCGCCGTACACCTCGAACTCGTAGATGCGCGCCGCGTTGTTGCCGTCGTTGGCCGGCGTCGTGATGTCGACCTTCACGTAGCGGGCGGTCCGCGCCGTGAACTGGTTGAGCGTGCGGCTGGAGCGGTTGCCCGAGACGGTGGCGGCCTGGCTCCAGTTCGTCCCGTCGGTGCTGGTGGAGATGGTGAACGCGCCGGTATTCCAGCCGGTGTTCTCGGCGCCGAGGCCGGCGTGCTTGAGCACGACCGCGCCGACGCTCTGGTTGGAGCCCAGGTCGACCTGCAGGAACTTGGTCGCCGCGGCCGTGCAGAACTTGCTGTTGTTCGACAGGCTGCCGTCGACGGCCTTGTCGGCCGACTCGGCCGCGGCGCAGGTGGCCGAACCCGTCGCGGTCTTGCCCTGGGCCAGGTTGGTGCCCAGGTTCGGCGGGGTGGAAGGCTGGGTCGCGCCGTCGGTGAAGGACGGCGGGACGTCACCGGCGCCGGTGCCCCACGACGACGGGCTGGTGCCCATCGTGTACTGCAGGGTGCCGCCCGCGGCGAGGTCCGGATAGCGCAGGTAGTTGCGCGAGACCGCGGAGCCGTTGAGGGTCAGGCTCTGCACGTACTGCGACGTCGCACTGCCGCCGTTGATCTGGATGTTGCCGGCCGAGCGCTGGATGAGGATCGACGGGAACGACGGGCCGTGGATCGCGAGCGTGTCCGCGCCCGGAGTGGCCGGGTACATGCCCATCGCGGACCAGACGTACCACGCCGAGGTGGCGCCGAGGTCGTCGTTGCCGGGCAGGCCGCCGGCGCCGGTGGTGAACGTCTCGTTCATGACACGCCGCACCGCCGAGGAGGCGCCGGCCGGGTACTGGGCGAAGTTGTACGCCCACGGCACGCCGTGCTCCGGCTCGTTGCCGAGGTAGAAGTACGGGCGGGACAGGCCGGCGTTGAGCTCGGTGAAGTGGTGGTCGAGGCGCTGTTTGGCGGTCTGCGGGCCGCCCATGAGGTTGATGAGCCCGGCGAAGTTGTAGGTGACCATCCAGGTGTACTGCGCGGCGTTGCCCTCGGTGAAGGGGCTCTCCTGGGCCGGGTTGAGCGGCCACGGCCACGTGCCGTCGCTGTTACGCGGGTGGATGAAGCTCGACTCGGTGTTGAACGTGTTGCGCCAGTACTGGGCGCGGGTCATTGCCGAGTTGTAGGTCGTGGTGTCGCCCAGCGCCTTGGCGAACTGGGCCACGGCGAAGTCCGACGCCGAGTACTCCATCGAGTCCGACGGCGCGCCCGGGATGTACTTCTTCGACTCGTACTCCGACTCGCGCCCGCGGATCGGCGAGCCCTGCGCGCCGGCGCCGGCGATCGCGTTCTTCATCAGCTGCAGCGCGGCGGCGGTGTCGAAGTCGCGGGCGCCGAACTGGTAGGCGCTGTCGACGATGATCGGGCCCGGGTCGCCGGTCATGACAAAGTCCTCGTTGGTCTGCTGCGACCACTTGGGCAGCAGGCCGCCCTGCTGGCCGTCGAGGACCATCGACTTCATGATGTCGCTGCTGACGTCGGGCGCGATGAACGCGACGAGCGCGGCCCACGAGCGGTAGATGTCCCAGCCGGAGTAGTTCTGGTAGACCGGGTGGGTCGCGGTGTGGATCGCGTTGTCGAAGCCGCGGTACTGGCCGTTGACGTCGCTGGAGACGTTCGGGTTCTGCATCACGTGGTAGAGCGCCGTGTAGAACTTCTGCAGCTCGGTACTGCTGCCGCCGGTGGCCTGGACGCGGTTGAGCGCGCTGTTCCAGGCGTTGTTGGCGTTGGTCCGGGCGGTGTCGAACGCGGCGGTCTCGGCGTTGAGGTTGGCCGTGGCGCCCGCGACGCTGACGAAGGAGACGCCGATCTGCGCGTTGACCACGGCGTTGCTCGTGGTGTCCCAGGTGACGAAGCCGCCGGTGTTGGTGCCGCTGGTGCTCGCCGAGCCGTTGGTGATCGTCGAGCCGTTCCAGGTGCCGAACGACGACGGGGCGCGGTCGAAGTGGATCGAGAAGTAGATCGGGTAGGTCTTCGACGAGCCGCAGAACCCGCCGGCGGTCACGTTGCCGGTGACGTCGCTGCCGGAGATGCTGATGCTGCCGCTGCGGTTTCCGGTCGCGCTGCGGCTGGTGTTGACCAGCAGCCGGGCCTGGTTGGTCGACGGGAACGTCAGGCGCATGACCCCGGTGCGGGTCGTGGAGGTGACCTCGACGTTCGTCGAGTACTTGTCCAGCCGGTTCTTGTAGTAGCCGGTCTGGGCGACCTCGTTGCTCTTGGTGTACGCCGACGCGTAGCTGGTCCACGACGTGCCGGGCGACGAGCCGAGCGCGCCGGTGACCGGCAGCAGCCCGATGTCCTCGTTGTTCGGGCAGCCCGCGCCGTTGAAGTGGGTGAGGCTGAACTCCTCGATGGTGCGGTCGCTGTCGCGGTAGCCCGACGGGGACGCGGTCGGCGTGTCCGGGCTGAACTGGAGCATGCCGAAGGGCACGGTCGCACCCGGGAACGTGCTACCGCCGGCGCCGCCGCCGACCGGGTTCGGCGAGTTGCTGTCGTCCGTGCCGATCAGCGGGTTGACGTATTGGGTCAGGTTGAGGTCGGCGGCCTGGGCGGGGGCCGCGAACTGCACCACGGCGAGGGTGCTGCCCAGTAGGGCGGCTCCCGCGCCGGCGAGCAGCCGGTCGACCTTGCGGGATCGGGGCATGGTGTCTCCCGTTCGGTGGCGGTGAGGACGGGAGAGCGCTCTCGATGCACATTCATAGCCTCTGATCAACGTTTGGTCAACATTTGTCAATACACCCGCAGGTCAGGGCGCCTCACCCACCGCAGCGCCACAGGAGCGGTGTGCCACTGGCGGTGCTCTGCAGGTTGCTCGCGACCCCGCCGATCACGGTGCCGTCGGCGCTCGCCGACCGCGCGCGGACATAGGCGAAGCCGGTGGGCAGGGGCAGCTCGACCGGTTCGCCGGCGCCCCACAGCACCGCGCGCTTCGGCCCGCTGAAGAGCACCGTCCCGTCGGCGGTCAGGCTCCTGCCGGTGGCCCCGTCCACGGCGGGCATCGCGATCGGCGCCGGGGTGCCCGGGGTGCCCGAAGTGCCCGGCCCGGTCAGCCGCCACCGCACGCCGTTGTCGAAGTCGGTGGCCCACTCGCCGGCGAGGCCGTCCACGAGGCCGTCGGCCTTGCCGGCCGGCCGCGGCAGTTCGGTGCCGGTGCCGTCGGGCCGCCACAGGTACGGCCGGTGCCCGTCGGCGAAGTCGCCGAGCATGCCACCGACCGTGCCGTCCGGCGAGATCGCGAAGGCGGCGGCGTTGCGGCCGGCCGGAGTCGCGAGCACCCGAGGGTGGACCGGATCGTCGTGCCGCCAGAGCACCGCCCGCCGCGTGCCCGCGCGCGGGTCGTCGTAGGTGCCGACGACGTCGCCGCCGGCGTTGACCCCGTATCCGCTCGTCGCGGCCCCGGCCGGGGCGCCGGCGGGCAGCGGCAGCGCGGTGGCGTGGTCGTCCTGGAAGGTCATCGCGCGCGAGCGGCCGTCGCCGGCCGGGCCGCTGCCGGCCGCGACGCCGGCCGCGCTGATCCCGGCGAGGTTGGTGACGTCCACGTCCTGCACGACGCTGGAGACCACGCCGTCGTGCCAGATCACCACCCCGCGCCGGTCGGCGCGCAGCCCGGCGGCCCAGTGGCCGGTCGCGTCCACCACGACCGGGTCCACCTTGACCCCGTCGGGCATGGCGAGCAGGTACACCTGGCAGCCTGGGGTGGCCGACGGGGTCGGGGCCGGGGGCACCGGCCGGGTGGCGGTCGGCGCCGGCTGCGGGCCGGGCGGCTGCGGGCGCGGGCGCAGCTCGGCGACGGCGGCGACGCCGACCGTCACGACCAGGACCAGCGCCGCGGCGGCCGCGGCGCGCGCCGTACGGCGGCGCCGCACCCGGCGCCGGCCCGCCCGCACCAGGCCCTCGGCGGTCAGCCCGGTGCCCGGCCCGGCGTCGTCGCGCAGCGGCTGCAGCGGATTGTCGATCATGCGGCACCATCCCTCAGCGCGGAGAACTCCGAGACGTCCAGGAGCCGCCGCAGCGCCCTCAGCCCGTGCGAGGTCTGACTCTTCACGGTCCCCTCCGAGCGGCTCAGCACGGCCGCCACCTCCTCGACCGGCAGGTCGCACAGGAACCGCAGGACCAGGACCGTGCGCTGGCCCTCCGGGAGGGCGCGCAGCGCCTGGCGCAGCACCATCCGCTGCTCGACGCCGGGCTCGTCCGGCGGGTGGGGCGGGCCGGCGGGCTCGGGTGGGCTCCCCCACAGCTGGACCCGGGCCCAGAAGCGGCGCCGGTCGGACAGCACGGCCCGCACGACCATGGTGTGCACGTACGCGTCGAGGTTGTGCACCTCGTGCACGCGCGGCCAGTGCTGGTACAGGGAGGTCAGCGCGTCCTGGACCGCGTCGTCGGCCCGGTGGCGGTCGCCCAGCAGCTGGTAGGCGATGCGGTGCAGCCGCGGCAGCCTCGCGGCCACGTACTGCGTGTAGTCGTGTTCGAGGTCCGGTCGCAACGCTTGCGGGTCCCTTCGGGCTGGCGGTCACAGGGTAGAGGCGACCGGCCGCACCCGGGGTTGTACCGGACGTCAATCTGTCAATGATTGGCAGAACTCACGCCCAGCCTTCACGGATCGAACAACTTCCCACAAGTACCGATGAATATCCATGGAGTTCGTTGACACTTAGCGTCGGAAAATGTTTGCTCGTCACGTGAACCCGCCGCTGCACCCAAGCCGCCGGGACCTGCTCCGCCTGGCCGCCCTGGGCGGGTTCGCGGGCTCCGCGCTCGGCACCATCGCCCTGCCCGCCGGTATGGCGGCGGGGCCGGCGTGGGCCGCGGGTGGCGCGTTCACGATCGGCCGGGGCAAGTGGAACGGTGGCGAGGCCGACCACTTCCCCGGCCGCATCGACCAGGTGAAGGTGTGGACCCGGGCATTGACGGATGCCGACGTCCGCGTGATCGGCTGAGGGACATCTGGCAGGAAGACTGCCTGTTGACGATGGTCAAGCACCGACGTACAACGTTGTGAGAGCGCTTTCTGTAAAGGAAGTTTCCCGTGGCTGCCATCCACCGAACGCTCGCCGTCCTGCTGCTGCTCGTCGCCGGCCTCGCGGTCGCGCCGAACCCCGCGCTCGCGGCGAACCCGCCCGTCTGCGCCCTGTACTGCGACACCCGTGACCCGTCCCAGGCCCGCCAGGAGACCTTCCCGGTCGGCACCCTGCTGATCAACAACCGCCGGCTGGTGCTGCACCTGTCCGACGCCGACGGCATGGCCTGGGGCAGCATCGACGCCGGCACCGAGGGCGAGGCGGTGTGGCTGGACCGCTCCTACGACGGCGGCGCCACCTGGGAGGGCCTGCTGGGCAAGGCCGCCATCCCGGGCACGTGGACCGGCACCCGGACCCTGATGTACAACCTCTCGGACCCCTCGCACCACCGCCGCGGGATCATTCGCGCCTGCGGCGACGCGCACGCGGTGGCCTGCACCGCCTGGGTGCGCGCCGGCGTCTGCAACGCCACCTGCGACAACGCGAGCGGCGGCACCGACGCGCAGGCGGTCAGCACGGTGACGCTCAGCGGCCGGCAGATCTCGCTGCACCTCGACTCGGCCGGCATGGCGTGGGGCACCATCACGAACAACCGCGCCGGCGACGAGGTATGGCTGGACCGCTCCTTCGACGGCGGCGCCAGCTGGCCGGGCGGCTCGTCGCTCGGCCGCACCACCGGCGGCCGGACCAACCGGTTCAACGCCACCGACCCCACCTCGCTGCTCTACGGCGGGGCGGTGCGCGCCTGCGGCCGGGCCGTCGAGGGGCAGAACGGCGCGTGCACGCCGTGGACCCGCCCGTCGGCAGACCGGCTGCGCGGGGCCGTCGACGCGCTCATGTACGACTACGACCCCTACCCGTCGTGGTGGCCGTCGGGCTGGTGGAACTCCGCGGTCGCGCTCGGCGCGGTCATCGGCTACACCCGGCGTACCGGCGACCAGACCTATGCCTGGGCGGTGCGCCGCACGTTCGACGTCAACCGGGTCGCCTTCCCCGCCGGCGCCCGCTCCTCCGACCCGGTCGACGGCCACTTCATCAGCCGCTCGATCGACGACACCGCCTGGTGGGGGCTCACCTGGATCGACGCCTACGACCTCACCCACGACCGGGTGTACCTCGACGAGGCCGTCACCATCGCCAACTCCGTGGCCGGCTTCTGGGACCCGTCCACGTGCGGCGGCGGCGTGTGGTGGGACCGCGAGCGCACCTACAAGAACGCCGTGACGATCGGGCTGTACCTGCGGCTGACCGCCGCCCTGCACAACCGCATCGCCGGCGACACCGCGTGGCTGGGCCGGGCCGTCACCGGCTGGAACTGGTTCGCCGCCAGCGGCCTGATCAACCCCTCCGGGCTCGTCAACGACGGCCTCACGACCACCTGCCAGAACAACGGGCAGACGGTCTGGACCTACAACCAGGGGCTGGCGATCGGCGCGGCGATGGAGCTCTACCGCGCGACCGGCTCGACGACCTACCTGGACGCGGCGCGCCGGCTCGGCACCGCCGCGCTCGCCTCGCCGCTGGTGCGCGACGGCATCCTCACGGAGTCGTGCGACCAGCCCGGGCAGTCCTGCGACGACAACCAGAAACAGTTCAAGGGCGTGTTCATGCGGTACCTCACCGAAGCCGGCCAGCAGTTCCAGTCCTTCGCCGACACCCAGGCCGCGACGCTGTGGGGCGGCCGCGACCCGATGAACCGGATCGGCTCCCGATGGGCGCTCCCGGCCTCACCGCCGGACTGGCGCACCCAGGCCGCCGCCCTGTCGGCCCTGCTGGTGGCATCATGAGCGGTCCCTCCGCTTCGCCCCGGACCGCTCATCAGCGGCAGAAGTTCAGCCCGTGCCGCCGTCGGAGCGAAGCGGAGATGACGGCATGAGCCTCAGGCATACGCGCCATGTGGGCATCCTGCTGCAGCTGCGCTCCCGCCCGTGGGTCTCGGCGGCCGCGCTCTCCTGCCGCTTCGGCGTGGACGTCCGGACCATTTACCTGGACATCGACCTGCTGACCGCGGCCGGGCTGCCGATCGAGGCGGTACCCGGCCGGGCCGGCGCCTACCGGCTGGCCGCGCACACGGAACTGCCCCCGATCGAGGAGGCGCTGGGCGACTCGGGCGAGCCGCTGGACCACTACCTGCGCGGCGCCCGCAGCCGGGATCAGCTGCGGCACCTCGGCCAGCGCGCGTACGCCTGCCAGCAACGCCTCCGGCTGCACCGCCTGAGACCGCACGTCGGCCGAACGGCCGACCCGGTGCGGGTGACTCCGCGCGCAACGGCCTGATGACCAACGCCGATGGGGGCAGCATTCGCTGGGTGACCGAGAAGTGGGAGTACGGCTACGTGTACTTCGTCTCCACGCAGTCCGACGAGCAGCGCCGGCTGCGCAACCACCCGGACCGCAACCAGCGGGCGCTCGAATACGGCCTGGCCGCCGTCGTCGTCGACGGCACCAGCATCCAGTCGCAGGCCGTGCCCGGCAAGGTGGGCCTGCTCAACGATCTCGGCAGCAAGGGCTGGCAGGTCGAGAACGGCCTCAACCTGGGCGGCTCGCTGCCGAACTGGCTGCGCGAGGCGGTGCAGTCCGCGGTCGCCGACGCCTACCCCGGCGGCGCGATCGAGCACTACATGCGCCGGCGCCGCCCCCGCTGAGCGGCGGGCGCCCGCGGCGCCCGGCTGTCCGGCTGATACCGGGATGTCCGGTAGGGTGATCACGTGGATACGACCGTCGAGCCGTTGTCCACGGGCGTGCAGATCGCGCTGCGCGTGCCCGTGTTCCTCATCGCCCTCGCCGGCGTGCTCCTGGCGCTGCTCATGATCCGGCGGATGGGGGTGCTCGGCGGGATCCTGGCCGCGGCCGGGAGCCTGCTCATCGCGGCCGACCAGGCGGCGAACGTCGCGTGGGTGCTGCATCTGCGGTCGATGACGTCCGGCGGGGACCTCGACATCGACACCTTCAACACGGTGAACAACGCCTACCTCGTGGCGGATGCGGTGCTGATCACGATCGGGGTGGCGCTGGTGGTGGCGTCGTTCGTGGTCCGCAGGCCGTCCCCCGCGGGCCCGGTCGTCGCCGTCGGCGCGCCGGCCCCCGGGTTCGGTTCGCCCGTCGTCCCTCCCGCGCCCGGTTTCGGTCTGCCGCCCGGCTCGCCGCCGTGGTCCGCCGAGCCTCCGTCCGCCGCCCCGTAGCGACAATGCGGTCTTGTCATACCCCGCCCGTAGACTGCGCAGCGACTCCACGGGGAGGGGGTGGGCAAGAGATGACCGCTGAGGAAACGGTCGCCGCCGGTGAGGGCTGGGAGCGGTCCCGGCCGGACGAGCGCCGGCTGCGCATCGATGTCGTCATCGGGCTCGTCGTCACCGCCGTCACGCTGCTCAACCTGACCCTGGCCCGCAGCGTCGGCATGTTCATGTTCCACCACCTGCCGTCGCTGACCGAGCAGGTCCTGTGGGCCGTCCTCGTCACGCTCCCCCTGTGCTGGCGGCGTCGCTGGCCCGAGGCGGTCGCGGTCGTGGTGGCGGTGGCGTTCATCGCCGGCCAGGTCCGGCACGCCCCCGAGCAGCAGCTGACCTCGGGCGCGCTGTTCGCCGCGATCTACACGCTCGGCGCCTGGGGCCGCGACCACCGCCGCTCGTCCTGGTTGCGCGCGGGCATCATCGCCGCGATGTTCGTATGGCTCGGCATCTCCTACCTCATCGCGCTGCCCCTGCTCTCCGTCGCCGAGTTCACCGACGCCGACGGCCCGGTGTCCCCGATCCTCGCCGCCGCGATCAACGGCGTCCTGGTCAACATCCTGGTGTTCGGCTTCGCGTATTTCTTCGGCGAGATCGCCTGGATCGCCGAACGCCGCCGCCACCAGGTCGAGGCCCAGGCCGCCGAGCTGCTGGCCGCGAAGGAGGAGGAGTCCGCGCGCACCGTCCTGCAGGAGCGCCTGCGCATCGCCCGCGAGCTGCACGACGTGGTGGCGCACCACGTGTCGGTGATGGGCGTCCAGGCCTCGGCGGCCCGCCGCGTCCTGGACCGCGACGCGTCCCAGGCGAAGCGGGCCCTGGCCGCGGTGGAGCAGAGCGCCCGCACCGCGGTCGACGAACTGCACCGCATGCTGGGCCTCCTCCGCCAGAACGACCCACCGTCCCCGCCACCACCGCCCCTCACCGCCGCCCCGGGCGCCACCTCCACGCCCGCGTCACCTGGCGATTCGCCGCCCTCCCCCGGCGCCGTGCTCTCCGCCGGGCACGCCGCCCCCGGCTCACCGACTTCCCGGTCCGGGCGCTCGGCCGATGGCTCCACGGGCTCAGCGGCAGGATCCGCCGACCCGGCGCCGGGCGGCGCCCCGGACTCCTCCCCCGCGACGGCCCCGGCCGCCGTGGGCATGCACCGGATCGCCGAGCTGCTGGACTCGGTGCGGCACGCGGGCCTGGAGACGAGCCTGGGCGTGTACGGCGACGCGGTCGAGCTGCCGGAGTCGCTGTCCCTGGCCGGATACCGGATCGTCCAGGAGGCCGCGACCAACACCCTGAAGCACGCGTCCGCGACCAAACTCGACGTGCGGATCCGCTACCACGCGGACGAACTGGAGCTCGACGTGGCCGACGACGGCCGCGGCCCGACCCGCAAACAGACGAGCGGCCTGGGCCTGATCGGCATGCGCGAGCGCGTCACGGCCCACGCCGGCGTCCTGGAGACCGGCCCCCGCACGAGCGGCCCCGGCTTCCGCGTCCGCGCCCGCTTCCCCCTGCACCGCCCGCCCGCACCCACCCCACCCACCTGACCCCCGCCCGCGCCGCCCGCCCACCTGCCCCGCCGTGCCCAAGCCGGCCGATCCCGGAGCCCGACCCCGACTGTCCGCCCGACCCGCCGGGCCCCGAGCGCGCGATCGGGCCGCGACCACCGCAACCATCTCGCCGTTGTCGGGGCCCAGCGCGACCGTCAATCGGCTGGTGGCGCCAGTCCGTCAGCAAGTCTCCGTGATCACGCGCCCGGCGGCCGCGGCGCGCGGGGTTCTCCATCATCCGCCGTTGCCATGCCGGCCGTCCGGGATGGCGCAAGATCACGTGTAAAAGATGGCTGCTATCACAGCCATTTTTTACACAGTCTCCAGCAGCAGGTCGGGCATCAGGTGATCCACGGCGTCGAGGTCGTACACCCGGCGGATCTCGGTGATCGGGCCGGACTCGTTCACCGTCAGGAACTCGGCCAGTCAGGGCGGCGCGGCGCTCGATCGCCGTCCGGGAGAAGACCGCGATCGAGTCCAGGGCCGCGGGGTGGGGTCGAAGTCGGACGGAAGGGGGCAGTTTCGGCCGTCCTGGACAGCCGGCACGGCAACGGTGGATCACGCCGAGCCGCGCACGCCGGTCGGCGCGATGCAGGGCGCGGCGTCGTGACCACCGTGCGCGAGCTGCGCGCGGTCGGCGGCGAGCACAGAGCCTGCGGGCGCGGCGTCATGATCCTCATTTCGGGTGCAGGTTTCGGGTGCAGGCGGCGGTCTGTATAGGGTGCGGGCGTGATTCGGGTGCTGCTCGCGGACGACCATCAGCTCGTCCGCACCGGGTTTCGGGTCATCCTCGAGACGGAGGATGACCTGCGCGTCGTCGGCGAGGCGGCGGACGGGCGGCAGGCGGTGGAGCTGGCGGCGTCGACCGAGGCCGACGTGCTGCTGATGGACGTCGAGATGCCGGGGCTGGACGGGCTGGCCGCCACGCGGGAGATCACCGCCGCCGGGCCGACGCCCGCCGTGCTCATGCTGACCACGTTCGACCGGGACGACTACCTGTTCGCGGCGCTGGAAGCCGGGGCCAGCGGGTTCCTGCTCAAGAACGGCACGCCCGAGGCGCTCATCGACGCGGTGCGGATCGTGGCGCGCGGGGACGCGCTGCTCGCTCCGGAGCTGACCCGGCGGGTCATCGCGGCGTTCGCCCGGCCCGGGCGCGGCGCGGCCTGGGGCGGCGGGGAGGCCCGGCTGGCCGAGCTGACGCCGCGGGAGCGGGAGGTGCTCGTCGAGCTGGCCGGCGGGGCGACCAACGCGGAGATCGCCGCGCGCCTGCACCTCGGCGAGGCCACGGTGAAGACGCACGTCAGCCGGGTCCTGACGAAGCTGCAGCTGCGCGACCGCACGGCGGCGGTCGTGTTCGCGTACGAGCACGGCGTGGTGACCCCGGGCCCGTCGCGCTGAGACCGGGCCCGTCGCGCTGAGCGCGGGGCCCGTCACGCGGAACGCGGGCTCGCCGCGCTGAGCGCCGGTCCAACGCACTGAGACTGGGCCCGTTGCGCCGAGCGCGCGCTCCGGTGCGTGGAACGCGAGGTCCGTCGCGCCGAGCCCGGGGTCCGTCGCGCGACGGACCCGGCGGGTAGATCGCGGGCCGGATTCGCCGGGCGGCCGCAGCGCCTAGCGTGATCGGTATGAGCGACGCGCTGCAACTGAAGGGGGTCGACCGGCGCTTCGGCGACCGGCAGGTCCTCACCGACGTCACGTTCGACGTCGGGGCCGGCCGGATGACCGGGTTCGTCGGGGCCAACGGGGCCGGCAAGACCACGACCATGCGGATCATCCTCGGCGTCCTGGCCGCCGACGCGGGCACGGTCACGTGGCAGGGGGCGGCGCTGACGAAGGACGACCGCCGGCGGGTCGGGTACATGCCCGAGGAGCGCGGCCTGTACCCGAAGATGAGCGTCCGCGAGCAGCTGATCTACCTCGGGCGGCTGCACGGCCTGTCGCCGGAGCGGGTGCGGCGCAACGCCGCGGACCTGCTCGACCGGCTCGGCCTGGGCGAGCGGGCCGACGACCCGCTGCAGCAGCTGTCGCTGGGCAACCAGCAGCGCGCGCAGATCGCCGCGGCGCTCGTGCACGACCCGATGCTGCTCGTCCTCGACGAGCCGTTCTCCGGCCTCGACCCGCTGGCCGTCGACGTCGTCGTGGCGGTGCTGCGCGAGCGGACCGCGGCCGGGGTGCCGGTGCTGTTCTCCAGCCACCAGCTCGACGTGGTCGAGCGGCTCTGCGACGACCTCGTCGTCATCGGCGCCGGGCAGATCCGGGCCACCGGCACGCGGGCGGAGCTGCGGGCCGCGTACGCCGAGCCGCGCTACGAGCTGCACGTGGACGGCGACGCGGGGTGGCTGCGCGACCAGCCGGGTGTGTCGCTGGTCGACCTGGACGGCGACCGCGCCGTCTTCGACCTCGCCGAGGGCGCCGACGACCAGATCGTACTCCGGGAGGCCCTGTCCCGCGGCCCCGTGCGCTCGTTCGGCCCCGTCGTCCCGTCGCTCGCCGAGATCTTCCGAGAGGTAACCAGATGAACCTGCTCGAGGCCGTCCGCCTCGTCGCCGCGCGCGAGCTGAAGGTCAAGCTGCGCGACAAGACGTTCCTGTTCAGCACGCTGTTCTTCCTGTTGTTCGCGGCCGCCTCGACGGTCCTGCCGGCGCTGTTCGCCGGCGGGCCGTCCACGGTCGCGGTGGCGCAGTCCTCGCCGTACGAGGGCAGGCTGCGCGACGCGGGCCTCAAGGTGAAGATCGCCGCGGACCCCGAGCGGCTGGTGCGCGACAGGGACGCCGACGCCGCGGTCGTGGACAAGGGCGCCTCGAACGGCTCGGTACCCGAGGTGCTCGCGATGAAGTCCGCGCCGAACGACGTCGTGCGGGCGCTGTCGACGCCTCCCGAGGTACGACTGCTGGATCCTGATGCGGTGAACGAGCTTGTCGCGTTCCTCGTGCCGTTCATGTTCGCGCTGGTCTTCTTCTTCACGTCGCTGACCTTCGGCGTCCAGATCGCACAGAGCGTGACCGAGGAGAAACAGACCAGGATGGTCGAGATCCTGGTCGCCGCCGTGCCGGTGCGGGCGCTGCTGATCGGCAAGGTGGCCGCCGGCGGCATCCTGGCGCTGGCCCAGGTGGCGCTGATCGCGTTGGTGAGCGTGGCCGGCGCCCAGTTCACCGGCGACGCGGGCAGCCTGCTGCCGCTGCTGGCCCCGGCGATGAGCTGGTTCGTACCCTTCTTCGTCCTCGGCTTCGTCATGCTCGCCTCGCTGTGGGCCGCCGTCGGCGCGCTGGTCAACCGGCTCGAGGACGTCGCCAACGCGGGCATGCCGGTGCAGCTCGCGGTCATGGCGCCGTTCTTCCTGGTGATCTTCCTGCAGGACAACCCGGTGGCTATGCGGGTGCTGTCCTACGTGCCGCTGTCCGCGCCCACCGCGATGCCGGTGCGGCTCTTCGACGGCGACGCGGCCGGCTGGGAGCCGTTCGTGTCCCTCGTGCTGCTCGCCCTGGCCGCCGCCGGCGCGCTGCTGGCCGGCGCGCGCATCTACGAGGGGTCGCTGCTGCGCACCAACGGCCGCACCTCGTGGGCCGCCGCGTGGCGGGACCGCGAGCTGCGCAGCCTCTGACCACCTGCCCGCCCCGGGCCGTCGCGAGCCATCGACGGCCCGGCCGGGTTTGAACGCCACGGCCGTCGCGGCGGCGGCTACAGTCTCGATCATGCCGGCCACGTTCCCGTCGCACGCCGCCGCCGTACTGCCGCTGAAGCTGTGGCGGCCGGACCTGTTCGACGGCGTGGCGCTCGTGATCGGGGCCGCGGCCCCGGACCTGCCCTACGCGCTGGGCGGCTGCCGGCCGCCGCTCACGTACGGACACACCTGGTGGGGCGTGACCGCCTCGGTGCCGGCCACGATGGCCGCCGCGCGTCTGGTCCGGCGCGCGGCCCCGGCGGTGGCCGCGCACCTGCCCTGCCTGGGGCCGCTCGCCGCCCGCGACTACGGTGCGCTGGGCGGCGTGCGGCACCGCTGGTGGGTCACGGCCGGCTCGGCGCTGCTGGGCGCCGCGAGCCACGTGGCGTGGGACCACGTCACGCACGCCTCCGTGCCCGGCACCCGGGTCGGCCTGCCCGGCCTGGCCCGCGAGGCCGTCCCCGGCGTGCCGCTGTGGATGCCGCTGCACCTGGCCTCCAGCGTCGCGGGCGCGGCCGGGTGGCTGGCCCTGTCCGCGCACCTGGGCCGGCGCCGCCGCATCCGGGCCTGGCACGGCCCGGCGCCGTCCGTCCCGCACCGGCCGGCGCTGTTCTGGGGTACCGCTGCGGCAGCCGGCGCGGCGGGCACCGCGGCGGCGGTTCTGGCCCCGGCGACCCGCGAGCGGATCGTGCCCTTCCTGCCGCCGCTGCCCCGGCCCGCAGTACTGTCGGCGCGCATGCTCGGCGTGGCCGCGACCTCACTGCTCGCCGCCGCGGCCGCCGTGTCGGCTCGGCCGGGTACCGGATCTCTATTGCGCCGCCGGCGATCACGGTAAGTTCGTCAGGACCTGCTGAGACCCCCGGGAGGCGGCACATGGGTGGGCTGGTGTTCACCGGCGGTCCGATCTGGACCGGCCGGGGCGGGGAGCGCGCCGAGGCGCTCGCCGTGCGCGAAGGGCGCATCCTCGCCGTCGGCGGCGAGACCCACGTGCGGGCGGCGCTCGGGGACGAGCGGTTCGACGTGGTCGGGCTCGGCGGGCGGATGCTCATGCCCGGCTTCCACGACGCCCACGTGCACCCGGTCAGCGGGGCCCTGGAGCGGCTGCGGTGCGACCTGTCCCATGTGCACGACCGGGCCGGGTACCTGCGGGCCGTCGGGGACTATGCCGCGGCCAACCCCGGGCGCGAGTGGGTCACCGGGGGCGGCTGGTCGATGTCGGCGTTCCCGGGCGGGCTGCCGCGCCGCGAGGACCTCGACGCCGTCGCGCCGGGGCGGCCCGTCTTCCTGCCCAACCGGGACCACCACTCGGCCTGGGTGAGCTCGGCCGCGCTCGAGCGCGCCGGCATCGACGCGGGCACGGCCGACCCGGCCAACGGGCGCATCGAGCGGGACCCCGGCGGCGCGCCGACCGGGGTGCTGCACGAGGCGGCCATGGACCTCGTGACGCCGCTGCTGCCCGAGGACACCGACGAGGACTACGACGTCGCGCTGATGGAGGCGCAGCGGTACCTCTTCTCCCTCGGCATCACCGGCTGGCAGGACGCGATCGTCGGCGCGTACGCGGGCGCCCGCGATCAGCTCGGCACCTACCTGCGGGCGGACCGCGAGGGCCGGCTGCGGGCCCGGGTCGCCGGGGCGCTGTGGTGGGAGCGCGACCGCGGGGCCGAGCAGATCCCGGACCTGATCCGGCGCCGGGCCGAGGCCGGCGGCGAGGGACGCTTCCGGGCCGGGATCGTGAAGATCATGCAGGACGGGGTGGCCGAGAACTTCACCGCCGCCATGCTCGAACCCTATGTGGGCCTGGGCGTCTGCGGTACATCCAATGTGGACCCGGCCCGGCTGCGGGAGTACGTCGCCGAGCTGGACCGGGCCGGGTTCGCGGTGCACTTCCACGCCATCGGCGACCGGGCCGTGCGCGAGTGCCTCGACGCGGTGGCCGCGAGTGGGAACACGGGCCGGCACCACATCGCGCACCTGCACGTCGTGCACCCCGACGACGTGCCGCGCTTCGGCGCGCTCGGCGTGACGGCGAACATCCAGGCGCTCTGGGCCACCCACCACGAGCAGAACGACACCCTGTGCGTGCCGTACTTCGGCCCCGAACGGGCCGGGCACCAGTACCCGTTCGGCGCCATCGCGCGGGCCGGTGGGCGGCTCGCGGCGGGCAGCGACTGGCCGGTGAGCACCCCCGACCCGTGGCAGGCGATCCACGTGGCGGTGCACCGCACGGAGCCGGCGGGCTCGGCCGAGTCGGGCTGGCCGGACGCGCGGACGCCGATGCTGCCGGAGCAGGCGCTGACCCTGGAGCAGGCGCTGCGCGCGTACACGGCCGGCTCGGCCTACGTCAGCGGCCTCGACGCGCAGATCGGCGACCTGGCCCCGGGCAAGGCGGCCGACCTGGTCGTGCTCGACCGCGATCCGTTCGCCCCGGGCTCCCCGCTGCACGACGTGCGCGCCGACCTGGTCTTCATCGACGGCGAGCCGGTCCACGAGCGCTAGGCGAGCCCGCGGCTCACGACGGCAGTGCGACGCCGGAGAGCTCGGCGCAGGCGCGCAGCAGGCCGTCCTGGTAGGCGCGGTCGTTCGCCGCCGGGTTGGGGCGCAGGGCCTGGCGCCACTTGAAGTACCGCCCGGTGACGAGGGCGTCGCCGTCGCCGGTGGCGAGCCACACCTGCGTGGCGGCGCCGATCGGCAGGTCGTCGGTCGCGTTGGGCCCGCCCAGCTTCGTCCGGATCCAGCCCGGGTCGACGGCGTTGCTGAGCACGTCCGGCCACAGCCGCGCCACGGCGAACGCGAGCGCGACGTCGTGCAGCTTCGAGTCGCTGTAGGCCTGCATGCCGTGCCAGGGCTTGTGCCGGTACTGCAGGTCGGCGAGGTCGGCCACGCCGACGGACTCCAGCCCCGAGGTGAGGTACACCAGCCGGCCCGGCCGCGGCATGAGCGCCGTCAGCACGTACGGCGCGAGCACGTTGATGTGGAAGGTCCGCTCGATCCCGTCGCCGGTCTCGCGCCGCTCGTCCTGCCCGCCGATCCCGGCGTTGTGGACGACCACGTCGAACTTGCCGGCCTCGCTCGCCATCCGCCGGGTCTGCTCCAGCGAGGCGAGGTCGCCGACGAGCACCTCGGGCGCCCCGTCGAGCCCGTCGGCCCGCTCCTGACTGCGCGCGTGGAACACGACGTCGTGCCCAAGCCCCTGCAGCGTCCGCGCCGTCTCCAGCCCGATCCCGTCGGTCGACCCGGTGACCAGAATCCTCGCCATAAACCCGAGATGCTATCCGCCGCCACCCGCCCCGCGGCAAGCGGCAGGGCTTAGGCTCGCGGTCGTGAGCGTGCGGTCCTTCCTCGACGCGGCCGAACGGGGCGTCGACGCCCTGCACGGCATGGTGCTGCTGCACGGCGGGGAGGTGGTCGCCGAGGGATACTGGCACCCCTACCGCGGCGACGTGCCGCACCGGCTGTTCTCGCTCAGCAAGAGTTTCACCTCCACCGCCGTCGGGTTCGCGGTCGCCGAGGGGCTGATGGGGCTCGATGATCCGGTCGCGAAGTACTTCGGCGGGCGCGGCGACCCCCGGATGCTCGTGCGGCATCTGCTCACGATGACCACCGGGCACGTCGAGGACACCGCGCCGCCGATCACCGCCGGGGACGACTGGGCCGGCGCGTTCCTGGACCTGCCGGTCGAGCGCGAGCCGGGCACCCACTTCGTGTACAACAGCGGCGCCACCTACATGCTGGCCGCGATCGTGCAGCGGCTCACGGGGCGGCGGCTCGTCGAGTACCTGCGGCCGCGGCTGTTCGACCCGCTGGGATTCGGGGACGTGACGTGGGAGCGGTGCCCGGCGGGCCTCGACGCCGGCGGCTGGGGCATGGCGGCGCGCACGTCCGAGATCGCGCGGTTCGGCCAGGTGTACCTGCACGACGAGCGCGGCATCCTGCCCGGCGGCTGGGCGGCGGAGGCGACCCGGTTCCAGGTGGCCAACGCCGACGCCGGCGAGAGCGAGGACTGGCGCCAGGGATACGGCTTGCAGTTCTGGCGCTGCCGGCACGGCGCGTTTCGCGGCGACGGCGCGTTCGGCCAGTTCTGCATCGTCATGCCGCAGCAGGACGCGGTCCTCGCGCTCACCGCCGGCACCGCGGACATGCAGGGCGTGCTCGACCTGGTCTGGGCGCACCTGCTGCACGACACGGGGCCATTGAAGGCCCCTGACGCCGCCGACGCCGCGGCGCTGGGGCGGCTGGCGCTGCCCGCGATCCGCGGCGGCTCGCCCGGGGCCGTGGCCGGCGGGACGTTCGTGGTGCAGCGCCCGCGCACCTCGCGGCCGCAGGACTGGCGGCCCAGCCACGAGCGGCCGCCCACGATCCGGGCGATCACGTTCGCGCCCGGGCTGGTCACCATCGTGGACGAGACCGGCGTCCACGAGCACGTGTGCCGCGACGGCGAGTGGCACACGGACGGGCCGGCGGCGAGCACCGGCGGGTGGACCGGCCCGTTCGAGTACACCTTCCGGGTGGCCTACCTCGACGGGCCGTTCGTGCGCACGTACCGGTGCCGCTTCGAGGCCGGCTCGGTGACGGTCACGGCGAGCGACAACGTCTCGTTCGGCCCGACCGGGTACGCGCCGATCCGGGCCGTGCCCGCCGCCGGCTGAGCGGTCACAGCCGGCCGCCGGTGGTGTCGGAGGAGACGCGCTGGGCCAGGTACACCGGGACGATCGACAGCACGATGAGCACCGCGGCGACCACGTTGATGACCGGGGCCTGGTTGGGGCGGAACAGGTTGTTGAAGATCCAGATCGGCAGGGTCTCGGTGCCGGGGCCGGCGGTGAAGGTGGTGACCACGATCTCGTCGAAGCTCAGCGCGAACGCCAGCAGCCCGCCGGCGAACAGGGCCGAGCGCAGCAGCGGGAACGTGACGTGCCAGAACGTCTGCCACGGGCGGGCGCCCAGGTCGGCGGAGGCTTCCAGGTAGGAGGCGCCGGTGCGGCGCAGCCGGGCGAGCACGTTGTTGTAGACGACCACGACGCAGAACGTGGAGTGGCCGATCACCACCGACAGCAGGCCCTTGCCGAGGCCGAGCGGCGCGATCACGGACCGGAACGCGGTGTCCAGCGCGATGCCGGTGACGATGCCGGGCAGCGCGATCGGCAGCAGGACCAGCAGCGAGACCGCCTCCCGGCCGAAGAAACGGTACCGCTGCACCGCGAAGGCCACCATCGTGCCCAGCACCAGGGCGACGAGCGTGGCGCCGAGGCCGGCCTGCAGCGACGTCCACAGCGCCGAGCGCAGTCCGTTGCTGTCCCACGCCTTCGACCACCAGGTGAGGGTGAGCCCGCGCGGCGGGAACGCGAACGTGCGGTCGGCGTTGAAGGAGTTCAGCAGCACCAGGGCCAGCGGCACGTACACGAACGCCAGGCCCAGCGTGGTGACCACGCCCAGCGCGACGCGGGCGGTGCGCGACAGCGTCACAGGTTCTCCAATGCGCCGGTGCGGCGGACCGCGAGCAGGTAGACGACCATGACGAGGGCGGGGATGGTGGCCAGGGCCGCGGAGAACGGCAGGTCGTTGGCGGCGCCGATGTTGGCGTACACCAGGTTGCCGATCAGCTGGCTCTTGCCGCCGACGATCTGCACGGTGATGTAGTCGCCCAGCGACAGCGAGAAGGTGAAGATGGAACCGGCCACGATGGACGGTACGAGCATCGGCAGCACCACCGCGCGGAAGGTGCGGGCCGGGCGGCCGCCGAGGTCCGCCGAGGCCTCCAGCAGCGAGTCGGGCAGCCGGTCCAGGCCCGCGTAGACGGGCAGGATCATGTACGGCAGCCACAGGTACGACAGGACCAGCACGGTCGCCGGCAGGCCGTAGCCCGGGCCGCCGAAGAGCCGGTCCAGGGGGCCGTCGTTGGCCAGCATCACGCGCCACGCGTACGCCTTGACCAGGTAGCTCGCCCACAGCGGGGTGACGACGGCGACGAGGAGGATCCGGCGGTACCGCGGCGTGACGATCTTCGCCATGAAGAACGCCATCGGCACCGCGAGCACGCCGTCGATGACGGTGACCGCCGCGGCCACGGCGATGCTGCGCAGCACGACGGTGCGGTACACCGGCTCGGTCAGGATCGTGCGGAAGTTGTCCAGGGTCGCGGCGTGCACGATCTCGCCGGTGAAGCCGTTGACCTGCCACAGCGACGAGGTGAGCAGGACCGCGAGCGAGCCGAGGTAGGCCACGAGGAGCCAGGCCAGCGGCGCCGCGAGCAGCGCCGCCAGCCGGGCTCGTGGATGGCGGTGGAAGAACTCGCTCATCCCTTGATGCTCGTCCAGGCCTTGGTCCAGTCGCTGTAGTCCTTGCACTTGACGTCGGTGCGCCCGTCGACGCAGTCCGCGACCGGGGTGGTCCAGTACCAGACCTGGCCGTAGTAGGCCTCGTCCTCGGCGTGGTACGTGGCGCAGTGCTGCGGGTCGGCGGTCTTGGCGCACGCCAGCTTGTTCGACGGCGCCTCGCCGAACCACTCGGCGACCGCGGCGTTGGCCTCGGGGGAGATGATGTGGTTCATCCACAGGTACCCGCAGTTGGGGTGCTTGGCCTTGGCCGCGATCATCCAGGTGTCGGACCAGCCGGTCGCGCCCTCCGAGGGCAGGATCGCCTCGACGGGCGCCTGGTCGGCCTCGGCGAGGTTGGCGATGACCTGCCAGGTGGTGCCGAGCACGGAGTTACCGGACTTGAACGACTGCACCTCCTTGGTGTAGTCCGACCAGTACTCGCCGATCACCTTCTGCTGGCCCTTGAGCAGCTCGACGGCCGCGTCGAACTGCTTGTCGTCCAGCGCGTACGGGTTCTTGATGCCCAGCTCCGGCTTGTGCTTCATGAGGTACAGCGCGGCGTCGGCGATGTAGATCGGCGAGTCGTAGGCGGTGACCTTGCCCTTGTACGGCGAGTTGGCGTCGAAGACGACGTCCCACGAGGTCGGGGCGGGCTTGACCACGTCGGTGCGGTACATGAGCAGGTTGGCGCCGCGGCCGTGCGGGATGCCGTAGGACACGCCGCCGACGGAGTTCCACGCCTTGTTCTTCAGGCCGTCGAAGACGTCCTTGTAGTTGGCCACCAGGTCGGTGTTGACCGGGGCGACGACGCCGCCGTAGATGAGGCGCAGGGAGGCGTCGCCGGAGGCGGAGACCACGTCGTAGTCGCCGGTCTTCATGAGCGTGACCATCTCGTCGGACGTGCCGGCGACCTTCACGTTGGCCTTGCAGCCGGTCTCCTTCTCGAACGGGGTGACCCAGTCGACCTTCGGGTCGTTGCTGCCGTCCTCGGCGTACCCGGCCCAGGCGACGATGTTCACCGCGCCCTCGCCGGGGCCGAGGCTGGCCAGCTTGTCGATCTTCGGCAGCTGCGCGCCGGCGGGGCCCGGGCCGGCGTCCTTGGTGGCGCCGTCCCCGCAGGCGGCGAGGGTCAACAGGGCCGCGAACGCGGCAAGATATCGACGCATGTAGGACTCCTTAATCAAAGGGCGATGAGGTCGGAGGAGTTCCAGGTCAGGCGCACGGGCCGGCCGCGCAGCGCGGGCAGGTCGGCCGACGACGTCAGCAGCACGACCATCCGCGGGCCGGCGTCGAGGTCCACGACGAGGCGGGTGACGGCGCCGGCGTACACCACCTCGGCCACCACCCCGGGGGCCGCGCAGTCGCCGTCGCCGTCGACGCGGACCTTCTCCGGCCGCAGGGAGAACAGGCCCGGGCGGCCGAGGACCTTGTCGCCGGGGAACAGGTTCGAGGTACCGACGAAGCTCGCGACGAACGGGGACGCGGGGCGCTCGTAGAGCTCCGCCGGGGTGGCCACCTGCTCGATGCGCCCGTCGGAGAAGACGGCGACGCGGTCGCTCATCGTCAGCGCCTCCTCCTGGTCGTGGGTGACGAATACGAACGTGATGCCGACCTGGCGCTGCAGCGCCTTGAGCTCGACCTGCATCTCCTCGCGCAGCTTGAGGTCCAGCGCGCCGAGCGGCTCGTCGAGCAGCAGCACCTTGGGCCGGTTCACCAGCGCGCGGGCCAGCGCCACCCGCTGCCGCTGCCCGCCGGACAGCTGCGCGGGGCGCCGGTCGCCGTAGCCGTCCAGGCGTACCGAGCGCAGCGCCTCCTCGGCCCGCTCCCGCCGCTCGCGGCGCGGCACCCGGCGCACCCGCAGCCCGTAGGCGACGTTGTCGAGGACCGACATGTGCGGGAACAGCGCGTAGTCCTGGAAGACCGTGTTGACGTCGCGCTCGTACGGCGGGCGCCGCGTGACGTCGACCCCGCCGAGCTCGACGGTGCCGCCGGTGGGCGTCTCGAAGCCGGCGACGAGCCGCAGGACGGTCGTCTTGCCGGAGCCGCTGGGCCCCAGCATGGAGAAGAACTCGCCGTCGGCGATCTCCAGATCGACGGCGTTGACGGCGTTGACGGACCCAAACGATTTGCGCAGCCCCGTCAACCGGATCGCCGGATCGCTCATGCAGACACTGCTCCCTCGTTCCGTCGCGCCGCTGCGGCTGGATTGACGAACCGTAGGGAAATCGGGCACCGACTCCAATGGACCGATGCACAACGCTTCAGCGAATCGTTGTGCGCGCGTACAGTCACGGCCGTGACCGTGCGCCTCGCCGACCTCGTCGCCAGCAGAGAGCTCAACCTCGTCGTGCGCGCCGGATCGCGCGCGGACCTGCAGCGGGAGATCCGCTGGTGCGCCGTGACCGAGCTCGACGACCCGCGGCACTGGCTGCAGGGCGGCGAACTGGTCCTCACCACCGGACTGCGCCAGCGCACCGCCGCGGCGCAGCGGCAGTTCGTGCGCCGGGTCGCCGAGCGCGGGGTGGCCGCGATCGGCTTCGGCACCGGGCTCACCCACCGCGGCGTCCCGCCGGCGACGCTCGCCGAGGCCGGGGCGGCGGGGCTGCCGATCCTGGAGGTGCCGTACGAGACCCCGTTCATCGCCGTCGACCGGCTCGTCGCCGACCGGGTCCTCGCCGCGCACTACGGCCGCCAGCGGGCGCTGCTGCGCATGCACGACGAGCTGACCCGCGCGCTGCTGTCCGGCGGCGGGCTCACCGGCATGGTGGAGGCGCTGCGGCGCATGGTCGGCGCGCCGGTCGGCGTCGTGGACGCCTACGGCCACGTCTTCGCCTCGGCGCCGCCCGGGCTGCCGTGGCCCTCGGGCGCGGCGCGGCAGGACCCGGTCGAGGTCGGCGGCACCGTCGAGGCGGCGCTGTGCACCGGCGCGGTCGCGGCCGGCGAGGACGACATCCTGCCCTACGCGGCGAGCCTGGTCGGCCTGGAGCTGGCCCGCCGCCAGGCGGTCCTGGCCGGGCGCCGCGAGCTCATCGGCCACCTCGTCGAGGACATCGTGCGCACCACGATCGCGCCCGCCGAGGCCGAGCGGCGGCTGCTCGCGTTCGGCGTGGACGTGTCCCACCCGTACACCGTCGTCCTGGCCACCGCGCCCGACGTGGCCGGCCTGCGGGCGCTGCCCGGCAGCGTCTATCCCCTCGCCGAGACCGGCGTCGAGCCGGTGGCCACCGCCCACCTCGACGACCACCTCGTGGTCCTCGTCGGCCGCTCACCCAGCGCCGCCGACGTCGCCGCGAAGACCCTCGCCTACGTCGCCCAGCTCGGCGACGGCGCCCGGGTCGGCGTGGGCGGCGCCTACAGCGGCGTGCACGGCCTGCGCTGGAGCTTCTACGAGGCCCGCGAGGCGCTCAGCCGGGGCCCCGGCATCAACGGCCGCGAGCCGCTGTCGCTGCCCGGCCTCCTGCTGGCCAGCGACGACCTGCCGCTGGCCGACCTCGGCCGGGAGGTCCTGGCGCCGCTGCTGGACTTCGACGCGTCGTCCGGCGCCGCGCTGGTCGAGACGCTGCGGGTGTACCTCGAGGAGGACGGCTCCGTCGCGAAGGTGGCCCTGCGCCTCTACGTGCACCGCAACACGGTCCGCTACCGCCTGGAGCAGATCGAGCGGCTCACCGGCCGGCGGCTCACCTCGACCGCCGACCGCGTCCAGCTGTGGCTCGCCCTGCACGCGGTGTCGCTGTGAGCGCGCGTCACCGGCTGTAGCGGTACGCCGGCACCGACGCCGCCACCTCGCGGAACAGCTCCAGCGCCCGCCCGGCCGGGTCCCCGGCGAGCGGCGCGGCCGGCGCCGCGTAGAACTCCCGCAGCCGCTCCAACGTCCGCGCCGCGCGCTCATGCATGCCCCGGAACGTAACACCACCCGCTGTCCGGCCGCCGCCGCGCGGTGCGGACAGACGCTGCAGGGCTGCTGGGACGGGAGCGCCCGGGCCGGTGCCGTGGCCGGGGCGCTCCCGCACGTGACACTGTACGGTTCGGCGCCGCCGCGCCGTCTGCCGCCCGCCGCGCGGCCACGTACCGGCCGGGAATGCGCGCGGCGGCGCGGGCGTCGTACCCGGCATGAGTTCACGGATCGTGTCATGTGTCCGATGCGGCCAGCGCAACCGGGTGCCCGCCTCCGCCGCCGGCAAGCCGGTGTGCGGCAAGTGCCGGGAGGCCGTGCCGTGGATCGTCGACGCCGACGACGCGACCTTCGGCGAGGTGGCCGAGCGGTCCTCGACGCCGGTGCTGGTCGACCTGTGGGCACCGTGGTGCGGGCCGTGCCGGATGGTCGGGCCGGCGCTGGAGCAGGTCGCCGGGGACCTCGCCGGCACCGTCAAGCTGGTCAAGGTCAACGTCGACGACTCGCCCGGGCTGTCGCGGCGGTTCGACGTCCGCGCCGTACCGACGCTGATGGTCCTCAAGGACGGCAAGGTCGTGGCGCGCCAGGCCGGCGCCGCCTCGGCCGCCGTGCTGCGCTCATGGGTCGAGCAGACCCTGGCGCCGGCGTCAGCGGCGAAACGTCCGTAGCGGGCGCTCCTCGGCCTCGAGCGCGGCGACCTCGGCCATCGCCGCGCGGTATTCGGCCGGGTCGAGCTCGCCGCGCAGCAGCCGGTCGGTGGTGCGCCGCTCCGCGCGGGCCAGCCGGTCTTCGGCCGCGCCGGGCTCGGGCAGCGGGCCGAAGCGGGCCGCCAGCCAGCGCGCCGCGCGCGGCTCATAGGCTCCGCGCAGCCGGCGCCGGCGGATCGCCGCCGCGTGCGCGCAGATCAGCGCGGCGTAGACCAGGGCGATGAGTGCGGCGACGGTGAGCACGGCGGTCACGCCCGATTTTCCCACGGGTACATTGGCGGCCGTGGGAGAGCCCCAGGTGTATCGCGCCGGCCCGGACGACCTCGACGCGCTGCTGGCGCTCGTGCGCGAGTTCTGCGCGGCCGACCGGCACGACTTCGACGCGGAGCGGGTCACCCGCGCGCTGCGCCCGCTACTGGCCGGCGACGAGCACGGCCAGGTGTGGCTCGCCGGCGGTGGCGGGCCGCCGATCGGGTACGCGGTCGTCACCTGGGGTTGGAGCCTGGAGTCGGGCGGGCGCGAGGCGCTGCTCGACGAGATCTACGTGCGCGAGCGCGGTCGCGGCCTCGGCGGCGAGCTGCTGCGCCGCGCGGTGTCCGCCGCGGCCGAGGCCGGCGCGTCCACGATGTTCCTGGAGACCGAGGCGCACAACGAGCGGGTCCGGACCTTCTACGCCCGGCACGGCTTCGAGACCGAGGACTCGATCTGGATGTGCCGGGTCATCGCCGGCGCGTGATCCGGGGCCGGGCCGACGCCCAGGGCGACCGAGCGGCGGGCGATCGCGGCGGCCAGGGCGTTGGCGATGCCCGGGGGCTGGCCGAGCGAGCGGAGCCGGATCAGCTCGCGCAGCGCCGGGACGGTGCTGAAGCGCTCCAGGGCGTAGACGCAGGCGTGGGCGACCATCTGGCTGCGGGGGCCGTGGCCGGGGACCTTCTCCGCGGTGTACTGCGCGAGCCGCCCGACGACCGGCACGTCGTCCGGGTGCGGCGGCGTCACGGCCAGCAGGTACAGCAGGCCGCGCAGCGCCCGGGCGTTGTACGGGTCCGGCACCTCGTTCGGGTCCCGGCGACCGGCCGGGCGCAGCGGGATCGTGCGCGGGCTCGGCACCAGGGCCAGCCAGCCGCGAACCAGCGCACGGCACTGCTCGCCGCCGAGGTCGGCGGTGAGCTGCGCGGCACGGCTCGACCAGCGCGGGGCCGGCTTCGCGCCGGACGCGGCCAGGGCGTGCGACAGCAGGTCTCCGGCCGGCGCCTGGGCATTGGCGGCCTCCGCCCACGGCTCCCCGGCGTTGAGGGTGCCGGCGGTGCGGTCCAGCCACGGCTGGATCGGCGCCCACAGGCCGGCGGGCCAGCGCTTGGCGTACTCCTGGGCGGTGCGCCGCATCACGGCCAGCAGCGCGGGCGGGGCGGCGCCGGTCTCGCGCTCGGCGACCTGCGCGAGGGCGGCCAGCACGCCGGGCAGGCCCGTCTCGCTCGCGGCGGCGATGCCCGAAAGGTGGCGCGCGGCCCGCCAGGACAGCGCGTCCGGGCCGATGCCCTCGGCGGCCTCGATGAGCAGGGCGTCGACGCGCACCGGCGGGGCGGTGGCCGCGGCCCGGTCGACGAGGCGCAGGATGAGGGCGTGCCGGCGGCCGTCGGGCAGCGCGCGGACCGCGTCGCGCGCCTCGGCGCCGTCGAGGCACCACACGTCGTGGTTGGCGGCGGCCAGGTCGACCAGCGCCGCGGCGAGGCCGTCGTCGTCGCCCGCGGCGATGAGCCCGGCCACGCCTTCGACGCGCTGCGGGTGCGGATCCCGGGACAGCAGCGGCCTGTCGAGCATGGCGGTCAGCATACGGCGCGCCGCGGCCGCGCGGACGGGGCCGAACAGCGGATCCCGGGCGCGGCGCCGCCACCCCCGATCGGTCGATCCCAGGCGGATTCGTACATCTGATCGAAGAACTACGGTATCGTGCTCACATGACGAGCCCGCGGCAGCAGAGCATCCTGGCGGTCATCCGCGAGTCGATCGAGCGGCACGGCTATCCGCCGACGGTGCGGGAGATCGGCGCGGCGATCGGCCTCGGGTCGCCCTCGTCGGTGGCGCACCATCTCAAGGCGATGGAGCAGCAGGGGCTGCTGCGCCGCGACGGGCACGGGCCCCGGGCGGTCGACATCCGCGGCCCGTTCGACAACGTGCCGCCGGGCGCCGACCCGGGCGTGCCGGTGCCGCTGGTCGGCACGATCGCCGCCGGTGGGCCGATCCTCGCCGAGCAGGTCCCCGACGACGAGCTGACGCTGCCCACCACGCTGGTCGGGCACGGCACGCTGTTCGCGCTGCACGTCAAGGGCGACTCGATGATCGAGGCGGCGATCTGCGACGGCGACATCGTGGTGGTGCGCCAGCAGCAGGTCGCGGAGAACGGCGACATCGTGGCCGCGATGCTCGACGGCGAGGCGACCGTGAAGGCCTACCGCCAGCGCGACGGCCACGTCGAGCTGGTCCCGCGCAACCCGCACTATCAGGTCATCCCCGGCGACGACGCCGAGATCCTCGGCCGGGTGGTCTGCGTGCTGCGCCGGATGTGACGCCGGCACGGGCCGCGCGGGACGTCGGCGACCCGACGTAAACCGCCGGGCATGATCCCGCGTCAGCTGTGCACCTCTCGACTCAAGAAAGGAGCACAGCAATGCGCCGTATCCTGCTCGCCGCGGCGGCGTGCGCCGGCCTCGTGCTGGTGCTACCGGCCACCGCGCTCGCCGCGGACCTGCCCGCCCCGGCGGGCACCTCGCCCATCGCCGGCGACCCTTCCGGCCCGGGCCGTCCGGTCCTGACCGGGATCCGCACCGGCCGGCACGACGCCTACGACCGCACCGTGTTCGACTTCACCGGCGGCACCCCGGGCTACCGCGTCGAATACGGCACGCTGGTCGAACAGGGCCGGGGTAACACCGTCCCGGTCGCCGGGGCGGCCGTCCTGGTCGTCACCTTCACCGGGCTGGATACCCCGGCCCTGGACCTGAGCCGCGGCTACGACCCGGCGCTGCCGACGCTGCGCCAGATCCGCTCCGGCGGGTTCTTCGAGGGCCGCGCCGGCTTCGGCCTGGGCGTCGACGACCGGGTCGGGTTCCGGGTGCTCGTGCTGCACGGCCCGGACCGCATCGCGGTCGACGTCGCCCACCAGCCGGCGCGGACCTGCGGTTCGCGGTGGTCGGCGCCGGCATCGTGACGGCCGACGTGTCCACGACGGCGCGGCACGGCTTCGGGATCATGCTGCTGCCCGGCCCGGCGCGCGTCGTCGTGGACATCGCCTCCTGACAGACAGTGGGCATCGCCCACTGACAACGATCAGGTGCCGCTGGAGAAGAAGGACGCCACCTCCGAGGCGCTCAGCGTCCGGCTGTAGAGCCGGACGCTGTCCAGCGCGCCGGCGAGGTACGGGTCGGCGTACTGCGAGCGCCCGAGCCAGTTCTGGGTCGTGTTGCCCAGGCTCGCCGGGCTCAGCGTGAGCGCGGCGTTGCGGGCGACCTCGGCGCCGTTGACGTACAGGATGCCGAGGTTGCCGGTGCGGGTGACGGCGACGTGGGTCCACGCCCCCGCCGGCAGCGCGGCCGGCGCGTCGATGCGCTGCTCGCCGCCGGAGCCGCTGGTGGTGATGGCGAAGCGGGCGGTGCCGGCGCTGGACCTCGGGGTGAGGAACATGTTGACGCCGGTGCCGGTGCCGAAGTCGAACACCCGCGTCCAGGTGGTGAGGGTGTCGATGCGCACCCACAGCGCGATCGAGAACGCCGTGGCCCCGTTGAGGATGCCGGCGGGCAGCGACACGTAGCCGTTGCTGCCGTTGAGGCTGACGGCGCTGCCGGTGCGCCCGGTCGTGTAGGCGGCGTTGACCAGGGTGGCGGTCCGGCCGTTGCCGGTCGCGTCGGCGCCGCTGCCGTCGAACGGGTAGTGGGCGACGAACGCGGGCAGCGGCGGGGCGCCGGTCACCGACCAGTACACGGAGTACCGCTGGCCGTGGACCTTGTAGAAGGGCTGGAGCGTCACGCCGCCCGCGGTGTACTGCAGCGGCGTGCTCGTGGCGGTGAGCGTGGCCGGGTCGAGCACCGGCAGGGCGGAGAGGTTGCTGGTGCCGAACAGGCCGCCGAGCACGATCGGGCCGACCTTGACCGCCTGGACGGTGCTGTTGTCGTTGGTCGCCTCGCGGGTCAGGGCCATCGGCAGGGTCACGTCGACGACGTCGCCGGAGGCCCAGGTGCGGCTGATCGTGGCGTAGGCGCCGGGCGCCGGCGCGGGCTGCGCGGCGCCGTTGACCTTCAGCTGCGCGCCGGTGGCCCAGGCGGGGATGCGCACCTTGACGGTGAACGTGCCGGAGCCGGTGACGGTGAGCTTCGTGGCCCCGGCGTCGGGGAAGGTCGTGTCCTGGCGGATCGTGACGCCGCGGGCCGACCAGGTGAGCACCGACGGGATGAACAGGTTGACGTAGACGGTGGCGGCGCCGTCGTGGAAGTAGATGGAGTCGCCGTACTTGGTGTTGCTCTCCATGCCGGTGCCGTGGCAGCACACGAAGCTGTTGTAGTCGTTGCTGTACGTCTTGATCCCGCCGGCGCGCAGCGGCACGTAGTAGCACTGGAACCCGTGCGCGGAGTTCGGGTCCTGCGAGGCGAGGGTGTGGTTGTAGAGCGCCTTCTCGTAGAAGTCCATGTAGTCGGCGCGGGCCGGGTTGGTGAGGAACAGCTGCCGGGTCAGCTTGAGCATGTTGTAGGTGTTGCAGCACTCGGCGGTGGAGTCCGACAGCTCGCTGGCGATGCGGTCGGGCGCCTTGAAGTACTCGCCGTTGGAGTTGCCGCCGATCGCGTACGTGTGGTGGCGGGTGACGATGTCCCAGAAGTTCACGGCGATGTCGCGATAGCGGGTCGTGCCCGTCGCGTGGTACTCCCGGATCGCCCCGATGATCTTCGGGATCTGCGTGTTGGCGTGGTAGTTGTTCAGCGCGTCCGTGTTGGCCGCGAGCGGGTCGAAGATCTCCGCGTGGTCGAACTGCTGCGCGGCGGCCAGGTGGTTGGGGTCGCCGGTGAGCTGGTAGAGGTTGGTGAGCACCTCGTTCATGCCGCCGAACTCGGTGCCGAGCATGTTCTGCCGCTGGGTGAGCGTGAGCCGGTCGTTGCGGAACTTGACCCACGACGCCATGCCGGTCAGCACGGTGAGCGCTTGGGCGTTGCCGGCCAGCAGGTGCATGTCCAGCAGCCCGGCCATGATCTTGTGCAGGGTGTAGTACGGCGCCCAGACGGACTGGCGGGTCTCGACCCGGTCGATGAAGCTCTCCGGGAACGCGCTGAGGTAGCCGGTGTTGTAGCCGGCGGTGGCGGCGCGGGACTGGCACTGGGCCAGGACGGTGACGAGCTGGTCGCCCTTGGTCTTGTAGGCGGTGTCGCCGGTGCTGGCGTACGCCTGGGCGAGGGCGCTGAGCAGGTGCCCGGTGGAGTGCCCGCGCAGTTCGGTGGTGGGCGACTCCCAGCCGCCGCACGGCGTGGCCGAGGAGGCGAGCCCGACGTTGAGCCGGAACGTGTGCAGCATCCGGTCGTTGTCGAGGAACAGCAGGTAGGACTGGGTGCGCCCGGCGTTGGCGGTGAACGCGCTGGACAGCAGCTGGACGGCGGTGAGCGGGAAGGCGTAGGCGGACACGCCGGTGTCGGGCCGCGCGGCGGTGGCGGCCGCCGCGGGCTCGGTGCTTGGCAGCGCCGTGGCGGCGGCCGCGCCGGCTGACGCCGCGAGGAGCGTGCGGCGGGTGAGCTGAGGTGACATGTCAGTCCTTTCTACGCAGCATGCGGAGCGATGACATGAACGGGCTCTATTGCTTCAGCGAGGCGGTCAGTGCCGCGGCGCCGTCGTCGAGGGACTTCTTCGCGTCGCCGAACAGCGCGCCGCGGAAGGCGGTGACCCACGGGCTCTGCG
>NZ_JBICTV010000056.1:0-29521 GCF_043197855.1 Dactylosporangium sp. NPDC048998
CGGGGTTGCCGCCGAGATCGCGATCGGCATCTCGGTCGACGAGATCCACCGCGCCCGCGACGCCGACGTCGCCTACATGCGCAACGTCTTCCCGCCGCTGGAACTCGGCTGGCGGCGCAGCGACTGCGTCGCCTACCTCGAGCGGCACGGGCTGTCCGGGATCGGCAAATCGTCCTGCCTGAGGTGCCCGTACCACGACGACGGATTCTGGACCCGGCTGAAGGCCGGCAGCCCGGCCGAGTGGGCCGACGCGGTCGCCTTCGATCAGGCGATCCGGCACGGGTCGGCGCGGGCCACCGCTGGCGGGCACCCGCTGCGCGGGCAGTTCTTCCTGCACCGCCAGCGGGTGCCCCTCGACCAGGTCGTCCTGCGGCCCGGGCCGGTGGATGAGGCTGACGGTGATGCGCCGGGGTGCGGGCCGTGGACCTGCCCGCACCCCAGCGAAACCGCCGACGGCCCCGCCGGTGCCCGGGAGGTGGCGTGAGTGACCACTGCACCGGCACCACGCCCGGCCGGCACACCGCACCCCGAACTCCCGGCGGACCCGTCGAGCACCGTGCCGGCCCGCGGGTCGGGTCACTGTGCACCGGCTACGGCGGTCTCGACCTCGCCGTCGAATGGGTCCTCGGCGGCCGGCTCGCCTGGTACGCCGAAACCGACCCGCACGCCCGCACCGTCTGCGAGCACCACTGGCCCGGCGTGCCCAACCTCGGCGACATCCGCACCACCGACTGGAACACCGTCGAACCCGTCGAGATCCTCACCGCCGGGTTCCCGTGCCAGGACATCTCCAACGCCGGCCGCCGCGCCGGCATCACCGGCGAGCACTCCAGCCTCTGGACCGCCGTCGCCGACGCCGTTCGCCACCTTCGACCACCGCTCGTGTTCGTGGAGAACGTCGCCGCCCTCGTCCACCGAGGCTTCGACGTCGTCCACGCCGACCTGGCCGCGATCGGGTACGACACGCGCTGGGCATGCCTACGCGCGTCCGACATCGGGGCAGCCCACCGCCGCGACCGGCTGTTCCTGCTGGCCGCCGACCAGCACCGCCTCCACCCCGACCCTGCCGACACCATGCGCCCGTGACGGCCGGGGCGTCGGCCTGCCGTACGGCCTGCCCGACCTGATCCAACCCGACGGTACCCGTCACCACTTGCTGCCCACTCCGACTGCGGTCCCGTACGGGATCAACCAGTCCCCGTCGCCAGGTGCGGCCGTGCGGCCCAGCCTGGACAGCCTTGTCCGTGCCGCGCTGTTGCCGACCCCGACGGTCGCCGACAGCCGCGCTTCCGCCAACGCCACCGCCGGCCGGACCGTCCCGCTCGTCGGGCACGCCGGCCGAACAATCACCGATGCCGCGCGCCTCCTGCCCACCCCCCGCTCCACTGACGGCGCGAAGGGCTGCCCCGGGCAGCGCGGCTCGCGCGGCGACCTGACGCTGCCGTCGGCGGCGGCGCGGATCCTGCCCACCCCCCGCGCCTCGGATGGACATGGGGCAAGCAGACACGGCGACGGCGGAGCGGACCTGACCACCGCCGTCGCCGGACTGCCCACCGAGCTTGGGCAGCTCGACGAGCGCCGATGGGGCGATTACGCCACCGCAGTCGCCCGCTGGGAACTGCTCATAGGCCGACCCGTCCCGGAACCATCGCAGCCAGGCCGGCACGGCAGACCCGTCCTCGCCCCGCCGTTCGTGGAATGGCTGATGGGGCTGCCCCACCAGTGGGTCACCGACCCGCAGCTGGCCCTACCGCGCACCCGCGCGCTGCGGGTGCTCGGCAACGGCGTCGTGCCCCAACAGGCCGCCGCCGCACTGTGCCTGCTGCTCGACTCAATCCACTGGACCGTCCCCAGCTGACCGTGGCCGCGCTGGCCGTGCCGTCCGCCCCAGTCCTCGCGCGGGAACGGCACGGCCAGCCGCCCGGGCTCACCCCAGCAGCGCCGACGCGACCACATCCAAAGGAGAACCGGTGAACACCCATCACAACGCCGACCAGCCCGCGCCCGCGGTAGCCGCGTCAGCAACCGCCTGCCGGCAGGCGGCGACCTCCTGGACGGCCGAGAGCATCCGCGCGCTCGGCGCCGTCACCACCGTCCCGGTCGCCGGGGCGATCTTCGGCCTGTCCCGATCGGTCGCCTACGACCTGGTCAAACGAAACCAGTTCCCCGTGCCGGTGCTGCGGTTCGGTCACCGCTACCGCATCCCCGTCGCGGCGATCCTCACCGCACTGCACATGCCGGTCGAGCCGCCCCCGCCGTCGACTTGATCGACGGCGGAAGTGGGGCGTCGATGCACGCGATGCAATCCGCAGCACCCCAACCGCAGCACCACCGCAGAGCCTACGGAAGAAGGAGACAACCACGATGGCGGAGGGATCCGTCTGGAAGTACTGCACCTGCCGTAACGCCGAGGGCCGCAAGATCGGCCAAACCTGTCCCAGCCTGCGACGGCCGGGCGGCGCCTGGCACCCCACCCACGGCCGCTGGGCCTACCAACTCGAACTCCCGCCCACCACCGGCGGCGTCCGGCGGCAACTGCGTCGCCGCGGCTTCGACACCCGCGAAGACGCCGTCGCCGAACGTGACCAGGCCATCGCCCTGCTCCGCCTCGCCGGCGACGACACCGACACCGCCACCCAGATCGCCGACCTGCTCGACCAAGTGAGGGCCGGACAGCCGCTACCCGACCGCGACCTCGTCGCCCGCCGAGTCAAAGCCGGCGTCTCCGCCAGCGCGGCCATGCCCCTCGCCGACTACCTGCGGCAGTGGCACCGCAGCCGCAAGCAGATCCAGCCCACCACCCTGCACGTCTACGAAGGCCACATCCGCAACTACCTCATCCCGCACCTCGGGCACCTGCCCATCGACCAGCTCCACGTTGTCCACATCCAGGACATGTTCGACACGATCGCCGAGGACAACACCCGCATCGAAGCCGCTCGCAGCAGCGACGACCCGAAGGTCCGCGCCACCGTCAAGGGCACCCGGATCGTCTCGGCCGCGACGATGCACCGCATCCGGGCCACCCTGCGCAAGGCCCTCAACGACGCGATCCGCAGGTACCGGCTCATCGAGTTCAACCCCGCGGCCCACGTCGAACTCCCCTCGGGCCAGCGGCCGAAGGCGAAGGTATGGACCACCGCCGCCGTCACACACTGGCAAGCGACCGGTGAACGGCCCAGCACGGTGATGGTCTGGACCCCGCAACAAGCCGGCGCGTTCCTCGACTACGCCGAGGGTCACGACATCATGCTCTACCCGCTGTACGTGCTCATCCTGCACCGCGGGCTGCGCCGCGGCGAAGCCGCCGGCCTGCGCAACGCCGACGTCGACCTCGACAGCGGCCTGCTCGTCATCTCCGAACAAGTCACCACCCTGCGCTACCAACGCATCCGCAAGAAGGTCAAAAGCCACGCCGGAGACCGCACCATCCCCCTCGACACCGCATCCCTCGCCGCACTGCGCGCCTACCACGCCCGACGCGCCCGCTGGCAACTCGTCAACGGACCCGCCTGGCCGGGCACCGGCGACTTCTTCGTCCAACCCGACGGCCAGCCCTGGCACCCCGACCAGATCAGCAACCGCTTCGAACAACTCGTGGCCGACGCCGGCCTGCCACCCATCCGGCTGCACGACCTACGCCACTGCGCCGCGACGTACCTCAAAGCCGCCGGCGCCGACATGAAAGACATCCAGGAAACCCTCGGCCACTCCTCCATCACCATCACCGCCGACACCTACACCTCCGTCATCCACGAACTCGAAATCGAACGCACGAAAGCCGACGCCGCAGCAGCCCTCGTACCCCGACGCCGCAAAGCCAGCTGACCACACACCGGCGCCCCGGACACCGGACGCACGTCCGGCATCCGGGGCACCTGTCCGGCTCTCAACACACGCGACCAGGCAACCGGGCGGACCGCCGCCGGACCGGACCGACTACCACGCCCGAACCCAGGTCCCTCGGTCGCGGGGCCAGCATCGAGGTACCGTGTCCGACACGAACGGACTCTCTCGAGTGGTCGCAACGGCGACCCGCCAACGAACGGGGGCAGGCAATGGGACGCGGACGAGCCAAGGCCAAGCAGGCGAAAATCGCCCGGGAGCTGAAGTACTTCAGCCCACCCACCAACCTCACCGCGCTGCAACGCGAACTCGCCGGCGCGCCCCAGACAGCCGACCACGACCAGGCCCGCCACATCAGCGAACGCGACGACGGCCCCGCACGCTAAGCGCGGCATCCCAGAAGCCAGCCGAACGGTGCACCCGGCACCACGCACGGTGTGCCGCCGGGTGGCACTGCCGCGCTCACGGTCGAGGAGTGACCATCCTCGTGTGGCTGTCCATGTTCGTTGTGGTGACCGGCATCGCCACCGTGCTCGCGGCGCTGGCGGCCCGCAACAACCACCGCAGCAGCCCGCGTCCGTTGCAGGAGGGCGTCGCTGGTGGTTGGGTGAGCTGGCCTCAGGTAGGTCCAGGACAGTTGCACCGCAGGCGGGGGTCGAGTTCGTCGGCGCGTTCGTGCCGGATGGCGTGTGCTCGATCGCGGACCTGTCGCACCTGGTCGACGGTCAGGCGACGGGCGCTCCAGAGCAGTGCGGCGGCCGCGGCCGCGTCCGGATGGACCGGCAGGTTGACATTCCTCAGGTCGATGCCGGTCAGCGCGCCGAGATCGCGTGATGAGACGTCAAGAACGGCGGCGTATCCGGCCAGCAGTTCAGGTGTCATGACCTTCTCGCCGCGTCCGATCATGCCGATCGTCGATGCCGACAGCATGGGGCCGCCGCCCAGGCCGAACAGGTACTTAGCGGCACCCAGCCAGTTGAGGTTGCGGTTGTGCAGCAGGCGCAGCACCAAGCCCCCAGCGCTGCTCGGATACTGCTGAAATGACGGCGTCGCTGCTGGTGATCTCTGCGGGCGGGGCTGCTGCGGCAACGTGTCGACGAGTTGGCGCAGTTCTGGAACGGCGCGGGGCAGGTACGTCAGGTCCCAAGCCAGCGAGCCGACGACGCCGGATGCGGTCGCGTCCAGTGGGGCGAGGTCGTCGGGTACCTGCCGTCCGGCGATGACGAAAAGGTCGCTTGGATGCAGGTCAAGGGCCGGTGCAAGCCGGCGCAGTAGTAGCGCGCCGGCTTCGGCGCCGTCGAGCACCGACGTGATTTCGGTTTCCGCGACGGTTGCCCGTCGGGCGAGGGAGTTGACGTCGAGGTCACGCAGCTCGGCCAGCCGCATTAACTGCACACCGAACGCTGGCAGGTTCTTCACCGTCCCACTGTATGAGCCACGCCACCCCAGTTGCAGGAAGCCGGCCCCGCGCTGGTCGCGGCGGATATGCGCACCTGATCGAGGTGGCGCCCCAGCCGCCTACGGCGGCGATGATCTGGCTTGCGGCTGACGTCTAGGTGTGCGGACGGGGTCACCGGGGCTGGATACGGAGCAGCGCGGTGGCCGCCTGGTGGAGCAGTTCGTGGTCCTCAGGGATCATGTTGAGGCGGTGGGGGATGATTGCGATCCGGTACGCAACGGTGCCGAGGCGGACAGCGTCGGTGGGCCGTTCGGTGTGGTCGATGGCCCGTTGCAGCAGCGGCAGGGCCGGAGCTGCCGCTGGTCCGAGGGTGCCGAGGTGGCGGGCGGCGGTGCGGACCAGGGTGTTGCTGCGGCCGTCGAGCAGTGGCCGGGCTGCCGCGAGTAGCACCGGAAGGGCGAGGCTGGGGTCACCGGTGAGGCGCCACCAGGCGTGGGCGGCTTCCGCCCGGCTCCAGCCGCCAGGCAGGTGAAGCAGGCGTCGTACGGCTGGTGCGTGCCCGGCGGCGAGAGGGCCGAGGTCGGCCAGATAGGGCAGCATCGCCTGGCCGAGGCCGCGTTCGACGGCCCGGCCGATGATGGTCAGCGCCAGCGTGGGGTCGCCGGTGACTTGCCAGTGCGCCCAGGCGGCGTCCTGGGTGCCGTGGAAGCGGCGTGGGCGCCGTTCGCCGAGGGCGAGGCGGCGCAGCGCGTCGGCGGCTGGGAGTGCCGCCGGGCCGATCCGGCCGAGGGCGATGCAGGCTGGGGTGGCGTGGCCGGTGTCGAGCAGGCCGGTAAGCTCCGGCACCGCCTCGGCGGCGAGCGGTCCCCAGGCGGCCAGCGCGGAGGCGCACCCGCCGGCGTGGTCGGGCGCGGCCGGCAGCGTGGCCCGGATCGGCGCGAGCAGCGCGGCGGCGTGCTCCCGCATCGGGGCGAGCACGTCGCGCGGCGGGATTGTGTGCGGCCATCGCGATCCGGGCGTGAGCCACCGCTGCAGGGCCGGTAGTGCGCGGCGGTCGCCGAGGCGGGCCAGTCCGGCCGCCGCGTGGGCCGCGACGGTCAGATTGTCGGCGGCCATCGCGTCTGCCAATGCGTCGGCGTGGGGACGTGCATGCTCGCCGCCGACGGCGAGGAGTGTGGCCGCGTCTCGGCGGACCTCAAGCATGGTGTCGGTGAGGGCGTGGGCCGTAGCGGCCCACAGCTCGTGCATCGGCAGGCGCCATGTGGTCAGTACCGCGGCGGCGATCGTCAGCCCGGTCCAGCGTGCCTGCTGGTCGGCGGCGGCGAGCGCGGTCAGCGCCATGTGCGCGGCCTGGTGCGGGTGTTCGATGAGGCAGGCCGTGGTCCAGTCCTGCCACAGGAACTCCCAGGGCGAGCCGTGCCACGGGTAGGGCGGGGCCATGGCAACTGCGCCACCGGCGATCGCGCCGAGGCCGTCGGCCTGCGCGGGCGTGGGTTGGCGGCGGGCGATCGCGGCCACCGCGGCCAACCGGACCTCGGGGCCGGGATGGTGGAGCCACGTCGAGAACCATGCCGCCGGCGTTGACGTGGCCAGCCCGTCGACCGTGCGTAGCTGGCCCGCCAGCGCCAGATGGTCGTGCTCGACGGTTGCCCGAGCGGCGATGGCGGCGGTCAGCGCCGGGTCGTCGGTGCCGATCGCGTGGATCGCGTGTGGTACGACGCGCCGCAGTACGGGATCAGGGTCGGCGATCAGGGCGGCCAGGGACGTCACGCTGGCCCGCAGCGCCAGATCGAGTCGCAGGTCCTGGTGGTGGCTGTTGCGGCGGGCGATTTCGCTGAGCGCGAAGACGGACGCCGCCCTGTCCGGCGCACCGCTCTTCCCGGCCCTGATCCGCAGCGTGGATACCAGCCCGGCGAGTTCCGCCGCCGGTCGCCGCCACACATCGGTCTCCGCCGCCCAGCCCCGACGATCCGCGCTCACGCTGTCACTGTAGAACTCGGCCGCTGCCGCATGTACGCGGCGAGGATGTCGTTCGAGTGGCGGTCGAGGTTCTTGCGGGCGCGGGCGTAGCGTACCGTCGTTCGCGGATCGGCGTGCCGCCCTTGCCGCGCACCCGCAGTACGCAGCGCCCGTGCTTCGTGACGAGCACCAGCCCGTCGACCGCGCATAAACGGCGGCAGATCCGCGCACGTGACCTTGTTGAGGCTTACTCGGAGGCTTAAGTACCCCAGCTCGTCGCATGCGGCGTGCAGCACGGCGTTGCGGTGTGGGTGACCACGCCAGCGGACCGGTCTACGGCTGCTGCGGACACAGCATTTCGACCTCGGCGAGCGCCTGGGCGTCACCGTGGCCCCTGCTGTATGAGTCCGTGATGTTCGTGAGCGCCTGTTTCAGCTCCGGCGTCTTGGCCTCGTCCGCGATCGGGCGGACCGCGTTGCCCTGCGCCTTGAACCAGGCCGCCCGCGCGTCCTCGAGCTTGCTCGACCCCTTCGCCTCCTCGACCTTCATCGCCTTGTATTCGGGCGCGTCGGTGCTGTAACGAGTCATGGTGTTCCAGTAGTCGGCGCAGGCGTCGCCGGTCGTGCCCGACGACCCGCAGCCTCCAGTCAATACCGTCACCGCCACCGCCGCCACGCCAATGAGTGGCCGCCACATCCTCATGGGTGGACATCAAACCATCCGTGCGCCAGGCGTGGTAGCTCGTGTGGAGTGATCGCTTGGGAGCTGAAGGGTCCGGGTTCCGGCGCTGCTGCAGGATCACCGGGGTGGCACGCAAGCCGGGGAAGGAGCGGGACCAGGATCCGGCCATGGAAGATCGACCCTGGTTGTTGCTCTTGGGCTGGCGCGGCCCCACCATGATCGGCTGTACTGTCATCGGCTAAATCAGCGCGCTGGCCGAGCGGTAGCGGCCCCGCCCGCGTTTACGCAGAGTGACCGGACTGAAGGCGGACCTGCCGGCCGATTCGATCGTTGCTGTCACGGCTCGGGCTCTTGCTGGCGGGTCGTCGCTGCCAGGTGTTGCAGGACGCGATGTCCGGCCGCATGGGGCAGGCTTGGATTGCGTGCGACTTCCAAGACCACTTCCGGGTCCGGGTGAGCGGCCAGTTCACTGAGCATGTCGGGTGGTGCGGCGGGATTGCCGGCAACGTATGCAACTGCCTGTGGACGGCGCAGACACGCAGCCAGCGCGGCGGGTGGTGATGCTTCGTGGATGGCGACATCGAGGATCGCACCGATGGGGCTGTCAGGGTGGGTGGCGATAACGAACAGGATGTCGGGTGGGCAGCACGGATGCCCCGCTAGGTACGGGAATAGTTGCAGTCCGTGGCGGGCCGCCGTGGCGCGAACCTGCTCAGGGGACACACTCACATCGCAAACGGCCCGCTGGACCACGTCGATGTCCGAGTCGTTGATCAGCGCCGCCCGCAGGTTCGGCGGGATCCGGCGGCTGGCCGCCGCGACCAGCCGCACCCGAGGGTCGGTGTCGGTGGCCAGGGCACGCAGCGTTTCGAGGTCGGGGTGGTAATCCGTGCTCGGCACGCCTCGCGCGCGGCTGTGCCGGATAAGCAGATCCAACGGCGTGCGCGGGTTGGCCAGTACGGCCTGTCGCCAGCGGCCAGCGTCATCGTCGTAGAGTCGGCGCAGCAGACCGGCGGGCACCGCCCAGTTCATCGCGACGCGAATGGTGATCTGTGGATCCCGCATCGCCACCAGACTGTCGTACACCCCGTCAGGGAGATCTGAGCGACGCGCCAACGCAAGTGCCATCGCCGGGTCGGGTTCGGTGACGAACGGCACGACCGCATCCAACGGCGTGGACGGGTTGCCGGCCACCCGGGTGCGGACCTCGCGTAGAGCCAGCGCCAGGTCCGGCCAGTGCGGGCACGGGCGCATCGGTGGCCGCCCACCGTCGGTGATCAGCTCGGCGAGCGTCGCAGCAGATACGTGCAGGTTGGACCCCAGCGCTACCCGGACACACGACTCGGCCCGCTGCGCCAGCCGTCCCCCGAGTTCGTTGGGCAGTTCGTACAGTTGGGCGGCGCACGCGGCGACTGAACAGTCAGCGTCATCGGCAACCAGGACCGCGATGTCCGATCGTTCCGTCGCATGCACACCCAACGCTCGGCGCACCGCAGGATCCGGCCACGACGCCAACAGCGACAGCCATTCGTCCGGTGCGTCCGCCCGGCCAATCCCGGCCAGCATCGCCCACGGATCATCCCTGGGAATCCGCTCCACCGGCAGGTTCCCAGCCTGGACCAGCGCCAGCGCGAGCTCACGCTGCCCGTAGCCGGCCAGCCGGTCGGTCTGTGCCAAGCTCAGATGCTGCTCCCGCGCCACCTCCAACAGCACATCTGGGTCCCCGATCGCGATGAGAGCGTCGGCATGCTCCGGGAGCAGCGCAGGGTTGCCCGCCATGGCGAGCAGAATCTGCTGGACTGACACAACGCTCACGACGCCCTGTTCCAATCACGCACCCGCGGTCCGATCATCGTGATCGACCACCCGCCTCCGAACAACCCGAACCCGAGACCACAAACCATCATCACAATTGCGATGCCCTCTCGGCCGCCAGATCTGACCGTTCACGCAAGGGCAACGCCCTAATCGCGGTAGATCCGGACGTGGTTCAACGCAGGAGGATGCAGGGCATCTGCTACGAGCCTGGATGTGTCTGCGCTGAGCAATCTGCTACGTTGCGGCCGTGCTCCCCGACCCGCACCCGCCCGTCGAGTCGGCCGACTGCGTGGCGCTCGCCGAGGACCTGCTGGCGCGCCCATTCCCGGCCGCGCCGACCGGAGTTTACGACTGGGTCATCGGCCGGGCGCAGAGTAGGCCCGACCGCCACTTCGTGCCGGTCGCGGCGAGTGAGGTCCTCGAGTATGCGCCAGCCGAGCGCTGGGCGGAGGACGAGGACGAACTCGAGCAACGGCGCCGCCAGATGGTCAGCGCACTGACAGCCGCCTGGGGCCCTCCGCAGATCCACTCGTTTGAGCCAGACTTTGAACGGATCGTCGAGGGCGAGGAGCTGCCGCCGGTGATCCAGGACCTCACCCTGTTCTCCTTCGGGCATCACGCCGACACGTGGCAGCGGGGCGGGCGCATAGTGTGCGTAATGCTCGGCCAGTTCGACAAGCATTACCCGATCGTGCTGATGCTCGCAGTCACCGCTCAGCCACTTTGGTGATCTCACAGATCGCCGAGTCCCAGCCGGGCCGAGCAGGCAACCAGCCACGACGGCGGCCATCCGAGGCACGGCGCGCTTGCCGAGATCGGATGCACGCTCATCGACTACTCCGGATACCCGCCGGGCAGTCCCAGCGCTGACCGGCCTTGACTGCCTGGACGCAGGGTTACCAGGTACCTTCACCGGACTGCCCAGCCACGAACTTGAGCAACCATGCGAGCAACCGGATGGACATAAGGGACGAAATTGCCCCAGAAGTGCCGCTACGGATGTCTATTTGCGCTGGTGGGCCGCCAGGGACTCGAACCCTGAACCTACGGAGTCACGGCAGTAGGGTTTGGTGAAGCTGGAGCCGTTGCGCCACAACGGTTTCAGCTTCGCTGCGGTTGGGCTCGGTGCGGTCGGTTGCTGTACTTTGCTGCGGTACTTCCCAGGGCGCAGCTGCAATGGCCGATCTGCAGGCGGGGACTTGAACCCCTAACCGCTTGAGGGGATTGAAGATCGCTCTTATCGGACAGATCCTCCGCCTGAGCAGGGAAAACATTGTCGATGCCTGTCGACGTTTGACAGCACTTCTCGACCTAATTTGGTCCCGATTTGGTCCCGGCGATCTTCATAGGGCAGTTGGAATCCATGCATCAGTTCGGTTGAGTGATCGTGTGGTGGTGGGCTGGCACGATGGTTGGATGACCGCTGGGGGCAGGAGTCGGCGTCGCGCTGTGCGTGCGTGGCTGGCGGCCGTACTCGCCGGAGCTGGTGCGTTGCTCGCGGCGGCATTGAGCGTTGCAACCAACATCGCCACTGGTCATATCCCGGCCTGGTTGTCGTGGGCGGACAAGGCCGCTGTGGCATGGCCTGCAACGGTCGTGCTGGTGATCGTTGTTGTGGGGGTGGCGGTCCTGCTTCAACGGCTGGCCGGGTCGGATGATGCCGCGACTGACGTGGGCCTGGGTCTGCGGGTGTTCGGGTCGGTGCCGCGGGCGGCGGCTCACTTCCAGCAGCGGCGCGAGGAGATGGCCGCAGTGCGCACGGCGATGGGTGGCCGTAGCCGCGCGGCGTTGGTGGCGCTGCCAGGGTTGCGTGGTGCGGGAAAGTCACAGCTGGCGGCGGCGTATGCGCGGGACTGCGCCGATCAGGGGTTCGATCTGGTGGCATGGGTCAACGCTGAGTCGGGACCGGTAGCTGACCTGGCCTTGCTGGCCCGGCATCTGGGGCTCGGTGACGCCACGGAGGTGCCTGAGGTGTTGGCGGCGATGGTGGTGACGTGGTTGCAGAACCAGGAGCGGGGGCGGCGGCTGCTGGTGTTCGACAACGTCGACGATCCGGACACGGTGACGCCATTCATACCGCGAGCGGGCAGGGCGAAGGTCCTAGTGACCACGAACCGTAGCGACTTCGCTGACGCGGCCGGGTTCACCTGGGTCTCGGTGGGGATGTTCAGCCCGATGCAGGGTCTGGCGTTCTTGCAGGCGATGACCGGTCTACCGGCTGGGCCGGATGCGCAGCGGCTGGGGGTGGAGTTGGGATGGCTGCCATTGGGGCTGGCCCAGGCCGGCGCTTATATCGCTAGAAGTCGATATTCTTATAGGCGGTACCTGGAGGTCCTGGACGGGCAGGACTTGGATGAAACGCTGCGGCGCCGGGCGGGTACGGACCATCCGGGCGTGTTGAAGGCAACGGCGTTGAGTGTGGCGGGCCTGAGTCGGGAGGATCCGTCGGGGGACGCGGCCCGGTTGTTGGGTGTGCTGGCGCTGCTGTCACCGGATGGTGTGTCGCGGTACCTGCTCGACCGGGGACGTTCGGCGCTTGGTCTGACGGGTGGGTTGGCTGCGGCGTTGGATGTGCTGGTCGGTGCGTCGCTCGTGACGTTGAGCGGCACTGGCGAGGATGCCCAGGGCCGCGATGCAGCAGTGGTGGTCGTGCACCGGCTGACCGGCCGGACGATCCGTCACCTGTACAGTCGCCCCGATGCCACCGCGCCGCTCGCCGATGCGGTCAACGCGGCGACCGATCTCATCGACCGACTCACCGACGACCTTCCGTTCACCGGCCTGGCGCATCGCCGCAGCGAACTGGATGAGTTGGTTGGTCACGTGACAGCGCTGCGCGGACATGTCACCGTGCCTGATGAGCGGCTGCTTGAGCAGATTGGGTGGGCCGGCACGGTGTTGCTTGAGGTGGGTGATCTGACGCGTGGGCTCCCATTGATCGAGAGCGCCGCCAACTCCTGGATCGCAATCTGCGGCCCCGACCACCCCGGCACCCTAAGGACCCGCAACAACCTTGCTGGCGCCTACGAGTCGGCGGGCCGACTAGACGAAGCCATCACCCTGTACGACCAGGTCCTCGCCGACCGCCTGCGGGTGCTCGGCCCAGACCACCCCCACACCCTGAGCACCCGCAACAACCTCGCCGGCGCCTACCAGTCGGCGGGCCGACTAGACGAAGCCATCACCCTGTACAACCAGGTCCTCGCCCATAACATGCGGGTCCTCGGCCCCAACCACCCCCACACCTTGACCACCCGCAACAACCTCGCCTACGCCTACGAGTCGGCGGGTCAGCCAGACGAAGCCATCACCCTGTACGACCAAGTCCTCGCCGACCGCCTGCGGGTGCTCGGCCCCAACCACCCCCACACCCTGATCACCCGCAATAACCTCGCCGGCGCGTACCAGTCGGCGGGCCGGCCAGACGAAGCCATCACCCTCTTCAACCAGGTCCTCGCCGATGCCGTGCGGGTCCTCGGCCCCGACCACCCCCACACCCTGATCACCCGCAACAACCTCGCCAGCGCGTACCAGTCGGCGGGCCGGCCAGACGAAGCCATCACCCTCTTCAACCAGGTCCTCGCCGACAACGTGCGGGTCCTCGGCCCCGACCACCCCCACACCCTGATCACTCGCCACAACATTGCCGGCGCCTACCAGTCGGCGGGCCGGCCGGACAAAGCCATCACCCTCCTTAACCAGGTCCTCGCCGACAACGTGCGGGTCCTCGGCCCCGACCACCCCGACACCCTGGCCATCCGCCACAATCTCGCCAGCGCGTACCAGTCGGCGGGCCGGCCGGACAAAGCCATCACCCTCTTCAACCAGGTCCTCGCCGACAACGTGCGGGTCCTCGGCCCCGACCACCCCGACACCCTGATCACCCGCAACAACCTCGCCAGCGCCTACGAGTCTGCCGGCCGTCTGGAAGACGCCATCACCCTGTACGACCAGGTCCTCGCCGACCGCCTGCGGGTCCTCGGCCCAGACCACCCCCACACCCTGACCACCAGCCACAACCTCGCTGCAGCAGTTCGGCTCAAGGCACGCGCTTAAGAGTCCTCCGTACACCCGTCGGCCACCTTCGGGGAGCAGGCCGGCGTCGGGGGTGCCAGGCTCGCCGGAGGCGACCCGCGCAGCGGGCTTGGTCTGGCAGCCCCGACGTCGGTCTGCTCGGCTTGCCTGGCCGGCGGGATTGCGGAGGACGGCCCCTCCGGGACCCTGAGGACCGCCGGAGGCAAAGAGCGTGACTACACGCGGAGTCGGCAGGGAGCGCAGCGACCGGTGTCCGCGGGAGCTGCGGCATGTAACTCGACGGACTCAGGTCGAAAGCTACGGAACCATCAACGGCCGCAAGCTGACCGGGTTCTTCTCAACAGGACTCCGCGCGGCCCGTACGTGGGTTCCCGGCCGGGCGGGGTTACGGCGTCGGCGCGGAGCGCTGGCGCCGCCCGCACGCCGAGCCGGTGACCGCGTGCGGGCCGCGCCGCAGGCGCGCTTGATCTAGTACGGCTCAATTCGGCAGCGACAGAACGGACATAGGCCTTGACGCTGGCCAGCAGGCATGACGTGGTGGCATTGCTGTACGACACTGTAGGACCACGACAGTTCGTTGACGGAATGCCGGAAGGAAGCCGTGGAGACACGCAGGTTTTTCACCGAATTAGGAGTTTATGTCACGGTCCTGGGTCAGTACTTCGGGCGGCAGAAAGAATTGGAACGGCTGCCAGCACTCCCGGAGCCCTGCAATCTTTACATAGTCGCCAGGCGCAATCGGGTAAGCATCGACCCCTCCACGGTCCACTTTAGCAACGACCGAATGACTGGAATTCTGCGAATTCAGCGGCAAGCGTCGTTCGAAGAGATTCCATTCTCCGTACCAACAGCAAGGCTCGGTCATGGCCCCTTCAGATATGAAGCTACGTGGCCATTCGAGGAATACACAATTCGCAACCAGGATGGCAGCGCGATTGCGTCTGGAGTAGTTGCGCTGGCTGCAGTGGCTTTTGGACTTACCTCTTACCGACGAGTTCCACTCGAAGTGCTCTACATCGGTCAGGCATTCGGCAAAAAGGGCGAAAGGACGGCGTTCGAGCGACTGAAGAGCCATTCAACCCTACAGAGAATCTATTCGGAGAATAAGCCCGATACAGAGATTTGGCTGACCCTGTGCAAGGTTAGCGACCTGAACCTTTTTATGGAATTCAATCCACAAATTCCTAGTCGCACGGACGACTCCGAAGATGATGCACACCGCGACCAGGTACTCCGGAGACTGCAAACGGCCGGGTTTGAGGAGCGAGAAGCCGTTGCAATCGGCGAAGCGGGCCTAATTCGCTACTTTCAACCAGAGTACAATGAGATTTTCAAAAACAACTACCCAGATCCGAAGCATGTTCACATTAGTACATGCTACGACCTGGGGCTCGCTTTGATAGGAGTGGAGCTCCAGCTGCAGGAAATCGGTAATGCTTTCTACAGCCATGCGGCTCCGAAGCGCAGCACGCTCCATTTTGCACGCTACCCTCTTCACGAAACAGCAGGCTTCATTACCTACTGGCACGGAGGTAGGCCAGACGGTCCGACGCCCGCTGAGGAGGAAAGCCTAACGCCCGATGGCCAATAGAGCAGAAGCCCGGTGCAGTGGCCATCAATGAGTCGCGTACAGACTGACACTTTCGACAAGAAGGTCGAACGAAAAGGGAAATGCGTCCGGCTTGGCTGGCAGTTTGGAATTATCGCGGTGCGCTTGCGGCTGTCGATGGGGCTACTAAGGTGTCGTTTCGGGCGAGCTTTAGCTAGAGACCGAGATCCATAATCGACTCCTGCGGCTCGGTTATCTGGTTGGCGAGCTGTTGAGGCTGCGCCTTGTATAAAAGACTAATTGCCAGTTTCTGCGCACGCCCGGGGACACCTGGTGCGCTACGGGCGCCCGCAGCCGATCTGCGATGGCCGGTACGCCATCGATGTCACGCTCCTCGAGCCTGTCCAGCAGCGCAAGGGCCGGCGCCGCGCCGCGCAGGTCGCGGTCATCGTCGCCGGGCTGGCGCTGGTCGGTGGAGTCGGCTGGGGTGTCTGGCTGCTCGTCGAGTGGGTGGCGGCGCACTGGATGGTCATCGGCGGGACCGTCGCCCTGGTCCTCGTCGTCGCCGGGCTTATGGCGGGCAGGCGGGAGACGCGCTGCCGGGGGTGTGGGCACTGGTGACCGTGACCGCGCTTCCCGGGCTCGAACCGGACGAGCAGCAGCCCCGGCCCGGCTCGCGCGCCGCTCGGATGCTCATCCCCCTGGCCGCGGACGTAGTCAAGGAGATGGCCGCCGAGTACGGCGTGTGCCTGCGCCCAGTCGGGCTGCGCCGCACCGACCTGGACACCGGCAAGACCGAGATCATCGACGTGCCCTGCGGCGCCACCCGGGAGGACAAGTGCCCGCCCTGCGCGAAGCGGGCTCGCCGACTGCGCAAGGTCCAGATCCGCGAAGGCTGGCACCGCACCGACGAACCCGCCCCCGCGCCCGAACCTGCCACCGAGGGACAGCGGGCACTGATCAGCCTCCGCGCCCACCTCGAACACGCCCGCGACCAGCCGTACGCGAATCCCAGTGGGACCAGGTCGACGAGGTCGACGACGCCATCCGCGAAGTGGAAGAGACGATCGCGGCCGAAGGGCTGCGGGGCAGCGTCGCCCCGGCGCACGACAAACCGACAGAGCCGAAGCGGCAGCGCTCCACCAAGCGCCGCCAGGACGCCCCGGCCCTGCCCCGGCAGAAGGTCGACCCGCGCACCATCGGCCGGGTCTACACCGCACCGGACGGCACCGAATACCGGCCCTCCATGTGGCTCACGGTCACCCTCGACTCGTACGGCCCCGTACGACCGGACGGCTCCCCGGTCGACCCGGCCACATACGACTACCGCCGTGCGGCCTGGGATGCGATCGCGTTCCCCCGGCTGCTCGATCGGTTCTGGCAGAACCTGCGCCGCTGCGTCGGCTGGAACGTCCAGTACGCCGGCTGCGTCGAACCGCAACGCCGCCTCGCCCCACACGCCCACTTCGCCATCCGCGGCACCATCCCCCGCGCCGTGCTGCGCGAGGTGGCCGCGGCGACCTACCACCAGGTGTGGTGGCCCAAGGTCGACGCGCCCACCTGCCGGCCGGTCTGGAACGCCGACGCCGAAACGTGGTGCGACGGCGAGACAGGGCTGCCGCTGACCAGCTGGGATGAGGCGCTGGACGCGATCGAGGACGAGCCGACGCACGTCATCCGGTTCGGCGCCCAGATCCGAGCCGAGGGCGTGACCGCGGACGACAAGAACGTCGACCGGACCATCGGCTACATCACGACATCACCAAGTCAGCGGCCGACTGCCACGCCGCGACCACCGACCGGCAACGCGACCACCTAGAACGGTTCTGGCGAGAACTGCGAGTCACGCCCTGCTCGGACCGGTGCGCGAACTGGCTGCTCCACGGCATCCAGCCCAAGAAGGCACACGCACGCCTGCGGCCCGGCAACTGCAAAGGCAAGGTTCACCAGCGCTCCACGCTCGGCATCGGCGGCCGGCGCATCCTCGTCTCCCGCGACTGGTCCGGCAAGACCCTCGCGGACCACCGCTACGACGCCCGGGCCTGGGTCCGCGCGCTCCTCGGCGTCTCGGCCGGCGTCGACCAGGTCCCGGTCGTCGACGAGGTACAGCCCGGCACGCCCGCGCCGGTCGCCTGGGAACTCGCCCGGACCAACGACCCGGACATGGCGCCGATGCGGCATCGCCTGCTACGGGCGCTCGCCCAGCGCATCCAGTGGCGCAACGCGCTCAACGCCGCACGCGACCGCGCCGCGCAGTACGGAACGACGACAGATCTTTCGGCAACCAATGACCACGGGGAGGTGTCGCAGCGCGGCTGATCGATCGTCGGTGTTTGCGCCCAAGTGGCTGTCGCCGGCTCAAGTGGCGCTGCTGCTCGGGTTCGGGATCTCGAAGGTGAAGATGAAGATCGCGACTGGCGAGCTGCGATCGGTCAAGGACGGCAAGTACCGCCGGATTCTGCCCGAGTGGGTGGACGAGTACATCCGGGACCAGATCGAGCGGCAGGAGGCGGCCTGATGGCGAGTCGTGCGCGCGCCAACGGGGAGGGCTCGATCTACCCGTACCGCAACGGGTTCGCGGCGTACGTGTGGGTCACGAAGCCGGACGGCAAGCGCGGCCGGAAGTACGTCTACGGCAAGACGCGCGAAGAGGTCCACGACAAGTGGGTCAAGCTGCACGCCAAGGCGAACGACGGGCCGGTGGCGACGAAGACGCCCACGATCGGCTCGTAGGCGGCGTACTGGCTGGAGGAGATCGTCAAGCCGAACCTGTCGCCCGGCACGTACGTTGCGTACGAGGTGGCCTGTCGGCTGTACATCGTCCCGGGCCTCGGCAAGAAGAAGCTCAACCTGCCGTCGCGGGACGCGCAGACCTGGATCAACGAGGTCGCCCGGACCTGCCAGTGCTGCGCCCAGGGCCGTGACGCCCGCCGGATCAAGGGCAAGCGCCGCTGCTGCGCGCTCGGGCGGTGCTGCCGGTCCCTGCTGTCGCCGGCCTCGCTGGGACACATTCGGCGGACCCTGCGCTCGATGCTCGGCCAGGCGATGGTTGAGGACTCGGCAACTCGCAACGTGGCCAAGCACCTCCGGCTGCCGGTGTCGCGGCCCGCCCGGCGCAGTTCGTGGAGCACGGACGAGGCACGCAGGTTCCTGGAGTCGGCGCGGGAGGAAGGCGATCCGCTGTACGCCGCGTACGTCCTGGTCCTGGTCCTCGGGCTCCGCAAGGGCGAGATGCTGGGCCTGACCGACGACGCGATCGACTGGGCCGGCTGGGACCGGCGCTGCAAGGCGCACCATGAGGCGTTCTGCGTGGAGTGCGTCGCCGAGTACGAGGTGACCCTGCAGATTGATCGGCAACTGCAGCGGATCGGCACCGAGCTGCTGCACCGCGAGACGAAGACGCCCTTGTCTGATGCTGGCCTCCCTCTGCCGCCGATCTGCGCGGTTGCCCTTCGGCAACGTCACCTCGACGCCGAGCGAGACAGCACGGAGGCCGGCGACCTCTGGCTCGGGCTCCGGCTGCTGTTCACGACCCGGTTCGGGACGCCGATCGAGCCGAGGAACTTCAACCGGTACTGGGACCGGCGCTGCTACGCGGCCGGGGTACCGCGCATCACGGTCCGCGACGCCCGCCGGACGTGCGGCTCACTGCTGGCGGACCTGGACGTTCACCCGCGGGTGGCGATGCAGATCCTTCGGCACGCCAAGTTCTCGATCACTATGGAGATCTACACCCAAGTCTCCTCGAAGAAGACCCGGGACGCTCTCAAGCGGTTGGGCGCGAGCCTCGCGTAATCGGACGTGTCGGCTATGGGCGAGTTGCAACGTGCTGATCGTCCCAGCGCCCGCAGCCCGCCCGGGCACGGCATTGCCAATTGCCTTGCACAACGCGCGAACATAGAACAGTATGGTGGGTCGATCTGGTCGTTTTCAAACGATGGGAGCCCGATCCCTATGTCGACCTATACAAGCATCTTCGTCGACCACAAAGAGGTCTTCTCTTATCGTGATGAATTCCGCCAAGAATTCCGCCACCTATTTGCGCGAAAGGAGGTGCACGAACTTGTCGGACCTAAGGCGAGCCCATACGCTGTGACCTGCTATCCGCCGGAGGTCCTAGCTCTGAGCGACCCAGATCAAGTTTATGTGGTGATCTTGAAGGCTGCCGCGGAAGCCATCAGAGACCGCTTGAACGTTATTGGGGTCGGCCTCGATAGCGTCCAGCGAGTCTTCGAGGAAATGCGAGCCTCCGAAGAAGGTTCAGCGAGGTCTACACTTCACCACCTCACCGAGATGGGCGCAATATCCGCGGAAGACGAGGAAGCGCACCGGTCAACCATCGAGTACTACACGGATCTCAAGTTTGACGATTGGCTGGACGAGGTTACCGAGTTTGTCGGGGGCAAGCTGGCATCGCATAAGGTTGACTATCGCAACATGGGGCCGATGGAGCTTATATCCTCCATGGACGCCGGCACCGTACTCAGAACGATTGTGGAAGTGATTCCTCCGGGTTGCGAGGTAGCAGTCGATGCCACAGGCTTGAAGGAAAATGGCTGGCTTGATGATCAAGATGATTCATGGCCCGACTATGCAAACTTCTTCGGCGACCGGCTTGTAGCACCAATAATTCTTACAGAAGGCACGTTTGATACGCAGGTAATCTCACAGTCTCTGGCGATTCTGAAGCCCCACTTGGTCGAGTACGTGAGATTTCTCGATTTCACCATAGGCAACGAAGGCGGTGCGGCGGCAGCGGTACGGATGTTCAAAAGTTTTGCTGCCGCCGGTGTGGTCAACCGCGTCCTGCTACTGCTCGACAATGACAGCGCCGGGCGCGAGGCAGCATTGGCACTCAGGGGCGTCCCTCTTCCGAAGCACTACAGCGTGGTGCACTACCCGGATATCGATGTGGCAGATGCGTACCCAACGGTAGGTCCGCAGGGCAACTCGGAAATGAATGTGAATGGCCTAGCTGGCTCGATTGAGCTCTACCTCGGCAAGGACGTCCTTCGGACAGACACGGGTAGCCTGGTGCCCGTTCAGTGGAAAGGCTACATGGGAAAAGTGAATGCCTACCAGGGCGAGGTAATGGACAAAGGTAGGCTCCAAAAGGCATTCAGAGAGAAAGCCGCCGCCGCGTTGTCCGACGAAGATGCTGTGCAGTCTCAGGACTGGTCGGGTTTAAACGCAATACTGGAAGTAATTGTCGATACGCTCTCAAAGCCTAACCTTTGAGTGAGTGTTTCACTTGGACTCCATCGCCGCGTGGGGGGAGATGCTCGATTGGCTTGGCGAGCGATGGTCCGCGCGTCCGTATTCTCGGGCGACGGAGGTCAACGCCTCGACCGGATCGCGCCTGGGTCGATCCAGGCGCGCGCAGTTCTGGCTGGGCCAGGATGCACGGCAACGTGGTGACCTCAACGGCACGACGCACGGCTGCTGCACTTTGCTGCTGTACGAGCCCCGAAACGGGTGAGCCGGCGCCTGGGGCACCGGCTCTGACCTGGGAAACCTGTGGGCCGCCAGGGACTCGAACCCTGAACCTACGGATTAAAAGTCCGCAGCTCTGCCATTGAGCTAGCAGCCCGCGCATGACAGGGTACCTGCGCGCAGCCCATCGTTCCACGCAATACTCCCTGCCTAGCGTTTTTCCAGCTCAGGCCAAGTTAAGGCCATCAGCCTCGCAAGGTTGGTACCACCCCTCGTGGCCACCTGACGGACCGGAGTGCCAACAAGCGAGCAACCACGGAGCAACCGGGAGCCACCAGGGATCCGCTCCGGACGCTCCATGGTGCGCGGCACGCAATTGCCGGAGAGGTCCGCGCCGGGTGGTGTATCGCTGTGCCGCAGCACCGGTGCGGGATGCCCGCCCTCGCCGGCGGCCATGACGCGGCTGGCCGGCAACGGCATTGCCAGCCGTGCGAGCGCGTCGAGCAGGTCGGTCACGGCCCGGATGCTGATCCAGCCTCCGCCACCGAGCGGGCAACGGCCCGCCCGCACAGCGGCACCACCACCAGGCTTCACCATCGGCCGCGACTTGGCCACGGTTGCGTCCCAGGGATCGTCGTCACTCACCGCCCGTGCGACACCTGCCGCGGTGCCGCGCAGGAAGCCGTTCAGCGGTGTCCTGACTTCGGCGTTTTGGTCTGTTATGGGACGGTTGCGTGTAGCTTCGATACTGATTACTGATCACCGCTGGCCACGGGGGCATGGAATGCGGCCACCTGTCGCGCCGATGCGCGCCACACTCGCCGCCCAGCTACCGGATCCGGGCGGGCGTGGCACGGTCGTGTACGAGCCGAAATGGGACGGGTTCCGCGCCCTCGCCTTCGTGACCGCGGACCGGGTGGCGCTGCAGTCGCGGCAGGGCCGCACCCTGGCGCCCTACTTCCCGGACGTCACCCGGCTGCTGCGCGCCACGGTCCCGGCCGGCACGGTCCTGGACGGGGAGCTGATCGTCTGGGACGCCGACCGCGGCCGGACATCGTTCCCGGCGCTGCAGCGGCGCCTCGCCGCCGGCCGGCGAATGCTGGCCCAGACCCGCGCACTGCCCGCGCATTACGTCGCGTTCGACGTCCTCGCCGTCGCCGCGCACGGCGACCTGCTGCACTGGCCGCTGACCGCTCGCCGGGCGGTGTTGGAGGAACTGCTCGCCGCCGCGCCGGCACAGCTGCAACTGTGTCCGCAGACCCGCGACGTGGCGGTGGCCAAGGCGTGGATGCGCGACTGGCAGCCGGCCGGGGTGGAAGGGGTCGTGGTCAAGCCGACGGCCGGCCGGTACGTGCCGGGGCAGGCGGGCTGGGTGAAGGTCAAGACCCGCGACACCGTCGACGCGATCGTCGGCGGCGTGACCGGCAGCCTGACGGTCCCGCAGGTGTTGCTGCTGGGACGCTGGGACGAGCACGGCCGGCTGCGCTACCTCGGCCAGACACTGCCCGTGCCCGTGGACCGGCAGCCGGAACTCGCCGCCGCGCTGGCCCGGTTCGTCGCACCGGGCCGCCGTGGGCCGGTTCCGCATCCGTGGCCGAACCCGCTGCCCGGCTCGTGGACGGCATCGTTCACCGATCGGCGGCCGCTGCCGTATGTGCCGGTCCAGCCGACCGTCGTGGTCGAGGTCGAGACCGACACCGCGGTGGACGAGTTCACCGTTGCCGGCCCCGGCGACGCCCGGCGGCCGGCCCGCGGGGAGCTGGTGGTGGTGCGTTGGCGGCACCGGCCCAGATTCGTTCGGGTCCGAACAGACTTGTCGGTATACGACGTGGCGTAAGCGGCAGGCTTGTAGCCCGTACGTCGATGCCCGCTTGATGTACACCGCTGTCGTACGCGGCAGCGGTAACGCCAGCGGCCACGGGCAGTCATGCGTGAACGGAGACCTGGGGCCGGCAGCACCCGGCCCACCGACCGTGACGCCACCACGGTCGGCGCGACATGGCCGCAGTGCCCAGACCGGCGCCGAGTCACCGGAGCGGCGGAACGGCCGGGCCGGCGTCTGGGCCAACGTGTGGGGTCGTGGTTGGCTGGTCGGTCCAGCGGACCGGGAACGCGCCGACCTTCGCCTCGTGCCGTGGATCGCCGCCGGCGACGTGGCCGGCGGGCTTGGTGCAGTGCACGAGCAGGTCGCCGGTGGCGGTCAGTGTGCTCTTCGTGGCCGTGCAGGTCGTCGCGGTGGACTGGGTGTGCTCCATGCCGACGAACCGTACTCGAACATTCGTTCGAGTACACGTAATTGTCGGTGCCTGGCCTGCGGAAACGACCGGAACATCACCCACACGAACCCGTTGGGCGGTATGTCGAGGCTGCCCGATGTCGCCTACCAGGCCGGGTGGGTGCCGGCAGGGTCGGCGAGGTTGCCGCTTTGCGGCGGTGAGGACGGCCTCGGCTTGTCCGGTGTCGAGGTCGTCGACCACGTCGTCGCCGTGCACGACGCGGCACCACTCACGCTCGCGGTGGACTCGCAGCCGACGCGAGCAACTCCCCGAGCGCACGCCACAGCAGCCGAGCCTGCTCCAGCGTCAGGTCGTGGCCGTGCGGATCGGTGACGAGTTCCGGGTCGTCGGGATGCGAGTAGGCGACCGGCGTGCCGTGGCCGCTGTGTGCGCCGACGTGCGCCAGGCGTTGTTCCTGGATGCGCTCGGCGATGTCCATGGCAATCCCCAGCGCAACGGGATTGTCCTCGGCGGTCGCGAAGTCCAGTGCCATGAAGACTCGATCCCCACCACTGAGGCTGACCGTGAGTGCGGCACCCGAGATCGGGTCGCCGGGAACATGGTGTTCGACTGACCGGTGGCGGTGGCCCGTGCAGGCTGGGGGCCGGCGGACGCACCAGACCGGATGACGAGGCAGGTCGTCGGATCGTTCGCTTCTGTCGATCTGTGTCGTGACCACTGCGTCTCCTTGCTTTGGGACAACGGGGCGGACCTTGCAGCTTCAAAAGTGTTTCGCTCACCGCATCTGGGTCGGGTTCGCTCCTTCCCGCCCGAGCAGGCGGAATTGCCGCCGGAGTTACGCGCGGCAGCGTCAAAATAAGGCAGCTCGAGCAAGACGATCAACATGTTTGCAGAAGGTTGCAGGGGATCGAAGAAGCGGCAATCACGCCTGTAGCGAAACAAGATCACAGATCAAAACGTCCTGGTCGGCGTGCATGCAAATTCCTTGCCGGGTTCACTTGACTGATTGTCGATTTGCGATACAAGATTGCCACCGCAATCAACATCCTGCACACTTCTTGACAAGGAGAGAATCGATGCGTTTGACGTTCCTCGGCAAGGAATCCTTGCCGGACCAGTCGCCGACGCTCTACGCAACCGACCGCGGAACGTACGTCGTCCAGGGATGGATCGTGACCGACCCGACGGTCCTGGCCGGGATCGCGGTCGGCGACGACGAGACACTCGTACGTGTTCCCGCGAAGCTGCTCGAGCACCTCGCCAAGGACGGCCTGGACGGCGAGGTTGGCAACCACGTGCCGCCGATCGTCCACGTCCTGCAGGACGGGCAGTACATCGTCCGTGGACGTCGCGTGCTGGACCCCGAAGCGCTCGGACAGATGCATGTGCCCGACGATGAGACGTGTGTGGAAGTCGCTCGATCCGCCATGGCCGCACTGCTTGTCGGAGGCTGAATGAACAGCACGAGCTACGAGTTCCTGACCGACCAGTTCACCTCATTCCAGCGCGAAGCCGTCCACCTGGAGATGCGTGACGCCTACGGCACCGCCGCGGAGCTACCGCACCTTCGTGCCTGGCTCGCCGACGACCCCGGCGGCACCGAGTGGCTGGAACCATGGTTCGCCACCGTGCGAACCGCGACCCGGGCAGGCAAGACGTTCCGGCGGGCACGCATCGTCTCGGAACCCCTGTCCGACTACCAGCGGTGGGTGCGGGAACTGACCCACCTGTTCGTCGAGGCCGGCGAAGACACCCGGTGGGTACCGCGGCGGCGCGTGTCGACGATCGCACTGCCCGGCAACGACTTCTGGTTGTTCGACGACGAGCTGGTCATCTTCCTGATCTTCGCCGGGAACGGCCTGGTCGTCGACCGGCTCGCCACCACCGACCCGGACGCCATCCGCCTGTGCCGCTCGGCGTTCGACGCCGTATGGGACCTCGCCATCCCCGATCGTGACTACCACGCCCAGTAGCCCGGCCCAGCAAGCCCGCGAAGCGCTCGGCGCCCGGCTGCGTGAGCTACGCCGCGAGGCGGGCCTCACCGGCCGGGCCCTCGCCGAGCGCATCGGATGCCACCACACCAAGGTCAGCCGCATCGAACACGGCAGCCAAGCACCATCCGAAGCCAACATCCGCGCCTGGTGCCGTGTCTGCGACGCCGACGACCAGACAGCTGACCTGCTCGCAACCGCGCGGGGCGTCGAGTCGATGTACGTCGAATGGCGCCGGCGAGCCCGCAGCGGCATGACCCACCTGATGCTCGCCGCCGTGCCGCTCTACGAGAACACCACACTGTTCCGCATCTACGAGCACAGCGCCATCCCCGGCCCGTTCCAGACCACGGCGTACTCCGCGGCCGTACTGGAGTACTTCATCGACTTTCTGCAATTACCCAACGACGTCGAATCGGCCGTCGCCGCACGCATGCAACGCCAGCAGATCCTCTACAGCGGCGACCGTCGGCTCGTCGCGGTGATCGAGGAACAGGCGCTACGACACCAGGTCGGCTCACCCCACGTCATGGCCGAACAGCTCGACCGGCTGCTGGCCGTAATGTCGCTACCCCGCATCAGCCTTGGCGTCATCCCCCTCGACGCCGAACACCGGCCGCTGACCACCGTGGGCTTCTGGATCTACGACACCGCGCGGGTCGGCGTCGAGACACCCACCGCCAAACTCGACATCACCCAACCCAGCGAGGTACGGCTGTACTGCAAACAGTTCGAGCAACTGCAACAAACGGCGGTCTACGGGCCCGCAGCGCGGGCGCTGATCACCGACGCGATGCCCCCTTCACCAGGCCCGAACGGCTGGCTCGGCGACCAGGACCCCGGGCTCACACGTCGGGGATGAACCTTGGCCCGGCGCTCGGGCCCGGACCCGGCACCTGTACGCGCCGGACAGTGAGACGACCAGGAAGTGCGGCAGGCTTACCCTCACGGTCCCCGCGCGTCGCCGCGACCCGCAGCTGATGCGGCCGTTCGGGCTGTCGCGTACCGCGATTCGGTCGCAGCGGGGTCGCTACCATCCGGGCGTGGACAATGACGCCCTCGTGGCCCTGGCGGAGGAGATGCTCGCGCGGCCGTTCCCTGAGGGCCCGGCCGACTGCAGCGACTGGCTCATAGGCTTGGCGCAGAGCGGGCCGGAGGCCCACTTCGCGCCGATCGCGATGAGCGAGAGCCTGTACGAAACGCCCGCAGACTACGACGGCCGGATCGGCGAGCTGTGGCTGGAGGTCTGGAACGACTTCGAGCAGCGGCGCCTGCGCGCCGTCGCCGCGCTGACGGCGGCGTGGGGCCCGCCCCGGCTGCACTCGTTCCGGGCGGAATACGAGCGGGTGACGGGGAACGACGCCGACGTCTCGACGCTCGACTATAACCTCGCCATGTTCACCAGCGACGAGCAGTTCCCGGCCTGGCGACACGGCGACCGCATCGTGTGCCTGCTCCTCGGGCAGATGGACAAGGAGTTTCCGACCGTGCTGACGCTCGCCGTCATCGCTCGGCCGCCGTCGTGAGGCCGGCAATGGTGAGGACGCTGCGGCACCGACGAGACGAACAGGATCGGCCTTCGGGCCCCGACAGACGACCTGCCACGCGGTGGCGGGGGCCGATACAGGCCGATGCACGACGGTCCACGCACGCGCCGTTCGCAGTACTGACGGTCCGACCAGCTCCGCGCTGGCGCCCAGAGCGCGCCCGGGCCAGCCTGACCATCGACCATGCCGAGTGGCTCTAGCGAGCGCTGGGCGAACTGCTCGGGCAGGCACGAAGGGCCGAGCCTGCCGAATCCGGGACGACTCGACGATCCGTCGGGGCTCCAGCGCCAAACAGATGGACGCCGACCTGAGCAGTTGTGACGGCGGCCGACGCCGACCGCACGAAAAGCAACGATCCGATGCGGGTGCTCGTGCCGGACGGTGGGAGCGACACGAAACAGTCCCGCCACCCGGAATTCATCGCCATACATCTATTCATGTAAGCCGCCGAATTGCTGTCATGGACGCGTCCCCCGGCACCCCACGCCGGGCCGAACCAGCCGGAGCCTCCATGCGCATCCACAACCGCGCCGTCGCAGCCGCAGCCACCGTCGCCATTGCCCTCGCCTTCAGCGGCGTTGCCGTCGGCGCCACCCCCGGGACCGCCCTCGCCAGCACCTGCTCCCAGTCCTACCTGCCACTGCCCGACCCGCACTGCACCCCCGGCAGCTACAACCCCGACGTCACCCAGTCCACCATCAACAGCACGATCTGCGTGTCTGGGTGGACTGCCACCGTCCGCCCCCCGACCTCCTACACCAACCCCCTCAAGGCACAGGGCATCATCGACTACGGCTACGCCGACACGAACATGTCCGACTACGAGGAAGACCACCTCGTCCCCCTCGAACTCGGCGGCGCACCCCGCGACCCGGGCAACCTGTGGCCCGAGCCGCACTACGGAACCCAGACCGCCTACACCAAGGACGGCGTCGAAACGAAGCTGAAGAACGCCGTCTGCAGCGGCAAAATCACCCTGTCCGCGGCGCGCAACGCGATCCGCACCAACTGGACCACCGCACTGCAGGCGACCGGGATCGGCTGAGCATCACCCACGACTGGCACGAAGTATCACCGGCCCGCCCATGGCCTGAGCCAACGATGGGAGTAGGCGGCCCGGGCACCCCGTGGTCCGGGCCTCCTGCGAACTCGCACGCTGCGCCATCAACCCCCGCCCCGATCTGGCGCAGCGCGCCGAGAGGTCGCCAGAGTGGTGCGCCGACCCGTCGCCCCCGATGCCGGTCAGGCACGCAACGCCGATTGCCCACCGTGCCCGCCGCGAACTCGAGCACTGGGGGTGTACGCCCCCACCGCCTAACGGGGCGCGTAAGGCGGGGGGTATCGGGTTGCCCTCGGCGCTTACGATGCCGTCGTCGAGGACGGCACCGGACACCTCAAACCGCGATTAGTAAACCGCCGACGCGGGTCGCGGCGTGTCGATCCGCTCGACCTACTGGGGCACCGCCCCCGTTTCGCCTACGGCCCCCAACCTCCCCGGGCGCCGACACGGTGGACCGGACGTGTCGTCCGTACTGCTGGCCGCCACCACGAGAGCCCGGCGCCGCTGCCGACCTCGCGGGCTGTCCGTCCCGGACTACGGCCTCGCCACGGACGTCGATCCCGTCGGACGGCAGCACCGGGGGCGTGGTGATTTATTATGGCCATTTCCCCACATGGCTTTATCCGGTATGGTGCGGCCATGCACGCCATCAATGCGCGGCCGTTCGGGTTCCGTGACGTCGCGTCCACCCTGCGCGAGCAGATGCTCGATGGCACCCATCAACCCGGGGCACGGCTGCCCAGTGAAGCCGTGCTGGCCGACCAGTTCGGGTGCAGCCGGGACACCATCCGCGACGCGCTCGCGGTCCTCACCACCGAGGGATTCCTCGTTAAGCGACGCGGCCGGGCCACCACCGTCCGGCCGTACCCCCAGCGGACCACCGTGCCACTGCCCGCCGGCGCCACCGTCACCGCCCGGCCCATCACGCTGCCCGAGGCCGACGCCCTCGGCTGCGGCCCCGGCGTCGCGATACTCGAGGTGCGCGCTGGCGACGCCGAACCGGCGCTCTACCGAGGGGATCAACACATCCTCGCGATCCCGCCGGCCCTCGATTCGGAGCAGCGCTGATACTGGCCGGTCTGTGCAAGGTGTGGAACAGTGCGCCACATGCAGTCGATGTCCGTCACGTACCAGCGCAGGTACGGCTGCGTCTGGGCAGTGTTCCTGTCCACCGGGCAGCAGCTGACTGTCGAGGCCGGCGGCGATGAAGCCGGGCTGGCCGAGGCGCGGGCAGCGGCTCGCCGGCATGCAGCTGGCGCCGAGATCGTGGTGGAGCGGGTCGACACCAGCACCGGCGGCATCGACTGGCACGGGCTGCGGTTCGAGCCGCTCCCCACCACGTTCGGCAACACGGACCCGTCACCGGCCCAGCTCGACCAGCTCACCGCGTGCTGGCAGCACTACCGGACGAACCTGCCGCCGGACATGAGAATCGAGTTGTACGGCAACCGGGTCCGCATCGAGCCGGGCGCGTTCGGCGCCCGTTCGGGGCTGATCAACACACTTGGCCGGTTCCTGGCCGACGCCGCGCCCGACCAGCAGGAACTCGTGCTGGGGCCCCAGGTCCAGGGCCCGGATCACGCCCGGGAACAGCTCCGCCGAGCGTGCGCCCTGCCGGTACCGGACGGATTCATCCGGATCGTACAGGAACTGGCCGGCCTCGAGGAGGACGGCTCGATCGGCGCCATCTACCTCGTCCTCAAGGACCGCTGGGCCGCTGACCGGCCGTTCTAGGCGCCCGGCGAGGGACTGCGAACGATCTTCCGCAGGGGCCGAGTCCGCATATCGCAGGCGTCTGCGATCGTCCGTCGGCCCAGCAGCAGGAGGCTGAACAGACGCAGCCGGCGACCACCGGATCGGTTCCCCAATAACGGATCCGTTCAGCAGGGTGAAGTTCCGCCGAACCTTGGACTGGTACCGTCCGCGCATGCCGATCAAGGCCTACGCCGGCGCCGCTGCGTTCCCG
>NZ_JBICTV010000057.1:0-29244 GCF_043197855.1 Dactylosporangium sp. NPDC048998
CTGAGGTCGATCTTCGTCCCGGTCTCGGCGTGCAGGAGGTCGGTCGACGATCGCCAGCCTGGGCGCTGCGGCCAGCCCTGCGTCAGCCGATGCAGATCGCGGAGTGTGCCGGCCACGCGACGCCAGTCGGCCTGCGTTTCGGGCGGTCCACCATCGAGGTAGGTCATCACCACCAGACCGTCGGCGAACAGCCGGCCGTCCGTAGTCGGGATCGGCACCGGTACGGTCAGACCTTCACGGTCGAGGTATTGCAGGAGCGCGGTCTCCCACGCGAGATCAGCATCGCTCCTGGCACCGAGACGACCGACCGCGAGGTGCCCGTTGATGCGCACGCTCCACACGTCGTTGGCGACTCCGCCAGCGAGCGGTTCGATGCGAGCGGCGTCTTCACCCCACTGCCCGAGTGCGTCCCACCCCATTCGCCACACCTCACGGGTTATCCCAACACCACTGTTCTGGCATGATCGCATGTCGGCTCTCGGCATCCCGTGACGCTGGGTAGCGATGGACCAGCGGCGTGAGCGTGTGCCGGATTCAAGGTAGTTGCGCGTTGCTGCACCGGTCAGCGGCGTGATCGCACGCGATAAACCCGGCGACGTCGGCGATCATCCCCGGGATACTGGTCGCCCATGGATGAGGTCAAAGTCGTTGTCGCCCATTCCGAGCGCGCGACCCTGCGCGTCGGCGACGTGTTCCTGAAGGTGGACGCCGACCAGGCGCGCATCGACTTCGAGGTCGAGGCGATGTCCCTCGCGCCGGTGCCGACCCCGGAGGTCCTGTGGCGCAAGCCGCCCGTGCTCGCGATCGCCGCACTCCCGGGGACGACGCTTGGGCGCCTCGGCGGGCCGTCGACCGGGTCGCCGGCGGCGTGGGCCGCGGCGGGCGCCGCCATCCGGAAGTTGCACGACGCGCCGCTGCCGCCCCGGCCCGGCCTGGCCGGCCGGAGCATCGTCGCGCTGTCGGCGGAACTCGACGACGAGTGCGAGTTGCTTGTGACGAACGGCATCCTGCCCGCCGACCTCGTCACCCGCAACCGCCAGGTCGCCGAGGCCGCGCTCCGGCCGTGGACTCCGGCGTTCACGCACGGCGACCTCCAGATCGCGCACGTCTTCGTCGACGGCGACGAGGTCACGGGCATCATCGACTGGTCCGAGGCTGGCCAGGGTGATGCCCTGTACGACCTCGCCACCTTCACGCTCGGACACGAGGAGCACCTCGACGACGTCATCGCCGGCTATGGCACCGACATCGACCTCGACGTGATCCACGCGTGGTGGTCGTTGCGAAGCCTGCTGGGGGTTCGCTGGCTGATCGAGCACGGCTTCGACCCGTCCGCGCCGGGCTGCGAGGTCGACGTGCTGAGATCCCGGATGTGAGGCTGCGCGGGCCCGACTGCTACGAAGATCGTCGACCGGATCACCTTCGGCGGCAACATCATCGAAACCGGCACCGACTCCTACCGTCTCGTCCTGACCTCGCTGCCAGACTCAGGGCCAGCGACCAGCCGTCGTGCTGACGGGTGGCGAGCCACAGGTCGGCCAGGCCGATGACGACTGCCCAGATGCCGACCAGGATGGCCGGCGCCACCGCGGTGACGCCGGGCCCGGCGATGGCCATGATGCCGATCACCAGGCCGACGAACCCGGCCGTACCGCGGGCGGCGGCGAGCTCTTCCGCTCCGGTCGTCCCTCGGGGCTGGCTGGTCAGGCGGACAAGTCGATGTTCCATACAAGTCGATCGGTGATCAACGTGCGGGCCTGGCCGCGTGTTATGGCGCGGACGGGTGTTGTCGCCAGTAGTCAGCTTTCGTGGTGTTGCCCTGGTGCGTGTAGAGCTCGACGAGGCGGTGTGCCGCGTCAGGGTCGCCGAGCTCGGCGGCGGCGGTCAGCCATTGTTCGGCCTCGTCGAGGTCCGACTGCCACTGCCGGGCCTGCGCCCGTCGGGCGTAGAGCATGCCGAGGTTGTACATCGCCTTCGGCTCGCCGTCCGCCGCGGCTCGGCGGTACCAGTGGACGGCCTCGTCGGGTTCTCCCGTCGTGTCGTACAGCAGGCCAAGGTTCAGCCCCGCCGCGCTGTCGCCGAGCGTCGCGGCACGCCGATACCAGGCCTTCGCCTCGGCGTACCGGCCCTGCTCCTGGTAGAGGTAACCGAGGTTATACATGGCCAGCGATTCGCCGTGGGCTGCAGCATCGTGCAGCCAGCGCAAGGCTTCGTCCTGTTCGCCGGTCCCTTGCAGCAGGGCACCAAGATTGGCCATCGCACCCCGGTTGCCAGCCTCGGCTGCCTGCTGGTACGCCGCACGGGCGCCGGACAGGTCGCCGCGCTCGCGGAGCAGGTTACCCAGCCAGATGCTCGCGTCCCGGTCACCGGCCGCCGCGGCGGCGCGGTACCAGCCGATGGCCGCGTCGTCGTCACCGCGATCCCGGCTCATCGCGCCGAGCCGCGATGCGGCCGCGGCGTCCTTCTGCTGCGCCAGCGGTGCCAGCAGCTGCGCTGCTCCCGCCGGGTCACCGCGCTCCCAGAGCAGCTCCGCCAGATTGTGGACAGCCACCGCGTTACCACGGTTGGCCGCTGCTCGCAGCCGCTCCTCGGCGGTGGCCAGGTCCCCGGCCTCATACCGTAGAGCGCCCAGACCAGCGACCGCGCGGACATCGCCGGCCCGCGCGCCCTGCTCGAACAGTGCCTCGGCGCCGGCCCGGTCACCCCGCTCCAACAGCAGCGAGCCGCCTTCGAACGCGGCCCGAGCGTTGCCGAGCGCCGCGGCTTTTTGATGCCACGACACGGCCTCGTCGAGCTGCCCGCGGGTCTGCAGGATGCTCGCGTAGTAGGTCATCCCCCACGCATCGCCACGCGCGATCGCGGCCCGGAACGTCTGGATCGCCGTCTCCTCCTGGCCCGCGTCGCGCAACGCCACCCCCAGCCGCAGCAGCAGCTCGACATCGTCGGCGGCGATAATGGGTTCGCACCACACCAGCGCTTCCGCGATGTCGCCCTCGGTCAGACACAGGCGTACCAGGCCCAGCATCGCATCGGCGTCACCGGCGTGCGCGGCCGCGCCCCACACCTCCCGCGCGGCGGCGCGATCGCCGGTCATCTCGTGGCATGCCCCGAGGTTGTACGCGGCATCGGGTACCCCGGCATCGGCCGCCCGCCGCAACCACGGCAGCGCCTGCGCCACCTCGCCCGTCTGGACCAACCGCGCTCCGTGCAACGCCATCGCCTGTGGATCGCCGGCCCGCGCCCGCGCCTCGATGAGTGGCCACGACCACTCGGCGATCCGTCCGTCCGGACCGATCTCGATCTGCGATTCAGGTCCCGCCACCTCGTCGACCTCCCCAGGACCTCGCCAGCTCGCGCCCCGGCGGCAGCACAGGGGCGAGTCCGCTGCATCACCGCCAGCGGTACGTTACCGCCCAGGGGTGGCGGACAACTCGTCGATGCGCTCGTTGAAGGGCTGGGGCGGGCCTTGAGGAGCTGCGTCAGCGGGATGAAGGGCTCTGCTTGGGAGCGATGCCGGCGGAGCCTGTGGCCGTGGAGCCCGCAGGGGACACCTCCGTGAGCCGTTCACCGCGATGCGCCGCAGATCTGCACCGGTGCGTGGCATCCTTCCCGACGCCACCAAGCCTATGCTCTGTCCATGGGCGCGGAGCTTCGATGGTTCAGGGTGAGCGCCGAGGTGGTCGTCGAGGTCGCCGACGAAGAGGCCCTGAAGCGGGCCGCGCTGGACCAGGTCGATGTCGCGGAGTTCGGTGTGGGGCCGGGCCAGAGTCTCGAGCAGGCCCGTGCCGAGGTTCGCCGCGACGTCCATGGCGATGTTGCCGTGGCTGTCGCGTGGCTGGCCGACGCCGACGCCGTGATCGGCGACCACGCCGGGACTCGGGTCGTCAGCTCGTCGAGCATGGTGCGCGAGGTCAACGAAGATGGCGTTGCCGGCGACGTCCCGGACTTCGCTGGCCTTTTCCCGCTCTGCGGTTGCGCCGAGGACAAGTGCGACGTGTGCGCCGGGTTCCAGCTGACGCCGAGGACCGCGTTGGCATTGTGGACGCTCGCGGACATTCTCGGCGACCGAGCCTACGACGACGTGTGTGAGCACGGCGACGAGCCGATCACCACCACCAACGCTTGGATGATCTTCTCTGAGTACCCGCGGCTCACCTGGGGTCAGGACGCGGTGTGGCGTCGGCAGGCCGCCCGCGCCTTCGACGACCTGGCCGGAGACCTCGCGGCCGGCCGGTGGCCGCGGCCGACATGCCCCGGCGAGGAGATGGCATTGCACCTCATGCTGCGCTACGCCGAGGCGGCGGTCGCCGACGACTGGGGCCCGTCGCCGCAACAGCTGGCCGCGCTACCAGGGCACGCCGAGGACTACGACTGGGACCTCGCGTCAGAGGTGATGCTGCAGGACGACGACATCCTCGACCTGTTCGATGCCCGGATGGACGGCATCGAAGACCCGGACAGCGACTACAACCGGTCCATGGGCATGGGCGACTACCGTCCCTCGGCATGGTTCCGCCCGTTCCGCAACACCGCACCACGCGACGGGCGACGAGGCTTCCGCCGGTAAGCGGATGCCACACCGGCCGCCGCGAGGACGATGATGCCCGGGTTCGCGGCCGGCTTGAATGGCACTTCAACACTGTGCAAGCGGTGGCACGCGCGGCTCGTGGAGCTCATCGGGGCGGCGCCGCCAGCCGCCTGATCCGCACCGCTGGGAGCTCGGCGTCGACGTCGTCCAAGGAGATGTCGCCTGCGGGCAGGTGCCGCGCGTTGGCGCGGGCGGCCGCCGCGGCGACGCGCAGCGTTCCGCGCCGCCCGTCGCGGCCGCGGCCTCGTGCGCGTTCACCTTGACCAAGGCCGGGCTGCGGCGTACCGCCTCGACCAGTGCCGGGCCGTCGGCGTCGACGATGACGTCCACGTCCCAGGCCGCTGCGAGGTCCACGATCCGGGCCAGCGTGTCGGGCGGCAGACCGGCTGGCCCCCGCCCGGACAGAGCGAGCAGGTCACTGGGATCGAGCGTCGCGATCTCGTCGCCGAGCGCGTCGCGGAGGACGGGCCAGACGGCCGGTGGTACCGGCCGGACGGGCTCGCACACCTCGGTTAGCGCGCCGGCGTCGTCGAGCAGGCACAGGCACTGTCTGGTCTCGACGCCGCTGTCTACGAACCGTACGTCGAGGTCGTCCGCGAGCGCGCGGACGGATGGATACGTTCGGCGCAGTGTCGGGCGGCGGCCGGGCGTTGCGGCCGGTCTCGCCGCCGACCAAGGACACCGACCGGACCCTCACGCCGAGCCGTGGCGGCCACGGCGGCGCGCCGGCACATTGACAGCCAGGAACCTGGCATCCGGACGACCAACCCGCTCCGCTGTCGCCATGGAAATCTCAGGGCACCCGCGAACAATCCTCGCGAATCTTAGGCCGTCGATGTTACGGTACTTACCGTGCGGTCTGAAAACAAACCCAACGGTAAGTCGGAGCGGACCTTCGTCGACCTGGCGCGGCGTGCACAGCTGGTGGAGTGCGCGATCGACGCGATCGCGGAGCTGGGGCTGCCCAAGGCGTCGCTGGCGGAGGTCGCCAAGCGGGCCGGGGTCACGAAGACGACGATCTTCTATCACTTCGACAACCGGGAGGAACTGATCCACGAGGTGTTCGCATCCACCCTGCGTCAGGCTGCCGAATTCATGGCCGCGCGAACCGGGAACGCGGACAGTCGGACCGCGGAGTTACGGGCCTACATCGAGACGAACGTCGAATACATCGGCACTCACCGCAAGCACGTTCGGGTGCTGACCGCGATCGCGATGAACTTCACCGACGAGGACGGCCGGACCCGGCTCAGACACGACGCATCGGTGTACGGCACCAGTCTGGCGCCGTTGGAGGACATCCTGGAGCGCGGTCAACGCGCGGGCGAGTTTCGTGACTTCACCACCCGCACCATGGCCATGACCATCCGGGCCGCCATCGACGCGATTGGACCACAGGTCAGCGTCATCCCCGACCTCGACCTCGACGCGTACGCCAAAGACCTGGTCTCCCTGTTCCGCCACGCCACCGAAAAGCGGGCCACTGAAAAGCATGCCGTGGAAAAGCACGCCACCGGAAAGGAAGTCCGCTCGTGACACGCGACCGCCGGTTCGGGGCCATGCTCGCATTGGCGCTGGATGTCGTCGTTCCATTGGCCATCTTCTACCTCGCCCGCGCGGCCGGAGTGAACCATTGGCTCGCGCTGCTGCTGGCCACGATCGCACCCGCCGTCGGGATCGGCTGGACCTGGGCACGGGCCCGGCGCTTGGACCCGACCGCGATGTTCATCATCGCCACGATGGCGTTGTCGTTGCTGGTCGCACTGGCCACCGGCGACGCCCGCGCACTGCTGGCCCGGGAGAGCTGGCTGACCGGAGCCGTCGGGCTGTGGATCCTCGGTTCGCTCGCCACCGGGCGACCGTTCCTGCTGGACGTGGCCGGCAAGGTCAGCCCGACCGACATGGCCGCCCGGTTCGACCGGCTATGGACCGACAACCCGGTGTTCCACCGCTGGGTGATGCTGGCCAGCGTCGCGTGGGGTACCGCATTCCTACTCGACGCGATCATCCGCATCGTGTTCGCCTACACACTGGCCATCGACACCGTCCCCGCAGCCGGCACCGTTTCACTCATCGTCCTGATCGTGCTCGCCCAAGGCATCGCGATGGTCCACGGCAGGCGCAGTGGCGCCCTCACCCTGGTACGCGACCATGGCTGATCCACGCACCATCCTCGCAACTCGCGGTGCGAACGGCATCGGCGCCGCGATGGTCCGCCGGTCCGCCGCCGGCTACCGGGTCGCCATCGCCGAGACCGTAGCCACATTCGGCGGCTTGGACGGCCGCACGGCCGCCGTCCCATCGCTCGCCCCCTCCCTCCGGTGACGGCACGGTTCGACCGAACAGCGGAGGCAGCGGCCGAAGCACGCGGTGACTGGGCCACGGCGATCGCCCTGGTCAGCGGTTCGCCGTGGACGAACATAGCCCTGGGCGCAGGCTTTCCGGACCGCTCGGATAGATGCCGGCGGACGCCGGATATCGTGGGAGATCATGAGTGATCTCGTTGAGGCATCCGAAAAACTCAACGCCGGCGACCTGAGCGGCGCGATCCGCACGTTGCTGACCGCCGCGGCCGACGCGCCGACCGCGGAACTGGCGGCGATCCTCGCGCGCGCCGGGCGCCTGGCCGGCTTCGACGACCTGGCCGAGGCGGCCGATGCGGTGGTTTCCGATCCCCGCGACGCCGTATTCCTGTACCAACTGGGCTGGACCTGCATCGAGCGCGGCATCTCCCAAATCGCCATCCCCCTGCTGGAGGCATCCCTCGATGCGGCACCGGGCCACCGCCGGATCGTGACCGAGCTGGCCGCCGCCTACGAGGACGCCTATCGCTACGGCGACGCCGTCGCCGTCCTCGAGGCGAACGACGCCGGCCTGGAGGACTGGCCGGACCGCTACCTGCTCGCCTTCTACAGCGTCATGTCCGGCGACCTGGACCGGGCCCGCCAGGCCGCCGCGCGCCTCGCCCCGGCACCCCAGGACTGGGTTCACGCACGCGGGCGCCTGTCCGGCATGCTCGAGCGCGCCGCGACCGTACCGGGCCCGCTCGACCAGCAGGCGCTGCGCCCCTGGCACTACGTCCTCAATGGCGGCGTCCTGCTGCACCTCTCCCCGTACGGCTTCGACGAGCCGATGCGCGGCCGCTACGCGTATCTGCACGACAGCCTGGCCGCTCTGCGCCGCACGATCGACCGCCTCCGCGTCGTGCTCGAGGCCGCCGGCCCGTCCGCGTCGAGCGTGAGCCTGCTGCCCGACCGGGGCAGCTCGATCTTCGGCCTGGCGCTGGCCTCCGCCCTGGGCCTACCCGCCCAGCCGTACGCCCCCGGCCGCCGCGACACGATCATCGCCGCCTACGACCTCTCCAACCCCGCCACGCCCCTGCCGACGCTGGCCGAGCGCGCGCCGGGCGCGCTGCTCGTAGAACACGCGACGTCGTGGACGGACCCGGGCCTGGTTGCGCCGGACGCGACCGGGCTGCTGTACCAGTCGCTGGTGCCCGCGTGGGGCGAGCACATGCGCTTCCCGCCCGGCGGCGAGCCGGAGCAGGTCCCGGCGGACGACCGCCCCGCCGAGGCGCTGGCCGCCGCCGTCCTGGAGACCGCGCCCGACGAGGACGAGGTGGCCCCGGGCGACACCCCGGCGGACCTCGCGACCTTCGCCGCCGGGCTCGCGGCGGGGTGGCCCCTCATCGGCCGCCGCGACCGCCTGTGGTCCCCCGGCCCGGTGCCGAGCGCCCGCTTCCTCTGAGCCTGTTCAGTGCTCCTACCGGAGACGGCCGGCGGCGGTCGAGGTGGAACTCGTCGATAGGTGCAGTCCCGAGATCGTCGAGGCGTTCTGCCGGGACGAGCCGCGGTTGTCCAGCCGACCCAGCCGTCTGAAGCCGAACGTGCTGGCCGACATGGTCGTATCGCCGGCGTACCACCTGCTGGTCGCCCGAAACGACGGGGACCTCTGCGCCACTCTCACGCTCGCGGCGTACCGGGCGCCCGGCGGCGTCAAAGCCCGTATCGACGACGTCGTGGCTGAACAGACCGAAGACGGTCAGGCGGCCGCCGTCGCGCTGGTCCAAGAGGCCGTACGGCGCGCGGCGGTAGCCGGCGCCTCTGTCATCCGGCTACCTGCAGTGCCAGACCACCGGCAAGGTGCCGCTGCCCGCGGCCGACGCTTCGCCAGCAACGTGCAGACCGTCCTGGGTGATCACCTTGGGCACGTCGGGAAAGCTACCGCGGTCGCGCAAGCTTGGCAGCGTCAGCGTGGCCTGTTGACTGAGTAGTAGGGTCGCGTGGCTGTGCCTGTCGCGGGCGAGGATCCAACCGTCCGCGCTGATCTTCAGGCCTGCGGTGCGGAACCTCGGGAAGGCCTGCACCTCGCCGGTGCGCAGATTCCACCGTACCGGCACGCCATCGTCGCCGGCCGTGCCGGCTACCCAGTCGCCGGCGATCGCCACGGGGTACGCGCTCAACGCCGTGGTGCCGTTGACGACCGGCAAGGGCAGCTCCCGCAGCGTTCCGTCGGCCAGCCAGACGTACGGGCGGTTGAGCCCGGTCTGTGGCGGGTGCAGCGTGCCGAGAATCGTCTCCCCGTCGGCGGTGATGGCGGTGGCCACTCCTTCCCATGCCCCTTCCGGCAGCGGGAGTGTGGACGGCGCGTCAGTGGTTGAACGCCACAACACCGGGCGCCGGTCGTCCGTGCCGACGACGACGCCACCGTCGCTGATCGCCCGTGCTTCGGTGGACCCCGTGCCCGGTAGCAGCGTGGCTGTGCGATCCCCATATACCCACGCGTGCATGTCGATCGGACCGGATGCCGACTGGATGTCGGTGGTACCGACCACGACACCGTCGGCATTGACGTCGGTGGGTACCTGACGTTCACCCGGCAGCTCGGCCTGGTGGAGCTCACCGTTGTCCCAGATCAGCAGATCAAGGCGGGAGGTGCTACTCGCGTGCGTCGTCCGGCCGACGATATAACGTCCGGTCGGATCCATTGCCGTCACGAGGCTCGGCGCGCTGCCAGACGGTAGCGCAAGCCGCTCGACCCCGCACGTCATAGGCGCTTTGCCGGCCCCGACCGCGACGCCGATCACCACCATCGGGACGCTCGCGGCCACCGCGATCCAGACGCGTGTGGTGCGTCGCCGGGCCGCCCTGCGTCCCATCCGTGCGATGTCGGCCGCGGATTCCGCAAGCGGCTCGGCGATCGAACTAGATTGCGGTTCGCATGCGCCGGCGAGGCGTTCATCCAGTCGGTCGTTCACGGCGTCAACATAACCTGATGTCGCTGTTCGTTGTGGGGTTGACGGCGCAGCATGCCGGGCGCTGCCGATGCGCGGTCATCGGCATGTCCGCGTGCCGAACCGCCGGGTGTGGCCGGTAACGCCCGGCGTATGCGAAGCCGGGGTCAGCATCGACCGATTTTCCGCGATGGCGTGTCGTACAACGACCTGTCCGGGGAGGCGTCATGCGGAACGAGCCGCAGCCGAAATGACCGCTGAAGCCGTACAGGAGCGGCGTTCAATGTCCGCTCGTGCTGCAGCGAGTGGATCGAGGTCGTGGTCGTCGCACCAGCGGAGGAAGACGCGCAGGTCCGGCTCGCTGTGCAGCCGACTCTGACCGCGATAGCGACCGAGGTAGGCAGACACCGCCGCGCGCAACACGAGCTCACCCAGGGGCGCAACGTCGGCGCCGGCGACAGGAATGGCGGCCATGTATCACGGTGTGTCACCAGCGACGATGAGCGCCAGTACGCCCGCAGCGGCAGATGTGCGCGCCTGATCTTGTAGCACGGTGCCTGCGTAGGTGACCATGGCACTCATGGGCCGAATGGGCGGGGCCGGTGCCACGCCGGGCGACGCATGAGGATGCGTCGCATCAGGCTGTTCTTGTCGCGTCGCCGGTCCGCCGGAGCCAAGCAGGACCGTCGGTGGGCGGCGCTCGCGTGGACGCTTGCGGACGTTGGCTTCTGGCGTGACCTGCCGGCCGCTGCGGCGGACGACCAGCGGCGCGAGGTGGCGGCCGGAGGCTATCCCTTCAGCTGCGCCGTCCTTGACGATGTGGACTTTCATGCCGACGGCGAGGACCTTGCGGAGGGTGGCGTCGAGGACCTGCTCCGCGAGATGGCTCCGGCGCTGCGGCAATTCGGTGTCACACTTCGGGTCCGCACGGTGTCCGGTAACGACGACGAGGGGGACTACGTCGTGGACATCAACGGCCGCCGTTGCCCGGTCCTGGGTGCCGACGATTGGCGTTACAACTCGCCGTGGTTCGAGGCGACCGTTCGGCCCCTCGCCGTCGTGAACGACCTGCTCGCCGCGGCGGGCACGCCGGTTCGTGTCTTTACGCTCTACACGGGCGAGAACGGGGGTCGGGTACTGCTGCTCGACCCGGCGGTCGTGGACGCCGTACGACGCAGCGGCCTGGTCGACGACCACAACACGCCTGAACTTCCGCTACCCGACCACGACCGTTGAACGAAACGTCGCCCTCAGCGGCCGGCGTCAGGCGACCTGGTACGTGCCCCGGATGACGCCCCGGGCCAGGGTGTGGAAGGCGAGGTTGAAACTGACGAACGCCGGGGACGCCGAGGGCTGCACGTCGAGCGTCTCGACGTCCAGCGCGTGCACGATGAACACGTACCGGTGCGGCCCGTCGCCGGCCGGCGGGGCGGAACCGTCGTAGGAGTTGTCGCCAAAGTCATTGCGGGTGTGGAACGCGCCCTCCGGTAGCCCGGCCGGCGCGCCGGCGCCACTGGGCAGGTCATGGGTGATGGCCGGCAGACCGACCAGCACCCAGGCGATCACCGTGGCGTATCAGGCGCGCAGCAGAGACGGGGACGGCCATGGCGAGAGGCTTGGGCCGAGCGAGGGGGTCGGCGTCGTCGAATAGGCTTCGACGTCCCAGGAGGTGATGGTGTCGGCGCGGTCGAGCGCCACGGTGAAGGGGCCGAGGTCAATGCGACCGACGGCCAGTTCGTCGGCCGGGAAGAACATCATCAGGAACCGCCACTGACCGTCGCAGGTCCAGCCGTCCGTGAAGCTCATGCTGATGGCGGTCATTTGCATCTTGAGCACGCCCGAGCCGGTGCAACGCCCGCGGAGATGAATCGCCCAACCTTCGCGGATCGAGACCTCGACGAACGGCTCGCTGTACTCCGTCGAATGCCACGCGCCGACCAGCCGGTCGTAGGACTCCACCTCCCCGCCGATGGTCTCCAGCACGAACGGCGCCTGCGCGGGATCTGGGCTGGCCGAGCGGGTGCAGGCGGCCAGCCCGATGACCGCGAGCACCACCGACACCAACAAGACGGCCGTCTTCTTCACAGAACCAGGCTAGGAGTACCGACCGCGATCCGCTGCCCCACCGACGTCCAGCACTGCGCCAACGTGCCACGACCCCGCCGCATTCATGCAACCCACTGACCCACCCCACCAACCGGCCGCACCACACCTCCCGAGCCGGCTCGCACCATCGAGATCAGCTGCGCACACCTCGGCACGAGCGCGCGCCGGCCCGTGGGGCAGGGTCGGCCGGAGCGGCGTACGGAGCGTGATGATCGATGGCGAGCCGCAGCGCACAGTCGGCGGCATGAGAGTGAGTTGATCTTGACGCAAGGATGTGCATCCTCGCAGACAACCAGGTATTGCTGGTCAGGACGTTGGTGACGGCGCATAGTGGCGGGCAAGGTCGGTGGCGAGAGCGCGGAGGTGAGCCCTGGCTTCGGTGGGGCCGTGCACCGTGATGGCGCTCCCGAACGGCAGCAATGCTCGTACGTCCTCAAGATGCATGAAGCGAATGGTCACCTTGTGGCCGGTGGCGGATTCTTCATGGTTGTCCCGGACGAGTCGTAGGCCGAAAATCCGTTGCGCTCGCTCGATCTGGGTCTGGTCGATGGTGGCGCTGACCTCTATCGCGTGGCTGTGTGCCCATTGGTCGATGAGCGCTGCTGCGACGGTGGCCAAGGTCTGGTTCTGGCGGATCCGTCGTGGCTGGTCGAGTTCTTTCCACGCCGTGATCCGTTCGAGTCGGTACATCCGTGGCACTCGGGCACAGTCGGCGACGAGATACCAGATGCCGGCCTTGGCGAGCAGCCCGTAGGGATCCACGACCACGTCACGTGGGCATGACTCGCGTGGACTGTCGTACACGATCCGTAGCCGGCGACCTCGTCGCACCGATCCGATCAGCGAAGCCGGAGTCGTGCCGGAAGCTCGCGACTGGAGCCAGGGACGGCTGTCCACGTGCACGACATCGGTGAGCGGCAGGAGCTCATGAACTCGACGTGACTGTGTAGCGGCGATCTTGGCGAGCGCGCGCCGGCTCTCGACCGATGCGTCGAGCTCCGTGCGCTGCTTCTCATCAAGCCCGATGAGCGAGAGATGATCACGCTCGTCAGGCGTGAGCCGCGTGAGGTCGAGCCCGGACCCGGGCAGCATGGCCACGCCGCCGAGGCGGCCCCGGTGCGCGGTCACCGGCAGACCGGCGTCGCGGAGCCAGTTCAGGTCCCGGGTGATGGTTCGGAGGGAAACCCCGAGCGCCGAGGCAAGTTCCTGTGTGGTCGCGCCATCCCTCGATTCGAGAAGCAGCATCAGGGCGAAGAAACGGTCCGGGGTCACCCACCAAGTTTCTCAAGAAATTGCGACATGATGCGGCGCATATTCCGGCCAGGCTGGTGGATGCGTACCTACGACCAGCGAGAAGGAACAACCATGACCACATCCGTCGTGTCCATCGTCTACGTGAACGACGCGCCCGCCGCAGCTCGTTTCTACGGCGGCCTCCTCGGCATCAGCCCCTCGTTCGAGACTCCGGGATACATCACCTTCGACCTCGGGCCAGGCGCTGACCTCGCTCTGTGGTCCGGCCAGTTCGAGAATCTGTCGCCGGACGTCCCGCGTACCAGTGAGGTTTGCCTGGCCATCGAAGGTGGACGACCCGACGAGATCAACGCGATCTTCAAGCAGTGGCAGTCCAAGGGCGTCACGATCCTGCACGAGCTGCACGATGCGGGGTTCGGCCTGACCTTCCTCGCAGCCGACCCTGACGGGAACCGTATCCGGGTCGCACCGAAAGACTAAAAGTGCACAATGCGGCAGGCGCGCACGTCAGGTGTCGCGCCTGCCGTTGTCTACCTTCGAGAGGACGACGAGTGCCCCACGTCGACGGTGCACTTCTCGGAGGTGTACACCTGCGGGCTACCGCGATCTTCTCGGAGGTCATCTTGCTGGGCCAGCCACCTCGGCGCGTAACTGACATCCGGTGAGTGACATCCGCGCTGCCAGTCAGGCGAGAAGTCTCAGCTCAACCTGCTCCAGTAACACTCGTAGGGGAACAGCAGCGAACGCGCTCACATCGGCATGTGCGGAAGGTGGGCGACCCCGCCGGCCGTCACGGTCTGTAGCGCCCGGATCGCCGCATGAGCGGACGGGCTCACGGGCACCGGTCTGGGGTCGAAGAGGGGTGGGATCTTCGGCTACACGACGGTGGCGTTCAGCAGCGCCGAGGGTGTCCGCCAGCTGACGATCTCGGCCGGTCGGTGTGGCCGTGTTCCTCGGCGCGGCGCTGGATCGCATTTTCCAGCTCGGGTTCGGCGCTGGCCCAGCTGGCCCGTCTCGTGCTGCACACCCGGCGGCCTCGACCGGCCCGCTCGCGGTGTCCGACGACGAACCCGCCACAGTGGCGACGGCCGTCGTCGGACACCGGCCGCTCAGAATGTGATCGAAGTCCGGGCCAGCACGTAGGCGGGCAGGCCGGCGGCGAACCCATCCTGATCCAGGCCGCGCCAGACAACCACAACGCCACCGGCGGCGAACGCCCGCCCCGGGCCGCTGCTCTCCGGGGCGAGCGCCGCCTCCACGCCACGCTTCCCGCTGATCGTGACCTGCCGCTCGGCGGACTTCTTGCCACCGAGGCCCGGCGCGGCCAGCAGCGCCGTCAGCGCCTGCTGCGCATCGTCGCCGTCATACGTGTACACCCGGATGAAGCCCAGCACGCCGGCCGGTTTGGCGTCGATCTCGCACCGCAGGGTCACCCCACCGGTAGTCATGCCCGCACCGGAGGCGTCCTTCGGGTTCCACTTCGCCGCCGTCGACAGCGTCGCCGGGATCGCGCACGCGGTGCCGGGCCCGATTTTGCCGCCGGCCGCCGCGGGTGCGGGGTCGGAGAACGCGGGGTCGGCCGCGGCAGCGCCGGTCGGCGCCGCCGACGGCGGGGCGGATGCGGCGACCGATGGCGCGGTCGAGGCGGCGGACGTCGTCGTGTCGTCGGCAGGGTCGCCGCCGCAGGCGCTGAGCAGGATTGCGGAGGCCACAAACGTGGCGAGGGCGGTGATTCGCACGGCGGAGATTCTGACACAGCACGATTGCGATCCGTTCTCCGTGCTGGAAGTAAGCTGAGTCCGCGCTGGTCAGGCGAACCGCCATCGGGTCGCGCCGTACGGCTCGGCCGTCGCCACGCCGACCACCTGCGTCGGCGTGGCCGCAACAGCCACTACGGCGGCGGTGAACCCGGCGGTCCGCGCCCCGTTCACCAGACACGGCAAACCCGAACGGCGTCCCGACCTGCTGGAGGTAGCCGCGCCATTGGGCCCCGTACCGAGGGTCGCGCTGCGGGTGCCGCCGGTCCCGGGGGGACCCGCAACCTGGAGAGCCCGGTGCCACCGTCGAACGCGAGGGCAGGAAACCACTTCGCCCTGTGGACCGTCATTGCTGAACAATTTGCAGCCGGGTCCGGCGCCACGGTTTGCCGTGCTGCCGGTAGCGGGCGCAAAGTCACTCCACTGGAGTACGGCGGTGATCGCAGCTCCCACTCCGCGCGAGAATCCTGTCCGGTCCCAGAAATCATGTCTGTTGATCAAGCGATGAGCTGGGCTGTGACAACTGCATGGAGACGAACAGGACGGTCGAAGATCGGGGCTTCCGTGTCAACGTGACACGACGCCGCTCGATGTCCCAAGGATCATGTCACCGGTCGGCGCCCTGAGCTGGGCACCGCCAGATTCGGCGAGACGCATGGGTATGGATTCTCGGCGAGGTTGGCAGATCCGGTGTGTCGGCAGGACTGCGACCGACGTGTTCCGTGGCCGCCGCGGGCATAGCTACCATCTGACGTCACAATGAGTGACTGGGCCCGCCGTTCCGACGGATTCAGGTTCGGTGGCAAACGCCCGCAGCGCGGCAGATCCGGATGCCGGAAGCTGTCATACGGAATCCGTAACGCTGGTCTCAGCTCCGGAACTGTTGAGCCCAGGTTCAATCCTCGTCTCGGCACCCGATCCGGATGCCATCGCCAGCATAAAGAGCCAGAAACATGAGGACTCCCGCCGCCGCGGCCGGAAAAACGGACGGCTCCGAAGTGAGCAGCCAGTTGCTCGAGTGACCGCGCGCGTCGGCCCAGGTGCCGTCCTTACTGACGCAGACCCGCAGAGGCGCTCCCTCGGTGAGGTCCCGACCGTACCCGTAAAGGCCAACTTGGGTCCCGCTGTCCAGCTCGACCGTGAGGTGCTCCCTGCTCACATGTGTCACCGTGGCGACTGTGCAGCTGCCGGTATGCATGACATCCATGCGCAGCTGGCCGCAGAGCCCGACGAGGCCGTAGGCCCCTGCCGCCACCAGCACGCCCGCGAGCATCAGCGCGCCGCGAGCCCGGGTCGGACGGAACGGTATGAACTTCGACGCATTCCAGCGCTGCGCGTGCTTAACCATATTATTCCTACGGCAAATTCGGGTGCGGCGGCGAAGCGACACCGGCGGCTTGAGCAACATGATCGTCTCACCCTTGCCTCGCCGCTGGTCCCCGGATCGGGCCCCTGCCCCCCGCTCATGAACGCCAGCACGCCCGATGCGGCATGAGCGGAAGCCAAGATCACTTCGGCGGCAGTTGTGAGAGGTCGGTGATCCAGCGAGCGGCCCGCTCGTCGCGCACGTTGACGCCAGCTACAGCCAACGCTCCGGCCACCTCGGCCGACGCCCGCGCCGCTCGTTCGGGGCGGGCTTGTTCGAGGAAAGCGGTGTCCGTGACGAGGCCGGGATGGTCGTGGGCGATATGCCACAGGTTCGCCGCTAGCTCCGTCTGGTTGGAGCCCGTCGGCGTGGACAACACGAAGCCGCACTGGCAAGATCACGGCCGATGACTGGCCAGGAGCGTCGGGATCGCTACGAACAGCTGGAGTTGTTTGCACAGCAGGTGTGCGCCGCCGGGGCAAGGTGGATGTCCGCCTCGCGCGTTGACCCGGCTGAAGCCGCGCTGCAGAGCGCCATCGCCGACCTCGCAGCGCTCCTGAACAGCGGCGGCGATCCCGACGAAACCGAGCACACCTCCGTGGAGGTGACCCTGGATCTCCTGTATGACGCCGCCGCGACCCTGCACGACGACCGCTGGCGGGCTGCGCTACTCGCCCACCTGATGCCGCATCTCACCGATGCCCAGCGGCGCGATGTCGTATCGCAGGTACAGCAGATGTCCGACAACGCGCGAAGCCGGCTGATCCCAGCGCTGGCAGCCCGACACCTCGACACCGAACACGTCGACGCGTTGTACGCCTCCGTCCTCGCGATAGAGACACGGGACGAACTCATCACTGCGGTCGCGGCACTGCTGCCACACCTCGCCCCGCAGCAGCGAGCCGTCGCTGTGCCCAAGGCGCTGCAGAAACTGTTGGAGGACCCGACTTCCATCCTGCAACTGTTCTCCGCCCTGGTGCGGAATCTGACCACGGAAGAACGAGCGACGGCCCTGGGGCTGCTCACCCTGGCACCCTCGGAGCGGACGACGGCGATGACGTGGGTCGCCGCATACCTCGCACCAGATCAGCGCAACGACGCACTGGATTGCGTCCTGTCATCTCGCGACGGCAACGCCGTGGCGGTCAACTTCGCAACGCTGGCGCCGCACCTTGACGCGGACCAGCTTGACAGGGCTTTGGCGGCTGTCGCCGGGCTGCGCAACGCCGGCCACCGGGCCCGCGCCCTGACCGGCCTGATACCGTACCTGCCCGCGGCACGTCGCGCCGTAGCCGTCGCAGACGCCGTCACCGCTGTCCTGGCCGCCGGTGTCAAGGACTCGATCAGCAACATCGCCCTGCCCGACCTCCTGCCCCATCTGACATCCGAGCACATCCAGATGGTCCTCGACGTGGTGCCGGCACGGCAGGGCCACGTACACCGTGACTGGCACCTCGAAGTTCTGGCCCCGCACCTGAACCCTGCACAACTGCAGCAGGCACTCGACCTCGCCGCTTCTGCAACCGACCCGGCTGGACGCTATTTCTCACTGGCGATGATCATCCCGCACCTCGAACCAGACGATCACGAGGCCGCGGTCGAACTGGCCCTCTCCGCGCTGCGGTCGCACCACCGATGGGCTAACCTCGACCCTCGCCTGGCCGCCGTGATGACCCCCCAGCAGCGCGACACGACGCTCGGCATCGCTGCACGCCGGACCGATTTCGCGGACATCGTGACCGGGCTGGCCGCCCACCTCGACCCCGTCCAGCTCGACCGCGCACTTGCCGCCGGCCTCGCCGCCACCGACGAGAAACAGCGCACCACCATCCTCGTCGCCCTGGCACCCCATCTCGACCACAACCGCCTCGACACTGCGTTGTCGGCTTTAGAGGCCATATCGGAGCCGGACGCGCGTGCCGACGCGTTGCGCCTCGTCGCCGCCCAGCTGCCAGCCGACACCCGGCCCGCCGCCGTAGGCGCCGCCCTGCGGGCCGCCATCGAGATAGCCGATCCCGACGACCGAGCACTCGCACTCACCGAACTGGCCGATCTCGTCACACCCGGGGACCGCCCTACCGTGCTGGCCCGCGCCTACACGGCTGCGATGGCTGTCGAGGAAGAGTTCTACCGCCTGCTGCGGCTGGCTGGTCTGATTCCGGCCTGCCTGACGGCAGCGCCCACAGCCCCGACTATGCCAACGCGGACAAATTAGCGCCGCCCAACTCCACCATCAGCATCGCTGAACGACAGGGACTGGGTGCCTGGCCCCGCCGCTCAATCGCTCGATAGTGGTGACTGCGACGACCGGTGAGTCGCCGTGAAGCGAGGTTGACAGGGCGCCGGACCTACCCGCCCAGAGGGTCCTCAAGCCCACCTCAGCGAAGATCACGTGCGCGCTCATCGGCATGTCAGCGAGTCGGGATCCGACTCGCCATTACGTTCCGTAGCGACCGGATTGGGCATGAGCCATGGGGCGCAGCCCCGTCGATGTCCCGCTGGCACCACTCGGACGTTGGCCCTGCACTCGGGCGCTGGCCGATCCGATGTGATCGACCAAGACCATTGGTCTGCCGTGGGGCCGGTTTCGCGTCAGCGCGGGCGCCCTCGTTGCCCCACGCGACCCAGCATTCCATGCGGATTCGGGGGTCCGTGCAGTCAGCGGGTCAGCTCGGTGCAGAGCTGGGAGATGTACCGATCGACCTCGTCCTTGCGGTAGCCACGGAGTGCGGTCGGCAGGTCGGTGCCGCGCAGGGCGGCGATCGCGGCGGCACGGCGATGCGGGGCGTCGCCGAGCAACGCCTGCTTGGCCATCACCGCGACCTGGTCGGGGGCGGGGTGGCGCAGCCGCGGTCCGGCGGTGCCGATCGTGATGATGCCGAAGGCGATCAAAGTCGGCGGCAGTACGTCCACGCGGTAGTTGCTGACCAATCCCGTATCGGTGACCGCACGGTCATGGTCGGCCGGATCGACGTAGACGGTGATGACGGTGCCGCGGCGGCGACGCGGCGATCGGCTGTCCCTCGCCGTTAGCGGACGCCGAACCGCGGGGGATGCAACCGCAAGGCAACACGTTCGAACAACGATGTTGGCGCGTCTCGGCGCTATTGACAACTATCTTTTCAGTAAGCGAACATGCTGAGAGCGCTCTCACGTCCGCCAGGTGAGGGTTGAACAGGCATGTCCCACTTCCCCGCCCACGCTTGAAAAGGGGCACAATCGCTGTGGAAAGTCAACACAAACGCACATCGCTGCGAGGTTGGGCGCGGACTGCGCTGCTGGCCGCGGCCGGGGGTGTCGTGGTCGTCTCCGCCTCCATCGCGGTGCTGCCCGACGCGGGGGCCTCGGTGCCTCCCACGCCGGCCGGGTGGACGCAGGTGTTCGCCGACGACTTCAACGGGGCCTCGGGCACCGGGGTCAACACCGGGAACTGGCTCTACGACCTCGGGCACGGGTACCCCGGCGGCGCCGGCAACTGGGGCACCGGCGAGATCGAGAACATGACGAACAGCACCGCGAACGTGTACCAGGACGGCGCCGGCAACCTCGCCATCAAGCCGATCCGCGACGGCGCCGGCAACTGGACCAGCGGTCGCATCGAGACGCAGCGCACCGACTTCGCCGCCCCGGCGGGTGGCAAGCTGCGCCTGGAGGCACGGCTGCAGCAGCCGAACGTCAACACCGGAAACGGTGCCGGCTACTGGCCGGCGTTCTGGGCCCTGGGCGCGGCGGCGCGCGGCACCGGCGCGTCGGGCTGGCCGGGCATCGGCGAGATCGACGTGATGGAGGACATCAACGGCCGCAGCTCCGAGTTCGCCACCCTGCACTGCGGGGTCTCGCCGGGCGGCCCGTGCAACGAGACGACGGGTATCGGCAGCGGCGAGCGCGCCTGCGGCGGCTGCCAAACCGGCTTCCACACCTACGCCGTGGAGCAGGACCGCAGCACCTCGCCGGAGCAGATCCGCTGGTACCTCGACGGCAACAACTTCTTCACCGTCAACGCCAACCAGGTCGACGCGACCACCTGGAACAACGCCACGCACCACGGGTTCTTCATCATCCTCAACGTGGCCATCGGCGGCGGGTTCCCGGACGCGTTCGGCGGCGGCCCCAACGGCTCCACCGTCTCCGGCCAGCCGATGCTGGTGGACTACGTCGCGGCGTACACGTCGGGCGGGGGTACCTCGAGCATCCCGCCGACCGCGGGCACGATCGCCGGGCCGGGTGGTAAGTGCGTCGATGTCGCGGGTGACGATACGGGCGGCAACGGTACGGCGGTGCAGCTGTGGGACTGCCAGTCGTACGCGGTGGATCAGCACTGGACGCACAACGCCGACAACTCCTTGAGCACGTTGGGGCGGTGTCTGGACATCAACGGCAACGGGACCGCGAACGGCACCCAGGTGCAGCTGTGGGACTGCAATGGTGTTGGCGGTCAGAAGTGGGTGCAGCAGGCCGACGGCTCGTTGCGTAATCCGCAGTCCGGTCGGTGTCTGGATTCGCCGAGTGGTGCGACGGGTAACGGCACTCGGCTGCAGATTTGGGACTGTAACGGTTCTGCGGCGCAGAAGTTCTCCGTCAACGGTGGCGGCACGGTCATCGGTCCCGGTGGCAAGTGCGTTGATGTCGCCGGCGATGACAATGGTGGTAACGGTACGGCGGTGCAGTTGTGGGATTGCCAGTCCTACGCTGTGGACCAGCATTGGTACCACAACGCCAACGGTTCGCTGCGCACGCTGGGTCGGTGCCTGGACATCGTCGGCAACGGCACTGCGCAGGGCACTCAGGTCCAGCTGTGGGACTGTAACGGGGTCGGTGGTCAGAACTGGGTGCAGCAGGCCGACGGTTCGCTGCGTAATCCGCAGTCCGGTCGGTGTCTGGATTCGCCGGGCGGTGCGACGGGTAACGGCACTCGGCTACAGATCTGGGACTGCAACGGCACCCCGGCACAGAAATTCGCACTGAGCTGACGAATCCTGCAACGGCACTGCACGTCCGCGGTCATCGCTCTGCCTGCCGCGGACCCGAACCCACCCAGTGGAATCGAGGATAGCTTGTGCGCACCCGAATGAAACTGCTGCATGCGGCCGCCGCCCTGGCTGTTGCCGTCCCGGTTGCCGTGGCCACATCGGTGACCGTTGCAGCAACGGCGTCATTGGCCATCGGTCCGGCGACGCTGCCCGTCACGGTCACCAACAACACCGGCCGCGGCGACGCCGTCTATCTCTATGTGCTCGGCACCAACCTCAGCACCGGTCGCCTCGGCTATGTCAATGCCGCCGGCGTCTTCACCGCCTGGCCGGCCGGCGGGCTACCGCCCACGCCCGCGCCGGACGTGTCCATCGGCGGGCCCGGCAACGGCGGCTCGGTCACGGTCCAGGTCCCGCGGGGCCTGTCCGGACGGGTCTACTTCTCGCTCGGCCAGAAGATCAACTTCTACCTCACCCCGGACGGTCTGGTCCAGCCCGCGCCATGGGCGTCGGGTGACTCCAACCGCGACATCCTGTTCGACTGGAGCGAGTTCACCTACAACGACTCCGGGCTGTGGCTCAACAGCTCCCAGGTCGACATGTTCGCGCTGCCGCACGTCGTCAGCGTGACCGGCAGCAGCGGCGTCACGAGCCGCACCGGTCAGCTCGTCGCCGGCGGACGCGATGCCGTCATCAACGGCATCAAGGCGCAGGCCGGCTGGGGCGGTTCGGTGTACACCCGCTCGGACGGCACGGTCCTGCGCGTGCTGTCACCGGGCAAGGCGGCCGACGCCGGACAGCTGAGCTCCACCTACCTGGACTCATACATCACGTCCGCCTGGAACGCCTACACGTCCAAGACGCTGACCGTGGTGCCGTTCGCCGATCAGCCCAACACCAAGTACTTCGGCCGCACGTCGGGCAACGTCATGACGTTCACCAATTCGTCGGGCCAGCAGGTGGCCTCCTTCAACAAGCCGACGAGCGGCGACGTCTGGGGTTGTGCCGGCAACCTCGCCGCGCCGAACGATCTGGTGGTCGGACCGATCGCCCGCACGCTCTGCGCGGCCCTGAACCGCGGGACGCTGGGCACGATCGACACCCAGCCGAGCACCAACCCGGCCGCGTTCTACCAGAACAACCCGACCAACCAGTACGCGAAGATCATCCACGCGAACATGGTCGACGGCAAGGCGTACGCCTTCGCCTTCGACGACGTCGGCAACTTCGAGTCGCTCGTCAACGACAGCGATCCGCGCTCGGCCGGCATCACCCTCACCTCGTTCACCGGGGGAGGCGGTGGCGGCGGTGCCGCGGCGGGCACGATCGCCGGGCCGGGTGGTAAGTGTGTCGATGTCGCGGGTGACGATACGGGCGGCAATGGTACGGCGGTGCAGCTGTGGGACTGCCAGTCGTACGCGGTGGATCAGCACTGGACGCACAACGCCGACAACTCCTTGAGCACGTTGGGGCGGTGCCTGGACATCAACGGCAACGGGACCGCGAACGGCACCCAGGTGCAGCTGTGGGACTGCAATGGTGTTGGCGGTCAGAAGTGGGTGCAGCAGGCCGACGGCTCGTTGCGTAATCCGCAGTCCGGTCGGTGTCTGGATTCGCCGAGTGGTGCCACGGGTAACGGCACCCGGCTGCAGATTTGGGACTGTAACGGTTCTGCGGCGCAGAAGTTCTCCGTCAACGGTGGCGGCACGGTCATCGGTCCCGGTGGCAAGTGCGTCGACGTCGCCGGCGACGACAATGGTGGTAACGGTACGGCGGTGCAGCTGTGGGATTGCCAGTCCTACGCTGTGGACCAGCATTGGTACCACAACGCCAACGGTTCGCTGCGCACGCTGGGTCGGTGCCTGGACATCGTCGGCAACGGGACCGCGCAGGGCACCCAGGTCCAGCTGTGGGACTGCAACGGGGTCGGTGGGCAGAACTGGGTGCAGCAGGCCGACGGCTCGTTGCGCAATCCGCAGTCCGGTCGGTGCCTGGACTCGCCGGGCGGTGCGACGAGTAACGGCACCCGGCTACAGATCTGGGACTGCAACGGCACCCCGGCACAGAAATTCGCACTGAGCTGAGGACACCCAGTGGCGGGGGTGCGGAGCGTCCGCTCCCGCACCCCCGCCACGCCAAACGCGCCGCACGGAACCCGCGTCCCGCAGTTTCAGATGTACGAGCGCGGACCGGGCGTGGCACCCGTTCCCGTCACGGTGAGCTCCAGCGGCTCGCCGCCCTCGGGCAGCAGCTCCTCCCGGCGGCGCCGGGTGCGCAGCTGCGGTCCGCGCGCCGCGACGAAGACCCCGCCCGCCAGCAGCACCGCGGACGCGTAGGCCATCGGGTAGCCGATGCCGACGCTGACCGAGTTCTCAGGCAGCGTGAAGCTTGCGAAGGGGGTGTTGCCCAGGTTGGCGATCGCGGACTTGAACCCGACCAGCACCAGCAAGTTGCCGGCGAGCAGGCCCGCCGCGGCCGCGATCGCGGTGCGCCGCACAGCGCCCGTGGCCGACAGCAGGACCGCGATCGCGACCAGGGCCAGCACGATCGTGGTCAGGTAGGCCACCACATGCCCCGTGTTGAGGTTGGCCAGGTCGATCTCGATTGTGTCGGGACGCCGCACCGAACTGCTGATCAGAGGGCCGGTACCGTTCGAGCCGGTGTCGTCGATGCTCACCGGCGCCGGAACGCTCGTCCAGAGCGGTGCGAGCCAGGTCCAGGGCAGATACTGCGCGGCGAGCGCCAGGACGAACCCGATCGCGAGCAGCGCGAATGCGACCGGTCCGGGACGGCGGTCGGTCAGCGGGGCTTGCGAGACGTCCGTATTATCTGAGAATTCCGGGTCCGCCGGGCTGAGCAGCTCAGACATACGCGCATGGTAGAGCGGCAACCTTTCAGGTGCTTGACGTGCGTGCCCGCCCGATCGCGATGAGTCCGCACGCCCCACGTTCTCCTTGAGCAGGTGCACGACGGTGGTGTCGGCATAAGCCGGGCCGAGCCAGAACTGCTGGCCACACACACCGAGATCGCCCGAAGCCGGGACAACCCTGGTCAGCTGCACGGCCAGGTTGACCACTGCCGTGCAACCGTCTTGGGTCCTCGTTCCGTGATTACGGCATCCACAGGTGAGGAGCGGTTGCGTGGCAGAGTCTCGAGCGGGGCACCGCGACGACGAGTTCGCGGAGTATTACGCGTCCCGCGGCGCGGGCATGCGCAGGACCGCGTACTTGCTGTGCGGTGACTGGGATCTGGCCGAGGACCTGACCCAGGCTACGTTCATCAAGATGTACCAGGTCTGGCGGCGGGTGCCGCCGTGACGCGCTGGACGGGTACACGCGGCGGGTGCTGATGCGGACCTTCCTGGACGAGCGGCGCCGCCCGTGGCGCCGCCCGTGGCGCCGCGAGCGCGCCGGCGCGCCGGATGGCGTCTTTGACCGGCCGTCCCACGATCCGCCTGTGTGGGATCAGGTCACCCTGCAAGCCGCATTGGCCGCGGTACCTCCGCGGCAGCGGGCCACCCTGGTGTGCCGATTCTGGGCCGACCTGACCGTGGAGGAGACCGCGGAGGTGCTCGGCTGCAGTACCGGCACCGTCAAGAGCCAGACCGCGCGTGGGCTTGCGGCGCTGCGTGGCGCGCTCGGCCCTGTACACGAGCGAACCGAGGACAAGCCGGGAGGGCAGCGGCGATGAACGACGTGCGGAACCTGTTCGAGCGGACGGTCGACGTGCCGGAGCCACCCCTGACGTCAGCCACGCACCTGCTCGACGCCGCCCGGAAGGTCCGACGCCGACGCCGGCAGCGGTTCGCGGCGGCCGGCGTGGCGTTGGCGGTGACCGCGGCCGTTGCGCTGCCGCGTCTGAGCGGTGCGGCGCCGGTCGAAAACCCGGACCTCGCCGGCGCGGCGTCGCAGTCCCCGGCGGCAAGCATCGCACCCTCACCCTCGGCACAGGTCGAGTCATGCGTTCCGCGTCCTGGGATCTGGGAAGAGTCGATGCGGCGACAGATGCAACAGATGGACGACGTGTTGCTCGGCGCGATCCCGAGCGGCGTCCGAACTGGACAACACGATTGCGGATTTGGGCGGCCCTACGATGGCGCCCCGATCACCTCCGTCGAGGATGTCACCGAGGTGTATGTGGACGAGCATGTCGGCACAATCGCGATGTACCGGATCAGGGACACCTCACCCCGACCCACCGGCGACCTCTGTGCGACTTCACCCCGCAAGCGTATGCCGCCTGCGATGGGGATCGACGCGCTGAACGGCGTCGAAACCAGCTGCCAGGTGCTGGCCGCGAAGGGAGCCACGGTCCGCATCGGGACGATGAGGCAGCCCGCCCCCGGCACAACCGGGCAGACCGTGGTGGTACGCCACGCGACCCGGTACATCGAAGGCTGGCTGATCCTCGTCGCCGAGCTGCCGTACGCGTTCAGCTCGGTCGGGCCGCCACTGCTGGCCACGCCGATCTTCACCACAGCGCAACTGGCCGAGCTGGCCGCCAATCCAGGCTTGCTGCCCTGACCTGCGGCGAGCTCGTAGTGGCCGCGTCGGAGGTTCCGTATGAATGCGTAACCGCAGCTACCAGCGCACCGCGATGACGATCACCTCGGCCGGGAACCGGAAGCCGGCGAACGCCGACGTCGGCGGCAGTCACGAGCGGGGGCGGACCGATGACTTCACCGCTCGACTCTGCCTCGATCATGCCAACGCTCAATGCAACGGAGCCGCCACGGCATAGCCGAAGCTCCGCTCCACCCACGTCACCGTCGTGTACCGCAACCAGTGTGTGCTGATCTTTCGGGATGGTCGACTTCGATCCATACTTGACGGATGTACGGCGTGATCGTTACGGAACTGGGCGGACCCGAGGGTCTGCAAGTGGCCGAGTTGCCCGATCCGGTGGCGCGACCAGGCCAGGTCGTGGTCCGGGTGCAGGCGGTTTGCGTACAGCCGGCCGACATCGCAGCCCGCACCGGGATGATCCCCGGCGGTCCGGTGCCACCGCCCTTCCTGCTTGGCTGGGACATCGCCGGCGAGGTGGCCTCGGTCGGCTCCGATGTCAACGAGTTCCGGTTGGGTGATCGCGTCGTCGGGATGATCCCCTGGTACCTGACCCGGGGCGCGCCCGGTGGATACGCGGAGTTCGTCGCGGCGGATGCGCATTGGCTTGTCCCGCTGCCAGACGGGCTTGACGTCGTGCCCGCCGCCACGGTGCCACTCAACGCGGTCACCGCGTATCAAGCCCTGTCGGTGTTGTCGCTTGAGGTTCCTTCCACGGTGCTTGTCACCGGTGCCAGCGGCGGCGTCGGCGGGTTCGCCGCCCAGCTCGCTGCCCAGCAAGGCCACCGTGTGCTCGCGGTCGCCAACCACGACGACGAGGCGTGGGTTGGCGGTCTCGGCGCGGCCGAGGTGATCCCGCGCTCGGCCGATCTGGCCTCGATCGGGCCGGTGTCGGTCGTGCTGGACGCGGTCCCGATCGGCGAGGCGGCGGCCGCCGCCGTTGAGGATGGCGGCAACATCGTGACCACCCGGCCCACGCCACCCATCGACCCGGGACGCGGCGTGCGCCAGCACCTCCAGCTCATCAGCCTGGATCGGGAACTGCTGGCCGAGTTGGTGGGCCAGCTAGCTGCGGGGAGGCTGCACACGCGGGTCGCGGCTACGATGCCGCTCACCGAAGCGGCAGAGGCGCACCGGCTCTTCGAGGCCGGCGGCCTGCGCGGAAAGATCGTGCTGACCTCGGGGTAGATGGTGAGCCGTTACTGATTCCGGCTTCGAATATCAGCAATCCCGGCCTTTCGGCCCACGGGCGATTTGACCCGGCGTTGCGGCGTCGAATGTCTTGACCCTGACCTTGGTAGAGGCTGCACTCTAGTTTCCGGTGGGCGTGAGTGCCCGCCGGGATGGGAGACATTCATGGTCGGGATTCGGTTGCGTGACGTGCCGGAACAACATGTGGTGTCGGAGACGGGCACTGTTGACCAGGAAGCATTGGAGGCCTGGCTGCCGGGTGCGATGGCCCGAGTTGCGCAGCGCGCGCGGGCGGCCGGCGGTTTGCTCGGCAGCACGCAGTGGCCGTTCCTGGAGCGGTCGGGCTGCCCGGACGAGCCAGTGTTCGTCACCATCTATGAGGGCAACCCCAATGAGGGGCCGACCTCGGTCGAGGTCTGCGCGACGGTCGCGGCCGGGGGCGACCGGACGATTCCGGCCCACCGCGAGGCGTACGCCCGGGTGACGAAGTCCCAGGTCACCAGCGGCGAGCTCGGCGGGGTGTACGAAGCGATCGAGAAGTGGATCGTCGCCAACGGGCTCACCGTCGCCCGCGCGCCCCGCGAGACGTACTGGACCGATTTCGTGTCTGCCGCGGCCGGCGACGAGGTCTTCGACGTCGCCTTTCCGGTGACGTGATGGCCAGCGGGCCGGGGCTGCTGACCATCGGCGAGTTCGCCCGCCGATCCGGGCTGTCGATCCGGGCTCTGCGGTTGTACGACCGGATCGGTCTGCTCCGGCCCGCCGAAGTGGTACCAGGCAGCGGATACCGCCGGTACGCGGACCGTCAGCTCTACGCCGGGCGGCTGATCGCGCTGCTGCGCAGGCTCGACATGCCGCTCACCGAGATCACCGCGATCGTCGGTGCGCCCGGCCCCGACGCGGCCGGGCGGCTCGCCGGCTACTGGACCGCGGTGGAACAACGGCTCGCGGCCCAGCGGGAGCTTGCCGAGCGCCTGGTGCGCAATCTTGCCGCCGAGACGGCGACACCACACGGGGCCTGGCAGGTGGCTGTCCGTGACGTTGCCGACCAGCACGTCCTGAGCGAGATGCGCTACGTCAACGCCGCCGAACTCGGCTGGATCCGAGACGCCACCACACGGCTGAACACACTGGCCGGTCGCTGCGGTGGGCCGACCGGGCCACGGTTCGTGGTGTTCCATGGCGAAGTCAACGAGGACGCCCAGGGCCCGGTAGAGGTCTGCGTGCCGGTCCACGCCGACACCGCCGGCCGCGCCGAGCCGGCTCACCGCGAGGCGTACATCCCGGTGATCAAAGGTCACTTCGAGCCGCCGCAGATCCTCTCGATCTACGACGCTGTTCGACGCTGGGTACACGACCACGGCCACACCGTCGTTGCGCCACCCCGAGAGGTGTACGGCTACCCCACCGACCCCGACGCGGCCACTCCCGGCGATCTGGTCTGTGACGTGGCCCTCCCATTCAACTGAGCCAACAGCCTACGAACGCGTGTCTGCCACGGTCTGTAGCAGGAAGATTGCGGCAGATCCGCATGGCGGTGGCGGTGCAGAATGGGTGCGTGATCGGTGACCGGTGGGGCGTGACCGACAGCGAGATCGTGCGTTCCTATCCGTGCGACGACCTGGTTGTCTCACCCGCACTGCAGGCATGGCGAGGGGTGCTGGTCGAAGCGCCGGCCGCAGCGGTGTGGCCATGGGTTGCCCAGGTGAGGCTTGCGCCGTACTCATACGACTGGATCGACAACCTCGGCCGCCGCTCACCCCGGCGGCTGGTGGAGCTTCCCGAGCCACAGGTCGGAGAGGCGTTCACCACTGCCGGCGGGCGGGCATGGGGCAGGATCATCTCCGTCGACCCCGGGGACCAGCTGACGGGCGCCATCATGGGTGCCTTCATGTCCTACGTTCTTGTGCCCCAGGAGCACACAACGCGCTTGCTGCTCAAGGTCGTCATGCAGACGACCCGATGGGTCGCTCTCGGGCTGTCCATCGGCGACCTGGTCATGGCTCGACGGCAGTTGCTGAACCTCAAGCAGCTCGCCGAGCGTCACCAGCACCAGGCCACAGCGACCCAATGAAGACGAGCCGGGCGCTCATCGGCATCCAACTCGCCACGACGTTCTGTAGGGGACTGTACAAATAACGGCGGATCTGCTGATCAAGGGAGAGACGCCAGATGACGACGGAGACCACCGTCGAGCGGGAGCCGGCCGCCGTGTCG
>NZ_JBICTV010000058.1:0-26458 GCF_043197855.1 Dactylosporangium sp. NPDC048998
CGGGCACGGCCGGCGAAGAAGTTCACGAACCCCGCCTGCAGATGCCGCAACGCCTGCTGCAACGGCACCGACGAGACCTCGTTGAGGAACGCCAGCTCCTCGGTCTGCTTCCACGCGGTCAGCATCGCCGAGGTCGCGTTGTAGCCGACCCGCTCCCGCCGCAGCGCCCACGCCTCGCTGCGGGCCGCGAGGGCCAGGTTGTAGACCTTCCGGACACACCCGAACGTCCGCGCCAGCTCAGCGGCCTGCGCGTCGGTCGGGTAGCAGCGGAACTTGAACGCCCGCTTCACCGTCCTGGACATGTCACACATCTTGGCCGCTCTATTTGTGAACCTTGCGGTGACACGCCGGTAGACGCCGATCCGCCATGACGGCGAATCAGCTTTCCCCGTCCTGCTCCGCAGGGGTTCCGTTTCCTCCCCCGCCTGAAGGCGGGGGTCTCCACGGAAGGAATCCGATGACGCGCACCGCAGTGTCGGATTGACGATCCGGAACCGGACAACCACGCCGGGGCGCGCTGCACGAAACTGGCTGGATGGCCGACGATGCCCCGGGAAACGCATTCATCGACCTGAGTCGCACGGGCGCCGACCCCGAACTCCAGCGGGTGCGCGAGGTGGCCTTCGCCGCGCTGCGCCTCGCCCCCGGCCAGCGGATCCTCGACGCGGGCACCGGCGCGGGTGAGGCGGCCCGCCTGCTGGCCGCCCGGCTGGGCGGCACGGGCGAGGTGGTGGCCGTGGATCACCGCCGCGGCGACGTCATCGCGCTGGACTTTCCCGGCGCGTACTTCGACGCCGTGCGCTGCGAGCGCGTGCTGCAGCATCTGGCCGACCCGGACGCCGCCGTCGCCGAGCTGGCCCGGGTGACCCGCCCCGGCGGCCGGGTGTGCCTGGTCGACACGGACTGGGAGTCGGTGGCCGTCGACGGGCTGCCGCGGGGGCTCGTCGCGGCCGTGCGCGGGCACCTGCTCGCCACGGTGGTGCGCCGTCACCTGGACATGGGCCGGACGCTGCGCCGCCGCCTGGTCCGCGCGGGCCTGCGGGAGGTGACGGCGGTCCCGGTGGCGCTGTACTTCGCGGACCCGATCTCGGCCGCGACGGTGCTGCCGATGGTCAACCCGATGATCCCGCCGGCAGCCGGCCTGATCCCGCCGGAGCTGCGCGAGGACTGGTTCGGCGCGCTGAGCGAGGCCGGCGAGCGCGGCGACTTCCTCGCCACGCTGACGATGTGGGTCGCGACGGCGACCGCCTGACGCGGGGCGCGCTCACCCCAGGATGACCGAGCGGTGGTGCCACGCCGCGGCCAGCAGGCCCGCGCCGGCGGCCTGCATCCGCTCCCGCGCCACCAGCCGCGCGACCTCGGCCTCCGTGAACGGCCGGCCGGCCAGCACCCGGCCCTCGTCGTTCTCGGTCACGACCCGGCCGAAGAGCGCGTCGAACACGGCGGCGTCGAAGACCAGGACCGCGAGCAGGTCGGTGGCGTACGTGAGCGGGTCCACGCCGAGCCCGACGCACCAGGCCCGGATCCCGCCGCCGGACAGATGGGCGAGGAAGTCCCGGGCGAACGGCCACGCGGCGTAGTCGATCCCGCGGTCGCCGTTGTCGTACTCCTCCGCCCGGCCGCCCAGCTCCTCGGCGTACTCGCGGGCGAGGAAGCGCGTGAGCGAGAAGTCGTTGTCGCGGTTCCACGCGCCCTCGCCGGAGGCCTGGAACACGCCAGACGGCACGACCTGGAACAGCCCGCCCGCGTGCCCGACCTTCTCGGGATCGCGCCAGTGCAGGAAGAACTCGGCGTCCCCCCTCGAGGCGTCGCGCCGCAGCGTCAGGGCGCTCACCGCCACGTTGACCGGCCGGGCGGACAGGTCGCAGGGATCGGCGATGCGGTCGCGGATCCGCCCCGGATCCTCGCCGCGGTGGCGGGCCGCGAACGCGTGCGCGGCGGCCTCGCCGGTGTCGACGCCGTCGAAGTACCGGCCGAGGCCGAAGCCGAGCCGGCCCGGCGCGGTGGTCAGATCCGCGCCGGTCAGCCGGTAGGTCTCGCGGTTGTCGAACACCCGCGGCGCGGCCAGCTCCCGGTAGGCGTCCGAGTAGTCGCGGTACCGCTCGCCGGCCGGCAGCACCGCCCCGTACTCCCGGCTGGTGGGCCGCGCGTCGGGGTGCGCGTCAGGGTGCGCGTCGAGGGTCAGCTCGATCGTGTCGAGCGGGATCGGGCCTGCCGGCACGAACGACGGCCGCGTCAGCAGCGGCGTGCCGAAGAACCGCCGGTCATCGCCGTAGTCGCCGGCCGCCGCCACGCCGAGCTCGAACCGGTTGCGCTCCAGGAACCGGCGCGTCCGCAGCCACTGCGTCTCCGTCACGCTCACGGACACACACTAAATCGGGGAGCGGGTCACTGGGGCTCGGCCGCGGCCAGGAGGTCGCGCAGCAGGGACGACAGGCGGCGGCGGGCGGCCTCCGGGAGGCGCTCGAGGACCTCGCGCTGCGCGTCGAGGCCGGCCACCACCGCCTCGTCGGCGAGCTCGCGGCCGTGCGCGGTCAGGGTGATGACCAGGCCGCGGCGGTCGTCGGGGTCCGGGGAGCGGGTCACCAGGCCGGCGCGCTCCAGGCGGTCCAGCCGGCCCGTCATCCCGCCGGTGGTGAGCATCAGCGACGCGCTGAGCGACTTCGGGGAGAGCTGGAACGGCTCCCCCGCGCGGCGTAGGGCCGCCAGCACGTCGAACTCGCCGCGGTTGACGCCCAGCTCGGAATACAGCTTCTCCTGGCGGTCCCCGACCATCCGGGCCAGGCGGTAGATCCGGCCGAACACAGCCATCGCCTCGGTCCGCAGCTCCGGGCGCTCCCGCGCCCACTGCGCCACGATCCGGTCGACGTCGTCCACGCCTCATCCTAACACTCGCTTGCCAGCAAGTAGCTTACTGCTAAGCTACTTAGTCATGAGGAACCTTACGGCGATCGCCCCCGTGCTGTGGGGGACCACGTACCTGGTGACCACCGAGCTGCTGCCGCCCGACCGGCCGCTGCTGGCCGGGACGCTGCGCGCGCTGCCCGCCGGGCTGCTGCTCGTCGCCGCCGCCCGGGCGCTGCCCCGCGGGGCCTGGTGGTGGCGCGCCGCGGTCCTCGGCACGCTCAACATCGGGCTGTTCTTCGCCCTGCTGTTCGTGGCGGCGTACCGGCTGCCCGGCGGGGTGGCCGCCGTGCTCGGGGCGCTCGGTCCCTTCGTCGTCGCCGGGCTCGCGTTCGGGCTGTTCAAGCAGCGGCCCGCGGCGCGCGTGCTCGGTGCCGGGGTCGCCGGGCTGGCCGGGGTCGCCCTGCTCGTGCTGCGCTCGGCCACCGCCCTGGACCCGATCGGGCTCGCCGCCGCGGCCGGCGGAATGCTGTCGATGTCGCTGGGCACCGTGCTCGGGGGGCGCTGGGGCGTGCCCGAGGGCTTTGCCGAGCGGCGCACCGCCCTGCTCGCGCTGACCGGCTGGCAGCTCACCGTCGGCGGGCTGCTGCTCGCCCCCGCCGCGCTGCTCGCCGAGGGGCCGCCGCCGGCCCTGGACTGGGCCAACGCGGCCGGGTTCACCTACCTCTCCCTGGTCGGCACCGCCGGGGCGTACTTGCTGTGGTTCCGCGGCGTCACCACGCTGCCGCCGGCCCAGGTGACGCTGCTCGGGCTGCTCAGCCCCGTCGTGGCCGCGGCGCTGGGCTGGCTGGCGCTGGGCCAGGCGCTGTCGGCGGGCCAGCTCGCCGGGGCCGCCCTGGTCCTCGCCGCGGTGGTCGTGGGCGCGGGCGGCACCAAGGTCGGCAAGCCGACACTGCTGAAGGCCGCCACCGCGCCGTAGCGTTGGTCCACATGCTGTCGCTGAGCCCCCGCACGCGCCGGGCCGGGTTCGCCGCGCTCGCCGTCGCGGCCCTGGCCGGCCTGGCGGTCATGGCGACGCCGGACGACCCGGCCCGGCAGGGGCGCACCCTGACCCGCACCTCGTCGGCCCAGATCACCGCCGGCATCGGCTGGACGCACCGCTGGACCGCGGGGCCCGACGCCGTCACCGACGTGGCCGGCAACCGGTGGGACGCCGACGCCGCCGTCGTGCAGGGCGGCGCCGCGCCGAGGCCGGCGGCCGCGGGCAACGCGGCGCCCTACCGCTACGCCCGCGCCGGCACCCCCGCCTTCGCGCTGCCGGTGCCGGACGCCGGCACCTACGCGGTCGTGCTCTCCCTCGCCGCCCCCGAGCGCGGAGGGGCGCCCGAGGCCGAGGTGACGGTGGCGCTGGACGACGGCACCGCGCAGACCGTGCGGCTGGCCGCCACCGGCGCCGGCCGGGTCCGGCACGCGGTCGTGCTCGTGCCGGTCACCGGCGACGTCGCCCGCTTCGCGGTCACCGGCTCCGCGCACCTGGCCGGGGTCAGTGCGGTCACCGTCACGATGGCGCGCACCGGCACCGACCCGCTGCGGGCCGAGCTCGACGAGGGCTTCGACGGGCCGGCCGGCACGGCACTGCTGCCGGGCTGGCGGCACGAGACGGGTGGCGGGGGCTGGGGCAACGGCGAGCTGCAGGAGTACACCGACCGGCCGGAGACCGGCGCCCTCACCGGCGACGGGCGGCTGGCCATCGCGGCGCGCTCGGACGACGGGAGGTACACCTCGGCCCGGATCCGGACCGCGTTCGAGGCCCGCTACGGGCGGATCGAGAGCGTGCTGCAGGTGCCGTCCGGCCGAGGCCTGCTGCCGGCGTTCTGGATGCTCGGCGCCGATGTCGACCGGGCCGGCTGGCCGCAGGCCGGCGAGGTCGACCTGATGGAGTCGCTCGGCGTCGCCGAGCCCGGCGTGGTGCACGGCACCGTCCACGGCCCCGACGGCTCCGCCCGCGGTTGGGAGCGCAGCTTCACCGCCCGCCCGGCCGGGGGACCCGACCGGGGCATGCACCGGTACGGCCTGGAGTGGTGGCCCGGCGTCCTGCAGTGGTCGGTCGACGGCGTGGTGCAGGCGACCGTGCGCCAGGAGGACCTCGGCGCCAGGCAGCAGTGGGTGTTCGACCGCCCGCGTTCCTGCTCCTGAACGTCGCCGTCGGCGGGCGCTGGCCCGGCACGCCGCCGCCCTCGACGACGTTCCCGCAGGCGATGTACGTCGATTCGGTGCGCTGGTGGCGCTGACCCCGCCCGCTTCGTAACAAAGCAACCTCGGTCGATATGAAGTCGTTACCGGTCTTCACGCAGCCATCTGTCGCGCTGTAGCTTATTTTCGTAGCCAAGTTACGGTACGGCGGATAGCTACATAGACGGTCGGCGGTGCGCGACCCTGGGGAGGGGGAGGCATGAGCGTCACACCCCTCGATGCCGCGACGAGCACCCGCTCCCCCGGGCGGATGGCCTGGATACGGCTGCGGCGGGACCGCACCGCGCTGGCCAGCGGGGCCGTGTCCGCGCTGCTGATCGCGGTCGCGCTCGCCGCGCCGCTGATCGGGGCCGCCTGCGGGATCGACCCGCAGGACGACTTCAAGGACGACCTCGACCGCTTCGGTATGCCCTACGGCATCGCCGGCGGCGTCACCGGCGAGCACTGGTTCGGCCTCGAGCCCGGCCAGGGGCGCGACCTGTTCATCCAGATGGTGTACGGCATGCGCACCTCCCTCGGCATCGCCTTCGCCGCGGCGCTGCTGACCACCGCGGTCGGGGTGCTCCTCGGCATCGTCGCCGGATACCTCGGCGGCTGGGTCGACGCGGTCCTCAACTGGATCACCGACGTGACGCTGGCGCTGCCGTTCCTCATCTTCACCCTCGCCGTGATCCGGCCCTTGGAGCTGCACTTCTACGGGCCGCGCGAGGCGGTGCCGGGCTGGTTCCGGGTCGTGGTGCTCATCTCGCTGTTCACCGCGTTCGGCTGGACCACCACCGCCCGGCTGGTCCGCGGGCAGGTGCTCTCGCTGCGCGAGCGCGAGTTCGTCGAGGCGGCCCGGGCCAGCGGCGCGCGGCTGGCCCGCATCCTGCTCCGGGAGCTGCTGCCCAACCTCGGCGCGCCGATCCTGGTGGCGTTCTCGCTGTCGATCCCGGCGTACATCACCGGCGAGGCGGCGCTGTCCTTCCTCGGCATCGGCATGCTCGAGCCGACGCCGGACTTCGGGCGCACGATCTACCGCAGCCTGAACTATCTGCAGACCGACCCGGCGTACGTGCTGTTCCCCGGCGTCACCATCTTCGCGCTCGTGCTGGCCTTCAACCTCTTCGGCGACGCGCTGCGCGACGCGCTCGACCCGAAGTCGCTGCGGTAGGGGCGGGCCGTGGCCACCTTTCTGCTGCGCCGCGTGCTGCTGGGCGCGCTGACCCTGTTCGCGGTCAGCGTCCTGACGTTCCTGATGTTCTTCGCGCTGCCGCGCGACCCGGCCAGCGCGATGTGCCCGAAGAACTGCGACGCGCAGCGGCTGGAGCGGGTGCGCGACGAGCTCGGGCTCAACGATCCCAAGCCGGTGCAGTACCTGCGGTACATGGGGGGCGTGTTCGCCGGGCGGGAGGGGTGCCCGGCGCCCTGCCTGGGGTACTCCTACGTCAACAACGAGCCGGTGAGCGAGACGTTCGGGCGGGTCATCCCGGTGACGCTGAGCATCGTGGTCCCGGCGGCCGCGCTGTGGCTCGCGCTGGGCATCGGGCTCGGCATGCTCTCGGCGCTGCGCCGCGGCACGGTGTTCGACCGGCTGGCGATCGGCTTCTCGCTCTCCGGCGCCTCCATGCAGCTGTACTTCGTGGGCGGCGTCCTGCTGCTGGTGTTCGTCTACACGCTGAAGGTGCTGCCGTACCCGCGCTACACCCCGCTGCTGGACGACCCGCTCGCCTGGGCGACCGCGCTGGTGCTGCCCTGGTGCGCCCTGGCGTTTCTGTTCTCCGCGGTGTACGCCCGGCTGGCCCGCGCCCAGATGCTGGAGACGATGTCGGAGGACTTCGTCCGCACCGCGATGGCGAAGGGCCTGCCGCAGCGGACCGTGGTGCGCAAGCACGTGCTGCGCGCCGCCATCACGCCCCTGGTCACCGCGGCCGGCCTGGACGTCGGCACCGCGCTGGGCGGCACCGTGATCACCGAGACCACGTTCGGCTTCCGCGGGCTCGGCCGGACCGCCATCGACGCCGTCCGCGACGGCGACCTGCCGACGATCATGGCGACGGTACTGCTGGCCGCGGCGTTCATCGTCGTCGCGAACATCGTCGTCGACGCGCTCTACACCACGATCGATCCGCGAATCCGGTTGCGATGACCGGTCCGTGCCCGGGGAGGACGACATGGGAAGCAGACCACTCACCGCCGTCGCGCTGCTGACGCTCGTCGCGGCGCTCGGTGCCTGCACCAACAACAAGAAGGGCGAGGACGAGCCGGGCGTGGACACCAACCGGCAGGCGTCGGGCGCGATCGCCACCGACCCGAAGGACTCCACGGGCCCGGCGCCCGAGGTGCCCGGCGCGGCCAAGGGCGGCACGGTCACCGTCATCCGGCAGACGAAGATCTCCCACCTCGACCCGCAGCGCGTCTACAGCTTCGTCGGGCTCAACGCCTCGCAGCTGTACGCCCGGCGCCTCACCACGTTCAAGGACGACGGCCAGGGCCACGTGACGCTCGTCGGCGACCTCGCCACCACGCCCGGCACCGACGTGAACAAGGACTGCAAGACGTGGCAGTTCACCGTGAAGGACGGGGTGAAGTTCGAGGACGGCACGCGGATCACGGCCACGGACATCGCGTACGGCATCGCCCGCTCCTTCGACCTGTCGCTGACCGGCGGGCCGACGTACATCCAGGAGTGGCTGGCCGGCACGCCCCAGTTCGACACCAAGTTCGACTTCAAGAACAACAAGACGGCGCTGCCGCCGGGGCTGAGCGTCCCTGACGACAAGACCCTCCGGCTGAGCTTCGCCAAGCCGCACTGCGACCTGCCCTTCGCCGCGTCCCTGCCGGCGACCGCGCCCGTGCCGGCCGCGAAGGACACCGGGACCCAGTACGACAGCAAGCCGGTTGCGTCCGGGCCGTACAAGATCACCAAGAACGAGGCGGGCACCCAGATCACGATGGAGCGCAACACCGCCTGGGACCCGGTCACCGACGCGGTGCGCCACCAGTACCCGGACTCGTTCGTCTGGTCGTTCGGGCCCGACCCGGTGACGCAGACCAACCGGATCATCGCCGACGGCGGCGCCGACCAGACCGCGGTGTCCTGGAACGGCGTCGACCCGTCGCTGGTGTCGAAGGTCGTCGGCGACGCCTCGCTCAAGGACCGCATCATCCAGGCCCCGACGCCGCAGCACTTCACGCTCACCATCAACAACCAGCGGGTCACCGACCTCAAGGTCCGCCAGGCCCTCAACTACGCCATCGACCGCGACGGCCTCATCAAGACCCTCGGCGGCGCCACGTTCGCGGCGCCGGTCACCACGCTGATGCCACCCGCGACGATCGGCTGGAAGAACTACGACGCCTACCCGGCCGGCCGCAGCGGCGACCCGGACAAGGCCAAGCAGCTGCTCGGCGGCGCGACCAAGGAGCTCGTGCTCGCGTTCCCCGACGACGCCACCAACCAGGCCGTCAGCACGCACCTGAAGGGCAACCTGGAGAAGGCGGGCTTCAAAATCACCCTGAAGGCCATCCCGGCCGACTCCTTCCTCGACGAGACGAAGAAGCAGGACAATCCCTGGGACATGTACATCGGATCCTGGGGCGCGGACTGGCCCAGCGGTGCGGCCATCCTGCCGGTGCTCTACGACGGACGGGCGATCAAGGACGACGGCAGCAACAACGGCGCGTCGTACCTCAACGCCCCGGCACTCAACGCCGAGTTCGACCGCATCCTCGCGCTGCCGACCGAGCAGCAGGGCACCGAGTGGGCGAAGCTGGACGAGAAGATCATGCGGGACTACGCGCCGGTAGTGCCCTTGTACGTCCAGGTGATGTTCACGTTGCGAGGCTCGAAGGTGGACGGCGTGTTCGTCGACAGCATCTTCGGCAGTCCGGCGTTCGTCAACGCGTACGTCAAGCACTGACCGGACAGAGGACCGCTTGACATCCTCCCCTCCCTAAAGGGGAGGGGATTCCCTGGGTCACCCCAGGGGTTTCCTGCTTCACCGCCGATTGCCCCGTCCGGGAGGATTCCCGTTGAGGTCTTACACCAGCTCCACAGGCAGACACCGCCAGCCCGGCGGCCAAAATGTTGCGTGCCGCGTTCACGTCACGGTCGTGGACGGTGCCGCACCGGCACGTCCACTTCCGAACGGTGAGCGGCATCTGTTCGGCCAGCGCGCCGCAGGCCGAGCACAGTTTGGAGGACGGGTACCAGCGGTCGACCGCGATCACCTCACGGCCGTACCAGGTGGCCTTGTACTCCAGCATGGTCCGGAACTGCCGCCACGCCGCGTCCGAGATGGCGCGGGCCAGGGTGTGGTTGCGGACCATGTTGCGGACGGTCAGGTCCTCGATCACGATCGTTTGATTTTCACGAACGAGCCGAGTGCTCAGCTTGTGCAGGTGGTCGCGGCGCCGGTCGGCGATCCGGGCATGGACGCGGGCGACCCTGACCCGGGCCTTCGCCCGGTTGCTGGAGTCCTTCTCCTTGCGGGCCAGGTTCCGTTGCGCGCGGGCCAGCCGTGCCCGGTCGGCGCGCTCGTGCCGCGGGTTGGGAATCTTCTCCCCGGTGGACAGGGTGAGCAGACTGTCCAGCCCGGCATCGACCCCGACAGCGGTGTCCACTGCCGGGGCGTCGGGGATCACGTCGTCGCAGAGCAGGGACACGAACCAGCGCCCGGCCGCGTCCTGCGACACGGTCACCGTCGACGGCGACGCACCCTCCGGCAGCGGCCGGGACCACACGATGTCCAGCGGCCCGGCCATCTTCGCCAAGATGAGCCTGCCGCCACGGAACCGGAACGCGCTGGTGGTGTACTCCGCCGACCGCCGGGACTTCTTCTTCGACTTGAAGCTCGGGTACCGGGCCCGGCCGGCGAAAAAGTTCGCAAACCCGGACTGCAGGTGCCGCAGGGCTTGCTGCAACGGCACGGAGGAGACATCGTTGAGGAACGCCAGTTCCTCGGTCCTCTTCCACGCGGTCAGCATCGCCGACGTGGCGTTGTAGTTGACCCGCTCCCGCCGCAACGTCCACGCCTCGGTACGGGCGGCCAATGCCAGGTTGTAGACCTTCCGGACACACCCGAACGTCCGCGCCAGCTCAGCGGCCTGCGCGCCGGTCGGGTAGCAGCGGTACTTGAACGCCCGCTTCACCGTCCTGGACACGCCACACATCTTGGCCGTTCTATTTGTGAACCTTGCGGTGACACGCCGGTGGACGCCGATCCGCCCTGGCGGCGAATCAGCTATCTCTGTCCTGCTCCGCAGGGGTTCCGTTTCCTCCCCCGCCTGAAGGCGGGGGTCTCCACGGAAGGAATCCGATGACGCAGTGGGAACCGCTCGACGCCGCGCTCGACGCGGCGTCGAGCGCCGTGTCCGTGTGGATCGGCCGCCCCGGTGAGCCGCCGTGGTACACCCGCGAGCCGGAGCGCCCGCACGGCGCCGCGAGCACGATGAAGGTGGCCGTGCTCGCGGCGCTCTACCGCGCGGCCGAGGCCGGCGCGCTCGACCTCGACGCGCCGGTGCCGGTCGTCGACGAGTTCGACTCCGCGCTCGGCGACGGCTCGCGCTTCGCGAACGACCGCGACTACGACGACGAGGACGAGGTCTGGCGGCACCTCGGCGGCACGGCGCCGGCCCGCTGGCTGGCCCGCCGGATGATCGTGCGCTCCGGCAACCTCGCCACCAACCTGCTGCTGACCCTGGTCGGGCTGCCGGCCGTCGCCGAGGTGTGGCGGCTGGCTGGCGCGACGCACAGCGTGACGGCCCGCGGCATCGAGGACTACGCGGCGCGCAACGCCGGGCGCGACAACGTGGTCACCGCGGCCGACCTCGCCGCGCTGCTGAGCGCCCTGCACCGCGGCACGGTCGCGGGCCCCGGCGCCTGCGCCGAGATGATCGACCTGCTCGCCGCCCAGGAGTGGCGCCAGGACCTCGCCGCCGGCCTGCCCGACGGGGTGCGGATCGCGCACAAGAACGGCTGGATGACGGGGGTACGGCACAGCGCCGGCCTCGTCTACCCGCACGACGCCCCGCCGTACGTGGTGGCCGTCTGCACGACCGCCCGCGGCGTCCCGCCCGGCGACTACGACGACAGCGCGTGCCGGCTCATCGCGGACGTTTCGGCCGCCGCCTGGGCGGAGCGAAACCGATGACGATCGCCGAGGTCCGCGCGCACGCGGTCAGCGTGCCGCTGCACACGCCGTTCGTCACCGCGCTGCGCACCGCCACCACCGTGGAGAGCCTGCTCGTCGAGGTCGTCGACGCCGACGGCCACTCCGGTTTCGGTGAGGCGCCGCAGGTCTGGAAGGTCACCGGCGACTCCGTCGCCGGCGCGCGGGCGTGCGTCGAGCAGATCCTCGGCCCGCTGCTGGCCGGGCGGGACGCCGACGACGTCGCGGGCGGCGCTCGTGCCGTGCACGCCGCCGTGGCCGGCAATACCGCGGCGCGGGCCGCCGTCGACGTCGCGCTGCACGACCTCGCCGCGCGCCGCCTCGGCGTACCGCTCGTGCGGCTGCTCGGCGGCACCCGGCTGCGCGTGCCGACCGACGTCACGCTGCCCGCCGGCGACGCCGACACGCTGGGCGCGGCGGCGCGCGACCGGGTCTGCGAGGGCTTCCGGGTGCTCAAGGTCAAGGTCGGCAAGGCCGGGGACGGCGAGCGCGACGCGGCCGCCGCCGACGTGCGGCGCGTCGGGCGGATCCGGGCCGAGGTAGGCCCGGACGTGCGGATCCGGCTGGACGCCAACCAGGGCTGGACGCCGCGTGAGGCGGTGCGCGCGATCCGCGGCATGCAGGACGCGGGCCTCGACGTCGAGCTGGTCGAGCAGCCGGTGCCGAGGCACGACCTCGACGGGCTGGCCTGGGTCAGCGACCGGGTCGACGTGCCGATCCTCGCCGACGAGGCCGTGTTCGGCATACGCGAGCTGGTCGAGGTCATCCGGCGGCGGGCCGCCGACATGGTCAACGTCAAGCTGGCCAAGTGCGGCGGGATCGGCCCGGCCCGCACCCTGCTCGACCTGGCCGCCGCGCACGACGTCGGCACGATGGTCGGCTCCATGATGGAGACCCAGGTCGGCGTGGGCGCCGCGGCCAGCCTCGTGTCCGCGTACGGCACGACGGTCGTCTCCGACCTCGACGCCGCCTGGTGGCTGGCGTCCTCGCCGGTGACCGGCGGGATCCGTTACGAGGGCGCCGAGGTGCTGCTGCCCGACGCGCCCGGCCTCGGCGTGGGGCTGGCCCAATGAGCGGTACGGAGCGAAGCGAAGTGGCCGCTCATCGGAGACGCAGGTGCAGCTCGTGCCGCTGCCGGAGCGAAGCGGAGGTGACGGCATGAGCCTCGTGAAGGTGGTCCGGGTCGCGGTGGCGACCGTGTGGTCGGACCCGGACGCGCGGACGGCCGACACCGTCGTCACGCAGCTGCTGCTGGGCGACCCGGTCGTCGTCGACGAGGTGCGCGGCGACTGGGCGCGCGTGGTCGCGACCGGCCAGCCGGCGCCCTCGCTCGACCCGCGCGGCTACCCCGGCTGGCTGCCGACCGGCCAGCTCACCGACGCGTCCACAATGGACGACGGTCCCTCGTCCGTTGTGGACGCCCTGGCGACCGGTCTGCGCGCCGCGCCCGGCGGTGCGGTCGTGGTGCCCGGCGTCACGCTCGGCACGCGGCTCGCCCCGGCCGGCCCGCCAGTGGGCGGCTGGCTGCCGGTGCGGGTGGCGGGCCATCCCGACCCGTTCTGGGTGCCGGACGCGGACGTCCGGCCCGTCCCTGCCGGCCCGCCGTCCGGCGAGCAGGCCCTGGAGGTGGCGCGCCGGCTGCTCGGCGTGCCGTACGTTTGGGGCGGCCTGACGCCGGCCGGGATCGACTGCTCCGGCCTGGTACACCTGGCCTGGCGCCGCCTCGGGGTGCGCCTGCCCCGCGACGCGCACGAGCAGGCCGAGGCGACCGAGCCGCTGCCACCGGGCCGGGAACGCCCCGGCGACCTCTACTTCTTCGCCCGCCCCGGCCACCGCATCCACCACGTCGGCTTCGTCGCGGACTCCGGCCGCATGCTGCACGCCTGCGGCGACGCGCGCGGCGTCGTCGAGGAGGGGCCCACGCCGGGCCGGGTAGCCACCCAGTCCGGCGCGCGGCGCGTCTCCTGACGGCGTCACCAGACCGCTATCTCTGGTCGTCGCCGATGCCGTAGGCGCGTTCCGCGTTGCCGCCGAAGACCTGCTCGAGCTCGCTCGGGTTCATCGCGGGCAGGGCGGCGGTGAGGCCCGCCAGCACGTCCTCGTATGAGCCGGCGAGCAGGCAGACGGGCCAGTCCGAGCCGAACAGGAGGCGTTGCGGCGTGAACCATTCCACGACCCGCCCGACGAACGGGCGCAGGTCGTCGGGCGTCCACGACGCCCAGTCGGCCTCGGTGACCATGCCGGACAGCTTGACCGACACGTTCGGCTCGGCGGCGAGCGCCGGCATGCCCAGCATCCAGGGGTCGTCCCGGCCCGCCGCGATGCGCGGCTTCGCGATGTGATCAAGCACGTACCGCAGCTCCGGGAAGCGTCTGACCGCGTCGGTCGCCGCCGGAATCTCCCGGGCCCGGATCAGCAGGTCGTACGTGAGACCCCGGCGCTGCACGGCGGCCAGGCCGCGCCGGACATCGTCGCGCCGCAGCCAGTCCGGGTCCGGGTCGTCGTGGACCTGATGGCGTACGCCGACCAGCCAGCGGCCGGACGGTCCGTCGAGCAGCTCGTCGAGATCGTCGCCGACGGACGGGGAAGTCAGGTCAACCCAGCCCACCACCCCGCGCACAGCGTCCGTATCCGCCGCCAGCTGCAGAAACTCGCGGGTCTCGGCGAGACTGGACAGCGTCTGAACGAGGATCGTCGCGTCGATGCGCGCGGCACGCAGACTGGGCAGGAGATCATCCGGACCGAACGGGCGGCGCACGGGATCCATGGCGTCGCCCGCCATCCAGGGATAGGTGTACCTGGCGGGGTCCCAGAAGTGCTGGTGAGCATCGATGCGTTTCACGGTGCCTCCTCAATCCGGACAGTCAAATTCGAGCTCGTTCGAGCGTCCGCGGCAACATCGGAACGTTGCGCCGCGGCCGCTCGAGCTGTGCTGCCGGGAGCCGCGTCGTCTAGACGAGCAGGTCGAACTCCGGCCGGCCGTGGGATGATCAATGGGACGTTCATGAGGTCCGACCTCCAACCGCTTTCGTCCGAGCCAGGTCAGGAATGGCCGAAGGATGCATCAGTTTGCGTCCTTGAGAAGCTCGATGGCGATGACGTCGATCAGCGCTCCGGTCGGCCCCGGAAAGTCGATGAATAGCTCGCCGGTCACGTCGACGTCGTTCTCGTCCGACTCATGGATTTCGAGGTTGACCGTATATTTGAGAGAGTCCTCTGTTCCGAGCAGCTTGACGTCAGCGATCCTGCGAACCGGGAGACCTCTCACTACCGCCTTGCCAATCGGAATCATGACGAGATGCAGATAAATCCAGTTCTGCCTCGTCGTGATCGGCCCGTGGAACTGGATATCCTTGGAAGCTGGCCGCGTACCGTAAATACTTTCGCCATGCGTTGCCAGCCATGCCCCAAGTGACTTGACTCTCGATACCTCACCGGCAGGGAACGTACCGTCATCCTTGATTGCAAGCCCGAGCAGCAAGTTTCCGCCCCGACTTACCGTTTCAGCGAGGTACTCTGCAAGCTGACGCGGTGGCTTGAAATCCGTGTCGTCTGGACGCCAGGCCCAGCTTTCACCAATACTCAAGCACATCTCCCAGGGCGAATCGGGCGGCGTGGCCGGCATTCCCTGCTCGGGAGTTGCGTAATCCCCTTGGCCGAGAAGACGGTCGTTGATCACCACGTTTGGCTGGAGTGACTTGACGAGATCCCGAATCTCCTTCGGGCGCCATTCCTCTTCGGTTCGCTCCCATTCGCCGTCGAACCAGATGAGGTCAATTTGGCCATAGCCAGTCAGTAGCTCGCGAAGCTGAGCTTTCACGTAATCGATGTACCTCGCCCACGCTTCGGGCGCAGACCGACGATTGTTATGGATCGAGTACGGGCGATCCTCATCCGTGAATGACGGGTAGTCGGGGTGATGCCAATCCGAAAGCGAATAGTAGAGCCCGACCCGGACACCCTCTTTGCGCAGAGCGTCAAAGATCTCTCGCGTGATGTCGGCTTGATACGGCGAATGTTCGATCGAGTACTCGCTCTGTTTCGTGTGGAACATCGAGTAGCCGGCGTGGTGCCGTGCCGTAAAGATGAGATACCGAACGCCGGAATTGCGCGCCAATCTCGCAAGTTGCGAAGCATCCCATCTTTGCGGGTTGAAGGTTGCCGCAGTGGCGTGGTACTGGGCTGCGGTAATCTGCGCTTCGGCGTGCTCGCGCCCGGGAATGATCGATCTATCCACCAGGGGCCACGAGATCTCAATCCCTTGCTGGCTCGTGTGATCCCAGTGGACGAAGAGTCCGAGCGCGGCTTCTTCAAACCAGGGCGCGATGGCCACGACTTCTCCTTTGCGACGAAACAGACTGCACTTCTACTAGCTAGTGCCGCCGGACCGGAAAGTTACCGGCATGCCGAGGCGACGGGTCGCGGCGAGCACTGCGGCGACTTCTTCAATCCCGGCTGGCGCTACCACAGCCTGCGGAGTGAGGAGGTAATGCGAGGCGTCGTGTGCGGACGCCAGCCGGTCCGTGGCACGTGCTTGAACACTGTCGGTCGCGGCTCGTAGCACGGCGAGCAGTTCGTCGTTCGGCGCAGGGAGAAGTATCCGACGTGCGAGACATCTCAGCGGCCCGTCATGATTCCGTCGACGCCGTCGGCAAGCGGATCGAGGGCAAGGCAGTATTGCGTCGCCGGCCCGAAGTACGTCGGTGTGCGTGCGAGCTCCGCTTCGAGTGCGGCTGTGACTGAACGGTTCATGTTTCGAATCGAAAGGTGCTCACGAGGTGAAGATGCCACCCACTCCGCGTATCTGCCACCGGGACCGCGCGACGGGATCGATCGCAGTCGACGCACCTGGAAGCTGAGGACGTTTCAGGTACCCTTCGCTCACGATGCTTCGCTCGACGAACGCATCCCGAGTCCATGGGATGTACTCGATCAAGGGCGAGACTTCCGACAGCACGGTTCCTACCAGGTGCTGATGGACCTGCATCATGTCGCCCGCGTGGGGGGCGACGCGAAGCCCTCTTGCCGCTGCATGTGCCGCGACCTGAAGCCATTCGGTGACCCCACCTACTCGGGTCGCGTCGACCTGAACGACTCTGAAGGCATCCGCCTCAATGAAGCTGGTGAATTGCTGATATGAGTAGATGCTCTCGCCGGCCGCGATGTCTAGGATCGTCGACCTCTGCAGGCGTGCGTGGCCTGTGAGGTCGTCCGCGTGGAGGGGTTCTTCCACCCAATCCATGCGAGCCTCCTCGAGGATCGGCATGATCCGACTCGCCGTCGCGAGGTCCCACCGCTGATTGGCATCGCACATCAGCGTCACCTTATCCCCGATGGCTCGACGAACGGCCCGTACGCGATCGGCGTCTTCGTTCCAGTCGCTCTTACCCACCTTGATCTTCACCCGTCGCCATCCGTCGTCGACGAGTGAGAGTAGATCTCTCGCAAGGTCCGATTCGCTGAGGTTCAGCCATCCACCATCGGTGTTATAGGCCTCGATATCGGATGCGATACCGCCGAGCAACCGCCACAGCGGCGTCTCCGCGCGCTGAGCGGCGAGGTCCCAGAGCGCGATGTCGACCATGGCCAACGCCATATGCATCACACCAGCGCGACCCATCCAGTGCGTCGGAAGCCAATAGAGCCGCTTCCATGTCCCATGAATGTCTTCGGAGGACGCGCCCAGGAGCGACGGGCCGTAATACTTGCCGATCACATCCGCCAGCAGCTCGGGAGCGCAATGGACGCCCGATATGCCAGTACCTACCCGACCATCCGCCGTCCGGATCTCGACGACCGGCACCGTCCAATGAGACATCGCCGCCGTTGCATCAGCGATCGGCCTGGCGAGGGGGACAGCGAGAGCGTAGGTTTCGATCGAAACAATCACGGCGCCGTCATTGCCCCTGTCGATGTCGCCGGTCTCAGGCGAGAGAACTCCTCTCGCACTACCGAGCACACTCTCAACCGTCATACAAATCTCCTAACTCGTGCAAGCCCATTCGCTCACGGGAGAGCGGAGCGGTCAAACCACGACTTGCGAATAGTCGAAATCCGCTTCGAAGATCTCGTGAAGGCGCTCAGCGCTCACACCGGCATCAGCAAGTCCGGGGTGTCACGGATCTGTGCCAATCTCGATGAGGGCGTCGCGGGTGTTCCGGACCACACTCGCGGAGACCACCTACCCGAATGGGGAGGGCGCCGACTGCCGCTCCCTCAGTAGGCGCCGCATCGCCATGCTGATTGCAGAGACCGAGGAGGCGACCATCCCCGAACTGACCGCGAGATACGAGACAGCTGACCCGGCCGCTAAGGCGCCACTCAGCGGCCGGCGAGTGCACCCCCGATCCCGCCCACACTGAAATAACGGTTGAAGACCGCGAAGACGATTACCGGCGGAAGCAGCATGATCACGGCCAACGCCATGACCGGTCCCCAATCGACCTGGATCTGTTGGAAGAACGTCTGTACGCCGATCGGAAGGGTGTAGTTGGTGTTGGACCGGATAAAGACGAGAGCGATGAGGTAGTCATTCCAAACCAGCATGAAGGCGAAGATCGCGGTCGACAGAACCCCAGGCAGAGAATTTCTGAGGACCACTCTAAAGAAGCTGCCGATTACCGAAGCGCCGTCAATCCAAGCAGCCTCCTCGAGGCTAACCGGGATCGTGTCGAAATACGCCGTCAGCATCCAGCACCCAACAGCGATCGCTTGCGCAACATAGATAATAGTGATCCCGAACAGGTTATCGACCAGGCCTACGCCGCTGAAGAGGATGAAGAGCGGGATCACGAAGATCACAACAGGCAGGCTCTGGATAACGAATATGGAAAGCGAGAAGCTTGCCGTGGTCCGCCCTCGGCCGCGCGATAGGACGTAGCCAGCAGGCGCGGCGACAACGATCACAATCAGTGTTGAAAGCAGGGCCACCCAAAGACTGTTGACCATCCAAAGGCCGATCTGAGTCTGGGTTAGGACACGGCTCCAGCTGGCGAGGGTTGGCCCGGAGATTCCGCTTCCGAGCGGGGCTCGAAACGAGAGTACCAAGACCACAAATATCGGCGACAGCATGGTGGCCGTGATGAGAGTGAGAACTAGCGTCCTGCGAATGCCCACGAGAACGTCTCGGCGCTTGCGGGGCGCCTCCTGAATCTGACTACTCAACGCGTGAACCTCGGATCTTGCGGAACAACACCAGCGAAACCACGACGAGCACCGCAGTGGCAATGAACGCGACAGCCACCCCGTAGCCAGGCTGGAAGTCCCGGAACACGGATTGATATGCGAGGACGATGAGTGAAGTGGTTGCGTTCACTGGTCCCCCACCCGTCAGCAGGTAGATGGTTGGAAAGTCGTTGATGGTGAACATTGCCATCAGCACCCACGTAATGTACGTGGACCTCGCAGTCAATGGCAGCGTCATGTAGCGCAGTCGATTCCATCGCGTCGCTCCATCGATTGCTGCTGCCTCATACACCGTTTCGTCCACCCCTTCCAGCGCAGAGGTGGCCATCATCATTGTGAATGGATAGCTGACCCAGATCTTGAAAAGACAAACCGTGACCGCCGCAAGCACGGGGTCGGCGAGAAATAGCACCTCACCGAACCCGAGCTCACGAGCGATTGTCGGCAGCAGACTGTCCTGTCCCGTTGTGAGCCAATTCCAACTCATCGATGTGACCACGATTGGGACGATCCATGGAAGAAGCAGTAGGACGCGGAAGAGACTGCGACCTGGGAACTTTGGTCGAAGCAATAGCGCAAGGCCATATCCGACCACCCAGCTACCGAACACGCCGCACACCGCGAAGACGAGCGTGAAGCGAGCTGCCGCCCAAAATGCCGGGTCACTTAGGACCTGACTGAAGTTCTGGAGACCGACAAATGGGCCGGTTTCAACTAAGCTGCCACCGTGCAACGACTGCGAGGCCGCAAAGATCACGGGGTAGGCGTTGACGATCAACATCAATACCAAGGCTGGCGCAGCGAATCCAACGAGCGTAATTCGTCGCCGGGTCCCTGTTTTCATGCCTGGTCTACCTGACCGTATTGCGGTTAGGTCTTCTCGCGACGAAGTCTCAATGGCAGTCACGTTGCTACCCCTTGGCCTTGGCCTTGGCCAGTTCCTTTTCGAGACCAGCCTGGAGGTCTTTGAGCATCTTGTTCGACGGCGTGGTTCCCTGAACAATCTGGCCGACAAACGTTGTCGTCGCTGAGCCGCCGTCCACTGCCACGAGGCCGCCGAACGGCACGGAAGCCTTTGCCGCGATCGTCTTGCCGATCGGCTGCCACTCCTTGACCGACTTCACCAGGTTTGCATTGTTTTGGACGATCGGGAGGTCGATGATGCTCTTCTTCACGGGCAGGTCTCCGACGAGACCCATCTCCCAATACTTGTGAATCTGCGACAGATAGTAGGCCGTGAACTCCTCGGACGACTTCTGCGATGGTGTCGTCTTGAACATCCAGATCGGGTTTACCCAGTACGCGGTTGCCTTGTCGCCATGCGGTCCCGCGATCGGGCTCGCAACCACGGCATCGGTGGCAGCGTCTCCCGTCAGCCGGCTGTTCATGCTTACCTGGTCCCAGCCCATCGCGACGTGCCCCGACTGCCAGTCCGCTGCGAGATTGTCCGGCGTGTAGCTGGCAGCGCGCGGGTCGATGATTCCCTTGCGGACGAGTTCGTTCATGAAGTCGAGCGTTTCGATGTTCCGGTCAGTGACGCAGTCCGGGGTTCCGTCCTCGGCGAAGAACCCTCCGCCGTTGTTGAACATCAGCGCGAACACTACGTGCGCGTCCGTCGCTGCTGCGCTGGCAGCCATGCCCAGGCCGACGGCGCCGATCTTCTTCAGAGCAGTGCCCGCAGCGATGAAGCTGTCCCAGTCAGTGGGAACCTCAGCCCCGGCCTTCTCAAGAATCGACTTCCGATACCAGAGCACACGGAGGTCCATCGCCCACGGAACAGCCGCATAGCCATTCTTGGTCTTCATACCCTCGAGGACACCGGGCAGGAAGTCATTCTCGCCGCGCTTGTTGAGCAGATCCACCAGATCGTCGGCTGGTGCACCGATTCCCTGCTCAAGGAAGAGGTAGGGAAGGAACGCTGCGCCGTCACTCACCGCAGGGGTGGTCTTGGACGCCGCCGCGGACATGAACGTCTGATACCAGTTGGTCCACGGAACCGACTGGTAGTTCACGCCTCCGAGTCCGGCCGCCGGCTTGTAACTCGAAGTGATCGACTTAGCCGCATCCGTAAACGGCTGGCCTCCCCACTGCATGTTCCAGAACTTGATCGGCGCGCCGCTCTTACTGGAGGCGCCACCTCCACTTGAACATGCGGCGAGGGCCATGGCCGCCGCAGCGGCTACACCCCCACCGAGGACGGCGCGCCGGGACATAGGGGCACGAAAACTCGAATCATCCATCACACAAAATCCTTCCAGGATTTCGCCAAAGTCACGTTTTGTCCGTTTTCTGGTTAGGTGATGCCGACTGTCGCGCGTCAGAATCTTTGGCGCAGGGGTTTTGTGGCCCTGAGAAATCCCCTGCGGCTCATATTGATCAAGCCGGTCGCACGCTTGCCCACGACTGTGTCCTTGCCTGCGGGGTGTTGGCCGCGAACGACGACCGACTTTGTGGCCTGCCGGTCGAGGTCTCGGCTGTGGGGTTGGTCGTCGTCGTGCTAGGCGACGCGCAGGCGAACCGTGGTGACGAGGGCTTCCCGGCGTTCCGCAGGCACGGTGATCCGGACGGTGTCGCCGTCGCCGCGAATTTCGCTGTTCACCGGCTCGCCGTCGGTCAGCAGCACGGTGTCGATCGTCTTCGCGTGCTGGCCATCCGGCAGGTCGACGAAGAACGACGTCGGAGCGTCGCCGTTGAGGAGGTGGACGTAGTGAGTGTGGCCATCGGTGCTGACGGTGGTGGCGAATGCGTCGCGCAACTGCTCCCTGCCGTCCACGTCCGCCACTTGCAGTGTGCCGGCGCGGGTGCCGTAGATGCCCTCGCCGTTGCGGCGCAACCACTCCCCTATCTGATGTAGGTTCTGCACGGCTGGGCGAGGGAACGTGCCCTGGGGTGTCGGCCCGACGTTGAGCAGAAAGTTGGCGCCGAGCCCGGCTCCCCGCACCAGCATGGTGAGGAGCTCGCGCACGTCGCGGTAATGGTGATCATCTTTGTGGAAGCCATAGGCGATCTTCGAAACCGTCTGGCAGGTCTCCCGTGCCGTAAGGACCGGCGCCGTAACGTTGATGACGTTGCTGTTCTGCCCTGGCAGGTCGCCCTCGAATCCCTGCACGTCCTCGCCCGCAGCGGGTGCCGAGTGGTGGTTGTGCATGATCACAGCGTCGGGCTGCAGTCGGTGGATCATCTCGTACATGCCTGGGAAGTCGAAGTCGCCGCTCGGTCCAAACCAGTTCTTGAAGCGGTGCGTCGCCCATTCCGCCGGCCAGTACCCGTCGATCCAGTACTCGGCTATATCGCCGTACCGGGTGGACAGTTCCTCGACCTGGCCATGGAGGAAACCGACGTAGTCTTGCCACGCAAGCCCGCTCCGCTCGCGCAGCGCCGCGCGGTAGGCGGGGTGGTGCCAGTCGAGGAGCGAGACGTAGAACCCGAGTCGGACACCGTGGCGATCGCATGCTTCGCGCAACTCGGCCATAGGATCGCGGCCGAATGGCGTGTTCGTTACCTTGTAGTCGGTCAGTGCAGTGTCATACATCGAGAATCCGTCATGGTGACGTGAGGTGATCGTGATGAACCGCTGCCCGGAGTCGGCGGCCACCCTCACCCATGCATCCGCGTCGAACTGCTCACCGCGGAACTGCTTCATCAGTCCTTCGTATTCGTCGATCGAGTAACGGTCGTGGAACATCGACCATTCGTGGGCACCCACGATCGAGTACAAGCCCCAGTGAATGAACATTCCGAAGCGATCGTCTTGGTAGCGGCTCAGACCGGCAGCCGAAGCTTGGAGCGGTTGATTCGACAACGGTGGGGTCCTTCCAAGATGGAGCACCGGAGGCCGCGAACCGCGGACCTAGCACGGTACCTGGCTGACGAGTGCGGAAAAGCAACCGGCGATGGCGGCAAACGTTACGAGTGCAATGCCGGGCGAGTCAACGATCTGCACCGCACGCGTTCCGAATCTGTGTCATCCGGATCGCGGATAGTTGCAGACCGGACCGGACCGGCACAGGACGCCGGTCCGTCGGCGGGGCACCTGCTCGGCCAGCTAGCGGCCGGCCAGCTGTCGCGCTCGGGGCGCCGCCCCTAGTTTGTTAGGACTGGAAACGAACAAACCCAACGGCGTGCGCTGCACCGCGAAATACGGATGATGCCGTTCTGTTAGTCACGCTTCGCCGGGCGAAGACCGACGATTTATGGTCGGTCGCATGAAACTCCCGCTTCAAATCGCCGCATCCGGGCTCGGTCGACTTCAAGACGACCAGTTCGGCATTTTTGTGCATTGGCGGCGCGGCGATAGCCCAGTCTCGACGGTCCGGCTGGAGCTTCCATGACGGCAGCCATGCCAACCGACGTCGTTGAGCCGCTGGTACCGATGCCGGGGGTGGACGACGTCGGGCTGGTCGTCAGCGATGTCAGCCAAGGAAAACCCGTCCGAACCGCCGTCGGCGTGGTCACCGCGATCGACGACATCCCGGCCAGCCACAAGGTTGCCGTCCGCGCCGTCGCCGCGGGCGCACCGGTGCACAAATACGGCGAGGTGATCGGCATAGCTCGGCAGGACATCCCGCCGGGTGCCCATGTACACCTGCACAACCTCGGAGTCGGCCAGCACACCGCGAGCGGCGCGCCCGTCCATAGCGCATCGCCGGCATGGAGCCCGCCGGCCGCGCCGACACGGGACCATTTCCTGGGCTACCGCCGCCCCGACGGTCGGGCGGCGACACGCAACTACATCGCCGTGCTGCCGACCGTCAACTGCTCGGCGACAGTGGCCCGCATGGTCGCGCAGACCGCCAACCTCACGCATGCCGGTGTCCCCGGACTGGACGGCGTGATCGCGCTGACGCACGACCTAGGCTGCGGCATGGCCGAGGGTACCGCCGGCGACGACATCCTGCGGCGCACGCTGCGCGGGTACGCCGGGCACGCGAACATCGCCGCGGTGCTGACCATCAGCCTCGGCTGCGAGGTCAACCAGCCCGAGAACGTCTTCGGCGGGCACGTCCCCGCCGACACGCTGGGCATCCAGGAACTGGGCGGGACGGCCGCCACCGTCAACGCCGCACTCGACCGTGTCGCGGAGCTGGTCGCCGGCGTCGCGACCCTGCGGCGCGAGCCCATCCCGGTCGCCGAACTGGTGCTGGGGCTGCAATGCGGGGGTAGCGACGCGTACTCGGGCCTGACCGCCAACCCGACGCTCGGCGTGGCGTCCGACCTCCTGGTCGCGGCCGGCGGCCGGGTCATCCTCGGCGAGACTCCCGAGATCTACGGGGCCGAGCACCTGCTGCGCAACCGAGCCGCGACACCCGAGGTCGGCCGGCGCATCGACGAGCTGATCGTCTGGTGGCAGCAGTACACAACGCGCAACGACGCAGAACTCGATAGCAACCCGTCCAAGGGCAATAAGGCCGGCGGCATCACAACGATCTGGGAGAAGTCGCTGGGCGCGGTCCTCAAGGCCGGCACCAGTCCCCTCAACGACGTCGTCGCCTACGCCGAACCGGTCACCGCGGCAGGGCTGACCTTCATGGACACCCCCGGCTACGACCCGGTGTCGGCGACGGGCATGGTGGCCGGCGGGGCGAACCTGCTGGCGTTCACCACCGGGCGCGGCTCGGTGTTCGGGTCCCGCCCCACGCCGTGCTTCAAGATCAGCACGACCTCCCGGCTGTTCGAGCGCATGCGCGGCGACATGGATTTCGACGCCGGCCCCGCGATGTCGCGGGACGAACAGATCCGCTATGGAACCCTCATGTTCGAAGCCCTGGTGGACATGGCTTCCGGTACACCGAGCAAGTCCGAGACGCTCGGCTTCGGCACTGAGGAGATCGTGCCGTGGCGGATGGGAGCCGTCGTATGAGCGCCAACGCCCCGCCCGCGCTTCCCGGGCCACCGCCGAACCAGTTCCGCTCAGCACGAGAGGTCACGCGATGAGATTCAGCGACAAGGTCGCCGTGGTCACCGGCGCCAATTCCGGCATCGGCCGGGCTACTGCGACACGCCTGCTGGCCGAGGGGGCCACCGTCTACGCCGTCGACGTGCACCACACCGACCCGTGGCAGGACCCGGGCGCCGGGCGCCTGCGTCTGATCGACCTCGACGTCGCCGACCCCACCACCCCTGAGCGGCTCGTGGCCCAGCTGCGCGATGACGACCAGCGCGTCGACGTGCTGGCCAACGTCGCAGGCATCCTGCACATCGCTCCCTTCCTGCAGGTGAACCGCGACGACTGGGACCGCGTGCTCGCGGTGAACCTGACCGGCGTGTTTTTCCTGAGCCAGGCCGTCGCCCGCATCATGGTCGACAACCAGACTGCGGGGCGCATCGTCAACGTCTCGTCGGTCCACGCCGTGGTCTCCGAGCCGAACGCGGCGCCCTACACGGCGACCAAGGGCGGCCTGGAGGCCATGACCCGCACAATGGCTTCCGAGCTCGCGCCCTACGGCATCACCGCGAACTGCGTGCGCCCCGGCGCCACCAGGACCGGGATGAGCGAGCCCATCTACACCCCGCAGATCGTCCGATCACTGCAGGCGAAGATTCCGCTGGGCACGATCGCGCCGCCGGAGTGGGTGGCCTCGGCCATCTGCTACCTCGCCTCCGACGAGGCCTGCTACACCACCGGCGCCTGTCTCGACGTCGACGGCGGATACGCCATGGACGGCTCGCTGCCCGGGACGGCGTACTCGTGACGCCTTGGGCGGGCCGGCCGGGCGAAGCAGCGCCGGGCCGGCCTTGGCGAGCCGTCGCCGTGGTGACCGGAGCCGCCTCCGGCATCGGCCGCGCCACCGCCGTGCACATGGCCCGCGACGGCTACGAGGTCGCCATGATGGACCTCGACGCCGCCGGCCTGACCGAGACACGTGCCCAGATCCAGAGCATCGGCGGAAAGGCGCACCAGTTCGCGATGGACTTGTGCGACCCGCTCGCGGTCGGTTCGGTCACCCGAGAGATCGCGGTGACCATCGGGGCCCCGGAGGTACTGGTGAATGTCGCCGGCTTCGGCGTGGCCGCGACCGTGCTGGAAACCAGCGACGAGGACTGGAGCCGTGTCCTGGCGGTGAACCTCACTGGCCCCTTCCTCACGACACGGGCGACGCTGCCGTTGATGCTCGATCGAGGCAGCGGAGTGATTGTCAACATCGCCTCGGTGGGCGGCCTGGTGGGGCTCGCCCGCCGAGCCGCGTACTGCGCTTCCAAGGCCGGCCTGATCGGACTCACCAGGGCGATCGCCGTGGACCACGCCCGGGATGGCATCCGCAGTGTGGCGATCTGCCCCGGTACCGTGGAAACCGAATGGATCGGAAAGATCCTCGCCAACGCCCCGGATCCGGCCGCCGCCCGCGACGCGATGGCGACCCGGCAGCTCGACGGGCGCATGGGAACGCCGGACGAGATTGCCGCCATTGTTTCCTTCGTCGCCGGCCCGAACGGCCGGTTCATCAACGGAGCGGCCCTCGTCATCGACGGCGGGATGACTGCGGCGTGAGCACCGCGGGCATCGCCCGTGGTCTCAACGGAACCCTCTCCGGACTGTCGTTCAAGGGCAGCAGCTACACCATCACCAGCGGCCCCAACGGCCTGACCATCGCTTGACATTTCCGACAACACGCCGAGAAAGGCCAGCACCGCAATGTCGTCTGTTCGGGGATACGAAGCCGAACCATGTCACCCCATCACCGGAGTCGTAGGCACCGGATTTCGATCAGCGGTCGCCGGCCTCGCACCGGGGCTTGTGCTCGCCATCGACGGGCCGGCCGCCGTCGACTGGGACAGCGTCGCCGCCGAGACCGGCAATGCGCTGACCGCCCGGGGCCTCACGGTCAAGCAGATCGACATGCGCGAGCACCTGGCAGCATGGTCGGACATCCTCGAACTCACCGCGTCGGCCGCCCTGCACGACGACCCGGACTTCGCCCCCCTGTCACGGGCGAGCCTCGCCGACTTCTTCACCGACCTACCCGAGCCGGACGCCAACCCCGACGCCGTAACCGTCGTGACCGGACCAGGGGCGGCCCTGGTCG
>NZ_JBICTV010000059.1:0-26345 GCF_043197855.1 Dactylosporangium sp. NPDC048998
GCCCCCCCCCCCCCCCCCCCCCCCCCCCCCCCCCGCGCCCCCCCGGCGCCCCCCCCCCCCCCCCCCCCCCCCCCCCCCCCCCCCCCCCCCCCCCCCCGGCTCCGCTGATGCGGCCACGCCGCATACTGCTGGGCGTGGCTCACTTCAGCAGGCTGTACGCGATCGTCATCGACGCGCCGCGCCCGGACTACGCCGCCACGGTGGCCTTCTGGTCGGGCGCGGCCGGCGCCGACCTCCCGGTCGTGGCGAAATACCCGGAGTTCAACGGCGCGAAGCTGCCCAACCACGACATGCTGCTGCTGACCCAGCAGCTCGGCGACGGCCCCGCCCGGGTCCACCTCGACTTCCACACCGACGACCTGGACGCGGAGGTCGCCCGCCTGGAGGCGCTGGGCGCCACCCGCCTGGAGCACGCCGAGAACTGGCAGGTCATGCGCGACCCGGCCGGCCTGCCGTTCTGCGTCGTCCAGGACCGCCCCGGCACCCTGTCCGAGGCCAACGCCACCCGCTGGGACTGACCCGCCGCACTCCGCAAAAACCTGTTGGCGGATCACGGCGACCACTGCTAGCTTTCCGGAGGCCGTGCGAGAACCGAGGAGGTGGTACCCGTGAACGTTTCGACATGGGTGCTCCCCTCTGGGGTCACGGTCGGGCGATAGGTCGTCCGGGAGCGCCGTTCACGAGCACTCCCGAAAGGCACGACCATGCAATTCACTGCTGAACAACGCCTCGACGACGGCGTCCTCGAACGCGAATTCACCCTCGGCGAGATCCCTGGCATCCTGTGGACGCCCGCATCCGCATCCGCACCGGCGCCGCTGATCCTGGTCGGCCACCCCGGCGGACTGCGCAGGATGTATCCCCGACTGGTGGCCCGGGCCCGGCACTGCGTGGCGGAGGGCTTCGCCGCAGCCACCATCGAGCTCCCCGGGGCCGGTGACCGGCCCCGTTCCGCCGCCGCCGAGGAGGCCCGCGCCGACCTGCGCCGGGCGCTGGAGGCCGGCGAGCCGGTCGGCGACGAGATCGTCGAGCGGCTCGTCCTCCCGCTGGTCGAACAGGCGGTCCCGGAATGGCGGGCCGCCCTGGACGCCCTCCTTTCGCTGCCCGGGATCGGCGGCCCGGTCGGGTACTCGGGAGGGGTGATCGCCATCGGCCTCCGGCTGGCGGTGGTCGAGCCGCGCATCTCGGCCGCCCTGCTGTTCGCCGGGAGTTTCGTGCCCCGCAGCATGTTCGAGGAGGCCCGGCAGGTCACCATTCCGCTACAGGTCCTGCTGCAGTGGGACGACGAAGGAAACGACCGGCAGCTGGCCCTGGACCTGTTCGACGCCTTCGGCTCCAAGGAGAAGACGCTGCACGCCAACATGGGCGGGCACACCGGCGTCCCGCATTTCGAGGGGGACGACGGGAACCGGTTCTTCGCCCGGCACCTGAAGTGAGGCCGGGCCGTCAGGCCGGCAGCAGACGATAGGAGCTGTCGGCCACCAGGCCGCTCATCGAGGACAGGCCCCGGCCCTCCTCGACGGCTATGGCCGGCAGATGCACAACCGCCCCGACCGCGGCGGTACCAGCCATCGGCGGTACCGGCCGGTCGGGGCGGCGAGTGCGGCGTCGAAGGAAGTCGCGGGAAGAGGCGGGTCAGGCCACCGTGTTGCGCCAGGCGCGGCCGCTGCGCTCGATCAGGCGGTTGGCGTCCGTCGGGCCCCAGGAGGCGGCCTCGTACGTCGGGATCGGCCTACTGTCCTCGGCCCAGTGCTCGATGATCGGGTCGACGATCCGCCAGCACTGCTCGACCTCGTCGGAGCGGATGAACAGCGTCGTGTCGCCGATCAGCGCGTCGAGCAGCAGACGCTCGTACGCCTCCGGCGACTCCTCGCGGAACGTCTTGTCGTAGGAGAAGTCCATGCTCGCCGAGCGGACGCGGAACGAGTGGCCGGGGACCTTCGCGCCGAAGCGCAGCGCGATGCCCTCGTCCGGCTGGATGCGCAGGATCAGGGCGTCGGGCTGCAGCTCGGTCAGCTGCGAGTCGGGGATCGGCAGGTGCGGCGGGCGCTGGAACTGCAGCGCCACCTCGGTGACGCGGCTGGGCAACCGCTTGCCCGTGCGCACATAGAAGGGCACGCCCGCCCAGCGCCAGTTGTCCACGTCGAGGCGCAGGGCCGCGTAGGTCTCGGTGCGCGAGAGCGGGTCGACGCCGGGCTCCTCGCGGTAGCCGGGCATGAGCTCCTCGCGGGTGCCGCCGCGGGTGTACTGCCCGCGTACCGCGATGTCGTCGATGTCGCGGCCGCGGGGCAGGCGGATCGCCTGCAGCAGCTTCACCTTCTCGTTGCGCACCGCCTCGGCGGAGAACGACGCCGGGGGCTCCATGAGGGCCAGGGCGAGCACCTGCAGCACGTGGTTCTGCACGATGTCGCGCATCGCGCCGGCGTGCTCGTAGAAGCTGCCGCGGGTGCCCACACCCAGGGTCTCGGCCACGGTGATCTGCACGTGGTCGACCCAGGTGCGGTCCCAGATCGGCTGGAAGATCGAGTTGGCGAAGCGCAGCGCGAGCACGTTCTGGACGGTGTCCTTGCCCAGGTAGTGGTCGATGCGGAAGACCTGCGTCTCGTCGAAGGCGGCATGCACGGTCTGGTCGAGCTGCCTGGCGCTGCCCTCGTCGTGGCCGTACGGCTTCTCGATGACCAGCCGGGCGAAGGAGCCGTCCCGGGCCTGGTTCAGCCCGGCGCCGGCGAGGCCGTCGATGACCAGCGGGAACGCCTCGGCCGGGGTGGACAGGTAGAACACCCGGTTGCCGGCGGTGCCGCGCTGCTCGTCGAGCTCGTCGAGCAGCGTCGAGAGGTTCTTGTAGGTCTCGGGGTCGTCGTAGCCGCCGGCGATGTACCGCACCGCGCCGGCCAGCTGCGGCATGCCGGACAGTCCGCGGTCGCCCAGCACGTTGTGGATGAACCGCTCATCGTCCATAGGGGTGCGCGCCACGCCCACGACCGCGAACCGCTCCGTGAGCCGGTTGTGCCGGGCCAGGCTCTCGATCGCGGGGATCAACTTGCGACGCGTCAGGTCGCCGGAGGCGCCGAAGATGACCACAGTCGCCGGCGGGGCGTGCCGGTTGTCGGATTCCTGCAGGACCGTGTCGCTGGACATGGGAATGCCTCTCCGTCGGACTGCCGCCGTGACATTACGAGTCAACCGGAGCGCGCAGCAACGATTCCGGAACGTGACCGGCGTCTCTGACGGCCCCTCGCAAGCCTAGTCAGTACGTCGGGGACATGGGACGACCCGCGCGCCACGACACCGACAGCCTGCTGGACGCCGCGGTCCGGCGGGCCGAGGACGCCCGGACGAACTTCGACGCCGTCCAGCAGCGCTGGAACGGCTGACTTCGAGCCTCTTCACCGGCCGTTTGGACGTCTACCTGTAGGCCACCCGCGCGGTACCTTGTCTGCGCAGGCGGCGCTCGCCGCCACGAGCAGGGAGCGAGGCCGGGTGGAGCTGTCGATCAGCGTGCTCGGCAACCTGACCGCCACCCTGCGTGGCGAGCCCGTCGACCTCGGCGGCCGGCGCCAGCGCGCGGTCCTCGCTGTGCTCGTGCTCAACCGCGGCCACGTGGTGCCCACCGACCGCCTGATCGACTGCGTGTGGGGCGACCGGCCGCCGGCCAGCGCCGCCGGCGCCTTGCAGGCCTACGTCTCCCACCTGCGCCGCCGCCTCGAGCCGGGCGGCACGGCGCGGGCCCGCGGCAACGTCATCGCCAGCCGTCCGCCCGGCTACGCGGTCGCCCTCGACCCGGACGCGGTCGACGCGTGGCGCTTCGACACGACCGTCCAGCGGGCGTTGCGCCTGCGGCGGCACGCCGAGCAGCGCGACCTGCTCGCCGGCGCGCTGCGGCTGTGGCAGGGCCCGGCCTACGCGGAGTACGCCGACGAGCCCTGGGCGCAGGCCGAGGCGGCCCGCCTGGGCGAGCTGCGCGAGGTGGCCCGCGAGGAGGTCCTGGCCGCGCGGCTGGCGCTGGGCGAGAGCGCGGTGCTGGTCCCGGAGCTCGAGGCGCTCGTCGCCGACCAGCCGCTGCGCGAGAAGCGGTGGCGGCTGCTCGTGCTCGCGCTCTACCGGGCCCATCGCCAGGGCGACGCCCTCGGCGCGCTGCGGCGGGCCCGGCAGACCCTGTCCGAGCAGCTCGGCGTGGATCCGGGCCCGGCACTGCGGGCGCTGGAAAGCGAAGTGCTGGCCCAGGCCCCGACCCTGGAGGCCGCCGAGGCCACGAAGCATCCGGCGCGAGCGCCGGATTTTTCGGACATGCCAGGATTTCACGGTGTACCGGCGGTGCGGGCCCGGGACCAGCTCGTCGACCGGGAGCGCGAGGTCGCCGCCCTGCGTGGCGCCGCCGCCGAGGCGTTCGCCGGCATCGCCCGGCTCGTGCTGATCGAGGGGCCGGCCGGCATCGGCAAGAGCCGGCTGCTCGCCGAGGCCCGCCGCATCGCCGACGGGCACGGCGCGCTCACCCTGACCGCGCGCGGCAGCCAGCTGGAGAAGGAGTTCGGCTTCGGCGCCGCGCGGCAGCTGTTCGAGACGTTGTTGACCGACCCCGCGGCCCGGGAGCGGCTGCTGTCCGGTGCCGCCGCGTCGGCGACCGCCGTGTTCGATCTGACGCACGACCCGCAGACGCGCGGCGATCACACGTTCGCGGCCCTGCACGGGCTCTACTGGCTCACCGCCAACGCCGCCTCGGCCCGGCCGCTGGCGATCGTCGTCGACGACCTGCAGTGGTGCGACACCGGGTCGCTGCGCTTCCTAGCCTACCTCGTGCGCCGCCTCGAGGGCCTGCCCGTGCTCGTGGTCGCCACGCTGCGCACCGGCGAGCAGTACGACGATGAGGCGCTGCTCGCCGAGCTGCAGCTGGACCCGGCCACCGCCGTGGTGCGTCCCGGGCCGCTGACCCGCGCCGGGGTCGCCGACCTGGTCCGCGAGGGGCTCGGCGACGCCGCTGAGGACGCGTTCGTCGCCGCCTGCCACCGCACCACGTCGGGCAACCCGCTGCTGCTGCGCCAGCTGCTGCGGGCGCTGGAGGCCAGCGGGGTGCGCCCGACCGCCGCGCACGCGGGCACCGTCACCGCGATCGGCTCGCGGGCGGTGTCCAGCATGGTGCTGTTCCGGCTGCGGCGGATGCCTCCGGCCAGCACCGCGGTCGCCCGCGCCATCGCGGTGCTCGGCGACGGCGCGGGGCTGCCCACGATCGCCGCGCTCGCGGAGGTCGACGAGCACGCCGCGGCACAGGCCGTGGCCGCGCTCGCCCGGGCCGAGGTGGTCCGGCACGAGTACCCCATCGGCTTCGTCCACCCGCTCGTGCGTGACGCGGTGTACCAGGACCTCCCGCCGGGCGAGCGGCAGTTGCAGCACGAGCGCGCCGCCCGGGTGCTCGGCGGCGCCGCCCCCGAGCAGATCGCCGCGCACCTGCTGCTGATCCCCGAGCGCGGCGACCCGTGGGTGGTCGAGGTGCTGCGCGCCGCGGCCGGCACCGCGCTGCACCGGGGCGCGCCTGACGGCGCCGCGGCGTACCTGCGCCGGGCCCTCGCCGAGCCGCCCGAGCCGCGGCTGCGCCCCGAGGTGCTGCTGGCGCTCGGCCGGGTCGAGACCCTCAGCGACGGGCCGGCCGCGATCGCGCACCTGCGGGAGGCATACGACGACCCGCGCACCGACCAGGCGACGTTCGCCGAGGTCTCCCGGATGCTCATCCACACGCTGATCTTCACCGGGCCGGAGGGCAACGCACCGGCGTTCGCCCGGCGGGCAGTGGCCCGGCTGGCCGCGGAGTTCGCCGACGAGCGGCAGGCGATGATCGCGCTGGAACGGACCGCGGCGTACATGTACAGCGGCGAGGCGTACGTCGCCGGCGACTTCACCACGACGATCACCGGCGACGGCCTGGGCGCACGGATGCTCGCCGCGTGCCGGGCGTGGGAGCTGCTCGCGCGCGGCGAGGAGCGCGAGGAGGCGATCCGGCTGGCCCGCTTCGCGATGACCGACGGCGTGCTGCTGGACGGGGATCCGGGGCTGTTCTGGGCCGTCGCCGGCGTGGTGCTGGAGAGCACCGACGCTGGCACCGGCACCCTCTGGGACGACGTACTGGCGCTCGGGCACACCCGCGGCTCGCTGTTCACCGTCCTCGCCGCGCAGCTGTGGTCGGGCTGGCGCGAGTGGCAGCGCGGCGACCTGCCCGAGGCGGTGCACCGCCTGTCCGCGGCGAACGAGCAGAGCCTCGCCTGGGGCGGGGTGCCGGCGCTGGGCATCTCCTACGGCGAGGCGTTCCTGATCCGGGCGCTGGTCGACCAGGGGCGGCCGGCCGACGCGCGGGCGTTCCTCGACGAGCACCTGGACCGGCCCCGGGTCGGCGACGGCGTCCGGCTGGTCGACCAGGCGCACGCCTACCTGCTCATGGCGGAGGGCCGGCACGACGCGGCGCTGGCGCTGCTGCGGGCCGCCGAGCGCCGCGGCAACCCGCAGTGGTTCGAGGAGCGTAGCCTGCGCGCGATGGCGCTGGCCGGGCTCGGCCGGACGGCGGAGGCTCTGGAGGCGGCCGAGCGCGATCTGGCCGGCATGCGCAGGTGGGGCAGCCGGCGGGCGGTGGGGCGCGCGCTTCGCCTGGCCGGCGAGCTCGCCGGCGACGCGGACCGGCTGCGCGAGGCCGTCGAGATGCTCGCGGGCACCGAGGCACGGCTGGAGCACACCCGGGCGCTGTTCGCCCTCGGGCGGGTCGTCGACGACTCGGCCGACCTCTTACGCGAGGCGCTGAAGCTGGCCGAGGAGTGCGGCGCGCTGGGCCTGCGCGCCGAGGTCGCCGCGGTCCTCGCGGCGCGCGGCGAGGACGTGCCGGCCGAGCCACCGGTCCAGCTGACCACCAGCGAACGGCGCATGCTCGCGATGTCCGAGGGCGGCGCCGACGAGCGCGAGATCGCGCAGGCGCGGTTCCTCACCCCGCACACGGTCCGCGACACCCTGGCGGCGATCCGCCGCAAGCTGGCGTCCGGCTGACACTTCGGCTCAGCCAATCACGTCATCTGAGCGTCGTTGGCCGGCATCCTGTTCGCGGGGTGCCAGCCATGACCGGCGGATACGGTCCGCGCATGACCACGGCGGCGAAGCCCCTCCTTGGCCGCAAGCGCCCCATCCCGGCGCACGTCGCGGTCTACGCGTTCGTCATCATCCCGTTCCTGGCGCTGCTCGCGGCGGTCCCGATCGCCTGGGGCTGGGGGCTGGCCTGGCTGGATGTCATCCTGGCCGCGGCCTTCTACACCGTGACGTGTCTCGGCGCGACGGTGGGCTTCCATCGGTACTTCACCCATGGCGCCTTCAAGGCCAAGCGCGCGCTGCGCATCGGCCTGGCCGTCGTCGGCAGCATGGCGGTACAGGGCCCGATCCTGCACTGGGTCGCCGACCACCGCCGCCACCACGCCTTCTCCGACAAGGAGGGCGACCCGCACTCGCCGTGGCTGTTCGGCACCTCCCCGGCGGCGCTGGTGCGCGGCTTCTGGCACGCCCACCTGGGCTGGGTGCTCGAGCGCGACCTGACCAACCAGGAGCGCTTCGCCCCCGACCTGCTCGCCGACCGCGACATCCGCCTCGTGCACCGGCTGTTCGGCCCGCTCACGATCGTCACCCTCGCCGCACCGGCCCTGCTCGGCGGCCTCATCAGCTGGAGCTGGCAGGGCGCGGTGACGGCCTTCTTCTGGGCCGGCCTCGTCCGCGTCACCGCCCTGCACCACGTGACCTGGTCGGTGAACTCCGTGTGCCACATGATCGGCGAGCGCCCGTTCGCCGCCCGCGACCGCTCCGCGAACTTCTGGCCGCTCGCCATCCTGAGCATGGGCGAGTCGTGGCACAACCTGCACCACGCCGACCCGACCTGCGCCCGCCACGGCGTGCTACCCGGCCAGATCGACGTGTCGGCCCGCCTCATCTGGCTGTTCGAGAAGGCCGGCTGGGCCTGGGACGTGCGCTGGCCGACCCCGCAGCGCCTGGCCCGCATCGCCGCCAACCCCGCGTAGCCGCGGCCCGCCGGTCAGCGCTCGAAGATCCAGATGCCGAGCGGGCCGGCGGCCAGAGCCCGCGGGTCCGGGTCCTGAGCCGGCGAGCGCGGACGCCGGCCGGCACGCCCGCCGTGCTGGGCGAGGCCGGCGGCGCCGCCGTCGTCACAGGGCCTTGTCGATGCGATCCGCGAGGGCCGTGTCGCCCTGGCGGAGCGCGGCGCCGCCCGAGCCGGGCGTGAGCAGGACGCGGTGGCAGCCGTCGAGCTCGACGTACACCTCGCCGGAGGTGTCGTCCGTGGGGCGCAGCAGCGCGAACCGGCTCGCGTGGGCCGTGCACGCGGACGGTGCTCCGGCGCCGAGCATGGCCTGGCGCAGCTCGGTCCAGCGCTGCGCGGGCAGGACGCCGCCGCGCTCGAAGTCGCCGGCCGGCTTGGCGCTGCCCTGCTCGGCGGGCGGCACGCGGTACAGGCACAGGCGCATCTCGCTCTTCGGGGGGTCGAACGGGGCCACGTTGCGCGAGGGCTCGGCGGCCTCGACCGAGACCATGTCGGACCACCCCTGCGCGCAGCCCGACGCGGCGGCGGCCGACGACACCGTCTCGCGCAGCACCGTCGTGGCCACGACGGTGAGCCGCAGGGTGCGGACCGCCTCGCGCGCCTCGATGCGCAGCTTGCCGCACACGTCGCGGGCGATACCGGGGCGCAGCCAGCGGCCGTCCGCGTCGAACACGGCGAACCACGGCACGCCCGGCAGGTCGGCGGTGCACGAGACGGCGGTCATCGGCTGGTCGGGCAGGCGCAGCGCTTCGGTGAGCGCGCCGACGTCGGTGCCGCGCCGCTCCGCGAGTACCAGGTCCTCGCCGCCGTCGGCGCGCTGCTGGGGCTCGACCGAGCACACGACGACCGCCGCCGGCACGAAGTCGCGGGGCAGCCGTGGCAGCTTCAGCGGCTCGGCCGGCGAGAACGGCGACGGGTCCCCGACCTGCTGCCGGCAGGACGTCCAGGCGTCGTGCACCTCGGCCGGTGCCGCCGGCCCCTCCACTCCGCGGGCGCAGCCGGCGAGCAGGGCGAGCGCCGCGGCGGCGGCGAGTCTCCATCGCATGCCTCCTCCGACGCGCCCGGCCCGGTCCCGGTTCCGGTCACCGGCGGACGCCGGGGCACGCCGGGCGCATACACGCCCGGCGTCCCGTTCGGCCCCGACCTGGCGCGGGTGGGCGACCGGTTCCTCCCGGCTCGCCTCCGACGGCGGTCAGCGGGACTTGGGTGACTCCGCCGGCACGATGTGGGCGTCCGGGCCCGGGAAGACCAGGCCCTCGTGCCCGTCGAGCCAGCGTACGGTGTACGGCGGCGTGTGGTCGTCGCGCCGCACCTGGGTGATGATGCCCTCGCGGCGTGTGTCGCCGACGTGAGCGCCCTCGACGATCAGGCGATCTCCGACGTTTGCGTGCATCGCTCCTCCTCGGTCGCTTTCGGCGGACCCTTCCAGGATGCCCGGACCGGAGGCCGGCCGGGCGGTTTCAGGGCAGGCGGGCGGCGATCCCGTCCAGCAGCATCCGCAAACCCAGCTCGAACTGCTCGTCAGGCGGGCCGGGTGCGGGGTCGGCCAGCCAGCTCGTCAGCAGCGGCACCGTGCCGTCCGCCGCGGCCAGGTCGTGCACCGTCGCGAAGGCGCCCGGCTCGGCCGGCGGCTCGAAGCGCGCCTCCTGCGCCTCCTGCACGGCGCTGCCGACGATGTGGCGGTCGATCAGCGCGGCGAACGTCAGCGCGCGGGCGACCGTCACGCCGCGGCCGGTGAGCACCCGCAGCATGAGCTCGAGCCTTCGCATCGTGTGCGGGCCCGCGGGGGGCCTGGTGTGCACCAGCTCGGCGTACCAGCCGTGGCGCTTGATCATCGCGCGGGTGGCGGTGGCGACCTCGTGCAGGTCGGCGCGCCAGTCGGGGCCCGGGGACGGTGGCAGCGGGATCTGGGCGACCGCGGCGTCGAGCATGAGGTCGACCAGGCCGTCCTTGTGGTGGACGTACCGGTACAGGGCCATCGGCGTGTAGGGGCCCAGCCGCGCCGCGACCGCCTTCATCGTCAGCGCCTGCGTGCCGCCGGAGTCGGCGAGCTCCATCGCGGCGGCGACGACCTCCTCACGGCCGAGGCGGCGTTGGCGGGCGGGCGGCTCGGGTAAAGCCCACACCGGTGGCGTTGCGGTTGTCATCCGTTAACTATACGAGGTACACATAAGTATATGAACGAAACTTTCCGGCTCGGCGTGGTGCGTGGGATCAGTTACGGCCTCTTCGGGCCGCCCGGCGAGTTCGTCCCGCAGGCCCGCGCGCTCGGCGCCGGGCTGGTGCGGGCGTACCTGTACTGGTCGCAGATCGAGCCCGAGCCCGGCCGGTTCGCGTGGGACGCGGCCGACGCGCTGCTGGGGCAGCTGGACGGCGAGGCCGAGGTGTGGCTGACCGTGTGCTCCAGCTCACCATGGGCCACCCGGCAGGCCGCGACGTTCCTGCCGCCTTCGCCGGCCAAGGACGTGGCCGACTACGCGAGGTTCGTCGGGGATGGACGAGCTGCCGCCCCGGCTGCGGATGCTCATGGAGGACTGCCCGGCGCCGCTGGCGGCGAAGCGGGACCGTATCGCGTGCCGGCAGCTCGTGATGCGCACCGTCCTGGCCCTGGACGCCGGGGTGACCCGCACGGCCTACTGGAACCTGGCGCCGGAGATCGCCGGCTACCGCGACCGGTACCAGATGATGGACCTGCTCTTCGGCCGGCTGCCGCTGCTGGACTTCGACGCCGAGGGCGGGCTCACCGTGCGGCGCCCGGCCGCGGAGACGTTCGCCCTGCTGGCGCGCGAGCTGGCCGGCGCGACGGCGGTCGAGCGGCGCGGCGCCGGCTTCCACGTCGAGCGCCCGGGCCGCGGGCCGCTGTGGATCGCGTGGGCGGACGGCGACACCTTCGACGGCGAGGACGCGCCGCCCGTGGCGATCTCGCTGCCCTGGGCGGGGGCGAGCGCGGCCGGGACCGACGCGTTCGGCGCCCCGGTCCCCCTCGACGTCCGCGACGGCGCGGTACACCTGGCCGCCACGGTGACGCCGGTCTTCGTCAGCTGAGCGCCGTCGCCGGGTGCGCTCGAAGGTCTGCTCGGGTCCCGCTCGGCTTGATCAACACACCGGCGCCACCGCGCAATCGGCTATTCGTCGCCAGTTGAATGCCCGGGTGGCCAATCGAATCTCGGACCTATAGGCTCTCCGCGGTCAAACCCGTCCTGCTCGGCAGAATCCATGATCCTGCGGGGCAGATCCCCTCGACGAAAGGTATTGACGATGACGCAGGACGCGGCCCTCCTGGGGCAACTCGACAACGAGGCGCAGCAGACGAACCCATCCTCGGCATTCGTCGCGATCGGCGGAGCCGGCGCGGTTTCCGCGGTCGTGGAGGAGTTCTACTCACGGCTGCTGGCCGACCCGGCCACCACAGGGTTCTTCACGCCGCTGGTGGAGTCGGACGGGTTGGCCGCGCTCAAGCGCCACCAGGTGCTGATGCTGACCAAGGTGCTCGGCGGCCCCGACCGGTACGCCGGCCGTGACCTGCAGACGTCGCACGGCCATCTGGCCATCACCGACGAAACCTACCGACGGGTCAGCCTTCACCTACTGACCGTGATGCACGACTTCAAGGTGCCGATGGACATCCTGCAGGCCGCGGACGGGATCCTGGGCTCGGTCCGTCCGCTGGTGGTGACCGGGGCGCACGGGGACGCGCAGTAGTGGACACCGCCGCGCTCAAGGCAAGCTGGGCGCAGGTCGCAACGCTGGGTGATCAGGCCGCTGCCTACTTCTACGCCACCTTGTTCAGCATCGATCCCGGCTTGCGCGCGATGTTCTCCGCCTCGATGGGCGGCCAGCGTGATCGGCTGTTGACCGCACTCGGGCACATCGTGTCCAACGTCGAGGACACCGACGCCTTGGTCGCCTTCGTGCAGCAGTTGGGCCGCGACCACCGCAGGTTCGAGGTCCAGCCTCAGCACTACCCCGTTGTCGGGCAGGCGCTGCTGCACACCTTGGCCCACGGGCTGGGGCCCGCGTGGAACGATCAGTTGGCCGCGGACTGGACCGAGGCGTACGGCATCGTGTCGACGGTGATGATCGAAGCCGCGGCCGCGGCCGAGTCGTTCGAGCCGGCCTGGTGGAATGCCGAGATCGTCTCCCACGAACGGCGAACCGGCGACATCGCCGCGTTCACCGTGCGGCCGCAGGGGGAGCTTCGCTACCGGGCCGGGCAGTCCATCGCCGTGGAGTCGCACCTGCGCCCGAAGGTGTGGCGCTACCTGACGCCGGCCAATGCTCCCCGCCGAGATGGGACGATCGAGTTCCATGTCCGCGCCGTGCCCGGCGGACAACTGTCCTCCGCGCTGGTCTACCAGGCCCGCGAGGGTGACGTGCTGCGCCTGGCCTCGCCGATCGGCAATCGCCTGACCGTGGCGAGCGCGCCCGGGCCCGACCTGTTGTTGCTGGCGGGTGGCACCGGCCTCGCACCCATGAAGGCGATCATCGAGCAGCTGGCCGTCGGCCTGCACGACCGCAAGGTCACCCTCGTGGTCGGCGCTGCGAACCGGTGGGACCTGTACGACATGCCCGCACTCAACCAACTCGCCGACGATCTGCCCTGGGTCCAGGTCATCACGGCACTGTCCGACGATCCGCTGGGCGGCCAGCCGGTCACCGCGGTCGAGGCAGCCCTGCACAACGGCTCCTGGCACGACCGCGAGATCTACGTGTGCGGTTCGCCGGCGATGGTCGCCGGGACCTGCCAGGTGCTGCGCGATGAGGGCTACGCCTCGGGCAATGTCCACGTGGAGCAGTTCGACGACAAAACCTATGCGCCGCTGCGCGCTGCACTGACCCCGGATGGGGTTTTCGAGGAGGTGACCCGACCATGAGCGCAGAACCCACCCCCCGGCGCAGGCCCCTCTCGCCCCATGAGATCCGCAGCACGCGCCTGCGCCAGATCGGCTTTCGCAAGGGCTACGACCCCGCGGAGGTCAACGCGCTGCTGCAGCGGGTGGCCGAGGAGATCGCCGCCCGCGACGCGCAGATCGGCACCTTGGCGAACGAGGTCGAACGGCTCCAGCGGGAGCTGTACGCACGCCGCCACGGCCAACTGCCCGACAACGCTCCGCGCGGCCTGGACGAGGCCCTCATCTCCCAGCGCGTCCAGGCCCAGCAGTACGTCGACGAGCTGGTCGCCGCCGCCCAGACCAACGCCGCGCACCTCGTGGCGCAGTCCCGGCAGCAGGCCAACGAGATCCTCCGAGCCGCACACGCCGCGGCCGAGCAGGCCGCGCGCGACTATCGAGCCGCCTCGGGGCCCACCTACAGCGCCGATCGGGAGGAACTGGCCAGGCTGGCCACCCTCGCGCAGTGGGCGATCCGCCAGTTCTCCGGCCTGCGTACCCAGGTCGACGCCACCGACGACGCCGCCCGTCAGGAACTGGGCTCCATCCTCGACCGGCTCGCGCCCATCCTCGGCCTCGGCAACACCGGCACCGACCCGATGTACCCGAATGCCGGACAGCACCGTGCCGACAACCCGTAAACGGTGCGGGCGCACGGTGACGCCGGTCTTGCTCAGCTGAACGCCGGCGTCCCCGCAACCCGGCCGGCCGGCGGCGGGGCGGTCGACTCGCGGACCACCAGGTGGGTGGCGAGCTGGATGTGCAGCGAGTCGGGCGCGCCGCCGCGGGCCAGGGTGTGCAGGGTGCGCATCGCGACCCGGCCCATGTCGGCGATCGGCTGGTGGACCGTCGTCAGTGGCGGCGAGGACAGCTTGGCCGGCTCGACGTCGTCGAAGCCGACGATGGACAGGTCCTGGGGCACCCGGCGGCCCAGCCGCCGGGCCGCCTCGAACACGCCGAACGCGGTGCCGTCGCAGGCGGCGAAGATCGCGGTCGGCGGGTCGGGCAGGCGCAGCAGCTCCAGGGCCATCCGGCAGCCGGCCTCGGCGGAGAAGCCGCCGTGCATGACCAGGGCCGGGTCGGCCTCGATGCCGGCCAGCTCGAGCGCGTTGCGGTAGCCGTGCAGCCGCTCCCGCGACGCCGCGATCTGCGCGGGCAGGCCGGCGAAGCCGATGCGCCGGTGGCCCAGCGCCACCAGGTGCTGGGTCGCCTGCGTCCCGCCGGCGAAGTTGGTCGAGGCGACGCTGGCCAGGCCGGCACCGAGCGGGCCGGTGAGGTCAACCGAGACCAGCAGCAGGCCGAGCTCCTCCACGGTGCGGACCTGGCCGGCGGTGAGGGCCAGCGACACCACGATGACGCCCAGGCGGCGGCGGGCGGCGGACCGCATCAGCCACGCGTCGCTCAGCGGCGTGCCCGCCCCGCCGGCCTGGTCGAGCACGTCGACGACGACCTCGACGCCGAGGTCGCGGGCCGCGGTCAGGATGCCGTGGAGCACCTGCAGGGAGTACATGCTCTCCATCGAGTCGAACACGACGTCGACGGCGGCGTCGGCCTGGGCCTCGCGGGGGCCGGTGCTGGGCACGTAGCCGAGCGCGGTGATCGTCTCCTCGACCTTGCGGCGGGTCCGCGGATCGACGTTGGGGCGCCCGTTGAGCACCTTCGACGCGGTGGCCTTCGACACCCCGGCGGCCAGGGCGACGTCCTCCAGCGTGACGCGCGAATGCTGGTCGCCCATGCCGCCTCCCGAAACAGTTTCGCGCATTGACAGCAGCGTAGGTTACCCATAACGTCGCTATCAACAGGAAACTACAAGAAAAAGTTTCCAGCAGGCTGACAGAGGACGACGGATCGTGACGACTGTGACCGAGAGACTCCCGTACCAGGACGCGGCGCTGCCGGTCAGGGAGCGCGTCGAGGATCTCGTCCGGCGGATGACCCTCGCCGAGAAGGTCGGCCAGATGCTGCAGCTCGATGCCCGGCTCGACCTCGCCGACGCGGTGCTCACCAGGACGGCCGGCTCGCTGCTGCACGCCTCCCCGGACCGCATCCGCGAAGCGATGGCCATGGTGGAGTCCACCCGGCTGCGCATCCCGCTGCTCATGGCCGACGACTGCATCCACGGCCACGCGTTCTGGCCGGGCGCGACCGTGTTCCCGACCCAGCTCGGCATGGCCTGCACCTGGGACCCCGAGCTGGTCGAGCGCGCCGCGCGCGTGGCCGCAACCGAGATCTCCACGACCGGGCTGCACTGGACCTTCTCGCCGGTGCTGTGCATCGCCCGCGACCTGCGCTGGGGGCGCGTCGACGAGACGTTCGGCGAGGACCCGCACCTCATCGGGGAGCTCGGCGCCGCCATGATCCGGGGGTACCAGGGCGGGGGTCTGAACGACACCACCGCGGTGCTCGCCACCGCCAAGCACTTCGCCGGCTACTCCGAGACCCAGGGCGGCCGCGACGCCAGCGAGGCCGACCTCACGCCGCGCAAGCTGCGCTCCTGGTTCCTGCCGCCGTTCGAGCGCGCGGTGCAGGCCGGCTGCGCCACCTTCATGCTCGGCTACCAGGCGATCGACGGCGTCCCGGTCACCGCCAACCGCTGGCTGCTCGACGGCGTGCTCAAGCACGAGTGGGGCTTCCCCGGCACCCTCGTCACCGACTGGGACAACGTCGGGCGGATGGTCTGGGAGCAGAAGGTCTGCGCCGACGACGTGGAGGCCGCCGTCGTCGCCGTCGAGTCCGGCAACGACCTGATCATGACCACCCCGGCCTTCTTCGAGGCCGCGCAGCGGGCCGTCGCCGAGGGCCGCCTCGCCGAGGCGAAGATCGACGCGGCCGTGCGCCGCATCCTCCGCCTGAAATTCGAGCTGGGCCTGTTCGAGAACCCCCGCGCCGCCGACCCGCAGCGCCAGGCCGCGGTCATCGGCAGCGCCCCGCACGCCGAGCTCAACCTGCAGGTCACCCGCCGCTCGCTGGTGCTGCTGCGCAACGACGGCACGCTGCCGCTGCAGGGTGCGGCCCGGCGCATCGCGGTCGTCGGCCCCAACGCCGACGACCCGCACGCCCAGCTCGGCGACTGGGCCGGCGCGTCGGGCCAGGTCGACTGGATGCCGGACGGGCACCCGCGGGAGACGATCACGACCGTGCTCGACGGCCTGCGCGCGCTGGCCCCGCAGGGCTGGACGGTCGCCCACGCGCCCGGGGCGCAGATCGGCAGCCTGCAGCCCGACCCGGCCGGCAGCCACTTCCCCGACGGTCAGCCCCGCCCGCCGCTGTTCGAGCCCGCGCCCGCCGACCCGGCCGCGATCGCCGAGGCCGTCGCGCTCGCCGAGGCCAGCGACGCCGTCGTGGCGGTGCTCGGCGACAACGTGGCGCTGACCGGCGAGGGCAAGTCCACGGCCACGCTGGAGCTGCAGGGCGGCCAGCACGCGCTGCTCGACGCGCTCGTCGCCACCGGCCGGCCGGTGATCGTCGTGCTGATCCAGTCCAAGCCGTCGACCCTGCCGCCGTCGGCCGCCGGCGCCGCCGCGATCGTCGAGGCGTTCAACCCGGGCATGCAGGGCGGCCGGGCCATCGCCGAGCTGCTGCTCGGGCTCATCGAGCCGGCCGGGCGGCTGCCGATCTCGTTCGCCCGCCACGCCGGGCAGCTGCCGGTGTACTACAACCAGATCCGCGGCCAGCACGGCAACCGCTACGCCGACCTGACCCAGGAGCCGCTGTTCGCCTTCGGCGAGGGCCTGTCGTACTCCACGGTCGAATACTCGGACCTGCGCGTCGAGCGCGACCGGGTGCCCGCGGGCGGGACCGTCCGGGCCCGCGTCACGGTGGCCAACACCGGCGCCCGGCCGTCGATCGAGACCGTGCAGGTGTACGTCAGCGACCTCGTCACCAGCGTCACCTGGGCCGAGCGCGAGCTGAAGGCGTTCCGCCAGGTCACCGTCGAGCCCGGGCAGCGGCTGGAGGTCGAGCTCGAGCTGCCGGCGGCGGCCTGCTCGCTGGTGACCGCCGACGGGCGCCGGGTCGTCGAGCCGGGCCGCTTCGAGCTGCTCGTCGGGCGCAGCTCCAAGCCCGGCGACCTGCTGCGGGCCGGCTTCGAGATCCTGCCGGCCTGATCAGCGATCGGCGGCGGTAGGGACAGCCTCAGCCGCGCAGGGCGGCTGAGACCCGAGGATCGCACAGCGGGGCGATGTGCGGCTCAGGCCTCGGGGCTCAGCCAGGACCGCACCGCCGCCTCCTCGTCCTCGGTGAACGGGATCTGGGCCGCCTCCGCACGGCTCAGCACGTTGTTGACGAACGCCGCGCCGATCTCGGCCGGGGTCGGCGGGGGCTGGCGGTGCAGCGGGTAGCCGCCGAACGAGGTGCCCCGCACGACGAAGGCCACCGCGCCGCGGCTGACCGGCACACCGCCGTCGCGCAGCTGGTCGCGGCTCCAGCTGGTGCACTGCGTCAGGTTGAACTTGTGCGAGCGGGCGTACGCCGACAGCGTCTCGTAGATCGAGGACCACCACGCCTGCGGCAGCCGCGGCAGGCTGAGCTGGTCGGCCAGGCGCTCGACGGGCTCGGGCTGCGCGGTGCGCTGCGCCCCGGGCGCGGCCGGCTCCGGGGCCGGGTGCCGGCCCTCGTCCCACAGCAGGTGCTGCGACATGCGCAACCCCGGCAGCTGCAGGGTCTCCACGGCCCGGGCGAAGCTGCCGACGCCGAACCAGCCGCTGGCGCCGACCACGGGGCCGAGCTCGCCGCGCAGCCGGTGCGCCAGCGACGCCATGTTCAGCGGCGCACCGGCCGCCTCATAGTCGGCGGTGACGATGGTGCGGAACTGGGCGTACGCCTCGTCGACCCGCGCCGGGTCGGCGAGCCCCGCGGCCACCTCGTCGGCGTCGTCGTCCAGGTCGACCGGCTCGCCCTGCACCAGCGCCAGCAGCTGCTGGCTGTCGAGCAGCTGGTCGGCGATCGCGGTGAACGCCTCGGCCGCGTCGGACGGCGACACGATCATCGTGCGCCGGTCAGCCCGCCGCAGCCGCTGCAGCAGCGGCGTCATGTCGGAGTCGCCGGACGCGACGACGAACTCCTCGTAGCGCGTGTCGTCGGCGAGCGCGTCGACGGCGTCCACGACGATGCGGATGTCGGCGCCGTTCTTGGTCGCGTTGTACCGCGGGCAGTCGATGACCTCGAACCCGGCGCGCACGAACGACGGCCGGAACCGGGAGAAGTACAGCCGGGCCGGCTCCCCGGCGCCGTCGCGGTGGTTGACCCACCCGGCCGGGTTGAGGTAGCAGCGCAGGATCAGCCAGCGCCGCGGGGCGTCGGCGGTGAGCGTGGTGGCGAGGCGCCGCAGCCACGCGCCCGGTTCCGTGGCGAACTGGACGGCCACCTCGGGGTCGAGCTTGAACAGCCCGCTGAACACGTTGTCGAAGTCGAGGAAGAACGCCGCGCGTGTGTGCCCCATCGCGCTACTTCGGCGGCAGGGTGACGACGAAGGCGGTGGCCTCGGCGATCCAGCGGTCGAGGTCCGCGTCGTCGAGATGGTCGCCGGCGACCAGGATCCAGCCGCGCATCGGGCGGCCGGTGATGTCGAACGGACGGGTGCCGGGGCCGGTCAGGGCGGCGTCGCCGGTCTGCGGGCTCAGGCGGACGATCAGGTCGTCGCCGTGGACACCGACGGTCATGTTGCCGTCGGTGAGGAACGCCAGGCCGCCGAACATGCGCTTCTCCGCCACGCCTGGGCGGTCCTGCAGCCGCTCGCGGAGGCGATCGGCCAGTACCTCGTCGTACGCCACGGGTAGCGATTCTACGGCCCCGCGGCGCACGACAAGGGCCGGCACGCACCACCTCGATGCCGCATCGCCATGCGTGCATCCGGCGCGGCCTGAGTGAACCCGCCGTGAATCCCCCTCAGTGTGTTGCGATCGTCATTGCGGTACCGCATGGGGCGGCTTCACCGAGCGTCACAGATCGGCTACGCTGAATGTCCGGCGTTCGGATGGGGAGGAAAAGGCGACCATGGTCAAGAAGATCCTCAGATGGGGTGGCCTGGCGTTCCTGGTGTTCTTCGTCGCGTATCGCCCGCAGTCCGCGGCCAACGTGGTGAGCTCCATCGGCGGCAGCCTCCTCGACATCGCCAACGGCTTCGGCGACTTCTTCGCCTCGCTCGGCAGCTGACTGCCCCGCCGGGCCGCTCAGCCCCGCTCGAGCCGGCGGCGCAGCGCGGCGAGGTCCTTGCGGGTCGCGGCGCGCATCGCCATCGCGACCAGCGGTCCCGCGAGACGGCCGAGGCCGGTCGGCTCGCCGCGGTTGCGCAGGGTCATCAGGGTGCCGCCGCCGGGGTGGTCCGCCCACGTGTACGTGGTCTCCATCGGGAACGGCCCCTCGGCGGTGCGCATGACCAGCCGCTCGCCGGCGGTGTACTCGACGACCTCGTAGGTGTAAACGAGCCGTCGGCCGAGAAACCGGGCCACGAACGTCACCCGCGAGCCGAGGCGCACCGGCGGCGCGGTGCGCCATTCGACCGAGGCGATGTTGGCGTACCACTGCGGGGCGTTGCCCGGGTCGGCGGCGTATGCGGCGACGACGTCGCGCGGCCGGCCGATCTCGATCTGGGTCAGGACGTCCACGGCCACGCCACCATCGTGCACCCCGCGCGGGCGGTCAGCGCCCGAGCGGCACCAGGGTCATGCCGGGGTGAGCGCCGGACTCGGCCTCGTCGAGCATCGCGGCGGCGACGGTGGCCCGGCTCACCCGGGCCGGGAACGGCCGGCGCGGTACCTCGGCGAGGGTGAGCGTACGCCGGGCCGGGGCGAGCGGGCCGTCGGACAGCGGCCCGGCGTGCAACACCGTGCCGCCCGCGGCGAGCACGGCCGCGTCGGCGCCGACACGGTCGGGCAGCTCGCCGCGCATGAACGTGCGCAACAGGATCCGGGTCGGCGCGCCGGCGGCCGGGGCCGAGGTCCCGGTGCCGAAGGCGCCCAGCCACACGAGGCGCCCGGGGGCCGCGGCGACGGCCGCGCGGGCGCCCGCGGTGAGCGCGCCCGGCGCCTCGCCGGAGGCGATGCCGAGGCCGGAGACGATCGCGCCGGCGCCGGCCAGCGCGCGGGCGATGGCCTCCGGGTCGCGGACGTCGGCCGCGACCCGGGCGAGGCGCGGCGTGTCCGGCACGTCCAGGCGGGCCGGGTCGCGGGCAATCGCCGTGACGACGTGGCCGCGCTCCAGCGCCTGGCGCACGAGCTGCCGGCCGGTACCGCCGGTGGCACCCAGGACGGTGATCTCCATCAGAGTCCCGCCAGGGCGTCGAGGGCGGCGCCGTGCAGCGCGGGCGTGGTGACGAGCAGGTCCGGCGCGCCCGGCCGCCACGGCGCCCCGGCCAGGTCGGTGGCGACACCGCCGGCCTCGGTGACCAGCAGGAGGCCCGCGGCGACGCCGGTGAGGGCCGGCGCGTACTGCCAGAAGGCGTCGGAGCGCCCGGCCGCGACGGCGAGCATCGGAAACGTGGTCGGGATCGTCGTGCGCACCAGCAGCGCTCGGCTCATCAGCGCGCCGATCGCGGCACCGATGCGGGCCTGGACGGGTGCGGGCTCGTCGCCCACCTGGCTGGTCTCCACGATCGCGGCGCGCTGCGGATGCGTGCCGACGTGCACCGGCTCGTGCAGGAGGCGCAGGCGCTGCTGTCGCCGGACGGCGAGACCGACCCGGCCACGCTGGAGCGCACCTTCACGCTGCGCTTCCACGACGCGGTCACCGCCGCGATCGGCCCCGGCCTGCTGGCCGCGGTCCGGGCGCAGGCCCCGGGCGTGCGGCTGCGCTTCCTTGCCGAGGCCGGCGCCGAGACCAGCGACCTGCGCCACGGCCGGGTCGACGCCGAGATCGGCGCGGCCGAGCCGGCACTGCCGGAGATCCGCGGCGAGGTGCTCGGCCACGACGCCCTCGCCGTGGCGGTGCCGCCCGGGTGGCGCGGGAGGTCGTTGCCGGCGCGGCGGTACGCGGCGGCCGAGCACGTCATCGTGTCGCGGCGCGGGCGGCTGCGCGACCCGGTCGACGACGCCCTCGAGGCCGCCGGGCTGCGGCGGCGCACCGTCGCGGCGGCGCCGGCCACCGACGCAGCGCTGGCCCTGGCCGCCGCGACCGGCGCGGTGGTGACGCTGCCCGCCCGGATCGCCGCGCCGGCCGTGGCCCGGCACGGGATGCGGCTGCTACCCCTGCCGGTCGCGGCGCCCCCGGTGCCGGTGATCCTGTGCTGGCACCAGCGCTTCGACACCGACCGGGCGCACGCCTGGCTGCGCGGCCTGCTGCGCGAGCGGGTGGCCGCGGCGCTGGCCCTTCCCGAGGGCTAGTGCAGCTCCGCGTTAATCCTTGAGGGGTCAGGACCAGGCGGTGGGGTCGCCGAGGTAGAGCCCGCAGGCGCAGTCGATGGCCTCTTCGGGGGTTCCGGCGGGTTGGCCGTTGGGGAGGAACGAGTCTTCGTAGCCGTCGCGGCTGGCCAGGTGGATGGCGAAGCCCCATCGGTCGGCGGTGCCGGTGTAGCGCAGCCGGCACAATGGCCAGATGTCACCGTCCTCGTCGGCGTCGAGGTAGGCGTAGTCGCCGCGGAACCGCACGACCAGGCGGGTCAGTTGAGGCCAGCGGGCCGCCCGGTGTGCCTCCACCCGGTCAGCGAGGGCGGTCTTGACGGTGTCGGGCATCTTCGCCTGGCGGCGCAGACGATCATGTCGGCCAACGTCGGCGTCGCGCTGAGCCTGGTCACCCAGCCGAACACAGCACTTCAGCTCGCGGCGCTGCTGCGCGGCCGGCCGAGCGTCCTCGGCGGCCCGGAGACCGCCCTGCTGGTGCACTGGATCGACACTCTGGCCACACAGGCGGCAGCCCAGTCGGTACTCCGCCCGGCGGGTGAGTCCGCCGGGCGATCAGCCCGGTCCGTCCGGCCCGGTCTCGCCAAGACGCCACGGGGATGCCCCGCCGCTTGGAACACTGGACCGCGACATCGCGCCGCGAGGCCTCCGCCCGGCATTCGCTGCGGTCGAACCGCATTCCTGGACGACACCACATGTGTACACGTGCGGTGTCGACCGCGGTTCGCCTCATCGATACCGACGGGAGAGCCGAACGTTGGACACCCGGGCGGACGAATCCGCGTCAGCGTCGAGCGTGTCCGGGCGGCAATGGGTCGGCCTGGCCGTCCTCGCGGTCTGCGTCGCCCTGTTCGTCGCCGCCTCGGCGCGCTGGCAGCACCAGTTTGACCTGCGGATCTACCACGGCGCGGTCCGTTCCTGGGCGCACGGCGGTGACCTGTACGCCTACCGCCAACCGGAGACCGTGCGGGTATTCGGCTTCACCTATCCACCGTTCGCCGCGATCGCCATGCTGCCCATGACGATCGTGGCGTGGCCGGTCGCCGCCGTTGCCCTCGCGATGACGTCGGTGTCGGGGACGCTGCTGCTGCTCTGGCGACGGTTTCACCGGTGGGCACCGACGCTCGCCGGCGGGATTCTGCTCGCCGCGGCCGAACCCTGGCGGGACACCCTCAGTCTCGGCCAGATCAACCTGGTGCTGCTCACGCTCGTCGCGGTCGACCTGCTGTACCTGGTCGGACGGCATCCCGCCGCCGGTATCCTCATCGGTGTCGCCGCCGGCATCAAGCTCACCCCGGCGGTGTTCATCGCATACCTGCTGCTCGCCAGGCGTTATCGGGCAGGGTTCATTGCCGCCGGTACGGCGTTGGCGACCGTCGGCCTCGGATGGCTGATCGCCCCGGGGGCATCCCGCGCGTACTGGACGTCGCTGGTCTGGCGGACCGGCCGGGTCGGCGAAATCTTCTCCGTGCCAAACCAGTCCCTCGACGGCGCATTGACCAGGATGCACGCGCCCGCGGCGGTGTGGCCCGCGCTCGTCGTGGTCATCCTGGCGGTCTGGGCCTACCGGGTGCGGCGGGCCGCCGCCGCCGCCGCCGACGACGCCTGGGCCGGCCTGGCGCTGACCGGTGTGGCGGTGTGCCTGATCAGCCCGATCAGCTGGGTGCACCACCTGGTCTGGCAGATTCCGGCGCTGCTCGTCCTCGTCGACCGGCGGGCCGATCGGCGCCACCGGTACTGGTACCTGCTGCTCGGCGCCGGCATCTACGGGTTGATGGCCACCAGGGTCCTCTGGCTGTTCAAGGACCCCGCCAACCCGCTCTACCTGCCGGGCGCGAACATGCACGTCATCACCGGCCTGGTGCTGCTGCTCACGGTACCGGTCAAATCGGCGCCGCGCCCCACCACGGTGCTGCCGGCCCCGGCCACGCGGCCGTCGCTTGCCGAGACGGCGTAACCCGCCACCCTCCGCAAAAGCCACCCGTCCAGGGCGGCGTCGCGGCGCGCTTATCGCCGGGCAAAGGGTACAGGCTTGGCGATATCCCGCACCGGGCAAGGAAGGAACCCTGACCCTGCGGGTACTGCGCCGGGCGGCCGACGAGGGCCTGCCCGTGTACCTCTACGGCTCGACCGCGCAGACCGTGGAACGGCTGGCGGCGTCGCTGACCGCAACCGTGCTCGCGCTGCGGATCGCCGACGCGGACCGCCGGCTGCTCCGCCGAGGTGAGTTCACCTCCCAGCAAGACCTCGCCGACCAGATCAACAAGTTCGTCGCGGTCTACAACCTCACCGCCAAGCCCTTCCGATGGACCTACGACGGCCGACCCCACTCAAAGCAGCCTGACCCCTCAAGGATTAGTTTCACGCGGAGCTGCACTAGGGCAGCGGGCCCGCCTCGCCGGGAACGGCCCGTTTGCCTACGGTCCGGCCTGGAAGCGGTCCTGGTCGAGGGCGTCGCCCAGCGGCACCACGCCGTGCTGCAGGCCGAAGATGGCCGCCTGCGTGCGGTCCTGCAGGTCCAGCTTGGTGAGGATGCTGGAGACGTAGGACTTCACCGTCTGCTCGCCCAGCGACAGCGTCCGGGCGATCTCCCGGTTGGAGCGCCCGCGCGACAGCTCCGCCAGCACCTCGCGCTCGCGGGCCGACAGCCGCTCCAGCGGCCCGTCGCCGGCCGCGCCGCGGACCCGCCGGACCAGCTCCGCGGCCACGCCCGGGTCCAGGACGCTGCCGCCGGCCGCGGCCGCGTGGACCGCCTCGACGACGCGGTCGGTCGACGCGGTCTTGGGCAGATACGAGAGCGCACCCAGGCGGACCGCCTCCAGCGCGCGCCCCTCGTCCTGGTAGGAGGTCAGCACCACCACGGCCGGCCGCCGCCGCATCGTGGACAGTGCCAGGAGCACGCCGAGGCCGTCCAGGCCGGGCATCAGCATGTCCAGCAACACCACGTCGGGCGCCAGCCGCCGCGTCTCGGCGACCGCGGCGACGCCGTCCGCCGCCGTGCCGACCACCTCGACCCCCGGCTCCTGACCGAGGACGAACCGCAGACCCTGGCGGACGACCTCGTGATCGTCCGCGATCAGCACCCGGATGACACCGTCCACGTCACACCCCGATCGGCAGTCGTACCCGCAGTGTCGTGCCCCGCCCCGGGGCACTGTGCACCTCGACGGTGCCGCCGAACTCGGCGGCGCGCTCGCGCATGAGGCGCAGCCCCATGCCGTGCCGCTCGGCGACGGTGGACGGGTCGAAGCCGCGGCCGTCGTCGCGGACCGTCACCGCGACCGCGCCCTCGTCCGGCTCGATCCTCAGCTCCACGGCCTCCGGGTCGCCGTGGCGGATCGCGTTGGAGAGGGCCTCCTGGGTCACGCGGAGTACCGCATGCTCGATCGCGGGATCGTCGGGCAGCTCCGCGATCGCGGTGGAGATGCGCACCCCGACCCGCTCCTCGTACGCCCGGCACAGCTCGCCGATCGCCTCGGCCAGGCCCGCGTCCTCGAGCGCGATCGGCCGCAGCTCCAGCAGCATCGCCCGCATCTCGCGCATGGTGCGGCCCAGCGATGCCTCCATCGCCGCGGCCTGCCGCTGCAGCTCGGTGGCCGGCGGCAGGGCCCTGCGCAGGCCCCCGGCGAGCAGGCTCGCGGAGAACAGGTCCTGAGAGATGGCGTCGTGCAGCTCCCGGGCGATGCGGGCCCGCTCCGCCTGCCGGGCCTGCGCACCGACGGCGGCCCGCTGCGCCTCCCGCGCGGCGGCGAGCCCGGCGGCCATCGTGTTGAACGCGGACTCCAGCCGGCCGACCTCGTCGCCGCCGGAGGTCGGGATACGCACATCCAGGTCGCCGCCGGCCATCGCCGCGGTACCGTCGGCCAGGCGACGGACGCGGCGAATCAGCCGGCCGGTGCTCAGCAGCCCGAAGAGCGCGCCGACCGGCAGCAGCAGCACGAGGGCGAAAGCCGCCGGGGCGACCACCCCGACCAACGAGGAGCCGGCGTCCGGGTCCGCCCCGGCGGCCTTGTCCGCGGCCTTGTCGGCGCCGCCGAGGACCTCGCTCTTGTCGATGCCGGACCCGGTGGGCGTTTCGACCCGCGCCGCGGCCGAGAGCACCACGTACGCCACGCCGATCCGGCGCCGTTCGCCCCCGGGCGCGGCGACCTCGACCGGCGCGGCGGCCCAGCTCGCGTCGGCGCCCCCCAGCCGGGCCGGCCCGGCGCCGAGGTGCAGCGCCTCGGCGGGGAGCATGCTGCCCGCCGGGAAGACGTCGGCGGGGCCGCCGCGCAGCACCCGCCCCTCGGTGGTCGCCACCGCCGCGTGCAGGCCGGGCCCGGAGACCTCCAACGGGCCGCCACGCCCGAGCGCGGCGGCGAGCAGATCCGCGTCGCTGTGGCCGGGCTCCTGGGCCAGCAGCGCGGTGGCCGAGGCGCCCGCCCTGGACGCGAGTTCCAGCGCTGTCTTGGCGGCCTTGGCCTGGTTGGTCTCCGTCGTCGCGGCCGCGGCCTCCTGCCGGGCCCGATCGGCGTCGCGGTTGGCGGCGACGATGCGGGGGACCGTGACGGCGAGCACGACGGCCTCGACCAGCAGCACCGCCGCGGCCGAGACCAGCACGTACGAAGCGGCCATGCGGAACCGCAGGCCGAACCGCGAAAACATCAGTGCGCCCCTCCCCCAATACCGACACGATCGCAGGCCGGACGCGGGCTGGCTCCCCGTTACCTTTCGGCGCGCATTAGTGAGCACACGATCGGTAGTCCTACCTTACGGTGGGACGGTCCCGGTCTGACCGACTGGCGTCGTGCCGGGTTCACGCTTCACGGCCACCTGCCCGCGTATGCAGGTCTTACGGTCGGCTCCACGTGCCGCCACCGGGCCACTCCCGGCGGTGTCGTACTGGGCCGCGAGCGCGGCCAGGTTCAGCGAGGCGTTGCGGTCCCGGTCGATGACCAGGCCGCACGCCTCGCAGTGATATGCACGCTCGGACAGGGCCAGCTTGGTTTTCACCGCGCCGCAGCCCGAGCAGGTCTTCGAGGACGGATACCAGCGGTCGGCCACGAGCAACCG
>NZ_JBICTV010000060.1:0-23363 GCF_043197855.1 Dactylosporangium sp. NPDC048998
GACGACAGTCGCCACCCGACCGTCACGGCGATTGCCAGACCTATCGCAGGGACGCCGATACGCCACAACAATCGCTTCGCCACGACGACCATGAAAGCAGTACTGACGCGCCTACGCTGCCCCCAACGACGAGAGTCCACGTCGGACGTCGGCTTGGAAGGTCAGGTCGTGGGTACCACGTGAATGATGCTTGCCCCGCTCACCGTGCTGCCTTCGCCGGTGACGGAGGTGATCAGGTTGTAGTACCCCGGCTTGGCCTCGGGGCCGATCACGATGGTGCTCACTGGTCGTTCATCAGGCGTGCCAGAAGGTCGAACCGGCGCGGCCGCGAACGTAACCGCTTCCGAAGGAGTCTGGTCGTCAGTCGCGGCCTTCAAGGTGTCCACGCTCGCGTACGGTCCGATCAGGCGTGCGGCCAGCTCGACGTGCGGCTGCGTTGCGCCCGGCTGATCCGAGCCACTCACGATCCAGTGCACTGTCAAGGTCTGGCCGGGTCGGTACAGGGTGTCGACGTCCCTGGCCTCGCAGCAGGTGTACGTCACCTGCGCCGCCGCCACCGAGCGCGAGGACTGGGCGCTACAAGCTGCCATGGACGGGACGGCCAGGCACGCAAGTAGTGCGATGCAAGACATCCTCACGCCCCACATCCTACTTCCGCCCTGCTACCCCAGCCTGCGCCGCGTTCGGCGCGACGCCTTGGCCCCGGCGAGCCGGCACCGGGGCCGGTGCTGGACCCATGCACGCCGTCGACGGACGGGATGCGGAATCGGATCCACCTCTGGGGTCGCGCAGGGCTGTGGCAAGATCTCCGCAACGTTGCCGGCCGGAGGGCTCGTATGGGTGCGTCAGGGTGGGACTACCTGGTCCCGTTCAACGGGAGTGTGGCCACCACGCTCGGACAACTTCGCGCGGAGGTCTTTGCCGCCGGTGACTACTACTGGCCGGGCGGGGACGATGGGCCGAAGCCGGCGACAGAGGACGAGCTGTGGGCCGACGAGCGGGTTCACTACAGCATGACCCATTCGATTTTGGACATCTTCGAGGTCGGTACCGGCGATCCGGCGAGCGAGAACGCCTTCGGCAGCACATTTGAGGTGTCGGCGGCCGAGTGTGAACGGATATTCGGCACAGCACAGGTAACAGCCGATGACCTGGCGCGCATGCCTCGCCCGGATGGTGACCCCATGGCAGCCCTCGACCCGCTCCTCACGCACCGTGGCGTTGGACGGCATCTGATCGTCCATGCCGCCGGAGTGCCCGATCAGATCCTGTTCTTCGGCTACTCCGGAGACTGACCAGGGACACACGGCCGCTCTGAGCCGCAGACTGCGCAAGATTCAAGCTCTTCCATTTTCACGACTTCGGCCGTACCTTCGTGCCGATGATCATGCGTCCGACCGCCCTGTTCGACATGTTCGGGCGCCTCCTCATGCGACTCACCAGCCGTCGGACCACCGAGGACCGCTCGCCCTGGCTGGTCGGTCCGAGCGCCGGCCGCGAGGTCGTCGGCCACGGATGGGTCGAGCACTGGGCGGCCGCCAACGACGGTTACACCAGCGAGGGTCCGGGGCACGGCCTCCTGGCGTCCTTCGCGGCCCTGGCCGGCGACGCGTTCGACCCGGGCGAGGTCGACCCGCGCATCGCGGACTTCTACGAACGCACCGCCGGGTGGCGGCTGGATCTGTGGTCGCAGTGGTCGCCGTACGCCTGGCCGTTCGGTGTGCTGCTGTCCGCGCTGTTGAGCAAGCGCCTGCAGCAGTTGAGCCTGCCGTTGCGCCCGCTCGACGTCTCCTACGGCATGGACAGCACCGTCGTGCATGTCCACGACAAGGATCGGGCGGTCATCGGCGCGGCGTGGCTGCGCAACCTGCGCAAGACCGGCCTGACCACCTACAGCGGGCTCTACGGCATCCATACCCTGCCGGGCAGCGCCCAGCCGAGCATCCGGGTGGTCTTCCCGCTGCCGCTCGGGTCGTTCCAGGTGTTCCTGAGGCCGTCCACGGACGGGTCCGGCGGTCTGCACCTGCACTCGCCGCTGGGCCGATTCGGTACCGACGGGGCATACCTGGTGCTGCAACGGCGCAACGGCGTCCTCAACGCCCGGCGCATTCCGATCGCCGAACACATCCACCTGTTCGTCGACGCCGACGGCGATGTGCGGACCGACCATTCGGTGCGGCTATGGCACATCCCGGTCGTCCGGCTGCACTACCGCTTGCGCGCCACCGCGGTATAGCGCCACTCAGCTCGGGGCACGTGAGAGACCGGAAATCACGGTAGTCTCCGGGCCGTGGCCCTGCGACCTGACGAGTTCTACGACCACGCGATCGCCGCGGCGGATGGTGAGCGACGGCTCCCGCTGGCCCGCATGACGGAGTGGGACATCAGCCCGTTCGAGCAGGAAGGACTGCGCGTCGCGCCGCTGCGGCCGCCGGTACTGCCCGAGCCTCCGCGGCAGGGCGAGGACCCGTCGGACTGCAACTCGTGCCGCAACCGGGACGAAGGGATCTGGTTCGACGACCACTGGCGGCTGACCCGGATCGCGAGGGTCGGCGTGCCGCTGGTGCTGATGCTGCATCCGCGCGAACACCACGACCTGGCGGACCTGCCCGACGAGCTGGCGTCCGAGTTGGGGCGGCTGACCACGCACATCGCCCGCCACATGCAGGCGCTGGCGCACATCGCGCGGGCCCATGTGTACCGCATCGGGGACGGCGGTGCGCACCTGCACATCTGGTTCTTCGCCCGGCCCGAGGGACAGGCCCAGCTGTACGGATCGTGGCTGGTCGTCTGGGACGACCTGCTGCCGGAGTACCCGGCGGACGTCGCCGACGCGGACGCGGTGACCGTGGTCGATGCGCTGGTCGCCTCCTACGGAGGCCGGCGCCCCTGACCCGCCCAAGGCGCCACCGCCGCGACGGCCGTGTTCGTGAAGCGCCAACACGCTGACCCTGCGGTGGGATCCGTCGGCCGACGACGTCGCCGTCACGGGATACGAGGTGTACGTCGGGGCGAGCCTGGCCGCGACGGTGACCGGCACGGAGTACGTGCCGAGGCGGAGGCTGAGGTGATCGATGTGACGTCGAGGCTGCTCGCCGGGGTCGCGCGACGCGACCCCGAGCTTCTCCGCGAGGTGCTGCCGAACGCGGTGCCCTGGGTCCGTTTCCTGCCCGCGGCCGACATCGACGCGATGGCGGCGGAACTCGTATCCACGACCGAGGCCGCCGCGGCGATCGGCAACACCGCGGCGGTGTCGCAGCTCCTCGTCGAGTGGCGGCACACCGCCGAAATTCACGCCGACCCGGACCTGCACCGGGCCCTGACGACCCGGCCACTCGACGACTTCGGACCGGTGTCCAGGCCGGCGGAGCAGGAGTGAGCGCCAAGCGCGGCGACCGAGCGGCACCGCCGCCACGCCCCGGCGGCTACGCCCTGCGCTTCGCGACGTCGGAGCGTCACCACCGCCGCCACTCGGCGGTGATGTCGTCGTCCAGCATCCCGTTGCGCCTTGCCAGCGCGCCGGGGTCGATGCGGGCCTCCATGAGCACGCGCTCGATGTACTCGCGGAGCTGCTCACGCTCGTCCGTCTCGTACCCGATCTCCTCGAAGGAGTCGTTGGCGGCATTCAGGGCGACGACGGTGCGCTCGACGACCTCGAGGATCTCCGCGTCCGTGGCGGGCTCCCATCTGTGCTCGACCAGCCCGGCCACGTCCGCCTCGAACCATTCGAGCAGCTTGTCGGTCTCACGGATCATGTCGTCGGACCACAGGATCGCCGCGTTGGCGTCCTCCGGCCGAAGGGTCCCCGCTGCCACGTTCGCCGCGTCCCTGGCCACATTTGCCCGCCAGACCGCGGTCGGTCGCACCACCACAGCCGGAGCCTAGCGTTCGCCGAAAAGTGTCGTACCCCTTCGCTAATCTGACCCGGACGAACGAAGAAGGCGCGGAGCGCAAGCCAGTGTCGACGCGAAGCGAGGCGTGCGGGTGCGGGGTGGAAACCCCGCCGCGGTGGAGGCGCTGAGACACTGCGGACGTGACGCGGGGCCGCGCGGACGACGCGATGGTGGCCCGTTCCGCGAAGGCGGGGAGCACCTGATACAGCCGGATGAGCGGGTGAGCTGACCGCGCGGAGCGCAGGTCAGTGCCGACGCGAAGCGAGGCATGGGGGGTGCGGGGTGGGAACCCCCCGCCGCGGCGGAGCCGCAGGAATACTGTGCCTGTGGAGAAGTGGGTGGCGTTTCGGCGGTCGCGGCAGGGGCGGGTTGTCGACCTGGTGCGGCGGGTGGCCGAGGCGCGCGATCCTGGGGAGCACGGCCACGGTGTCGAGGTGGTCGTCGAGGCGCCGCGCAAGAAGTGGTGGCAGGCGCTGTTCAACCGCGACGACACGCTCGCTCAGGCGCGCATCGTGGTGACCCGGGAGGGCGGCGAGGTGCGGTACCCGTTCGACATCCAGCTTGTCACGGCGTACGGCGCCAACGCCGCCCATCGGGTGGGGACCCGGCCGGGCTGGGCGGTGAGCAACTCGGCCGGGATGGCGTTCGTGATCCAGAAGGGCACGCACCGCACCGGCTTCGATTTCGAGGAGCTCACCGCCGGCGCCGTGGCCGCGCTGGCCAGGCTGCGCCGCAAGCCCCAGGAGCGGGGCTGGCGGGCGCGGATCGACCGGTCGGTGCAGCGTTCCTGAGCGAGAGCAGCGACTACAGAGCGTCGATCGTTGCGATCTCCTCGGCGGTCAGCTCGAAGCCCGGGACGGCCAGGTTTTCGCGCATGCGGGCCTCGCGGGTGGACTTCGGGATGACGACGATGTCGTGGTGCAGCTGCCAGCGCAGCACGACCTGCGGAACCGTCACGCCGTGTGCGGAGGCGATCGCGACCAGGCGCGGGTCGTTCAGCGGGGTGTTCTTGAGCGAGCTGTAGCCCTCGACGACCACGCGGCGCTGGCGCATCTCGTCGAGGAACTTCGGCTCGTGCTGGGCCGGGCTCCAGGCGACCTGGTTGACGACCGGCGTCTCGCCCGTCTCCCGGATCAGCTCGTCGACGAGGGCGGTGTCGTAGTTGCTGACCCCGGCCGTGCGGATGCGGCCGGCGTCGCGCTGCTCCAGGAACGAGATCCAGGTCGGCAGCGACTTGCCGCGCGACGGCGGCCAGTGGATGAGCCACAGGTCGACGTAGTCGACGCCGAGCGCCTTCAGGCTCGCCTCGAGGGTCTGCCGCTCGCGGCCCGCGTGGGACGGCGGCAGCTTGGTGGTGATGAAGACCTCGGAGCGCTCCAGCCCGCTGTCGCGCAGCGCGCGGCCGATCTGCTCCTCGTTGCCGTACATGGTGGCCGTGTCGATGTGCCGGTAGCCGACGTCAAGCGCGGTGCGGGTCGACTCGTACGCCGACTGCCCGGTGATCTGCCACGTGCCGAAGCCGATCGTCGGCAGGCTCACGCCCGGGGCCAGCTCGACGGCTGGGATCTGTTGTGCCATGCCCCCAATACTGCCCGACAGGTGGGCGCCTGATGCCGTCCCGCACCTTGCCCTGAGGCGGTAGCGTGCGCCCTATGCCGGATCTCCCAACGTTCCCGCCGGGCTTCCGCTTCGGCGTGTCCACCGCCTCGTACCAGATCGAGGGCGCCGTCACCGAAGACGGGCGCGGCGCGTCCATCTGGGACACGTTCGCCACCACGCCAGGCCGGATCCGTAACGGCGACACCGGCGACGTCGCCTGCGACCACTACCACCGGTGGGAGTCCGACCTCGACCTGATCGCCCGGCTCGGCGCCGGCGCGTACCGCTTCTCGGTGGCGTGGCCGCGGATCCAGCCGACCGGCAGCGGCCCGGCCAACGCCGCCGGCCTGGACTTCTACGACCGGCTCGTCGACGGCCTCGCCGCGCGCGGCATCGACCCGCTCGTCACGCTGTTCCACTGGGACCTGCCGCAGGCCCTGCAGGACCAGGGCGGCTGGAACAACCGCGACACGGCGATGCGCTTCGGCGAGTACGCCGAGCTCGTCGGCGAGCGCCTGGGCGACCGGGTGAAGCTGTGGATCACGCTCAACGAGCCGTACATCCACTTCGCGCTCGGCCACGTCCAGGGCGTGCACGCCCCGGGCCTGACCATGCTCACCGACCAGCTGCCGGTCGTGCACCACCTGCTGCTCGGCCACGGCCTGGCGGTCTCCGCGCTGCGGCGCACGTCGAGCGCGCCGGTCACGCTCGCCAACAACCACTCGCCGGTCTGGCCCGCGAGCGACTCCGACGAGGACCAGATGGCCGCGGCCGTCTACGACATGGTGCAGAACCACCTGTTCGCCGACCCGATCCTGTTCGGCGCGTATCCGCCCGGGTACGAGTTCCTGACCACCGCCGACGTCGACTCGATCATCATGGAGGGCGACCTCGAGGTGATCTCTCAGCCGATCCAGGCCATGGGCGTGAACTACTACAACCCGAGCCTCATCGCCGCCCCGCCGCCCGGCGACCCGCTGCCGTTCGCCCGGCTGCCGATCGAGGGGTACCCGCAGACGGCCTTCGACTGGCCGGTCGTCCCCGACGGCCTCCGCCAGCTGCTCACCGGGCTCAAGGAGCGCTACGGCGACAAGCTCCCGCCGATCTGGATCACCGAGAGCGGCTGCTCCTGGCCGGACCTGGACGACCAGTTCCGCATCGACTACATCGCCGGCGACCTGCGGGCGGTGCGCGAGGCGATGGACGCCGGCGTCGAGGTACACGGCTACTGCACCTGGTCGCTGCTGGACAACTTCGAGTGGGCGGAGGGCTACCACCAGCGCTTCGGCCTGGTCCACGTCGACTTCGACACGCAGGAGCGCACCCCGCGGCGGTCCTTCGAGTGGTACCGCCAGGTTTGCACCGCAGCCGCACCCCGCCCGGACTTGCATCCAGGTCCGACCGGATGACACGGTGAGTGCGGCGGAATCCGTAGCGTTGCCCAGGTCAGTCGTGTGCAGCGTTGGGATCCGCCGCCCGGCCCGCATCCCGCGCCGCCCGACCCACCGCTGCCCGCGCAGTTCCTAGTGCCGTGTGCACGCCCGCTCAACGTGCGAACGGGCGTGCCGGTCCCCGGGACTTCATGTGTTCCGGGAACCGGCACGCCGTCTCGCTGCTGCACCACCCCCCGTCGATGTCGCGGCGCAGCAGGCTGGGTGGAAAGCGAAGCCGGTCAGCTGAACCTTGCGCCCTCGTCGCGGCGGAAGGCCCACGCGGCCAGGGCGGCCATGGCCGCGGTCCAGGCGGCCAGGGAGATCATCGACGTCGTTGCGACGTGGAAGTCGCCCACGGCGGCCCAGACCAGTTCCACGGCGCCGCGGGTCGGGAGGTACGGGGCGATGGTCTCGACGAAGGACGGGGCGTGGTTCGGCGCCGACAGGAGGCCGCCGCCGAAGGCGAGCGGGAAGAAGATGATCTGGGCCACCGCCAGGGCGGCCTTCGTCGGCAGGGCGTAGCCGATCGCGAGCCCCATGAAGGTGAACGGCAGGGCGCCGGCCACGACGGCGGCCAGGGAGAGCAGCAGGCCGGCCGGGGTGGCGGTCGCGGCGGTGAAGAGCCAGCCGATGAGTACCACGGGGAAGAGGGACAGGGCCATGAAGGTCAGGCCCGAGAGGATGCGGCCCGCGAAGGCCGCCGCGGGGCCGGCCGGGAGGGTGCGGGTGTACGGGTCCCAGGGCTGGGCGCGGTCCTCGGCGACGCCGATGCCGTAGTTGAACAGGGAGCTGGTCATCACCGCGAACATGACCATCGACGCGGTGGCATAGGTGGCGCCGACCGGGTCGTCGCCGGCGAAGGGGACGACGAAGAAGAGCATCGACGCGGCCGGGAAGAAGGCGCCGCCCACCACGGCGATCGGGATGCGGGCGGTCTCCAGGATGCGGAAACGGGCGTGGGTCAGGGCCAGCGAGGACATCTGCGCTACTTTCCGGTCAGGGTGAGGAACGCCTCTTCGAGGGTGGTCGGCTGCACCTGCAGGCCGCGGAACGGCACGCCGGCGTGCACCAGGTCGCGGACCAGCTGGTCGGCGTCGGGGGTGAGCAGGGAGGTACGGCCGTCGGCGTGCTCGACGCCGACGATTCCCGGCAGGTGGGGCAGGTCGGCGGCTTCACCCTCGGCGACCAGGCTGACGCGGTGGATGCCGACCATGCCGCGGATCGCCTCGACGGTGTCGTCGGCCAGCACGCGGCCGTGGCCGATGACGACGACCCGGTCGGCCAGGGCCTCGATCTCCTCCAGGTAGTGGCTGGTGAGCACGACCGTGCCGCCGTCGTCGGCGAAAGCGCGCACGGCATCCCACAGGGCGCGGCGGGCCTGCACGTCCAGGCCGGTGGTGGGCTCGTCCAGGAAGACCAGGCGCGGCCGGCCGACGAAGGCCAGGGCGACGGCGAGGCGGCGCTTCTGGCCGCCGGAGAGGCCGCCGGTCTGGCGGCGAGCCACCTCGTTCAGCCCGAAGCGGTCGAGGATCTCCTCGTGCGGTACCGGATCCGGAAAATGGCGCGACACGAACTCCAGGCATTCGCGGACGCGCAGGGTGGACGGCAGGCCGGTCTCCTGCGGGGTGACGCCGATCCGGCGGCGGCTCGCCGGGTCGCGCGGGTCGCCGCCGAAGAGTTCGACGGTGCCGCTCGTCGGGCGGCGCAGGCCGACGAGCAGGTTGATCAGCGTCGACTTGCCTGCGCCGTTGGGGCCGAGCATGCCGACGACGCCGCCCGGCGGGATGTCCAGGGTCACGCGGTCGAGGGCCAGGGTGTCGCCGTAGCGGCGGCTGACCTCGACGGTGCGGGCGAGCATCATCACGGCTCCTTGGGTGGGTCGATGAGGGCCCGGAGGGCGTTGGTGTAGTCGTCGAACGCGACCCGGCCGCGGTTGGTGAGGCCGGCCGAGGTGGTCGGCGTGCGGCCGCGGAAGCTCTTGACGACCTCGACGTAGCCGGCCTGCTCGAGCCTCGTCAGGTGCACCGAGAGGTTGCCGGCGGTCATGTCGAGCAGCTGCTGCAGCCTCGGGAAGGTCATCCGGTCGCCGTCGCCGAGGCTCGACAGCGCCGCCATGATGCGCAATCGCGCCTGGGCGTGAATCACGGGATCTAGATCAGTCACGCGGGCCCGCCGCGCGGGGCGCGCAGTTGCAGGAGGATGCCGAGCAGGCACAGGCCGCCGCCCCCGCCGACCGAGACGAGCAGCGAGTGCCAGCCGGGGCCCGCCAGGACGCCGGCGATGTTGATGACCGTCAGCCACGCGCCGAAGACGAACATGTCCCGCGATATCCAGATGGCGGAGCCGGCCATGTACATGGCGCCGACCAGCCCCACCGACGCGCACGCCCACAGCAGGCTGCGCTCGGCATCGGGCAGGAGCTGGGCGAAGCGGTTCGTCGTGGTGCCCACGCCGGCGAAGGCGAGGAACCACGCGAAGCCGAACGCGGTGCCCTGCCAGGACGAGCGGCCCTCCACGCCCCGCCCGCGCACGACCGACACCAGCACGGTGCTGGCCATCGCGAGCGCCATCAGGACGAACAGGCTCGCCAGCGGCAGCCAGGCCGGCAGGTCGACGAAGACGCGCCCGTCCGGGCCGTACCGCAGGAAGAGCAGCCCGAAGCCGATGAGCCAGGCGCCGCCCCAGGGCAAGTAGTACAGCAACGGGTTGAGCGCCATGGTGCGGGCCGCGGCGGCCTGCTCCCGGCGGATGAGCTCGAGCGACTCGGCGGCCGAGGCCGGCGGCGCATCGTCATCGACGGGGGTCATACAAAGAACTTTACGCGACAAACCTGTTTGCACAACCCGGAGAAAAACGGCCGGCCACCCCTAGGGGTGGCCGGCCGCGTGCGCGAAGCGGTTACCGGGAGGGTGCGGGCTCCAGCGGGTCGACGCGGTGCCGGCCGTCCGGCTCGCCGCCCTCGGACTCCTGGGCCGTCAGCGGCGAGGCGTGCCGGCCCTCGCGGCGCTGGCGGCGGCGCGCCTTCGTGGTCTCGACCATCGAGTAGAGGGTCGGGACCAGCACCAGGGTGAGCAGCGTCGAGGTGATCAGGCCGCCGATGACCACGATGGCCAGCGGCTGCGAGATGAAGCCGCCCTCGCCGGTGAGGCCGACCGCCATCGGCAGCAGCGCGCAGATCGTCGCCACCGCGGTCATCAGGATCGGGCGCAGCCGGCGCCGGCCGCCCTCGACGACCGCCTCGCGGACCGGCATGCCGGCCTCGCGGTACTGGTTGATGAGGTCCATCAGCACGATGGCGTTGGTGACCACGATGCCGATGAGCATCAGCACGCCGATCATGGCGGGCAGGCCCAGCGGGGTGTTCGTGGCCAGCAGCAGGATGATCGCACCGGTCGCCGCGAACGGGATCGAGACCAGCAGGATCAGCGGCTGGGCCACGCTACGGAACGTCGCCACCATGATGATGAAGACGATCGCGATCGCGGCGAGCATCGCGAGGCCGAGCTGGCCGAAGGTCTCCTGCTGCTGCTGGCTGACGCCGCCGAGGGAAACGCTCGCGCCGGCCGGCAGGTCGAGCGCGTCGAGCTTCTTCTGCAGGTTCTGCGAGACCTCGCCGAGGTTGTCGCCGGTCGCCCGGCCGGTCACCGAGGCGCTGCGGTTGCCGTCGATGCGCGTGATGGCGACCGGGCCGGCGCCCTGCGCGACGTCGGCGATCTGGTCGAGGCGGACGAACGGCGGGGTGCCCGGCACCGGGATCGGCAGCGCCTTGAGCTCGTCCAGCGAGGCCGGCGCCGGGCCGGAGCGCAGGACGAGGTCGCGCTGCGAGCCGTCGATGGTGAGCTGGGTGAGGTTCTGGCCGCGGTACGCCGCGGAGACGATCCCGCCGACGGCCGCGTCCGACAGCCCGTACTTCGCCGCCACGTCCCGGCGGACGTGCACGTCGATGCGCGGGTTGCTGGCCGCGAGGTTGCTCTGCACGTCGGCGATGCCGTCGGTGCCCTTCATCGCCTCCTGGACCTGGCCGGCGGCCTTCGTGAGATCGTCGGGGTTGTTGGCCTTGACGATGACCTGGAGCTGGTCGCTGGAGCCGCCGCCACCGCCGCCCGCGGTGATCTTCACCGTGCCGAGGCCCGAGCCGGCCGCCGCAACCTGGGTGCGCAGCTCGTCGATCACCTTGTCGACCTTGGCGTCGGTCTTGGCGGTCACCGAGAAGTTGGCCGTGTTCACCGACTGGGCGCCGCCGAAGCCGAAGCCCCCGGAGGCGCCGATGGTGGTCTGGTACGCCTCGATGTCGCCGCGCGCCGCGAGCATGTCCTCGATCTTCTTGGCCGCGGCGTCGGTGGTGGCGAGGCTGGAGCCGACCGGCAGCTCCTGGGAGATGGAGAACTCCGTCTGCCCGGACTGGTCGATGAAGTTGGTCTTCAGCGCCGTGGCCATGACCATGGTGCCGACGAACACGAGGATGCTGACCCCGATGGTGGTCCAGCGGGTGCCGCGGCTCTTCGTCACCCAGCTGACGATCGGCACGTAGGTGCGCTGCAGCGGGCTGCGGCGCTCCTTCTCCAGGGCGCGGGCCTCGATCGCCTCGCGGTCCTCGGCGCCGAGCGCCTTCGGCGGGCGCAGGAACCAGTACGCCAGGACCGGCACGATGGTCAGCGCGACGAACAGCGAGGCGAGCAGCGCGACCGCGATGGTGACCGCGAACGGCCGGAACAGCTCACCGGCCAGGCCGCCGACGAGGCCGATCGGCAGGAACACGGCGACGGTGGTGAGCGTGGAGGCGACGACCGCCCCGGTCACCTCGCGCACGCCGGTGAGGATGGCGTCGACCTTGGCCTCGCCGTACTCCAGGTGCCGCTTGATGTTCTCGAGCACGACGATCGAGTCGTCCACGACCCGGCCGACGGCGATGGTGAGGGCGCCCAGGGTGAGCAGGTTGAGCGAGTAGTCGCCGACCCACAGGCCGATCAGCGCCACGACCACCGACAGCGGGATCGACACCGCGGTGACCAGCGTCGAGCGGATCGACACCAGGAACACCAGGATCACGATGACGGCGAAGAGCAGGCCCAGGCCGCCCTCGGTGGACAGGCCCTTGATGGACTTCTCCACGAACGGCGCCTGGTCGAAGACCGAGGTGATCCGCGTGTCGCCGCCGAGCTGCTTCTCGAGGTCGGCGAGCTTGTCCCGGACCGCATGGCTGATCTTCACGGCGTTGCCGTTGGGCGACGCGGTGACCGAGATGCCGAGGCTGGGCTTGCCGTCGGTACGCGTGATCGAGGTGGTCTCGACCGTCTTGAGCTCGACCGTGGCCACGTCACCGAGCTTGGTGGTGGGCGTGACGTTGAGGTTCTTGAGGTCGTCGATGGTGGCCAGGGTGCCGCCGACCTGCACCGCGAGGGACTTGTCGCCCTCGGTCAGGGTGCCGGCGGGGAAGGACACGCCGTTGGACTTGAGCGCGGCGGTCAGCGACTGCGCGTTGACCCCGGCCGGCATCGCCTTCTGCGGGTTGAGCGTGATGAGCACGTTCTGCTTCGCGGCGCCGGTGACCTGGACCTGCCGTACACCCTCGATCCCCTGCAGCGCGGGCACGACGATCTGGTCGAGCTGCTGCGCGAAGGCGATCTGGTCGCCCGAGCGGGACGCGGCGAGCACCACGGCCGGCAGGTCGTCGGTGGAGCCGGCGATGACCTGCGGCTCGACGGTCGACGGCAGAGAAGAGCGGATGCGCGTGATCGCCGTGTTCATCTTGCTGGTGATGTCGTCGATCGAGGAGCCGAACTCGAAGGACACCTGGACCGTCGCGACGCCCTCGCGACTGGTGGAGGTGATGTCGGTCAGGCCGGGCACACCCTGCAGCGCGCCCTCGATCGGCTTGGTCACCTGCTCCTCGACGAGGTCCGGCGACACGCCCGGGTAGGACGCGACCACAAACGCGGCCGGAAAGTCGATCGACGGGATGAGCTGTTGTTTCAGGGACGGAATGGCTATGGCGCCGAAGCCCAGGACGACGATCGCGATGATCGCGACCAGCCCCCGGTTCGCCAAACTGAGCCGGGCGAGGAACGACATGTCTGGAGTCTTCTTCCGGTCGGCTAAGACAGACGTTAGTTTGGGCGATGCTAACCGTTCGCCTCGCGCAAAGTTTATCCAGGGGGTAAAACATTCCCTGTGAATACTCACAGGGAAGCACTCCTGCACCGCGTCACCACGGCGGAGGAGCGGATGCGCGCCCTGCTCGCCTATGACCGCACCAACCCGCTGTTCTCAGTAAACCTCACCATGCAGCAGCTCAAGGTGCTGTTACTCCTGTCCGGGCACGACGGGATGTCCTCCCAGGAGCTGACCCGCCACCTCGGTGTGACACTGGCCACCCTGTCGGGCATCGTCGACCGGATGGTCGCGCAGGGTTACGTGACGCGCACCGAGGACCCCCACGACCGGCGCGTCCGCCGCATCCACCTCTCCCCCGCCGGCCAGCAGACCCTCACCGAGATCAGCGACAGCGGCGTGCGGGCGCAGCGCCGGCTGCTCGAGCGACTCGACGACGAGACCCTCGGCCGGCTCGCGGACGTGCTGGAGCGCATCGCCGAGGTCGCCGTCGCCGACGCCGTCGAGCAGGGCATCCAGTTGCCGCACGAGTCGCACCCCCACGAGGAGTTCAGCGCTCGTCGTCCCATGCCATTGCCGTGATCAGCCAGCCGCGCGGGGTGCGGGCGAACTGGGTGGAGATCCAGCCCCGCGCCGCGAAGGTGTTGCCGTCGAGGACGCCGCGCTTGTCGTAGTGGCTCCAGCGCTGGGCCACGTTGCCGAAGACCCGCGTCTCGCCCGAGATCTCCGACTCGGCGAACTCGGTCAACGCCCCCGAGCGCAACTGCTCCAGCCGCGGCGCGATGAACCCGTCGACGTCCGTGATCTCCGGCGGGGTCTCCAGCGCCCGGATCAGCAGGCCCTGCGGTACGAACAGGCCGCGGATCGCCTCGTAGTCGGGGCGCCCGCCCGCCTCGAACGACACCGCCCGGAAGAACGCCGCCACCGACGCCTCGAAGTCGCGCACCACGGATCCTTCCCAGGGATCGGATAGGCCGGCCCCGCCCCGGCGGCCGGTCAGCCCCGGCGTTCCCGACCGTACAACCGGAGCCGGCCTACCCGGCGTGCGACACGGTCCGCGGCGCCCGGCGGTTCACCCCGGACCGCCCGGTACACCCGCCCGGCCCCGGGTAGCCGCCGCTGCCATGAGGAGCGTGCTGGCCCTTGCCCTGCTCGCCGCGATCCTGCTGCACGAGCCCGCGCCCGCCGGCGCGGCGGAGCCGTCGGACGGCCTGCGCGTCCGCGACGGCCGGCTCGTCGAGGCCAACGGCAGCGACCTGGTGCTGCGCGGGGTCAACCACGACTTCATCTGGTACCCGGACAAGAACGGCTCGTTCGCCGCGATCAAGGCGGTGGGCGCCAACTCGGTGCGGGTGCCGCTCGGCATGGGCCACCAGTTCCGGCGGACCAAGCCGGAGGAGGTCCGCACGATCGTCACGCTGTGCCGCCAGCAGCGGCTGATCTGCATCCTCGACGCGCACGACACCACCGGCTGGGGCCAGGACAAGAAGGCGACCACCATCGCCGAAGCGGTACGGTTCTGGACCTCCCTGCGCCCCGAACTGGCCGGCCAGGAGGACCACATCATCATCAACGTCGCCAACGAGCCGTTCGGCGTGGGCGGGGACTGGCCGTGGGTACAGCAGACCAGCGACGCCGTCCGGGCGCTGCGCGCGGCCGGGTTCCGGCACACGCTCATGGTCGACGCGCCCGGGTGGGGCCAGGACGAGGCGTTCGTGATGCGCGACAACGCCGAGCAGGTCCGCGCCGCCGACCCGACCGGCAACACGGTCTTCGACATCCACATGTACGGCGAGTTCGACAACGCCGCGAAGGTCAACTCGTATCTGACCTCGTTCACCCGCCGCAAGCTGCCGCTCGTCATCGGCGAGTTCTCCGGCGAGCACGAGTGGGGCGACCCCGACGAGGACGCCATCATGGCCTACGCGGAGGGGCACGACCTGGGCTACCTCGGCTGGTCGTGGAGCGGCAACGAGCAGGAGTACAGCTATCTCGACCTGGTCCAGGACTTCGACCCGGCGAGCCGTACGGCCTGGGGCAAGCGGTTCCTGACCGGCCCCAACGGCATCTCGACGGGCACCCGGGAAGCGACGGTCTTCCGCAACCGTACGGCGGAAGCCGCCACCGCGCCGCGGGGCGCCCCGGCGCGGCTGAGGGTCGCCGACGTGACCTCGAACAGCGTGCGGCTGACGTGGAAGCGCGGCTCCAGCGGTACGACATACTCGGTCGTGGCGGTCAACGGCGCGGCGGAGTCCCGCATGCTGACGACCAGCCGCGCCGACGTGACGCTGCGCGGGCTGAATGGCTCGACGGAGTACATGTTCGCGGTCTACGCCCGCAACCTGCTGGGCATCCGCTCGCCGCGCTCGGCGCCGGTCTACGCGGTCACCCCACCGGCCTGACCCGCAGTTCGCAGGCCGAACTCACGGGCCAGGACCAGGCGGGCGCAGGGCTCAGTTCGCCTTGGCCTTCTCGTCGCGCAGTGCCTTCTCCACGGCCTCCCGCACGCGGGCGTCCTCGCGCTCCTTGCCCCGGGCGCGGACGCGGCGCAGCAGGAAGAACGCGCCGACAGCCAGCGCGATCACCACGACGACGATCAGCAGCCACATCCACGGCACGGCCCAGGCGTGCGCCTCGGCCCGGACCGCCGGGAGCGAGGTGGTGGAGCCGGACGCGTCGGCGAGCCGGGGCGTGAGCGTCGCGGTCACGGTCAGCCAGCCCGTGCGGGCCACACCCTTGATCGTCGTGCTCACCTTCCACGTCTCGCCGGGCAGCAGGTCCGGCGGCGCCGCGATCTTGCCCGCGTCGGCGCGCGCCCAGCCGAACGGGCCCGCGATCGACACCGCCTGGTCGGCCGAGAGGATGGCGTTGCCGGTGTTGTGGATTGTGTAGGTGACGACCGCGTCGCCGGTGTACGTCACGTGCAGGTCCTCGATCGCGAGACCAGGCTTGAGGTCGCCGCCCACTCGCAGCTTGACCCGGATGCCGAGGCGCCGCTCCACGTTGATGCTCTGCTTCGCGTCGGGCTGCGTCAGGGACGTGACGATGCCGCCGGCGTAGTCGCCCGGCGTGGCGTTGTCCGGCACGCTGATCGTGAAGGGGATGTCGGCGGTCTGCCCGGGCTCCAGCGCGACGGTGCCGTTGTCGGCGCGCAGCCAGGCGCCGATGCCGACGGACTTCTTGTCCTTGGTGAGCAGATCGAGCTGGCCCGTCCCGGTCGTGTAGCCGTCGCCGGCGTACACCGTGAGGTTGACCGGGGCCTTGCCGCGGTTGGCGACGACCATGGCGTCCTTGACCTGTCCGCCGGGGTTGACGGCGTAGCTGAAGCTCGACCGGTCGGCGCCGTAGCTGTTCGAGGCCGTCCGGACGGTCCAGGCCACATCGCCGTCCCCGGCCAGGGCGGGGCCGGCGCCCGGGCCGACGACGGCGAAGGCGGCGAGCAGCGCCACGACGGCGGTGCGGACGATGTTCTTCCGGTGCTGCATCTGGGGTCCTCGGGGGGTGGGGCGGACATGGAACACCGGCGGGAGGGCCCGAAGGCCCTGCCCGCCGGATGGAACGGATCCGGTCAGCTGCTCAGGGCAGTGATCGTGAGCGTGGCGCGGTAGTCGCCCTTCTCAACGCTGGCCGGGATCTTCAGGTCGAGCTCGGCCCCCAGCTGGGCGGTGCCCCGCGGGTGACCCTGGTTGGCCCAGCCGAGTCCGCGCGAGACGGACAGGCCAGCGCCCTGGTCGTCGTACCCGGACAGAACCGCCCCGCTGGCCTGCGCACCGGCGCCGGGCACGAGCACCCGCGGCGTCCAGCCGAGGTAGGCGCCCGAGAACGTCTTGCCGGCATCCCGGAAGTCGCTCACGCTGGCCGAGATCGACCACGGGGCCTGCGAGCGGCGGCTGTCCGACACGGTGATCGGGTTCAGGTTGCCGTTCGCATCGAAGTAGTCGCCGTTGTGCTCCTGGGCGGTGCCCAGGTCCACCAGGCCGTTGTAGCCGTCGATCGTCCAGCCGAACTCACCGGGAGCGGCGTTCGGCACGTTGACCTGCAGCTGCTGGCCGTCGGCGTTGTACGGGTGCACCGTCACCTTGTCGACGATCGAGCCGACCGGCTGGTCCGCCGTGGTGTTGCTGCAATTGACGGTGCCGCGCTCGACCGCCGCGTTCGGCGCCGCGCAGGTGCCGCTGCGGACGTTCTCCACGACGAGCCGGTCGTTGCGGACCTGGACCTTCACGTAGGAGCGGACGTGCTCCTGGTTCTGGACCGAGTTGTACCAGTAGCTGCTCGGGTTGAGCGGGTCGGCACCGTTGCCGGCGCCGCTCGTGCCGCTGTTGTCCGGCGCGGTGAGGTCGTAGTACTTCGAGCCCGAGGCGGAGTTGGCCGTCACGTAGATGACGCCGCCCGGGCCGGGGTACACGTCGGCGGCGCCGGGCTGCTCGGCCGGGTTCGCCTTCGCGCCGTTCTTGATCTCGTAGCTGCGGGAGTAGACGTGGTCGTGACCCTGCAGAACGAGGTCGACGCCGAGGTTGGAGAAGACGGTCGGGAAGTCGACCCGACGCACCTTGTTGTCCGAGTCCTTGGCGTGGGCGGCCGGCGAGTAGATCGCGTGGTGGTAGACGAGCACCTTCCACTTGGCCTCAGCGCCGTGCTGGTTGATGACGTCGGTGACGTACGCGATGTGCGCCGCGTCGCCGCCGCCGCCCGAGGTCGTGGTGTAGCTGTTGCTGTTCAGGTCGATGAACAGCACATCCTTGTAGATGTACCAGTAGTCACCGCCCGACGTGTTCGACGCCGGGTTCCCGTTGGCGTACAGCGGGGCCGAGCGGTCGGTGTTGGGGGTGAACAGGTGCTGGTCGTACGCCTTGCTTCCGACGTCGTGGTTACCGATCGTCGCCGCCCACGGGTACTGCCGCAGCTTGTCGGGGGCGAGGAACGCGGTCCACTGGGCCTCGGTGCCGGCCGTCTCGACCTGGTCGCCACCCGACACCAGCAGTTCGGCGTTCGGGTTGGCGGCGAGCGAGACGTCGAGGGTGTCCTGCCAGCCGGCCTGGTCCTTGGCCAGGTCGCCCGACGAACCGATCTGCGGGTCGCCGTAGAACAGGAAGTCGTAGTCGCCCTCGAAGTCCTGCGTCTTGAAGGCGTAGGTCGCAGACCAGTTGCCCTCGGTACCGACCCGGTAGGAGTACGCGGTGTGCTCCAGCAGGCCGGTGAGCGTCGCGTGGCGGTTGTAACCACCACTGGTGGCGATGTTCGCCCCGCCGATGGCCGCGAAGGTGGCCGCCGACGCCGGGAACTCGCCGTTGACGAGCGCCGCGGTCGGGACGAGCTGGACCTTCTGCGCGGTGTCGGCCGACGAGTACCAGGTCAGGATGCGCTGGGACTCGTTGGCGCCGACGCCGAGGATGATGCCCGTGAGCGCGGCCGGGGTGTCAGCAGCGGCGGCGGGGGAACCCACGCCACTGCCGAGGGCCACGGCCAGGCCCACGAGCGCCGCGGTGGCCCCTGCGGCCGCGCGACGAGCACTTAACTTCATCAATTTGTTCCCTTTTCCGATGGGGATACGGATAGAGGCGACGTCAACCTTTCGCCGGCCGATGACACCGGAATGAACACGATCTTGCGGCCAGTTGCACGCCCGCGGGACTTAGAGCCCGAACACCCGCTGCACGAACCAGAAAAGCCCCATGACGGACACCCCCGCGGCGATCACGCCCGTCGTCCACAGCCCGGCCCGCGGCGAACGGCGACGCAGCACGATCAGCAGCGGGAAGGCGACGGCGATGATCCCGAGCTGAACGATCTCGATGCCGACGTTGAACACCAGCAGGGACCACAGCAGGGTCCACGACCACGCCGCGTCGATGCCCAGCGCGCCCGCGAAACCAAGGCCGTGCACGAGCCCGAAGCAGAACACGACCCCGAGGCGGGTCCAGCCCGACCGGTCCAGCCCTTCGTCCCGCAGATCGGTGGCGTGGTCGCCGTAGCGCCGGATCCGCCACAGGTGCCAGCCGGCCACCACGGCGATCGACAGCGCGATGACGGGCTCCACGACCCGCGCGGGCACGTCGACCAGGCCCAGCGCGGCGAGCATGAACGTCACCGAGTGCGCCAGGGTGAAGCTCGTGGCCGCGAGCACGACCTCGCGCAGCCGCCGCGACCCGGCGATCAGCGCGAGCAGGAACAGGATGTGGTCGATGCCGGTCAGCAGGTGCTCGGCGCCGAGGCGGAAGAACTCCCAGAACCGCTCGTACCACGCCTGGCCGGTCGAGAACGACGGGTGGCCCGCGTCGAGCGCGGCGCTGCCCGAGCGGCCGTCGATGTCGTACGTGACGATCGTCTTGACGCCCTTGACGTAGCCCTCGGTGTCGGGGAACAGCCCGGTGCGCACCTCGTGCGCGTCGCCGCCGGGGCACGACCAGTCCAGCAGCAGGTCGGCGTACGGCACGCCCTCCCGCCGGCCCATCGTGAAGTCGCCCACCCGCGCCGGCGTGCAGGCCCGGCCGCCCGCGGTGACCGCGAAGCGGCTGGTGACGTACCGCACGGCCGCATCCGCGTGGGAGTTGAGCGCCGCGGCCTGCCCGGCGGTGTCCTCCGCCTCGAAGGCGGCGTTGCCCGCCCGGAAGAGCGGATCATCGTGCTCGAAGTCGGCGGCGGAGACGAGGAAGAGGTCGTACTCGAGCTCCAGCGCCGTCCGGACGTGGCCCTGCTCGCCGGCGGTGACGTGGACGTACACCGTGGAGGAGAACCCGTGCGCGAACGCGTTACCTGGACTCAGCACGGCGATCACCACCGCGACGATCGCGGCGGCGGTGACAAGAACGCGTTGCGGCATGCTGCTCCTTCGGTTTGGCCACAGCACGTTGCACGCCCTGGGTGAACGCGAGCCGCCGCGCCGACGAACCGCTCAAGAACAACTGTCCGTAGCGGTACCCGAGGCGAGTCCCAGGCCGGAAGATGCATCCCGCCACCCTGGATACGACGATCGGAAAGGACGGTCGCCTTGCGCCCCACGCTTCGGGCCGCCGCCGCACTCGCCGCGGCTGCCGCGCTCGTGACCGGCTGCGGCTCCGGCGGGGACGACTGGTCCCAGCCGCGCCCCGCGCCCACCGCCGTCGGGACGCTCGGCCCCGGGTTCGTCGACCCGTCCGCCTCGCCGTCCCCGGAGGCGACCATCACGCCCCGGCCCGGCTCCTGGGACGGGGTGCACCCGCCGAAGGGCTACCGCGTGGTGCTGCTGACCGCGGGCGACGACGCCCCGACCAGGGCCCTCGTGACGGCGGTGCGGGACTGGGCCGCCGCGGAGCACGTCGACCTGCGGACCGTGGTCGCCGACCACGACGACCTCGTCGACGGCATCCTCAGGGCCATCGACATGCACCCGGACCTCGTCGTCAGCGCCGGCAACGACCTCATCGACCCGCTCACCGTGGTCACCGCGAGCCACCTGTCGCAGCAGGTCCTCGTCGTGGGCGCGGAGCTGGCCGAGCCGACGCACAACGTGACCGCCGTCGACTGGTCCGGCGCGTCGTTCCGCGGCGAGGGTCTGGGCATGTCATCGACGTACGACGCCGCCTCATTCACCGCCGAGCGCTGCAACGCCGCCATCCGCGCCGGCGCCGCCGCCGTCCTCACCGGCTGGACCGGGATCGTGGTCTGGCTCGACCAGCTCCAGTGACCCAAGTCGGTCGAGGGCGGCGACCTCGCGTACGGCCTCGGCGATGGCCGGGAAGTCCTTACGCAGGATCGCACCGTGGTTGCTGGCGACCTTCGCGCTGATGGTGATGTTCGGGTTGCGGGCGGTCACCGCATCGAGGCCGGCGCGTATCCGTTCCTGCTCATCACCGCGGCTTCCGAAGGACGTCCCCGAAGCAACCACGTACCGCGCGGGGACGGTGATGCTGTCCAGCACGGGGCCCAGCTCGCGCTCGCGGGCGAGCCTGCCGAGCTCGATGTTGCTGTCGGCCTGCTCTTCGGCGGTCATCCGCGGGGTCAGGCCCGTCGGGCGCAGCAGCGGCAGGAACCAGCCCATCCGGCGAAACAGCTTCCGGATCCGCTGCTCCATGGCCTCGTCGAGCCAGTCATACGGTTGCGCACCGTCAACCAGGACCGCGCCCACGGTACGGTCCGGATTCCGGCCGGCCCAGTGCGCCGCGACGAACGCTCCGTAGGACCAGCCCACCAGCAGCGCCCGGTCCACGCCCCTGGCCGCGAGAACGGCATCGACATCCCGGACGGCGGCCTCGAAGGAATAGTCCGCCGAACGCTTCGATCTCCCGCGAGCCCGCTCGTCGTATGTGATGTGCCGCCACTCCGTCCCCAGTTCAGCGATGACCCGCCGCCAGTACCCCTGAGTCGCGAACTGGCCATTGAGGTAGACCACGGGGATACCGGGACCGCCGGTGTCGGTGACGGCCAGGGCCGTATCGTCAACCGGCACCATGCCGGTCCACTTCGAATTGGTCGACTTCGTCTGTTCCAACCGTTCGTGTTAGGCGTTTTCAGAGGCTTCGGGCGGTGATGTCGCCGTGGGCGGTGGTGGCGCGGATGTCGAGTTCGGCGGTGCCATCGTTCTTGAGGGCGTTGCTGACGCGGCCGTAGCCGGTGCCGGCATCCAGGGCGGCCGAGACGCCGGCAGCGGCGGCGACCGAAATGTCGCCGGACTGGGTGCGGAGCACGACCGTGCCGCGCACGGCCTCGGTGATCCGGATGTCGCCCCTTGCGGTGCTGATCTCCGCGGGGCCGTTGAGCCGGCCGACCTCGACGTCGCCGTCGATCGCAGTGAGGCGGACGCTCGCGGCCTCGTCGATCTTGATCTGGCGATACGCGCCTTCGAAGGCGATGTCGCCAAGGCGACCGACGCCGCGGAGCTCGGAGCTGGCCGCCTTGGCCTCGACGCGGGAGCCGGCGGGCAGCTGGACGGTGACCTCCAGGGATCCGGAGGGGCCGAAGAGCTGGTTCTTGGGCTCGGGGGTGTGGATCCGCAGGACGCCGTCGGCGTAGGCGACAGTGGTCCGCTCGGCGGTCTGGACGTCGCGGCTCTTGGAGGGGTTGGCGGGCAGGACCTCGACGGTGGTGTCGGCGCGGTCGGCGGCGATGAACTGGATGCGTCCGGCGGGGATGTCCAGGACGGCGGAGATCGGGGCGGGGGTGGCGAACTTCTGCATCGTGCTCTCCCGTGCTCACTCATTGTTTCTGACATGGGAAACGCTACGTTGCTTTCCATAATCCAGCAACATATTCGTTGCGCAGATTCGACGTTTACGCAGCTAGAGATCAGGAAAGTGTTGCAACGAGTCTGAGAGTAACGCAACGGCGATCGCCCTGAACGTTGCAATGGATGAGGGCTGAACGCTATGGTTGGGGGATCAGGGACCATCACGAAGGATCACCAAGGAGATCGCGATGCCGGGAGGCAGGCTCACCCAGCAGGAACGCCAGCAGATCGCGCTGGGGTTGGCCGACAGCCTCGCCTATGCCGAGATCGCCCGACGCCTCGACCGTCCGACCTCGACGATCACGCGTGAGGTGATGCGCAACGGCGGCCCCACCGCCTACCGCGCCGACCTCGCCCACCGCGCCACCGAACACCGCGCTCACCGGCGCAGGCACGCCTCCTCCCGAGGGTCGCAGTCAGTCCCCCAGCCATACGGACGCGACGCCGAGGCCGTGGCCGAGTACGAGGAGACACTCACCACCGTCCTCATGGCTTCGGGCCTGCCCAAGATGACGGCCCGGGTGCTGACCTGCCTCTACACCACCGACGCGGGCAGCCTCACCGCGTCCCAACTCGCCCAGCGCCTCCAGGTCAGCCCGGCGTCCATCTCCAAAGCGATCGCCTTCCTGGAGAGCCAGAGCCTCGTCCGCCGAGAACGCGACGAACGCCGCCGCGACCGCTACGTCGTCGACGACGAACTCTTCTACCAGGCGACGATCGCCAGCGCCCGAGCCAACGACCAGCTCGTCAAAACCGCACGCCAAGGCGTCGCCATCCTCGGCGCCCACACCCCCGCCGCCACCCGCCTGGAGAACATCGCCCGCTTCCTCGACTTCATCAGCGAACGCATCACCCACGCCGCCGAACAGGCCCGCGAAATCCTCCACACCAAGCCCGAAACAACCTCAACCGACACTAAGCGGCCAGCTTGACCAGGCCGACTGGCAGGATGTCGCTGTGAGTAACCCCGACCTCGTCTTGGTGCTGCGCTACCGCAAGGCCGTGACCTACGGCTTCCACGTGTTGCTCGGCGCGCTCGAAGAGCACGACACCGCGACCTCGTACGAGGTGGTCTTCGCCGAGACGCCCGAGGCGACGATCACGGAGATCGAGGCCGGGCTG
>NZ_JBICTV010000061.1:0-23229 GCF_043197855.1 Dactylosporangium sp. NPDC048998
GGTGGGGGTGGGGGGGGGGGGGGGGGGGGGGGGGGGGGTGGGGGGGGGTGGGGGGGGGGGGGGGGGGGGGGGGCGCCCCCCCCCCCCCACGCTGGTGAGCGCGCCGCCGACGTTGTAGGAGATCTCCGGAGCGTTGCTGGCGGCGCCCCAGACCGGCTTCGGGTTGCCAGTGGCCCCCGTGACCATGGAAACCGCGTCGCTCCAGCCGATCCCGTTCTGCCCGGTGAGGAGGCGGCGCGTCGCGTGGGGCGCTACTCGTGGCCGTGCGGCCGTCCGTTCTCCTCAGGCGGGGCGGGGTGCTGAGGAGAAGTGTCGACGGCGGGTCATGAACGAATCTTGATTCGAAGGCCATGATTCTTGACTACGCAGCGCGAGGATCGGCCGATCGACGGCGCTCTCTTCTAGAGTGATCCGCAGGGATCGGCCGGCGATGGGGGCGGCCGGATGCCGGTTACTTGACTTGGGGCGAGGGAACCGTGCAGTTTCGCGTGCTGGGTGCGGTGGAGTTGTGGGACGGCGACGGGCGGGTCGACCTGGGCCCGATGAAGCAGCGCATGGTGTTGGCGGTGCTGCTCGCCGACGTCGGCAGGGCGGTAAGTCCGGAGGCGCTGATCGACCGGGTATGGGGCGACCGGGCGCCGGCGCAGGCCCGCAATGTGTTGCACACGTACGTGGCGCGGCTGCGCAGCCTGCTCGGCCGGCTGGGTGACGACCCGCCCCGGCTGGTGAGGCAGCCGACCGGGTACCGGCTCGACGCCGGCGCGGCGACTGTCGACCTGCACCGGTTCCGGGCACTGGTCGACTCGGCGGCCGGCGGCACCGCTGAGCAGCGGGCTGGGCTGCTCGGCGAGGCGGTCGAGGTCTGGGGCGGCGAGCCCTTGGACGGCATGGAGGGCGCGTGGGCCGACGAATGCCGCGCGTTGTGGCGGACTGAGCACCGCGACGCCACCGTCCGCTGGGCAGGCCTGCTGCTGGAACTCGGCCGGGCCGCGGCCAGCGTCGGCCCGCTGGAGCATCTCGCTGAGCGGTATCCGCTGGTCGAGCCGGTCATCGACGCGCTGATGCGGGCGATGCACGCGGCCGGCCGGGGCCCTGAGGCGCTGGACCGCTACGAGCGGCTGCGCCGCCTGCTCGCCGACGAGCTCGGCGCCGACCCCGGCCCCGGCCTGCAGCAACTGCACCAGTCGATCCTGCGCGGCGAGTTCGGCGGGCCCGGCGTCGACCCGGCCGCACAGCTGCCCTTGGGGGTGGCTTCGTCGGTAGACGCGCACATGTTGGAGCTCATGGTCAAGTCGGCAGTCGAGGCGGCGGCGCCTCTGATCCAACGACAGGCGCAAATAGACTCGGAGCAGCTCAACCGTGCGATCGAGGGAGCCGTGGTCGCCGTACGGCGCGAGTTTGAGGACAACGCTGTCTACGTGTCGCTGAGCGGAATAGATCCCGACAGGCTGGGTGGAATCGCCATCCCGGTCCACGACGGTTCGACAGTCAGCGACCTCCTCAACGAGGTGTGGTTCCGTATTGCTGACTACGTCCCGGCCTATACGTACGGGGAGACGTGGGAGCTCGCGAAGTCCGACGCATCTGGAACGCGACGAATAATCGAAGCATTGCCGCCGCCGGGAGTGCCGGATGTCAGGAAACTGAAGGAGGTGGGGGTGGTAGGAACTGACAGGTTGGTTGCGCGACTTCTTGGTGGCGCATCAGGTGCGGTCGATCGCGACGCGGGACGCTGAAGTACCTGCTGAGCTGGTTCCGGGTCCTGATCGGCGGTCCGCGGCCGCGGCAAGCAGGCAGATGACGCGTGCTGTGGAGGGCGGACCGGTTACGGGACCTGTCCGCCGAACGGTGCTGCCAGGTCGGGCGGGCCGCCAGCCGCGCCCCCTCGACCCGTTCATCGCCGTCGTTGCGCGGCAGCTGTGCCGACCGCTGCGACGGTCGGCTCGGCAGCGCCGCGATCAGCCCCCAGATCGCGGCCACGATGACGGCCGGGATCAACCCGAGGGCCGCCTCGTCGGTGCTCATGTGGCTGCCGACGGCCGCGGCCGATACGACGACAATCGCGCACCCGGCGAGGCTGAGGAACAGCAGCGTCTCATGGCGGTCATCGTGACCGCACCGGGATCGGAGTTCGCGCACCACAAACGGGCTGGTCACCCGATCGAGTCACCAAGCATGCGGTGTCGCAAACACCGTGGGCGACTGGGCCTGATGTGATGTTGATGTAATGCACAAGTACTGGTGTCGAAGGGGGATGTGAACCCCCCACCCATAGCATTCCTGCAGAAAACAGTGATTCATGCATGTTAATCTATCGACCGAATAGTGCTTCCTTCAAGTGGCTGGGCGGTTGGTCGGTCCTTTGCCGTCGTGGTTTGCGTCACGGGCTGTTTGGTGTCGATCAGTGCGGATTGCCGCCGGCCAGCGGCATCGCGTAGGTTCCGTCGCGTTGGTTGACCACGAAGGCGACGCTGTGCCTCGCTCGGGTTACTGCGACGTAGAGCCGGTCCGGTGCCTTCAAACGCGCGGGGTCGGCGTTCTTGAGGTAGGTGAGCACCGGCTGGGTAGGAAAGATGAGTACCCGGTCGTAGGTGCTGCCCTTGGACAGTCCGAAGTTCAGGGCGGGGAGGCCCAGGGTGTCGGTAGTGCGGCTGTGTCGCAGGATCATTGGCCAGTACTTCGCTACGTAGGCGGGCACATCGTCACGGGCGATGGTGAAGTGCCGTCGTGGCCGGTCCATTCGTCGTTGTGTGACTTGGTTGGCGTCATGGTCGGGAAGAGGGCGTCGGCCCAGTCGCAGATTTGCTGGTTGCACGCCAACTTTCGGCGCGAGTCTCAAGGGCGCAGCGGTCCTGTCGTTTCCCGAGCCAGTCGAGCAATCCGACGCCGCGGTATTTCTTGTTTCGACTGGAGTTGTTGGTCGCCAGCGTGTGCTGCCGTGGGTCGCCGACTGCGATGACCTCGATGCCGGATTTGAAGAGCCGGTCGAGGAACAGGGCTATTGCGTAGTCGGGTTGCTCCTGGTCACGGCGTCGATGAGGTCGGTGGGGCGGCGGCTGGCGCGTCTGGTGGCGCGGGCGATGTTGGGTTCGCCGTTGCTGCGGTGGTAGCCGACTGCGGTGTTACGGAGGGTGGCGAAGACCGCGGGTCCGTTGCCGGTCCGGGCTTGATGAGCGTCTTCACGAAGAGTGACATCGCGGACGTAGTGCAGGCGGTTCTCGATATGCCATTCCGAGCGCGCCCATGTGCCGAGGTCGGCGGGCTGGGCCTGTTCGGCGGGCAGGGACACGGTGAGGTAGGCCGTCTCGCGGGTGGTCTTGCCGCTGATGGTGCGGGTCCGGGTGATCCGGACGGCTTGCTGAGCGTGCGGGAATCCGATACCGCCGGGGGTGGCCACGGTGACGGCTTTGACGGTGCGGGTCTCTTTGCGTCCGTGGCTGGTCTCGCGGGTCTGGGCCCCGACCGGGATCTGCGCCCAGGGCTGGGCTTTGAGCTGGGCAAGCGTGGTCGGCTGGTTGGCCTTGACCGTGACCATCAGGTGGGCGCCGGCGGTGGCGAGCAGGTCGGCGTGCCCGGTCTGGGCGTGCAGGGCGTCCGCGACGACCAGGACGCCCCTGAGTGATCCGAGCTGGGCGGCGACCCGTTGCAGTAGCGGTGTGAACGCCGGGATTTCGTTGGACTTGGCCGCAATCTGCACCTGGGCGAGCACGATGCCGGTGCTGGTGTCGTACGCCGACAGCAGATGGGCCTGACGCCCGCCGGTGAGGCGGGCACCACGGACGACCTTGCCATCGACGGCGATAACGAGGCGCCACCGCCGTCCGGCTACCACGACCGGCGCCGTCCGGGCCCTCAGCCACCGGGCGAGCACCTGCGAGAGCACCTCGGCGTCGACGCGGATCAGCAGCCGCCACACCGTCGTGGCCGCGGGTATCCGATCGGTGAACCCGAGCCGACCCCAGGCGGGCCGGTCCAGATCCCGCACCCAGTCACTGACAGCGGCGAACGTGCACGCCCCGGCCAGCACTGCGCACACCGCGACGGCGAGGATGCTGGCGAGGGGGTAGCGCCGGCCACGCGGGTCACGGGGATCGGGTACGGCAGTCAGGGCCACGAACAGGCTGGGATGTTCACCTTCGGTGACCGCAGCCGGAAGAGACGCATCGGCGGGTCGGTGAGGCAGCAGAATTTCGGTGGGTGATGATGACATCGGCGGGTGCGGTCCTTCTCGGGATCATGGGTCTTCGCAAACTTCATGATCACCAATAGGTCGCATCCGTCCTACATGGACCCCAACCCCGTCCAAACTCCCAGCTCAGCCACCCCTCAAACGACTACGCAACAGCCCTGGGTCGAGGAAGTCGAGGTCGTAGCCGACGAGGTCCTGCAGTTCGTCGATGTAGATGCGGTCGTACATGGCGGCCAGCCGGCGCACGACCGCACCGCCGCTGGCGTCGTCGACGCGCGTCTACGCCAACCACCTCAAGCCGGACACTCATCACGACTTTGCCGGGGCCCTGGGCCCTGATCGTCCACTGAGGACTTTTGCTATCGGTCCAGGCCCGTCGCCAGTTGGACGCGCGGGCTTCCCCCTTCCGACTCATTCCCGCAATTGTTAAGTTGTTGCGACACCGGTCAGGTTTTCGAATGAGTAAAGGAGTTTCAACGATGACGACAACAGCAAATCCTGTCGGCGCCTTCATCCCAAACCCTCAGGACGTCGGAGTCGCCTATGACCAGTTCGCCGACTTCCACGCACTGACTGCCAGCGATGTCAGCTTGCACATGAGTATGTGGACCCTGCCCGGTGAACGCCAGCCCGCGTCCACTCTGCTCGAACTGTCCAACCTGACGCAGGAGCGAACGATCGCGTACCACATCAAGACCCTCGGGCTGAAGGCGGGCGAACACCTGCTGGACATCGGCTGTCGCTCGGGTGTGCCCGCGATCCGGTTCGCCCAGCACAGCGGAGCACGGGTCACCGGGATCGACGTCAGCCACAGCCAGATCGCCAAGGGTGTCGAGCTGGCTCAATCGGGCGGCGTCGCCGACCGCACCTCATTTTCCTACGGCGATGCCATGGCCATGGAATTCGCGGACGAATCGTTCGATGCCGCTTTGTCGCTCGAGGTTTTCTGCCACTTGTCCGACCGCCAGCAGGCATACCACGAGGCATTCCGGGTGCTGCGGCCAGGCGGCCAATTCCTGGTCAGCGATTTCACTCTCCGCGGAACGCCTTCTGACGAGCAGATGACCGCGTACCAGCACACCTGGCAGACCATGCCCCCGATCACGCCTGCGAAGATGATGGACATGGCGGCCAACGCGGGCTTCGAACTGGTCAGGGTCGAGGACATGACCCAAAACTGCGCGTTCATCGGCCATCTGATGGCACACCTCTACGTCGAGAACCGCGACAAGATCGTCGGACGCTACGGACCCGAACTTGTCGCCGAGTTCGACCCGGTGATGCCGCTGATCCGCTCCTTCTTCCATGATCATCTCGGCTCCTACCTGTTCCTGCTGCGCAAGCCCGCACAGGCGTAAAGCAGGCGCATGTCAGACCAGCTGAACGGGGCCTGCGACAACAACGAGCCCGGTAGGGACTGTCCCATGTGGACAGTCCCTACCGTCATGCCAGCGCTGGGCCGGTAGGACGACAAGGCGCTCGTCGTCGCGTTCGTGTTCACCGGCTGGGCCGCGTTCATCCAGTACAAGGCCTGCCGCAAGGCGGCGTTCCGCTGGATCGATCCTCGCCGCCTTCGCGCTGCACGTGGTAGCCCGGGCGATCACAATGGGCGTCGACATCGCGGTCAACCTCAAGCTCGCCGAGGCCAACGAGGCAGGCAGACCGTCGACTACGCCGCCGCCAGGATCGTCTTCGACGAGGGCACGTGGAACACCGCGAACTTCGCCCGCATGCTGGTCGGCGCGCTCGCGTTCGACATCTCCCCGGGCGATCCGGTGACCAACGCGAGCGGGAAAGCCAAGTAGGCACGGCGAATACGAAACCGGAGAAAGGGACAAGGGGCAAAACATATGGACGCTGTCCGGGTGCTGGCGCTGATCGTCTCGACGATGAGCGCGGGGCTCGTCGCTGGCCTGTTCTATGCGTACGTGTGCTCGGTGATGGTGACTATGAGTCGGCTGGACGACCGCACCTTCATCCTAGTGATGCAACGCAACATCATCGACATTCAGAATGGCTGGTTCGCGCTCACCTTCGCGGGCACATTGCTGTTCACCATCGTCGCCGCGGCACTGCATTTGGGCGCAGGCAACCGGCATGTGCTTGTGCCCCTCGTGGTGTCGCTGGTCATCTACATCATCGCGCTCTTCGTCACCTTCCGTGTCAACATCCCGCTCAACAATGGAATGGCGCAGGCAGGCAAGCCTGACCGCATCGCCGACCCAGCCAAGGTGCGCACCGACTTCGAAGGCGTGTGGAACCGCTGGAACGTCATCCGCATGTACTTGCACATCGCGTCGTTCGGCTGTCTGTGCTGGGCCCTGATCGTCCGCTGAGGACTGCTGCTATCGGTCCAGGCCCGTCGCCAGTTGGACGTGAGGGGGCCGACCCCTACCTCGCCGGCGCGGTCGACGACTTCAACGTCTACCGCCGTGCACTGAGCGCGTCCGAGGTCGCGGCGCTGGCCGGCGACCAGGTGGGCTCCGGCGACGTGCTGCACTACACGTTCGACGAGGCCTCCGGCATCGCGGTCGCGGACTCCTCGGGCAACGGGCGCACCGCGACCATCGTCGCGGGATCGGGTTCGCAGACGGCGTCCAGCGACGCCGCCACCCCCGACCACTTCTGGGTCCTCACGCCCCAGGTGCCCCCGACCACCACCCTGACCTGGTCGCCGGCGCAGCCGAACGGCAACAACGGCTGGTACACGACGGCCCCGTCCTTCACGCTCGACGCCAAGGACGACTTCGCCGTGGTCGGCACGCAGTATCGGATCGACGGCGGTGACTGGACTGCCTACACCGGTTCGCCGGTCACGGTCGACCAGCAGGGGACCCATCAGGTCGAGTACCGTTCGACCGACACCGCCGGCAACGTCGAGGCGACGAAGTCCGCGACGGTCAAAACCGACACGGTCGCGCCGACGGCGGCGTTCTCCGCCACGGTCGGCATCGTGTACTTCGGCTCGGTTCCAGGCGCCCCGACGTGCACCGCGAGCGACGCCACCTCCGGCCCGGCCGGGTGTGTCGTCAGCGGCTACGACACCAGCGTGGGCACGCACACCCTGACCGCGACGGCGACCGACGCCGCGGGCAACGTGGGCACGGCCGAGCAGACGTACACGGTGCTGCCGTGGACGGTGAAGGGGTTCTACAGCCCGGTGGACATGGGCGGCGTGGTCAACACGGTCAAGGGCGGCAGCACTGTGCCCGTGATGTTCCAGGTGTACTCCGGAACGACCGAGCTGACCGACCCGGCCGTGGTCACGATGACCGTCAAGCAGGTCTCGTGTGCCGCGGACGCACCGACGTCCGAGATCGAGACCCTCACCACCGGCGCCACGACGCTGAAGTACGACGGCGGCCAGTTCCACTACAACTGGAAGACCCCCGCCACCCCCGGCGCCTGTTACGCGGTAACCGCCACGACCCGGGACGGGTCGAGCATCACCGCCCTGTTCAAGCTGCGGTAACCGATTGATCGGCGCACGCGGAGGGGCTGCATCCAGCGGCCCCTCCGCGGCTGAGGATGGCCGCGGCGTAGTGGCGTGTGCAAAGCGAGCGATCGCTCGCGCTGCTGTCGATGATCACCGTCGCCGTCCTCGGGTTCACCCTGCTGACGGCGGCGGCGGCGGTCACGTCGCGGCTGGATGCGGTGGGCACCGTCGAGGCGAACTACCTCATGGCGTACGACATCCTGGTCCGGCCGAAGGACGACGTCCTGCCGCTGGAGCAGCAGCGCAACCTGATGCAGGCGAGGCCGAGACCATGGCTAGCAGGAACGAAAGGGAACAGGCTGCGGCCACGCCCACCGACTGGACGGCGGCCGACGTTGCGCGGGCCCGGTGGGCGGTGCCCTCGGTGGTGGCTGCGAGCTTCAGGTGTGCAAGCGCCAGGCAGAACGGCCACTCGCCGAGAGGGGAGGCGTGGGAGAAGACGTGGACGTAGCAGCCAAGGCCCGAGTCCGCGACCGGGCACAGGCCGTTGCCCCGCCGGCGCGGCCGCGATGCCGCCGCGTGGCGGCGAGCATGCAGCTCACGATGCCGGCGCAGGGTCGTGTCGGGCCGCACCAGCAGCCGCAGGCGGCGCAAGCTGGGTCTGGGAGTTGGTGCAGCAGCGCGGCCAGCCATGCCCGGTCGGCTGGTCCGAACGGACCCGCTGTTCGCTAAGTTGGCGGTGCAGTACCGCGATCTGGTGGCGTAGGGCGAGGATTTCCGTGTCCTTGTCCCGGTCGCTGCCCGGCAGCAGCGCGAACGCGTTGGTGATGCCCAGGTACGCCGGTCGCAGCAGCATGGGTCTGCATCCACCGCGCTGTCATCACCGGCGCTGGACAAGGAGGGACGGCAAGATCGGCACGAGGGCCGGAGGTGGCACCTGGCCAGCACGGACGTATTTTTCGGCAGGCACAGGGCTTGCTCGAGCCGAGCACAGCTGGTCTCAGATGGCGGCCGCGAGTTCGGTGAGCGCTGCTGTGGACCGACCCAGCATGATCAGGGGACCAGCGCCGTAACCGGTGTGGCCTTCGTCGCCGCGGCCAGTTCGGCATCAGCGTGCCCGTTGCAGGAGGGTACGTTGCGAGCCGGAGTGGCCGGGTCGGAACAGCGGCCGGTACACCACGAACGACAGCCAGGCGAAGACGAGCGCGAAGAGTGTGAAGCCGGCGGCGACGGCGAGCGAGGCGTCCGGATCGTTGTTGACGTACATTGTGATCCCCATTCCAGCCACCGATGCGCCCAGCAGTGTGTACGCGCCCACGATGGCGTACACCGGGGTCCGTGCCCAGGCGGCACCGCGCGCTGCGCCGACACCGGCGGCGATCGCTGCCGGCACCACGATGCCCAGGTCCATCAGCTTCACCAACCAGAATGGGGTGGGACTCGATACGTACTCCGCCCGGGTGGGGGTGTCGCGCAGCGCATCCGCCAGGGACGGCATGTGCTGCAGCACCAGGAAGAAGGCCACGGCGAACAACACGCCCGCGGCGAGACGGTCCAGTCGTCGCGACATCGCGGGCAGCCGCGGGGCGTCAATTGTGCGCCACGCGGTGACCGCGATCAGCCCGCCCACCAGGAAACCGCTGAAGAGCAAGGGAAAGTACCGCTCGCTGTTGCCCGGCAGGCGCAGATACTCCTGCCCGACGATCAGCTGAGTGAAGGTGTACACCGCGAACACAGCCGGGGGTAGCGCCAGTACCGGCGCGGCCGGATGTCCGCGCAGCGACAGCACACCCACGACAAGGCAGTACGGCGCGACGACCGCCAGTGCGGCGGCATCCCCGCCCATCACCTGGTTCAGTGTCGTCCCGGACGTGTGGTACCGCAGCACGCCGGTCACCAGCGGCCCGAGCACGGCGGTCGCCGCGACGACGGCACCGAGCAGGATCAGCCCGGCACCCAGCAACCGATGCCCGCGCATGACGTCTCCTTCGCGGAGGTTGGCAATGGTCTCCTCACGGCATCCTGTGCGCGGGCGGAAGGTTCGGCCCAGGGCCGTTAGTCCCGCGGGCGCGGCCCATGGACCGTTCGGTACCGGCGTGTCGATGCCGTCGCGGGGTGCGCGGCGAGGTCGGCACCGCCCCGCGAGATGCTGCGCCGGCACGAACCCGACCGCGGCCGCCGCCCACACGTCCACGCCGGCTGACGCCGCCACGCCCGGCGTGTGCCCGCGGTGCCGACGTCGCAAGACGGGCTGAACGGCCCTGCACGGCGACCGGTGGGGGTCCGAACATGGAAGCACCGGCGCCGCCGTCCGGGGCCGGGCCGTTCACACCGTCGAAGGAGGCGCGACATGACCAGCGACATCGCCGACATGCCGTCGGCGGCGTTCTGGTCGGCGACGCGCCCGACAAGCGGTGGTGGCGCCAATTCCGGGCCGGCACTTCGGCACCCGGGGGAGAGGATGACGACGTTGACAGTCCTGCCGCCGACCATGCGGCGCTCCGTGGACCCCGCGGTCCCGGCGGGTCGTGACCTGGCTGCGTGCCGTCGCGCCGGAATGGGCTCGCCGTGACGACCGCCGTCGTATCGGACCGGCCCGGCGCGTCCCCGGCGATGCTGGACGTCGGCGCCGCCGCCGCTCTACCGGCCGCCGAGGTGCTGCGCCGGCTGGACACCGACGAGGCGGGCCTCTCACGCGCCCAGGTCCAGGCCCGCCTCGACCGGTACGGACCGAACTCGGTCTCCTCGCACCGGGCCCGGCTGCTGCCCGTGCTGTGGCACCAGGTCAGATCCCCGCTGCTGGTGCTGCTACTGGTCGCGGCCGCACTGTCGTACTTCGTCGGCGAGCGGGCCGACGCGGTGATCATCGGGGTGATCGTCGCGGCGTCCGTCGGGCTCGGGTTCGCCAACGAGTACCGGGCGGAACGGGCCGCTGAGGCGTTGCACTCACAGATCCACCACCGGGCCTTGGTGCTGCGCGACGGCCGGCCGGTGCAGGTGGAGGTGACCGGTCTCGTGCCCGGCGACATCGCCGAGCTGCGCCTGGGGGACGTCGTTCCCGCCGACATCAGGCTGCTGTCGGCGACCGGGATGGAATGCGACGAATCCGTGCTGACCGGAGAATCGCTGCCGGTCGGCAAGAACTCCGCCGTGGTGCCCCCCGGCGCGGCGCTGGCGGACCTGAGCGGATGCGCGCTGATGGGCACCGTCGTGCATGTCGGCAGCGGCCGCGGTGTCGTCGTCGCCACCGGTGTGCGCGCCGAGTTCGGGCGCATCGCCGCCGGGCTCGGCAATCACCAGACACAGACTGCGTTCCAGGTGGGGCTCCGGCGGTTCTCGATGCTGCTGGTCTACGTCGCCGCGGCGCTCACGGTGTCGATTTTCGTCGTCAACGTGGTCCTGCACCGGGCGGTCCTGGACTCGTTGCTGTTCTCGTTGGCGATCGCGGTCGGGATCACCCCGCAGCTGTTGCCCGCCGTCGTCTCCACCGGCCTGGCCGCCGGGTCACGCCGGATGGCGGCCCGCAAGGTCCTCGTCAAGCGGCTGGTCTGCATCGAGGATTTGGGCGACATCGACGTGCTGTTCACCGACAAGACCGGCACCCTGACCCAGGGGCAGATCAGCTTCATGCGGGCCGTGCCTGCCGAAGGCACCCCGACCGCGCAGGTCCTGCTGTGGGGGCTGCTGGCCACCGACACCGCCGTCGACGGCGGGAAGGCCGTGGGCGGCAACGCCCTGGACACGGCACTGTGGAACTCGCCCGCAGCGACCAGCCAGCACAGCGTCGCCGGTCGGTTCCGGACGCTGTCGATGCTGCCTTTCGACCACGAACGACAGATGGCCTCCGCGCTGGTCCGCGACCCCGCGGGTCTGCAGACGCTCGTCGTCAAGGGCGCTCCCGAGTCAGTGCTGCGACGCTGTATCGACGTGCCCGCCGCGGCGGGGGCGACGTTGGCCGCGGAGTTCGCGGCGGGCAACCGTGTCGTCGCGGTCGCCACCAGACCCGCACCGGACCTGAGTGCGGCGACCCCAGCCGACGAGGAACAGCTGCGGTACGCCGGCCTGCTTGTGTTCCTCGACCCACCCAAACCCGACGCGGCTGCCGCGTTGGCCCGCCTCGGCGGGCTCGGCGTCACCGTCAAGATCGTCACCGGAGACAACCCCGCCGTCGCGGTGAAGGTGTGCCAGGAACTCGGCCTCCCCACAGGCGTCGCTCTCACCGGCACCGACATCGACGCGCTCGACGACACCCGGCTCGCCTCTGCCGTCGTGGCCACCACTGTGTTCGCCAGGGTCAGCCCCGAACAGAAGGCCCGCATCGTCAGGATCCAACGCATCACCGGTGGCGATGTCGCCTTCCTGGGCGACGGCGTCAACGACGCTCTCGCATTGCACGCCGCCGACGTCGGAATCTCCGTCGACTCCGCCGCCGACGTCGCCAAGGACGCCGCCGATGTCATCCTGCTGGACAAGAGTCTCGACGTGCTCGCCGACGGCGTCACCGAAGGGCGCCGGATCTTCGCCAACACCATCAAGTATGTGTTGATGGGCACATCGAGCAACTTCGGCAACATGTTCTCCGCCGCCGGCGCCTCGCTCCTGCTGACGTTCCTGCCGATGCTGCCGTCGCAGATCCTGCTCAACAACCTGCTCTACGACGCCGGCCAGCTCGCCATCCCCACCGACAACGTCGACGAGGCGCAGCTTCGCCGGCCGTCGCACTGGGACATCGCCTTCATCCGCCGGTTCATGCTGTACTTCGGCCCGTTCAGCTCGGTCTTCGATTTCGCCACATTCGCCATCATGCTGTGGGCCTTCCACTCCGGCCCCGACCAGTTCCGCACCGGCTGGTTCGTCGAATCGCTGGCCACCCAGACCCTCGTCATCTTCGCCATCCGCACCCGCCGTGTTCCGTTCTTCCGCAGCCGTCCCAGCCTCACCCTCACAGTGGCCGCGCTCGGCATCGTGACCGTTGGCGCGCTGCTTCCCGCCACACCGCTCGCCCACGTCCTGGGCTTCCGGCCGCTCCCCTCCGCCTACTTCGCCGCGCTCGCCGGCATGGTCGTGTGCTATCTCGCGCTCATCGAACTCGGCAAGCGCCTCTTCTACGGCATGCCCGGCCCCGCCGCCGTCCACAAGCCACCCACCGCGCACCGCCACCTGCGCCGCCGCGCCGCACGGTGGGCCGCACCTGTCCGACGGCGCGAGCGTCGTCGCGAATCGGCGTAGAGGCGATGCCGTGGACCGGCTGGCCAGCTCTACAGCCATTCGCGGTTCCTGAAGATCCCGTACAGGGCCACGCACACGACAGCCATGAGTACCAGGGCGAGCGGGTAGCCGGCGGCCCAGCGCAGCTCCGGCATGTGGGTGACGGACTGTGCGGGTCGGCGAAGTAGACCTGGAACGCCGGTGTCAATGCGTAGTTGGGCGTGCTGGGCGAGTTCTTTGCCGCGGTCCCAGGTCAGTGTCCGGCGCAGTTGTTCGGGCAGGGTGGTGATGGTGGCGGCGATCGCGTCGCGGACGGCTGCGGCGCCGTGTCCGGCCAGTGCGGGGCCGTCTTCACGCGTGACTCGACGCCGTAGCCTTCCACGGGGGGCAGGTGCAGCAGCATCGTGAAGCGGGTCGTGCGTTCCACGAGGGTCCCGATCGCAGACCGGTCCAGTCCGATGATCAGGTCGCCTTCCCAATGCCCGGGCACGGCCCGGTCAGCCGCCTCGGCCGGCCGTTCGCTGATCATCACCTCGGGAGTGACCATGCCGTCGCGGCGTTGCTTCGCCCGCGCGCGTGGCACGCGCAGCGCGCGGCCGGTGCGCAGGCACGCGGCCAGCTCACGCTTCAACGCTCCACGCCCTTGAACGAACAAGGCTTGATAGATCGCCTCGTGCGAGATGCGCATGGACTCATCATCCGGGAAGTCCACCTTCAGCCGGTTGCTGATCTGTTCCGGACTCCATCCGGTGACCCAGCGGCGATCCCCGCCGGGGCTTGTTACGGCCCACCGAGGGCCGCCCGCTCGTGCTCGTGCACGGCGCGCTGTCCGGCATCGGCACCTCGTTCGGCACGATCCTGCCGCTGCTCGCGAAGACCCGGCGGGTGATCGCCGTCGAGCTGCAGGCGCACGGCCGCACCCCGGACATCGGCCGCCCTTTTACCATCGAGCACTTCGCCGCGGACGTCGTCGAGCTGCTCGACCACCTCGGCGTTCAGCGCGCGGACGTGTTCGGCTGGAGCATGGGCGCCCAGGTCGGGCTGCGGCTCGGCACCGACCACCCCGGGCGGGTCGGGCGGCTGGTGCTGGCCTCGGTGGCGTTCGACCTGGCCGGCGTCCACCCGGGACTGCCGGACGACATCCAGGACCTCCAGCCGGCGCACCTGCACGGCTCCGAGTTCCACGACGAGTACCTGCGGACCGCGCCGGACCCGGCCGGTTGGGCGAACCTCGTCACGAAGATGAAGGTTCTCGACGCCAACCTGCCCGAGTGGACGCCGGAGCAGATCCGGGCCCTGGCCGCGCCCACCATGCTCGTGCTGGCCGACTCCGACATCGTCCGCCCCGAGCACGCCGTGGCGATGTTCCGGCTGCTCGGCGACGGCGTGGCCGGAGACCTGGCCGGCATGCCGGCGTGCCGCCTGGCGATCCTGCCCGGCAGCACCCACACGTCGATCCCGCAGCGGGCCGACTGGTTGGCCCCGATGATCGACGGGTTCCTGGACGAGGAGACACCGTTGCATTGAAAGTTGGCAAGATCGAGGCAGTTCCAGCCTTGGGATCGTTAGGCGAGGCACTGTTGCGTTAGCTCTTCGGGAAGGCGCGTTGAGCCAAGGAGGTCGGTTCTCAGATAGCGGTGGCGAGCTCGTCGAACGCCACGGCGAGGCGGACCGGACTTCGACAACCCGGCTCTTCTCGGCAACGCCGGCCACGTCCTCGGCGACGATTCGCCCGCTGGACTGGCTGAAGTAGGCGACTTGCGGGCGCTGCCCACGCATGCGGCACGGCCGGGGCCCCATTCACCGACCCTGGTCGACACCCGTGCTGCCGCTGGCTCCGCCTACAGCTCCTCCCGCATCGAAGCTATTGGCGGACGCCGGGGTCTGGCTGGCTCAGTTGAGCAGGAACGCGGTCACGGTGTCGGCAACCTCGGCCGGGCCTTTGTGGTCCGGTCCGAAGTGGTCCAGATTTGCGAATGTGTGGACTCGGGCGGACGGCAGGACCTCGGTGAGCCGGTCGAAGGCGGGGGCAACATACGGCAGCCCGCTCTTGCCGCCGGCCATCAGCAGGACGTCTGCGGAGACCTCGCGGTAGTTGGGGTAGCTGTCGTCGAGCCGGCCGACCTGCTCGTGCTCGCGCAGGTTCGCCTCGAGCAACTGGAAGATCTTCGCTCGCCGTTCGCCGCGGAACACCAGGCGCAGGATCGCGGACATGAGCCATCTGGGGTTGCGGCGTGCGGCGGCGGGGCCAGTGCTGATAGCGAACGTGGCGAACGCGTCGAACGGGCGCCCTTGCGCGAGGAATCGGCGGTACTGCGGGGTCCAGTCCATCGGGAACAGGCCCTGGACGCTGACCCCGGGCTCGTACAGCGCCAGCTTGGCGATGCCCGGGTCGCGGCGGGCCGCTTCCAGCGCGACGAGCCCGCCGTAGCTGTGGCCGAAGATGTATCGGGCGCCGGTGGCTGCCCGCACGGCGGCGAGGTCGGCGCATTCAGTCGCAATGCTGTAGTCGGGGCCTTGCGGGCCGCTGCCGGTGCGTGCGCGGCGCTGGATGGTGTGCACGGTGAAGTGGGCGGCGAGCGCGGTGGCGAGCGTGGTGTAGTCGGCGGCGTCGTTGAGTGCGCCGGGGATGATCAGGATGTCCGGGCCGCTGCCGGTGGTGTGGTAGCTGATCGTGGTGCCGTCGGTGGAGTGGACGGTACGCACAGTGGGCGCGGTAGGCGTGGCGATCATGGTCAGCTCCTCACGATGGTGGTGGGTGTCGCGGGGCGGGGCCGGGTGCCGGCGTCGTCGAGGGCGGTGTTGAGCCGCCGGGTGTGGGCCAGGTAGGTGTCGAACGGCACGCCGCTGGACTCGACCAGCTCGGTGAGCCGCTGGATCAGATCGGTGCCGGCATGTTCGACCAGCGCCCGGCCGGCGTCGGTGAGGGCGATCTGCCGGCGGTTGCCGCCGGCGGGGTCGGGCACCACGGTGAGCAGTCCCGTCTCGGCCAGGGCGGCGACCATGCGGCTCGTCGACGGCTCGGTCACGGCCAGGCTGTCGGCCAGCGCTCGCTGTGTGGACTCGCCCAGCTCGCCGACCATGACCAGGACCATGAACCGTCGGTAGGACAGGCCGTGTTCGGTGCGCAGGATCTGGTCGCCGGCCCGTTCGAGGCGGGACACCAGCGTGTGTAGTTCCATCCCGAGGTTCTTCGAGTGGTTCACGCTCCTAGCTTAGCATTCTAAGTTAGGAATGCAAGTTACTGGCTGCTGTCGTCGGCGGGCCTTGGCCCTCGCCCTGCTGCGTAGCGCAAACAGGCGAAGTCACCGTTTCGACTGACGTCGTTCAGCGTCAGGTCGAGCGGTCGCGGAAGCAGCGGAGCGCCCGCTCCGAGCGTCGTGGGTGCAATCGCCACGAGCAGTTCGTCCAGCAGTCCGGCATCGGCGAACTGGCCGGCCAGGTCGCCGCCGCCCATGACCCAGATGTTTCGGCCCGTGGCGGCCGCAACCATCTCAGCGTGTACCGTCGCGACATCACCGCTGGTGAAGACGATCGGCGCGGACGACCGCAGCAGCGGCAGTTCGCGGTGGGTGAAGACCCAGCACGGCTGGTCGTACGGCCAGGCGGCGTCTGCCGGATCCACACCTGAGCTCGCGTGCGAGGTCCTGGAGGCGCAGGCCGAGGGCACCGCCCCGACGGCAGGCGGTCTCCGTGTGCAGGCGGAGCAGTAGCGCGTCGAGGATGGTGTCGTTGCCGCTGGTGCGGGCTACTAGGTTGATCTCGGTGAGTTCGTCCGCTGTCAGTGCTCGGGGTGTTGGGCAGCCGCCGGGGTTTGCTGACGCGGTGTGCTGGGCTGTCCGCGGCTTGGATGAGCCCGTCGGCGATTGCCCGGTTGTAGAAGGCGCGGGCGGCGGCTACGAACAACTCGCCGGCGTGGCGGCCGTCGCGGCTGTTGCGTCGGCTGCGGGCGTGGTCGGTGATCTGTTGCCGCAGGGCGTGGATGTCGCTGGCGGTGACGGTGTCGATCGCCAGGCCAGCCCAGGTCGTGGCCATGCGTTGCCAGTAGCTGCGGTAGGTGCGCAGCGCGCCAGGACCGGCTGCCGCCAGGACCTGTGGGAGGTACGCGTCGAACGTTGGCTTCGCCGGTCGAGCGTGGTGCTGCAGGTCGGCGAGCGTGACACCGAGTTCAGCCAGCAGCGTCCACGCCGCCGCGATGCGCGCCGGGTCAGCTGCCATGTCCGCCGGCTGTCAGGTGGGTATGGAGGTCCGCGAGCAGTCGCGCAACCGTCGCTGCGGGGTGGACGATCAGGAGGCCGTGGGTGTGCTCGGCGGCGAGGACGACGAGGTCCCCGGTGCCGATGGCGCACATCTGCCGCACCGCGACGGGCAGGGCAAGGTCACCGCGCGCGCCGACCAGGAGCTGGCCGTTGGCCGCCGTCCAGACGAGGATCGCGCCGTCGATGACATCGACTCGCACTCGGTGACCGGGGCGCCACCCGAGCTGGTCAAGCAGCGATCGGGCGGACACCCGGCCGGAAGGACCCGCGTTTCGCCGAGAAGGTCGCCGACAACTGGAACACCGACGCCAAACCCTTCACCTGGACCGCCACCGCCGAAGAGATCCGCGGTCTGGCCATCGGTCATCGTGTTGTGGATGGCGGAAGGCCGGCGCCGGAGGGATCTGCCCGGCAGCACGGTCCCGCTGACCGAGTTCGTACCCCACCGGCCCAACGGGTACGGTCTCGATGACAGAACCAGCAGACCAGGCGCCATCGCGGCACCACACGACGCCCGAGCAGGCCGAGATCGGTGGTCCGATCTCGGCCTGGCCGAGGTCTCTCCACCACTCGCGGAAGCTGCGGGCTGGGCGCAGATAGCCTAGCGAGCACCGAGGCGAGTCGTTCCGGACAATCGGGGTCCGATGGCTTTAAAGCGTGCTGATGAGGCCTCCGTCGATGGCGAAGTCGGCGCCGGTTATGTTGGCGGCGCGGTCGCTGGCCAGGAGCAGGACCAGGTCGGCGACTTCCTCCGGCTGGGTGAAGCGGCCGGTTGCCGACTCGCCCGCGGCCTTCTGGGCAACAGCCTCGGGCGCTGAGCCGGTCGTTCGGGCGACTGTGGCGGCAACACCGTCGGTGCCGAGCCACAACCCGGTGCTGACCGGCCCGGGGCTGACCGTGGTGACGCGAATGCCGTGCGCCGCCACCTCCTTCGACAGCGATTTGGAGAAGTTGCCGAGGGCTGCCTTGGCTGCGCTGTAGTCGATGACTAGCGGGTCGGGCAGTCGCGCGTTGACCGAGTTGATCGTCACGATGGCGCCGCTGCCGCGCTCGATGAGGTGGGGAAGCGCCGCCCGGGTGGTGCGGACGGCGGCGAGAAAGTTGATCGTGAGGGCGGAGAGCCAGTCGTCGTCGGTGACGGAGAGGAATCCGCCGGTGCGTGGGCGAACGGCGCCGACGTTGTTGACCAGGATGTCCAGGGCACCGTATGCAGCGATGGCCGCCTCGATGAGCCGGGCCGGACCGTCCGGGGAGGTCAGGTCCACCGCCACCGGGTTGACGGTGGTTCGGGCGGCGAGGTCGGACAGCTCGGTGGTCGCGGCGCGCGCGCCGGCGACGACGCTGACGCCCTCGCCGGCCAGGGCCTGAGTGATCGCGAAGCCGATGCCCTTGCTGGCACCGGTGACGACAGCGGTCTTGCCGGCCAAGTGGAGATCCATGGCTACAGCGAGTGCGCTTTGAGCCAGGCCAGGGCGGCGTCGGCGACCTCGCGCCAGCCGTGGTCGATCGTCAGCGAGTGCGCGCGGTCGGCGAACTCCAGGATATCGGTGACGGCATCCGAGTGCCGGTACTGCTTGAGGGTCGACCGGGTGATCGCCTCCGGCACGGTGTGGTCCCGGCCGCCCATCATCAGCAGCAGCGGCCCGCGCAGCTCGTTCGCCGTGTCGACCTTGGTCGGCGAGTGCGGGTTGAAGTTCGCGGCGGCAGCCTCGAAAAGCGGCTTGCCGGGCGCCGGAATGGCCCACTGCTCGTAAAGCCGGTCAGATTCCTCCTCGCTGATCGCGTTTCCGAACGCGTACCGGAACTGCTCGGCCGTGAGCGAGACCGCCCGGTGCTGGTTGGCTGGGTTCTTGAAGACCGGGAAGGTAACCCGCAGCGACGACAGCGGCAGCGGGAGTACCCCCTTGATCTGGGCGGCGTCGATCGCCACGGCGGCCGCGGCGAGGTCCTGGCCGAGAAGCTTCTGGGCGATCATGCCGCCGAAGGAGTGCCCGACCAGGATCGGCTTCGAGTCCAGCCCTTCGATGATCTTCGCGTAGTGTGCGACGACGTCATCGATGCCGTGGTCGGCGATGCTCTCGGGAGTGGCCCGGGCCTCCTCGACGGTATCCGGCACACCGGGCCAGCCGGGCGCCGAGGTCTCGTAGCCCGCGTCGCGGAACAGGTCCTCCCAGGGCGCCCAGGAGCTTGCGTGCAGCCATAGTCCGTGAATGAAAAGCACAGAGGTCATGCCGGAACCGTATGAGGCGGCAGTGCTGCTTCGCTTGCGTCATGTGACCGTCAGACCGACGATTGAAGAGCGGCGCGGAGCTCCGACCGCGAGGCGATGCCGAGCTTGGGAAAGATCCGGTGCAGGTGTGAGCCGATGGTGCGGTGGGAGAGGTACAGCCGCTGGCCGATCTCCCGGTTGGTCAGCCCATCGGCGGCCATCTGCGCGATCTGCAGCTCCTGTGGGGTGAGCTGGTCGCGGGCGTCGGGCACTCGGCGACGGCTCGTCTCGCCCGAGGCGCGCAGCTCGGCCCGCGCCCGGTCGCCCCACGGGATCGTGCCCGACGCGTCGAAGGCCTCTCGTGCCGCGCGCAGGTGGGCCCGAGACTCGGCCACGCGGCGTTGCCGGCGCAGCCATTCGCCGTACCCGAGCTGGACGCGCGCCCGGGGGAACGGCCACACACCTAGGTCGGCCCGCAGCGCCGCCTCGTACAGCGGCTGCGCCTCTCCGTCGGGCGCCAGGAGGGCGCGCGCGTAGCGCAGGCCGTGCTGCAGCGGCGGTGAAGGGGTCCGCCGCGCGACCGCCGTCATCTCCGCCATTAGGCCGCTGACCGCCTCGGGCCGCCCGCTGCGAACGGCCGCCTCGACGAGATCGCCGAAGGCCCAGCAGCGGTTTGCCTGGTGGTAGGCGGGATCGGCTGGATCGTAGATGCGGCGGAGATCGGCGACCGCGTCCTCGTGGCGACCATCGCCGAGCGCCGCCAGCCCGCGTGCGAACTGAACGGCGGACAGCACGGCGTGGGTCGCGGCGGGCATCGCCCACGCCTCCGCCTCCGCGGCGAGGCGGTAGGCGCCGTCCTGTTCACCGCGCAGCGCGGCAAGCACGGCCTGGGTAGCACGCGCGGTCGCGGCGACGACCGGCTGCGACGTGTCGCGAGCCAGCCGGTACGCCTCGTCCGCGGCCGGCACCGCGACGTTCAGGTCCACGAGGTGGGCGCAACTCCACGCCTGCAGCGTGAGGGCCCGGGCCAGCAGGGCGAGCCGGCCCTGCGTCCGCAGCTCGACCAGGGATGTTGCGAAGAACCCGGCCGCGAGGTCGAATGCACCGACCGCCATGGCGGCGTTGCCCAGCATCCGCAACGCCCGCGCGTCGAGGTCGCCCGGCTGCCGTCGCAGCCGGCTCATGACGACCTCGCCGCATTCAACCGGCGAGGTGTACGCGAGGACCACGAGCAGCCGGGGGTCGTTGTCGTCCACCGGCACTCGCCCGGCAGCGGCCAACACGCTCGCCCGGGCCTCCACGCCCGGTTCGGTCCACCAGCAGCGCAGCGCCGCGCCGTACAAGAGGTTCAGCGCGAGGTCCGGATCCTCGGCCGCCGCCCGCTCGGCGACCTGCGCCAGCGACCAGGCGGCCTGGGCCCGGCCGAGCACGCCGTCGTCGAAGCTGTCCCTGATCCAGGCCGTCCGCCAGCGCTGCCGCCCGGACAGCTCCAGCCGCTCGGCCGCGGTGAGCAGTCGCACCACGGCGTCGCGCTGGCCCAGCTCGAACGCCAGCTCGGCGCCCCGCAACAGGCGCTCGCCGCGCCGCGCCGGATCGGAACTCAATGCGGCCGAGCGCTCCATCGCGGCCACCCCGGCGGCGATGCCCCCGCGGCGCTGGGCGCGGACCGCCGCCGCCTCGAGCTCGGCCGCGACGGCTTCGTTCGGGCCGGCCATGGATGCGGCCCGATGCCAGACCCGCCGGTCGTCGTCGTGCGCCAAAACACGGGCGAGCGCGGCGTGCGCCCGGTGCCGCTGCCCCAGGCTGGCCCGCTGATGGATGGCGGAACGCATGAGCGGATGCAGGAAACGCAGGCGTTCGCCGTCGGTCTGGACGAGCCGAGCCGTGATCGCCGGCTCCAGGTCGTCGACGCTGCATCGCTCGCCGGCCACGACGGTCGCCGCGGCCAGCGTCTCGGACAGGGCATCGCCGTCATTCAGCGCGGCCACCAGCACCACGGCCCGAGTGGCAACGGGCAGTCCGGACATCCGGGCCGCGAACGCCTGCTCCAGCCGCGCCGTCAGCGGCAGCATCGCCGTCGGCGCCGTGACGTCACCAGCGGGGAGTTCCACCAGCGCGAGCGGGTTGCCGGCGGCCTCGCTCAACACCCGCTGCCGCACCTCGGGGCGCAGACCCGGCGCGCGCCTGTCGAGCAGCGACTCCGCCGAAGCCCTGTCCAGCCGCGGCAGCGCGAGCTCGGGCAGGCCGCCGCCGTCGAACGAGGTGTCGAAACCGTCCCGCAGCGCGGCCAGCATGACGACCGGCTCTTCCGCCAGCCGCCGCGCGACGAAGAGCAGCACGTCGGCGCTGGGCCGGTCGAGCCACTGGGCATCCTCGACGACCAGCAGGATGGGCGCCTGCGTGGCGGCCTCGCCGAGCATGCTCAACGTCGCGAGAGCAATCAGGTACAGATCCGGGACTGCCGCGTCGGTCCGGCCGAACGCCGCGAGCACGGCGCCTCGCTGCGGCTGCGGTAACCGCTCGACCTGGTCGAGGACCGGCCGCAACAGCTGATGCAGGCCGGCGAACGCGATCTGCGCCTCGCTCTGCACCCCGGCCGTCCGGAGCACGCGCAATTGCTGCTCCGCGGCAGACCAGGCCGCCTCCGACAGCAATGCCGACTTGCCGATCCCCGCCTCTCCTCGCACGACAACAGAACCACCCCCAGCGCGCACCCGTTGCAGCAGTCCGCCGATGAACCGCAGCTCGGATTCGCGGCCGAACAGCGACTGGCGCAGAGGTCCCACTCGACGAGACTATCGGTCCGCCGCGTGATTTCGGGTCGGCGTTTACGGTGGGCGAATGACACACTCGGTGTAGGTTCTCGTTGATCTTGGCGGCTCGTTGTCGGCTGACCTCGCTCGTCGGCTTGCCGTCTCATCGGTTTGTCGGCGTGGTTTTCTCGCCTGCCTGGCGGTTTCTTCGATCGGCCTTTGGTGAGCCTGGGCGGCGGGTGTTGACGGCGCCGCTGCCGTAGCGCTGTCATGGCGTTGCCGCTGCCGTTTGGGGCAGGGTGAGCTATTGGCCGCCGACGGGCGCCGAGAAAGATCGGTGGGAGACATTCTGGTGCCGCCTGCTGGCCAGAGGCGTGATCGTGGCCGTGTGGCGGTCGCCATCGCGTCTCCTCGGTCGCTCGGCCCGCCCGTGGTGCGACGAAGGTGCCTCGGCCTTGGACGGTACGGACGGTGCCTTCCAGCAGGACCTCGATAGCGCGGATGATCGTGTCGCGCGCCAGCCCGAACTTTTGCTGTAGCAACGTGATGCTCGGAACTGGCGGGTTCGGTGGGTGCACGCCCCTTCTCGATCCGCTGACGCAGAACCGCCGCCAGCTGCATGCATTGAGCGTGACCGGTCGTTCGGTACATCGTTAACCGGTTCTGTCACACCATCCGGCGTGAGCATCGCAGACCTACAGAGGGCCGTGGCCGTCCACGCGCCGCCGGACTATGGCACGTCACGGTCCCGGCCGGACGGGGGCTTTCGGCCCTGTCCGGGCGGGTTCGGTGTCGGCATGCTCTTGCCGTACGAGGCGGTACGCGTGGTGGGTGCCGCGGTGCCACTCGTGGAGGTCGTGCTCGGCATGTCCCTGGCCGGCTTCGCGACGCGATCCGGGCTTGCCCGATGACGAGCGGCGCGAGGGTCCTCATTGTGCTCCGTTTTCTTGGTGGTGTTGACGTGGTTCGGAGCGTGCGGTGTCGGTCGACTCCGATGTAGACGGCGATGATCTGCTGACGCGATGGATGAGCGAGGCGCGTCCCGCTGGGCGGATGCGTCGGCGGTCGCTGGATGGCGTCGGCGGCCTGCGGTTCGCGTTCTACGGGCGGGTGTCGACCGCGGATTTCCAGGAGCGTGAGTCGTCGCGGCGGTGGCAGCGCGACGCGGCCGAGGA
>NZ_JBICTV010000062.1:0-22059 GCF_043197855.1 Dactylosporangium sp. NPDC048998
TACATGCTGTGGGACGCGGCGCCGGTCGTGACGATCACGGCGGAAGTCCTGGAGGCCGTCGAGGCGCAGGCTGAGCCGGTCGGGGTGGTGGTCCGCCCCGGCGACCCGGCATACATGCTCTACACGTCCGGGTCGACCGGCCGGCCCAAGGGCGTGGTCGTCACCCACGCGAGCCTGGCCACCTTCTTCGGGTACGTGCGCGTCGAGCTGACGGCGCCCGCGGCGCGGCGGCTGCGGGCCGGCCTGGTCACCGCGCTGTCGTTCGACGTGTCCTGGAGCATGGTGCTGTGCCTGCTGGAGGGCCACGAACTGCACCTGCTGACCGAGGAGACCCGCCGTGACGCCCGCGAGCTTGTCGGCTACGTCCGCGCCCACGGCCTGGACCTGATGGAGGTTACGCCCTCCTACGCCGAGCAGCTGGCCGACGAGGGGCTGCTGGACGGGCTGTCGCGCGGTCAGGCCGTGCCGTCGACGCTGATCGTGAGCGGCGAGGCGGTAGGACCCGCGCTGTGGGCCCGGATCCGCGCCGCCGACGGCGTCAGCGGGCTCAACGGCTACGGCCCCACCGAGTGCACCATCTACACGACGACCGCCCCGGTGACGGGCGACCGGCCGGTGATCGGGCGGGCGGTGCCCGGCACCCGGCTGTACGTGCTGGACGAGCGGCTGCGCCCGGTCCCGATCGGGGTGCCGGGCGCGCTGTACGTCGGCGGGACGCAGGTCGCCCGCGGCTACTGGCGGCGGCCCGGCCTGACCGCCGAACGGTTCGTCGCCGACCCCTTCCACGGCGAAGGTGCGCGGATGTACCGCACCGGCGACGTCGTGCGCTGGACGCGCGACGGCCGCCTGGACTTCCTCGGCCGCGCCGACGACCAGGTCAAGATCCGCGGCTTCCGGATCGAGCCCGGCGAGATCGCCGCCGTGCTGGCCGGCGGCCCGTCGGTCGGCCGGGCTGCGGTGGTCGTCCGGGACGGCCGGCTGGTCGGCTATGTGGTGCCCGCGGACGGCACCGCCGACCTGGACGAGGTGCGCCGGCACGCGGCGGCCCGGCTGCCCGACTACATGGTGCCGTCGGCGTTGGTGGCCGTGGACGCGCTGCCGCTGACCCCGAACGGCAAACTCGACCGCAAGGCGCTGCCCGATCCCACGTTCTCGGTGCCCGGCGCTAGGGCCGCCCGCACCAGCCGTGAGGAGGCCCTGTGCGCCCTGTTCGCCGAGGTGCTGCGGGTGGACTCGGTGGGCGTCGACGACAACTTCTTCGCCCTCGGCGGCCACTCGCTGCTGGCCACCAAGCTGGTCAGCCGCATCCGGGCCGCGCTGGGCGCCGACCTGTCGGTCCGGCTGTTCCTGCAGGCGCCGACCGTCGTCGGTGTCGTCGCGTCGCTCGCGGCGGGCTCGGCCGCTCAGGCCCGGATCGACCCGGTCTTGCGGATCCGCACCGGCGGGGACAAGCCGCCGTTGTTCTGCGTGCATCCGGTGTCCGGGGTCGCCTGGTGCTACTCGGGCCTGCAGCGGCACTTGCCGGCCGATCTGCCCGTCTACGGCCTGCAGATGACGGCGGACCGGCCGCGGGACCTCGCCGAGCTCACCGCGAGCTACGCCGGGCGGATCCGCGCGGTCCAGCCGACCGGCCCGTACCGTCTGCTCGGCTGGTCGCTGGGCGGCAGCATCGCGCACGCCGTCGCCGCCCGGCTGCGGCGCGAGGGCGAGCGGGTGGAGATGCTGACCCTGCTGGACGCCTTCCCCACCAACCACCAGCTCTTGGACATGGCGCCCGCCGCCATGCTCGCCGCGGTCGAGCAGGCGATCCTGCTCACCATGGCGCACGACCTCGGCCTGGACGACCCGGACCGGGCGGCGGTCGCCCACGGGCTCGGCCTGCCGGAAACGCTCCTGGCCGACCTTCCGGCGGCGGCCGCGAACCTCATCCGCATCGCGCAGGGCACCCGGCACGAGGTCTTCGACGGTGATGTGCTGTTCGTCGAGGCGGCCCACAGCCGGCCCGGCATCGCGGAGCTGTGGGCGCCGTACGTCACCGGCACCATCGACCGCCGGACCGTCGACTGTGGACACTTCGAGATGATGCGGCCCGGGCCGGCGGCGGAGATCGGCGCCCTGCTCGCGGCCGGACTCGAGGGCTGATGGCCACGGACACGGGCACCGCCGCCGCCGAGACCGGGGGTGCCCTGCGGGGACGGGACTTCCGGCTGCTGTGGACCGCGGAGTCCATCAGCAAGACCGGCAGCGCCGTGACCACCTTCGCGCTGCCCCTGGTCGCCCTGCAGACGCTTGGCGCCAGTACCTTCATGATGGGTGTGCTCAACGCCATGGTCTGGTTGCCCTGGCTGGTCGTCGGGCTGCAGGCCGGCGCCTGGGCCGATCGCCGGTGCCGGCGGCCGCTGATGATCGTCTGCCAGCTCGCCTCGGCGGTGCTGATCGTGAGCGTCCCCCTGCTGGCCTGGCTCGACGCGCTGTCCATGCAGTACGTCCTGGTGATCGCGTTCGCCGTCGGCTGCGCGAACGTGCTGTTCACCGCGGCGTACAACGCCTACGTCCCGTTCCTGGTCGGCAGGGGCGAGCTGCTGGGGGCGAACACCCGCCTGATGGGCAGCGAGCAGGCGGCCAACATCGCCGGCCCCGGCATCGGCGGGCTGATCACCCAGCTCTCCTCGGCCGTCGTCGGGCTGTTCATCGACGCGTTCAGCTTCCTGGCCAGCGCCGTGTGCCTGTGGTCCATCCGGGCCCGGGAACCCGCACTGCCGCCCGCCCGCCCCGATCGGCCGCCGTCCACGTTCCGGGCCGACATCCGCTCGGCGGCGGCGTTCGTGGCCCGGGATCCGTACCTGCGGATCCTCACCGCGAGCACCGCCTGCACGAACCTGCTCATGGGCGGCATCCAGGCCCTCGTCGTCGTGTTCCTGATCCAGGAGGCCGGGCTCAACGCCTGGGCGGTCGGCGCCACTACGATCACGATCAGCGTCGGCGGGCTGCTCGGCGCGGCCGTCGCGGCCAAGGTCAGCGCCCGCCTCGGGTCGGCCCGGACGCTACTCACGGCGCCGATCACCGACTGCTTCCAGCTGCTGTTCCCGCTCGCCGCCCGCGGCCCGCTGCTGGTGCTTGCGCTGGCCGGCACCCTGGTCTGGGCCACCGGGGTGGTCGTGCGCAACGTGACCTCGGGCGCGTTCCGGCAGGCCTACTGCCCGCCGGGCATGCGGGGCCGGGTGGCCATGACGATGCGGTTCGTCTCCTTCGGGGTATGGCCGCTCGGCAGCCTGCTCGGCGGCGTGCTCGGCACCGTCATCGACGTCCGCACGGCGCTGTTCCTGCTGATGATCGCCAACGTCGTCACCGACGTCCTGCTGTTCATCGGCCCGCTGAAGCGGCACCGGGAGCTGCCCGCCGAGCCGGTCCTGTGAACGTCAGGCCTGCGTCAGCCGCCACTGTCATGCTGATCGCCGTCGATCGAATCGAGAAGCGAAAGGGGCAATGCATGCGCAGAGTTCGATCATTGACAGCATTGGTCGCGGCCGTCGGCACGGTGGCCGCTCTGACGGCCGGGTCGTCGCACGGCCACCAGGCGACCGCCAAGGGCGCGCTGATGAGCGTCGGCAGCCCGGCCGGGCAGTACCAGCGCAACGTGCAGACCATGCCGACCATGGCGGTCGACCCGGTCAACACCAACGTCCTGGCCGCGACCTCGAACGACCTGGTGGACATGCAGCCGTGCTCGAAGGCGGCCGCCACCACCGGGGCGTCGTGCGGCCTGCCGGCCAACCCGCAGGGCGGCGGCACCTTCAACAAGGGCGTCAACTTCACCGGCATCTACTTCTCGTTCGACAGCGGGCGCAGCTGGACCCAGCCCACCTATCAGGGCCTGACCGCGGCCGGGTGCGACCCCACGGTCGAACCGTGCGTGCCGCAGCCGGGGCCGATCAACACGGTCCCCAACTACTACGAGAACGGCCTGCGCGCCGCCGGCGGCAACTCGGTGGCCTTCGGCCCGGTGCTCAAGGACGGCAAGTTCTCCTGGAAGAACGGCTCGCGGCTGTACCTGTCCACGCTCGCCAACAACCTGACCAACACGCCGATCCAGCCCGGCCGCATCGAGAGCACCCGGACCGTGACGGTCTCGCACATCGACAACCCGACCCCGGCCCGGGTCGCCGTGCAGTCGAACTGGTCGGCCCCGGTCATCGTGCCGCCGAGCGCGCCCGCCGCGTCCCGGCCGACCGAGGACCAGGTCTGGGCCGACAACGCGGCCAGCAGCCGGTACTTCGGCCGGGTCTACATGTGCTACAACGACTTCCTGTTCTCCCCGGTCGCCGGGGCCGTCGGCCCGATCCAGCCCACCCTCGCGGTGTCCGCCGACGGCGGGCAGACGTGGGCCACCCACGCGGTCGCGCCGCCGAGCAACTCGCCCACCGACGGCTACCGGCTGGCGTGCACGGTCCGCACCGACAGCCACGGCGGCGTGTACGCCTTCTTCACCCACTTCCTCGGCCAGTTCCCGCACTTCGGGCTGAACGCGGCGCAGACCATCGTGAAGTCGTCCGACGGCGGCGCCACGTGGACCGAGCCGGTCGACTTCATGCCGATGAACACCGGTTGCTACTACGTTGACACGATCGGGCACCGGTGCACGGAGGAGGGACCCGCCGGTACCGCCAACGAACCCGGACCCAGCGTCAGCATCGCCAACGGCGCCCCCACCGGTGCCGACGCCACCGACGAGATCTTCTTCACCTGGGCCGACGGCCGGCTCGGGCTGAACCAGGAGGCGGCGCTCTACTCGTACTCGACGGACGGGGCCAAGACGTGGTCGGCGCCGAAGCGGGTGTCGCAGCCGGGTGAGCGCGTGCTGTACACCTCCATCGCTGTCGCGCCCGATGCCTCGCGCGTCTATGTCACCTACAACGCCTTCATCTCGCCGTTCAGCCCGACCACGGCCCAGCCGCGGCTGCTGCGCGGGGCGCTGCGGTCGGCCCCGATCGGCCGGCACGGCGCGCCGGGTGACTGGAGCACCAGGTACGTCGGGCGCAGCGGGGACGCGCGGGGCACCAGCTTCGCCGTCTGGAACTACCCCGAGTTCCTCGGCTTCTTCGTCTACGCCATCGCGACCCGTCGCTACGGGGCCGGCGCCTGGACCGACGTGTCCCGTACGGCGGACTGCCCGGCCATCGACGCGTGGCGGCAGGCGTCCCTGGAGGCCGACAGCGTGCAGGTCCCGGCGCCGTGGCCGCAGGCCGACTGCCCGGCGAACTTCGGCAACGCCGACCTCGCGACCGCGACCACCGCTCGATAAACCCACCCGTCGACGGCGGACACCACCCTCAGCGGTGGTGTCCGCCGCCCGTTGAAAGGACCTCAGCCGAGTGCACAACTTCGAATACCTGCCCGGCGTGACGGCCGCCGAATACCTCGACGCGTGCCGTGCGCACCATCCCGCACTGTACGAGCGGCTGAGCCTGGACCGGATGCTCGCGAACCGCGGGACCTATCAGACGTCGACCGTCTTCGAGGGCTCCGACAAGGGTGGGCGAGGCGACACCTACCGGCAGACCCAGGTGCGGTACCCCCTGGCCCGGACCCGAGGCATCAAGGCGCTGTTCGACGCCCTCCTACCCGGCGGCGGCGCCGGCAAGTACGTCCTGGACGTCTTGGGCGGCAACGGCACCCTCACCCACACGATGCGGCTGATCACCCCGCCGGCCGAGCTGCCGGAGATCTTCACCGGCGACGCCGCGGGCTCGATGGTCACCGACGCCCTGGCCCGCGGCTACCCCACCGTGCGGCAGCTCGCGCAGTCGCTGCTGCTCGCGGACCAGACCATGGACGGCGTCATCTTCGCCTACGGCACGCACCACGTGCCGGTGCCCGACCGCGTGACCGCGCTGCGGGAGGCGCACCGGGTCCTGCGCCACGGCGGGCGCGTGCTGGTCCAGGACTTCGTCGAGCACTCACCGACCGCCCGGTGGTACTCCGAGGTCCTGGAGAAGTACACCCTGACCGGCCACGACTGCGTGCACTTCACCGAGGCCGGGCTGGCGGAGCTGCTGCACGAGGCGGGCTTCGCCGACGTGCGGGTCAGCAAGGTCTACGACCCGTGCGTCGTGTGGGCGGACAGCGCCGACGAGGCCTGGGTCGAGCTGCTGCAATACCTGATCGACCTGTTCTCGCTCGAGCGGCTGCGGCCGAAGCCGGGCCAGGATCACTGGCGGATGGTCCGCGACCTGCTCAGCCCCTACGCGGAGCACCTGGTCGACGACGGGCGACTGGATCCGATCCTGGTCTACCCGGATGGCGGCCGCTTCGCCGCGGAGCTGCCCCGGGTGGCCCTGGTCGCCACCGGCGAGCGACCGGCCTGATCCTCCTTGATGCTCAGGCGGCGGCCGGGCAGTGCAGCACGGCGGTGCGGACGTCGTCGTGCCGCCTCGCCGGGGGGCGCTCGTCCAGGACGACGACCAGGCCGTCGTCGTCCTGGTCGAAGACCTGCGGCAGGGCCAGGGCGCAGTTGCCGGAGCCGACGCACCGGTCGAGGTCAGCGCGGACCCTCACCGGGTCACCACCAGATCACCGGTACCGCTCCTGCTGATGGCCTTCGACATGGTTAGCGCACGGCAGCCCGGCGGTGTTCAAGCCTGCATGTGATCACCGTCGCGGCTGCCACCGGTCGGTGCGAGAGGGTGCGGTTGTCCGGTGAGGGCGGCGAGTGCGGTGGCGACGGCTTGGAGGTCGGCGCAGATGTAGGTGGTGGTGGTGGTGGCCGAGCCGGTGCTTCGGTGTGGCCGGCGTAGGCGCAGGCGATGCCGTAGCCGAAGTAGACGTGCTCGTGCGGCTCGTAGGCGTTGACGACGTGCTCGAAGTCGCCGTACTCCTCGCGGAACGCCTGCAGGTCGGGCAGGAACCGCAGGCCCGGGTAGCCGACCGCCAGGTGGACGAAGCGGGAGCGGTAGGCGACCCGCCCGGCCGGTCCGTGGCCGGGGAGCGGGTCAGGATCGTGAAGTATCCGCCGCCGGCGCGCCGCCGTACCTCCGCACGACGCCGCGGACCAGCATCGACGGGTAGGAGATCTGGGCCGACTCGCGGCGCAGCGAGGCGAACACGTCGCCGGCCCGCGGAGTCCAGTAGTCGGCGAAGACGGGCTCGCCGAGGACGTGCATGAGTGGGCGCAGCGTGCGGTCGCGCCAGGCCTCGCTCAGCGCGTACGACGGGAAGCCCAGATGTTGTCCGGCCGCGACGACGAGTCCGAGCGGATGCGCTCCCGCTCGGGGATCTGCGACACGCGGGTCAGGTACTGGTACGTCTGCCACGGGTGGTCGATGTTGGACAGCACCCGGATCCGGTCCGGTGTCACGCCCGCGATGCGCAGATAGTCGACAGTGACGAACGAGCCGATCCCGCCGCCGACGCTGACGAACTCGACGTCGGCGATCGGGATGCCGGAGGCCTCCACCATCGCGTCGGTCCAGGTAGCGGCGTCCAGCAGTTCCTGCGTGAGCTCACCGGCATGCATACGTATCCCCCGATTCGTGTGGACAAACGGATAGCACACGGACGCAAGGGCTGGCCGCCGCCTGTCACACCTGCTAGAAGGGACGCGTGGACGTGCGAATCCTCGAGGTGGCGCGGTCGATCCGGCCGTACCTGCCGGAGCTGGCCGGACCGGCCGCCGCCGACCTGGACCGGGCGCTGGTCGCCCTGATCCGGGCCGCGGCCGACGGCCAGGATCCGACCGACCGGATCCTCGCGCTGCTGGCGAGCTCGCCCGCGACCCACGCCTGGGCGGCAGCGGTCCTGGCGGACGACGAGCAGCTGCCGCCCGAGGTGCGGCAGCTGCGCTCGCGCGCCGCGCCGCCCGAGGGTGGGTACGCGGCCCTGCCGAACCCGCACGGCGGCGACGTGGTGCTTGCGCAGCAGTACATCTGCCCGGTCGACGGCGCGTTCGCCTGGTGGCGGATCTCGGCCGGCGATCCCGTGCGGGCCTGCCCGGATCATCCGGACCAGCCGCTGCGTCCGGTCTGAGCGAGGCGGTCACGGTGTGGGATTCCCTGGGCGGCAAGCTGGCCGAGCGCTGGGCCGCCGTGTCCGGCCCGGCGCTGACGTTCTGGCTCGGCGGGTTGCTGGTGTGGCTGGCGGCCCGCGACGGCCTGCGGTCGCTCGACATCGCGACGGCGTGGCTGACGAGGCGGTCCGGCCCGGTGCAGTGGATGTTCGTCCTCGCGGCGGTCGCCGGCATCGCGGCGTCCGGGCTGCTGGTCAAGCAGCTCACCCGCCCGGCGCTGGCGCTGCTGGAGGGGTACTGGCCCGGCTGGCTCGACGCGCCGCGGCGCCGGCTCGTCGGTCGGGTGTCGCGGCGGGCCGACGCCGACGCGGAGCGCTTCCAGGAGCTGGCCGGGCCGGTGCACGACGGGACCGCAACGGCCGGGCAGCGCGCGGAGTTCGCGGCCGTCGACGGGCGGCTGCGGCGGCTGCCCACGCGCGACCGGCTGCTGCCGACCCGCGTCGGCAACGTGTTGCGGGCCGCCGAGACCCGGCCGATCGACAAGTACGGCCTCGACCCGGTCGTCGCGTGGCCGCACCTGTGGCTGGTGTTTCCGGAGCCGACCCGGCAGGAGCTGACCGCGGCCCGCCGGTCGCTGGACCTGTCGGTCGCCGCCGCCGTGTGGGGCGTGCTGTTCGTCGCGTTCGCGCCGCTGGCGTGGTGGGCGGCGCCGGCCGGGCTCGCCGTGGCTGCGGCGGCCGGGTGGGGGTGGGTTCCGGCGCGGGCGGCCGCCTACGCCGACCTCGTCGAGGCGAGCGTCGACCTGCACCGGCCCGCGCTCTACGCGTCGCTGCGGTGGCCGCCGCCGCGCCACCCGGACCACGAGCGCGAGCAGGGGCGGCTGCTGACGACGTACCTGCGGCGCGGGCTGCACGGGACGGCGCCGGCGTTCCAGCCGCCGTCAGCACCCGACGTAGGCGAATGACGCCCAGTACAGCGGCGCGCTGAACGGCCGGGCCGCGGCCCAGAACGCCTCGGCGCCGGGCGGCAGCGACAGCGTCGCGTACAGCTGCGGGAACGCCGCGCGCAGCTCGCCGTTCGTGCTGTCGCGCACCCACTGCTGGGCGGCCCGCAGCACGGCCGGCGGGCTCGCCTCGGCGCCGGCGTCCGGGCCGCCCAGCCAGGTCGTGTAAAAGCGGGCCATGACCAGCATCGCGCCGAGGTCCGGGACGCGCCAGCCGGTGCCGATGACGCCGGCGGCGCCCGCGATCAGCAGCCCGACCGGCAGCCCGAGCGCCTCGTCTACGACGTCGAGGCTCGGCAGCGCGGTCTCGCACGCCGACAGCACGGTGAGGCGCACCTCCGGCAGGCGCAGCGTCAGCAGGCGGCCCAGCGTCAGCACCTCCGCGCCGGCCAGCACCAGGCCGCTGTCCAGCGGCGCGAACGGCGCGTAGCGGCCGTGGCAGGCGAAGTGCAGCACCTGGTGGTCGGGCAGCGCGGCCTCCACCGCGGTCCGGGCGGCGGCCGCGCCGACGAGCACCCGCCCGGCCGGCCGGGCCCGGTGCACCGCCTCGGCCTCCGCGCGGGTGTGCGGCAGGTCGCCGCCGTCGTCCGGGGCGACCACCAGGACGCTGCCGGCGTCCAGCGTGGCGGCGCGTTCCCGGCTCGCCCGGTGCGCGGCCGCGCTCGGCGCGTAGGTGATGAGTGCGTCGTCGAGCGCGTAGCGGCGGCCGCCGGCCGCGGCGGCGTCCGGGCGCCAGGCGGCGTGCAGCGGCAGCAGCGACAGCGGCCCGCTGGCGACGACCGTCGCGCCGCCGGCCTCGCGCACCCGTTGCAGGACCGGCGCGGCGACCGCGTCCCACAGCCAGCGCGTCGTGTCCTCGATGCGGGCTCCGAGGTCGCCCCCGCCGGCCCGCAGCAGGCCGGTTGCGTGCCGCAGCGTCGCGACGGTCGTGGCCGCGGGCAGCCAGTCGCAGTGGATCGGGCCGTCGGCCGGCACCGTGATCGCCAGGCCGCCACCGGACGTGCTGGCCAGGTACACCAGCGGCACCGCCGCCGCGGCGGCGCGCAGGTCCGCGGCGGTCAGCGGGCGTCCCAGCCGCTCGTAGCCCGGCACGGCCCCGAGCTCGGCGGCGACGGCCGCGAGCGCCGTCCGGGCGGCCCGCAGCCGCTCGAACCCGTCGGGCGTCTCGGTCTCGTCGGCGCGCCGTTCCAGCGAATCCACCTCGGCCAGCGCCGTGGTGTAGCGGCGGGCGAGGTCGGCGTGGCCGGCCGCGGCGAGCCCGGCCCGGGCGCGCGGGTCGCGGCCGAGCGCCTCCTGCAGCAGCAGCGTCCGGCCGCGCTCGAGGACCACGGCGGCGTCCGCCGGGCGCCCGAGCCTCGCCAGCGCGTAGGCGCCGCGGCCGGCCATCCCCTCGGTGACCCGCAGCCAGCCGAGCTTGTACGACGCCGTGTACTGGTCGGTCACGAGCCGGCCGAGCATGTCCAGGCCGTAGCCGACCGCCTCCGCGGCCTCGTCCCAGGCGTCGCGGTCGAACGCCCACTGTTCCCAGGCGATCGCCGCGTTCAGGTAGTGCCGGCCGCCGCCGGCGAGCCCCTCCCGGCAGACCTCGCGGAACACCGTGCGCGCCCCGTCGCGGTCGTCGGGGTCGCCGCGGTCGGTGTAGCGGGTGCCGAGCGCGATGCCGAGGTTGGTCCGCGCCGCCGGTGTGCTCCCGAGTCCGGCCGCCGCGCGGCACGCGTCGACCGCCTCGTCGATCGCCTCCGGCAGGTGTCCGGCCGTCACCGCCATGCACAGGTACCCGCCGAGGTTCTCCAGGTACAGGCGGCGGATGGGCGCGTCCGGCCCGACGAGCCCGAGGGCGCGGCGCATGCACTCGACCGCCTCGATGACGTCGCCGGCCTGCCCGGTCAGCTCGAACCGGGCGACCAGCGCGACGGCCAGGTTGTTGGCGGTGCGGGCCCGGTCGTCCGCGCCGGCGGCCGCGGCGTCGGCGTCGTGGGCGAGCCGGCAGACCTCGTCGATCAGCTCGGGATCGCGGTTGACCAGGAACAGCTCGGTGAGCGCGGTGGTGAGCGCCTCGGCCGCGTCGGGCACCTGCTCCGCCGCCGCCCGGCGCAGGATCCGCACCGAGTGCTCGAGGTCGGCGCCGTCGCCGTCCACCATGAAGCGGTGCAGCAGACCCTGCGCGAGCACGACGCCGATGCGTGCCCGGTCCGGGTCGGTTGCCAGGTCCATCGCGCGCTGCGCGGCGTCGATCATGCGGATCAGGTCGGCCCGGTCGTGCTCGGCGTCGTGCCGCACGCCGAGCGCCGACGCCAGGTTGCTCAGCGCCCGCGCCCGGTCCGCCGGCGGGAGTTCCGGTGCCCGCAGCGCGCGGTCGTACCGCTCGATCGCCGCCGACAGGTCGGCCCAGTCGTGCCGCAGACCCCAGCGGTGTTGCCGGAACACGGCCTCGGCGAAGTCGACGAGGGCTCGATCCGCGGCCGTCCATCGGGTACGGAAGGCAGGCTCCTCGCACAGCGCCAGGAACTCGGCCGCCTCGTCGCCGGCGCTGTGCTGCAGCAGCTCCGTGTACGCCCAGCCGAGGTTGCTGACGGCCACCACCGGCGGCGCGGCGGGACGCCCGGCGGCGATGACCGCCAGCATCCGCTCGATGCCCAGCCGCAGGTCGGCGGGGTCGCCGTCGTCGTCGTACCGGACCAGCGGGGCGTTGGCCTCGGCGTAGGCGTCCAGCACGGCGTCCGGCACCGGCGCGGGCGGCGGGTCCGCGACCGGCGCCGCCGTCGCGCCCTCGACCAGCTGGCCCACGAACTCCTCGAACGCCTCGGCCGCGTCGTGGCGGCCCTGGCGGCGGAATGCCCGCGCCTGCTCGGTGAGGTCGGTGAGCGCCTCGGCGCCGGTGGCGTCGGGATGCTCGGCGCCGAAGCGCCGCACGTCGTCGGGGCTCTCGGACCGCATCGCCTCGGCGAGCAGGAGCACCAGCCGGGCCTGGGGGTCGCGCGCCCGGTACTCTACCGGCGCGGCCGGCGGCGGATCGCCGGCCGGGTCGGCGCGCTCGATCCCGGCCCGTTCGCGGGCCAGGCTCTGTACGAGCTGCGGCCCGGCGCCCGCGTGGCCCGCCAGCGCGATCGCGGCCTCGAAGTGCTCCAGCGCCGCCGCCCGGTGGCCGAGCCGGGCCAGTGCCCGGCCGAGGTTGTGCCGGGTGACCGACAGGTCCGACGCCGTCGGCCGCAACGACCCGTACTCCTGGAGCACGCGCTCGAAACAGGCCCGGGCGACGGCGAGCTCCCCGGCGTTGTAGAACGCCGTGCCGAGGTTGTCCAGCGCGATCGCGCCGGCCAGCGTCGGCGACCCGAGGCGCCCCATCGCGACCGCCAGCTCCAGCACGGGCACGGCCTCGTCCGGCCGGCCCAGGTCGCGCAGCAGCGTGCCGAGGTTCTGCAGCGGCGAGACCAGCGCCGGGGTCAGCGGGCCCTCGTGTGCGCGGATCGCGTCGACCGCCCGGCGCATCAGCGGCAGCGCCGCCTCGGCCTCGCCGGCCTGCTGCATGATGTTGGCCAGCTGCATCGTCGCCCGGGCGGTGTCGCGGTGGTCGGCGCCGTGCACGCGCTGGAACGTCTCCAGCGCGGCGGTGACCTCGACGCGGGCCGCGGCCGGGTCGCGGGCCTGCCAGAGCACCGAGCCGTACCCGAGGCGGGCCTCGGCGACCTTCGAGTGCTCGGCGCCGTGCAGCCCGGTCCGCAGCGGCACGGCCAGCTCGTGCAGCGCCAGCGCGGCGGGCAGCTCGCCGTAGACGACCGCGAGGGCGGCGACGTCCTCGACGAGCTCGGCGACGTCGGCCTCGCGGACGCCGAAGCGGACGCTGAGCGAGCCGGCGTGCGCGACGCGGGTGGTGAGGGCCTGCCACCGGTCCGCGAGCTCGAAGGGGTCCGCGTCGGCGTCCATCCGCGGGTCCCCGTCGAGCTCCTCGGCGAACAGCTCCCGCAGGATCGCGACCCCCCGGCGCGCCGCCGGCTCGCCGACGCCGGCGATCCCCAGCACCCGGCGGGCCGCCTGATCCATGACCACGCCGTACTCCTCGACGGCGAGCCACCGCTCCGCCCGCGCCAGCCGGTCGTCGCCGGCCAGGTCGCCGAGCGCCTCCGCCGGCAGCCCGGCGCCGGTGAACGCGCAGACCGCGAGCAGCTCCACGACGTCGGCCCCGGGCTCCTCCCCGAGGACGTCGGCCACCGTCCGCGGCCGGACGCCGGCGAGCTCGGCCAGCCAGGCGTCCCGCCGGCCGCGCCACAGCCGACGCTCCGCGACGTGGGGCGCGAGGTCGCCGATCGCCGCGTCGAGCAGGTCGACGGCGGTCTCCTGCCCGGTGGCGTCGCCCCTGGCCCAGTACGCGTCGGCGAGGCTCGCGTACCGGGTGGGCGCGTCGGGGGAGCCCTCCTCGGTGGCGTCGAGCGCCGCCTCGATGGTCTCGACGGACTCGTCGAGGTCCTGCGGATCGCCGGTCACCTCGTGCCGGCGCAGCAACGCGCGACCGAGGTTGTTCTGGTACGTCGCCCGGTCGGGGTCGTCCGGATCGGTGACCGCGACCGCCCGCCGGTACACGTCGACGATCTCGTCGAGATCGTCGTCCGCGGCCCGGTGGCTCAGCGCCACGCCGAGGTTGGACAGCCGCCCGCCGAGCAGCGGCGAGCCGGCCGGGGTCTCGTCGACGAGCCGGCGCGTGGCCGCGAGCATCTCGGTCAGGTCCGCCTCGATGCGGTACAGCTGGAACCGGCGCGACAGGCAGATCGCGAGGTTGTTGAGCACGCCCTGGTCGAGCCGCGGGTCGCCGCACGGGTCGCCGACCGCCCGCCGGTACAACGCGATCGCCCGCTCCAGGTCGGCCGGCTCGCCGACGCCGAGGTGGCGCTGGTAGTACCCCATGCCCAGCTCGTCGAGCAGGTCGACGCGCTGCCCGCCCGGCCGGCTCGCGAACACCGCGTCGGCCACCAGCTCGTCGCCGATCACCAACGCGATCTCGACCGCCGTGCGGTCCCCGGTGCTCATCCGCTCCCGCATCTGCGCGAGCCGCTCCTCGAACCGCCGCTCCGACCCGACCGCCATGGCGACCATCGTCACGCGCCCGAGCACAGCGTGACAAGACCGTCACCGCCGTGCGGCCAGCCGGAGCGTCCGGCGGGAAAGTGTTATACCGGCCGATGCAGAACGACGGCGACATAAGTACTGTCAATCGTTGACGGAACCTGCGCATACTGCCGACGAACCTCAGGCACTCTTCTCGTCCGCCAACGGAAGAGGCCCGTCATGCGCGTCAGAATCATGCTCGTCGTCGCTGTGGTGCTCGCCCTCGCCGCGGCCGGAGCCTCGCAGGCCGCCGCCGTCGTCGACACGCCGGTCGTCGACACCAACGACGTAGCGCTCGGCCACACGAGCGTCATGCGCTGGAACGACAGGGACGAGTGGGTGCAGTCCGATGTTGCGGCACACTCGGCGATCATCGACACGGATTCGTTCGAGCAGGTTCGTGCCACCAAGGCGAGGCGCGGCGACAGGCGGGGTGGTCCGCGGAAGCAGTACCGCAGCCGCAACCCATATGTGTTCAAGGGAGCGGTGTACTGCGGAGTCTGCAAGCGCAAGATGCAAGGTCAGCACTCACACGATGTGGCGTACTACCGGTGCCGGTTTCCCCCAGGAGTATGCGCTGACGAACGTCGTCGACCATCCGCGCAACGTAATCATGCGGTAGGACGTGATTACCGGGCCGCTCGAACGCGTGGCTCTCCACCACGTTTGACCCCGTGGGCCGTGCGCGGACGATTCGGGGCTCGCCGCCGCGTCGATCGATGAAGACCGGCCGGATCCGATCATCTTGGCGGCGCGGTCCGCGATCGAGGAGTGCGACCTGAAGCTGGAACTGTACCGTGCCGCGCTGCAGGCCGGCGCGGATCCGGCCATCGTGGCGGGATGGATCAGAACCGCCGGGCTGGCCGAGGGCGACCGGGTGCTTTTCTCGGTGCGTCCAGGCGGACCGCGTCCTGGCCGAACGGGATCTTCCCGGCCGAACCACACGGTCGGACCTTGCGCTGACCGTCGAACAGGTCACTCAGCTGGTCGACGAGTTGGGCGACATGGCGATCGCGATCGGGGAAGCCTCGCCGGAGGACAAGGCGACCGTGTACCAGCAGCTCGGGCTTCGATTGACCTACTATCCGGACAAGCAAGCGGCGCACGCCCGCATCGATCTAGGCGTGCGCCGTTGGGAAATGGTTGGTGTCGAAGGTCCGACAGGCCACGACCGGCCGGCGCCGGGCATGGCGAGGACCCAAAGCAAGCCGACGAGCGGGCCGCCGAGCAGCAACCCCCGGCCGGTGCGATGGGTCGACGCGGCCAGCAGTTCCCGCGCAAACGCCCGCGCGACCACGGCCGGCGGCCCGAACTCGGCCAGCGCCGCGGCGGCCGCCGCCCCTGGTGCGGCGCCGCGGCCGACCCGTGCCTCGACCGCGCACGCCAGACCGTCGGCCAGCTCGGCGCGGATCGCCGCCCGAGCACGACGCCCAGCGGGCAGCACGACCGTCACCGCATCGAGGTAGCTGTCGATCCGGTCCGATACGGACGGGTCCATGCCGCGATGCTATGACCCGGCCGCGGCCCGCTGCACCGGCGTCACCGACCGCGAGCAGACCGGCGAGCTGGCGCAGCACACCAGCCCGGGCCCGGTAGTACACCCACGTCGCGCGCCGGTCCGCGTCGACCAGGCCGGCCTCGCGCAGCACCCGCAGATGGTGGGAGATCGTCGGGCCGGACAGCTTGAACGCCGGGGTGAGGTCGCAGACACAGATCTCCCCGCCCTCGGCCGAGGCGATCATCGACATCAGCTGCAGCCGGACCGGGTCGCCGAGCGCCTCGAACGCCGGGGCGAGGACCGCGGCGGTCTCCGCGGGCAGCGACTGCTGGGCGATCGGCGGGCAGCACGGCTCGCCCCCGTTGCGGTCGGTGAGGGCGAGCACCGCCGGCTGCTTTGACATACCTCTAGATTGACAGATCTCGAAACAGCGTGCAACTGTTGATTAGACGGACGTCGAGACAGCCTCGGCGTCGCCGTTGCAGGAGGTCGCCATGTTCCGCACGCTGCGCCGTGCCCGGTCGCGGGCCGAGGTCCGGTTCTGCGACGGGTGCGCCACGGTGTCCATGCCCGACGAGCGGGTCGCCGCCCAGATCGAGCGCACCCGCACCCGTGTCGCGGCCCTCGCTGGTCCGCGCTGACCAACCCGCCGTGCCGCGCCGCGGCCGGCGCCCGTATGACCTCGACCAGCCACGCGCAACCACCCCTGAAGGAGACCTCCCGTCACCATTCCCGGCCGGTCGTCCGTCACGCAGTGATTCTGTTCAGACGGCAACTCGGCGAGCCATCCACGGACCGGGGCGCGGACAACGTCTGACAAAAGATCGACGGCATCCGTTCGGTTGAGGGAGCCGAGGATCACCGTGACCGGACCGAGTTGCCATTGCCCGGCCGCTCCGACGCTGATGAGCGTGTCCTGGTCGAACGGGCGGAATCTCGGCAACCGAAAGCGCTCCGGCATCCGTCTGTTCCGTAGCATCGTCGAGCCCTCACGGGGCCGGACCGATTTGGAGTACCTCCGTGCCGTTGCGCCGCATCGCCGTACTCGGGTTGACCATCCTGGCCCTGACGCTCGGCGGCAGCCGCGGCAACAGCGGCCCGCCCGCGCCTCCTCCGTCCGCGCCGGTCGCGGCGGTACCGGTGGTCGCCGAGCACCAGGAGCCGACGGTCCAACCGAGCGTGCCGAACCCCATGCCCTCACCGTCCGCTTCGTCGCCAGTCATCGCGCCCGGCGACGGCCCGGCCGGAACGGTGCGCAAGACCGGGTCGGACGCGGTCGCGCTGACCTTCGACGACGGCCCGTGGGACGACACCCCCGCCGTGCTCGACCTGCTGGCCCAGCACCACGTCAAGGCGACCTTCTGCATGGTCGGCCGGCAGGTCGCGGCACGCGCCGAGATGATCCGGCGCATGGTTGCCGAGGGGCACACCCTGTGCAACCACTCGTGGAGCCACGACGAGATGCTGCGCACCCGTACCCCCGACCACATCAGATCCGACATGCAACGCACCAACGACGCGATCCGGGCGGTCGCACCCGGCGCGGTGATCGGCTACTTCCGCGCCCCCGGCGGCAACTGGTCGCCCGACATCGTGAGCATCGCGGCCGGCCTGGGCATGACGTCGATCTCGTGGACCGTCGACCCGCGGGACTGGAGCGGCCCGGGGGTCCAGTCGATCGTCAACACCGTGCTGACGAAAACTCGTCCCGGCGGGATCGTGCTCCTGCACGACGGCGCGGGGCCGCAGACGGTCGCCGCGCTGCGAACGATCCTGCCCGACCTGGCGGGCCGGTTCACCCTGATCGCCCTCCCGGCGCCGACCAGCGTGGCCCAAACCGGGCGATCGGAGACCGCCGGGCAACTCAGGCGGTGGTGATGCCGTGGGCCAGCCTGGGCGGACGGGGGCGCTGGTCGAGCGAATAGTCGAGGTCGATCAGTCGGCGCCGACAAAGCCGTTTTTGAAGCAGTTCGGTAGCCCAACGACCGTTGAGGCGGTGGGGGACGCCGTTGACGACGTGGCCGGGATCGCACACCTGGTCCGGCCGCCGTGGGGAGCGCAGCAGCTCAATGAGAGTGAAGTTTGTCTGGCCACTGGCTCGAGGTGTGAGGTGTCGACCGATCTTGAGCACGACGATGAATGCCTGCTGACCCAGTGGATGCAGCAGGTACATCCCGGCGCGTGGATGGGTCGGCGGCCGGCGGACGCTGCGGGGACGGTTCAGTTCGCATTCTACGGGCGGGTGTCGACTGCGGACTTCCAGGAGCGGGAGTCCTCGCGTCGGTGGCAGCGTGACGCTGCGGAGGAGTTGGTGGCCGGGCACGGCCGGATCGTGGCCGAGTATTTCGACAGTTCACGGAGCCGGCGACTGTCCTGGCGGATCGGCCGGAGGCGGCTGCGTTGCTGGGACGGTTTGCCGATCCGGAGCGTGGCTTCGACGCGGTGGTGGTGGGGGAGTACGAGCGGGCGTTCTGCGGTACGCAGCTGATGTCGTTGCTGCCGCTGTTCGAGGCGCATGGTGTGCAGCTGTGGTTGCCGGAGGCGCACGGTGCGTTGGATGTGGGCGACGCGTCGCACCGGGCGTTGGTGATGTTGCTCGGTGCGCAGTCGAAGCGGGAGGTGCAGCGGGCGCGGTGGCGGGCGGTGCAGGCGATGCGTGGGCAGGCCAGGGATGAGGGCCGGTTCCTCGGCGGCCGGCCGCTGTTCGGGTATCGCCTCGTCGATGCTGGGCCGCATCCGAATCCGATGCATGCGAAGTGGGGTAGGCGGCTGCAACGGTTCGACCCGGATCCGGTGACGGCGCCGACGGTGCGGTGGATGTTCGCGGAGCGGCTGGGTGGCCGGAGCGTGTCGAGTATCGCCGCGGAGCTCAACGGCTCGGGCGTGTCGTGCCCGTCCAGTGTTGACCGGGCGCGGAACCGGCACCGGACCGGGACGTCGTGGGGGTTGACGACCGTGCGGGCGATTCTGATGAGCGCGAAGTACACCGGCCGGCAGGTGTGGAACCGCCAGCCGGCCTACTACACGCCGGCGCACCTGCCGGGACCGTTCAGGACGCAGCGGTGGGCGCGGGGCGGATCAGTGGGTGGTGTCCCGGTCGGTGGTGCATCCGCCGTTGGTGTCGGAGCAGGACTTCGTTGCCGTCCAAGCGGTCCGGGCGCACCCGGCACCGCGTGGCGGCCGGGAGTATGGGTTTGTGGGTCTGGTGCGTTGCGGGTGGTGTCGGCGGCGGCTGGAGTCGTGCTGGTCGCACGGCCGGGCGGCGTACCGGTGCCAGCACGGGAACACGAGCGCGAAGCGTGCGGCAGGACGTCGACGCAACCTCTATCTGCGCGAGGATCACCTGATCGAGGCGGTCCATGCGCTGCTCGTCGAGGGCGATGCCGATGCAATGGTCAGCTCAAGAGCGTCAGGGCTTGCCCAGCAGCTGCGCGAGTGCGGACTCGTCGTGATCTGTAGCGAGGCGAGCTGCGCACTCGAACCGCAGTCTCCGGCTTGACCGGATCTGCCCGAAATGCCGCCGGGCAGGGGATTTACGTGTCGAACACCCATAGCACCCCTGCAGAAAACAGGGATGCATGCGTACTAACCTATCGACGCAGAACGGTTCCTTCAAGTGGCTGGGCGCTCGCTGGTCCGTCCGTCGTCGTGGTTTGCATCACCGGATGTTCGGTGTCGATTCAGCACTGATCTCAGTGTCTGGCGGGGGCATCGCGAAGGTTGTGTCGCGTCGGTCGACCACGAAGGCGACGCTGTGCCTCGCGCGGGTAACTGCGACGTAGAGCCGGTCTGCGCTTTCAACCGCGCAGGGTCGGCGTTCTTGAGGTAGGTGAGCATCGGCTGGGTAGGAAAGATGAGGACCCGGTCGTAGGTGCTGCCTTTGGACAGTCCGAAGTTCAGAGCTGGAGGCCCATGGTGTCGGTAGTGCGGCTGTGCAGGACCATTGGCCGGTATTTCGCGACGTAGGCGGGCACGTCGTCGCGGGCGATGGTGAAGATGCCGTCGTGGCCGGTCCATTCGTCGTTGTGCGACTTGGTCGGTGTCATGGTCGGGTTGAGTGCGTCGGCCCAGTCGCAGATCTGCTGGTTACACCGCCAACTCTCGGCGCGGGTCTCGACGGTGCAGCGGTCCTGTCGCTTTCGGAGCCATTCGAGCAGTCCTGCGCCGCGGTACTGCTGCAACGGGACCGGGGCCCAGCAGTGGACCGCCCCCGGCGACGGCACCCTGCGCGCGCTCGGCAAGTGCCTCGACGCCACTGCGGGCGGGACCGGCAACGGGACGAAGCTGCAGCTGTTCGACTGCGCCGGCGCCGGCGGTCAGCAGCGGACCTACGTGCCGGCCACCCAGGCGCTGCGCAACCCCGCAGTCGGGCCGCTGCCTGGACGACCCTTCCAGCAGCACGACCAACGGCACCCAGCTGCAACTTTGGGACTGCAACGCGACGATCGCGCAGCGGGTCACCTACCCGTCGTGACCGTCACAGCCCTTTTGTGAACGTCACAGCCCGGCGGCGGGCAGTCCCGCCAGGGTGAAGCGTTCCTGGAGCCAGGGCAGCAGGTACTGGTAGGCGGTGATGGTGTTCGGCTGGCCGTTGTCGTGGGACAGCACGATCGAGCCCGGGCGCGTGTGGCCTTTCACGTGGCTCACCACGCGGGAGATGTGCGCCGACGCGCCGCTGTCGTGGGTGTGCTCCCAGTCGCGCGGGTCCACGTCCCAGGAGATCGAGTCCATGCCCAGCGAGCGCGCCTTCGCCACGAGGGCGGGCGTGAAGTTGCCGCCGGGCGCGCGGAAGTACCGGACCGGCACGTCCGTGCCGACCGCCGCGCGGATCATGTCGTTGGTGTGTCTGAGGTCCCAGTCGATGTAGGCGTCGTCGCGCTGGGCGAGGTTCAGCAGGTGCTGCCAGGAGTGGTTACACAGGGTGTGCCCGTCGGCGTGGATGGCCCGGACGAGGTCGGGCCGGTCGCGGACCCGGAATCCGACCATGCAGAACGTGGCGTGGATGTGCCGCTCCCGCAGCATGGCCAGCAGCTTGGGGGTGTTGATCGGGTCCGGCCCGTCGTCGAAGGTCAGGGCGACCGCCTGGCTCCCCGTCGTGATGAAGGCGCCGAAGCGCCCGTCGCCGTCATGGAAGGTCGGGCTGGGCGACGGGGACGCCGACGTGGTGGGGCTGGGCAGGGGCGCGGCGGCGACTGGGACGGCGGACACGGCCGGCACCGGCTGCGCGGGCCGTGTCACGGTGATGCCGTCGCCGCTCAGCGTGACCAGCAGCAGCACCACCACGGCGGCCGGCAGGCCGAAGATCGCAAAACGCACACCTACCAGACGGGCGGACACCGCGACAGGGTTGCACGCCGCACCGGCCGGCGGGCCGGCGACCCGGTCAGTAGCTGAAGGTCACGGCGGGGTCGTCACCGATCCACTGCCACATCTGCACGGTGCCGCCGGATTCCGCGTTGTCCCGGAACCCGGCGGGGTCGATTTTGCGGGCGTTCACGCAGATCGGGCACACCCGGTGGTCCCGGGACACCGCAGCCGGTCGCTCACTGATCGGCGCTCATTGGCGCATAGCCCTGTAGCCAGTCGGGGTGTCCTGGGCCGCCGGGCCTCTCAGAACTCAAGTTGGACCTCGAAGGTCGAGCAGTGATGGCGATGGCCCGGCGGGGACCAGGGGTGCACCCGAACCCTCCCAGTCAGCGCTCAAACGGGCGACTCGGATAAAGGGATGGTGCACCAGTGAGGGCTCTGTTGCGTTGAGCGTTGGCAAGATCGAGGCAGACTTTGAGCAGTGAAGTCATCGATCCGTCCACGCCCGTGGCTGCCGCCGAGGTCGGCGTTCGCCGGGTTCCGGTTTCCGGCCGAGGTGATCGTCGTGGCGGTCCGGTGGTACCTGCGCTATGGCCTGTCTTACCGGGACGTGGAGGAGTTGCTGGTCGAGCGTGGTGTCGAGGTCGACCACGTCACTGTCTACCGGTGGGTGCAGCGGTTCACGCCACTGCTGGCCGATGCCGCCCGATTCTGTCGCCACTCACCCGGCGACAGGTGGCACGTCGACGAGACCTACGTCAAAGTCAACGGCGTCTGGCGGTACGTGTACCGGGCGGTCGACCAGTACGGACAGGTCATCGACGTGCTTGTCTCGGCGCGCCGCGACGCCAAGGCCGCCCAGCGGTTCTTCCGCCGGGCACTGTCTACGTTGAAGGTCAAACCCACTGAGGTGATTACGGACGCCGCCGCGGTTTATCCCGCCGTCCTCGACGAGCTGATCCCGTCCGCGTGGCACCACGTCGAGCAGTACGCCAACAATCCGATCGAGTCCGATCACAGCCAGCTCAAGCACCGACTGAGATCGATGCGCGGGCTAGATGATTGATGCCTTGAAGATTCAGTGGTCGTAGGCGATGAGGGACCGCTTGACTGGGGCGCCGATGGTCCAGTTGTGCCAGATCACGGCGG
>NZ_JBICTV010000063.1:0-21887 GCF_043197855.1 Dactylosporangium sp. NPDC048998
TTGGCGCGCGGGCTCTACTCGATTCCTTGGACATGGAGCGCCGCCGGGGGGTACGCCCCCGACGCTCATCCACAGGTTTCGAGCATTGCTCCGCAATAGTCCCAGTGCGCCCAGACAGGTGCTACTTAGTTGTTGCCGGAGCCTGACCTCTATCGACCGCTCATCGGCAACATGTAGGTAATCCTTCGTCGCCTCCGGCATGTTTGTGCTGGTAGGTCGGGTAGAGAGGTTCCTGCATGTCGTGGAGTGCTCTACGTGTGCAGCGGTCCCGGAACGCGGCTGGCGATCTTGTTGTGCGGTTCGGGGTGGCGGGGCTCGATGCGTATCTGCAGTTTCTGGCGGTGCGGTCGCGGCCGGATACGGTCGCGGTGGTCGCGCTCATGGTGGTTCCATGAGCGCACACCAGATCATGGCCGGTCGAGGTCCGACCGGACGCGCTGTCGTCGCCGTCGAGGTTGCATGCGACATCCGGCGTTACCTCGAAGGTAATGATCGGCTGTGCGGAACGCGACACCCCCGTATCGGCCCACGGGCGACTCGTCGCGCTCGTTCCGGAGGAGGCCTCCGATCCTGTCGTCGGTGTCCTTCAGCACCCGAGCCGTCAGATGCTGGAACCGCCGGCACACCAGCCTGCCGCACGCGGCCCCCGCAGCGCTGCATGCGTCGCCCGCTCCACCGTCACCGACGCAGTCGCGGACATCCGGCCGTCGCTCGCCGCCCGCGGATTCGCCGTCCCCGACCAGCCGGCACCCGAACCGCGAGGGAACGCCCGGGTCGTAGCTGGAGGAACCACCGACGCCGGTGTTGCGGATGGCCCACCGCGGTACGGTCGAGCCGTAGGACGGCGTTGAACGCCTGCCCGTCCCGGGTGGCGAGGGCCCGATAGGAGGAGACCCGCAGGCCCCGAGAACTCGGCAGGGATCCGCAGCCCGCTGTGCGGCAGGGTGATCCGCTCCACCGAGTCAGCCGCCTCGCCGGGATCACCGAGTGTCGGCGCGGCCGTCGTGGCCGGGACTGGGTGCTGCTGGTCCGGCTGGTCGATCGTGAGCTTGCGGCGGGCGTGCGTGGCCAGGCCGGCGACAGCGTGGTGCAGTGGTCCGTAAAGGGGTCGAGGTAGCCGGCGAGGTCGAGCAACTCGCCGGTGACCACGGTGGCGGTGTCGGGTTGGGCCTGGTCGCCGATGACGAGGGCGTGCCGGTGCGCGGCTGGCTCGCCGAGCGCGGCCCAGAATTCAGTGTCGTCGGGCCCGACCAGCACGATCGGTGGCTGGTCGGCCGGCAGCTGGTAGTGCATGTGTGGCTCCTGTTGAGTCGAGTGAGGTGCGGCCGGCCTGCGGGCACGCGTTCGGGCGCGGCGGCGCCGCCACGTTGGTCGAGGCGTTGCCGAGTGACGTCGTGCGTCAGCCGTTGGCCGGCGCGGCCAAGTGCTGGGTTTGCGGCTCGGGTGGTTCGGCGAAGTCGTCGAGCGGGAACGCGGCTCCGGCAGGGGAACGCGAAACGCCACCCAGGTCCGGGTGGCGTCGGAAGTGCGTTCGTGTTTGGGGGAAGTTGTTTGTGGATGGCGTTGGCCAGGCACTGTCGGTGCCGGTGTGCAGGGTGAGGGCCTCGGCCAGATCGTCGTGGTTGGGCCGATCGCGGCCGGCGAGGTCAGCGATCGTCCATTCCCTGGACAGTTCAGCGGTGTTGTCCGAGGTGCGCGGGCGTGCTTCAGCGCGGGCCGTGGGGAAGGCTGCGGCGTTTCTGTCGATCACGCAGTGTGGTCGTGGTCGGGTCAGGATCGGCGGCGCTGCATGGTGGGGAGGCCGCCCGGAGGTGACCGCGAACCTGGATGCAGTTCAGGTAGGGGGATGGCGATGTGTCGCGACGACTTCGACGACGGCGGTGACAGCCTCGTGCTCGTCGTTTTGAGCCCGAACCGCTCGGAAGTTAGTGCCGGAGCAGCCCGCTGACGGGCACCGGCTCCACATGCCCGTCAGGCGGCAGGGAGCGTTCCAGCTTCAGTGCGATATCGATGATGACAGCACGTTCCAGCCTGGACACCTGCGCAACAGGGATCCAGTCGGCCAGGTCGGTGGACCCGTCAACCTCGTGGCGCAGTTGGCCACCGGTGACCCGGATGCGGTAGAAGACGCCCACGCTGTGCAGTTCGGCTCCGTCTGGGATCCAGTCCACGTGCCGCGTGCGGGAGTCCACGCCCAGCAGCCGCTCGACTTCCACCTGGTACCCGGTCTCCTCGGCGACCTCTCGAACGACCGCATGGAAGGGGTCTTCGGTGTGCTCGACCTTCCCGCCTGGCAGGGTCCAGTGGCGCTGGGATCCGTCGGGCGAGACGTAGCGGGCCAGCAGGATCCGATCCTCCCGCAGGCATACCCCGTAGGCGGCCAGCCTCAGTCGTTGCGCGGTCACTTCCGTATGCTTCCTCGGTTGGGTCGGCAAGTGGCGGGCGAGAGTTCGCGAGCCTACGCTTCGGGGCCTTGGTGTGGCCGAGGTGGACCGGAGGTCGAGACGTGACACGGTGGACCAACGACGCGGCGATCCGGCGGTGGGGTGCCATGCCCCGGGCTGTGCTGGAGACGATGGAGCAGTACGGAGACTTCGCCAAGCGGCACCTGGTCAATCCCGTCCTGCTGCGTATGCTCGGCGATCTGCGTGGCCGGCGGGTGCTGGACGCTGGATGCGGCAATGGCTATCTCAGCCGGATGCTGGCCGAGCGTGGTGCGCAGGTCGTCGGCGTGGAACCGGGCCAAGCGTTGTTCGACTTCGCCGTCGAGAAGGAGGAACAGCAGCCGCGGGGCATCCGGTATGTGCAGGCGGACCTGTGCAATCTGCCTGATCTGGGGCTGTTTGATGTCGTGGTGGCCAGTATGGTGTTGCCCGCTATCCCGGAGTGGGCGCCGGCCATGCGGGCGTGTGTGGCGGCGCTCTCGCCAAGCGGGCTGTTCGTGTTCACCGTCAACCACCCTTGCTTTGAACAGTTGTGGCTGTCATGGCGGGAGCACGGCGAGTATCGCACGAGGCAGTACCTCGCCGAGTACGAGATCGACGGACCCCATGGTGTCGACTTCCACCGACCCCTGTCGACCTATCTCAACGAGCTGATAAATCTGGGTTGTCGGCTGCGGGAGGTTACCGAACCGGGCCTGGATCCGGTGGTCGCCGCGACCGGTCCGGAAGGCATTGACGCCTACGTCCATCTGCCGAACTTCCTCGTCGTGGCCGCCGAGCGGGCGTAGCGCTCAGGACCGGTGAGTCCAGCGGACTATTGAGGTCCGCGTTGACGAGTGGCTCGGTGAGGTCGGCGGCGCTGCAGCGTCATGGCCGGCCACCTCACCTTCGCTGTCTGGCCTGTTGGTCCGTCTTCGTTTCATGGGGCTGATCACGCCGGTCTATGCCTTGGCCAGTTGGCTGCGGAGGTTCTCGTTCTCGATGGTGAGGACGTTCATCGCTCGGGCGAGGACTTGGGCCCCGGCGTCGAGCTGGGCACGCAGCGGCCCGAGATCGGTGAGCCCGTAGCGACTGAGACTGGCATGCAGCGCCTCGGCGGGCACGGCGTGGTTGCCGGTGACGCGCTGGGTCGCCCGGCGGGCGACCGCCGCAGCCCTGGCCCGCGCCACCCGGGCAGCGACCACACCGGTCGGCTCGCCAGGCGTGGCCTCGGGTGGGGGCAACGGCACTGACCTGGGATGGCCACTCGGTCGAGCAGCGGTTGCAGCCGCCGCGGGTACCGGCGGCGCCGGGCCGGCGTGCAGGTACACCCGTTGGCGCCGCCGCACGGGCAGTCCCCCGGCTTCCCGCACTGCCCGCGACGCACGTCGTCCTCGTCGCGGAAGCATCGGATCACGTGGTCGGTTGGTTGCACGCCTTTCACACGGGGTCGGTCCTCACCGCGCTATCGCGCGGCGGGCGTGGACGAGAGGGGCGATCGGGTCGTCGTCGATCCGCCCCTGCCCAGGTGTGTCGGCAATGACTGCGATACGAGCGAGGTCGTCGTAGCGCGGCCAGGACCCGTCCTCGGTCGGTGCACCGTCGCGGGCGAATGCGACCCAGTGTGCCTGCATCCGGGCCGATACCTGCCGGTCCACATCGTCGTAGCCCTCAGTGGTCAAGGTGCCGAACAGGTAGCGCAGTTCGGCGGTATGCTGCGCCCGGAAGTCGGACCTGTCAGCGCCGGGTGAGACGCGGTCGAAGCGGTAGCAATAGAACTCGTGGCCGGACGACAGCAGGCGTTCTGTGGTGGCGAGCAGCGGCTCGGCGAAGACGGCAGAGGTGTAGGCGCGGTCAAATTTGTCGTACATGGACCCTGCGTTGTGGGAGAGTTCGGTGCGCACGGCTCGCGCCTCAGGTCCGGCGAGGGCCCTCGTCAGTGCCCAGAGCAGGAGCCGGTTGTAGGGAAGCATGCCCGGCTTGATGAAGTACCTGGCCTCGTTGTGTGTGTAGCCCAGCAGCAACGGCACCGCCGCGAGCGGACGGGTGCCCGCGTCGGCGGGTACGATTTCGCCGTCGGTCACCGGCATCCACGCCAGGTTCGCGGGCGTGTGCACCCGTCCGCGCTTGGGGATCACACCGCTGAACAGATGCGAGGCCTCCGTGACCCGTTCGGTGGGTACCTGTCGCAGCTGCTCTGGCCCGCCGCCGCCTAGGTGCGCGATGAATGCCTTGCTGGCAGCGTAGGTCCGCTCGTTGGTTTTCTTGGCGTCGAACGAGAACCGCTCGCCGCCCCCGCTTTGCAGGATCGCCCTGTGGAACCGGCCCGCCGCCGATGGGCTGCTCAACAGGGTGCGTACGGAGTGAGCACCTGCGGACTGGCCAAAGACGGTCACGCGATCTGGGTCGCCGCCGAACTGCGTGATGTTCTGGTGCACCCACTGCAAAGCCGCGATCTGGTCCTGAAGGCCGAAGTTGCTGCCGAGGTCAGGATGCGCGAGGTACCCGAACGCGCCCAATCGGTAGTTGAAGCTGACGACCGTCACGCCCAGCGCCGCCAAAGCGGAGCCGTCCGTGCCGTCCTCGCAGCCGCCGCCACCGAGGTAGCCGCCGCCGTGAATCCAGACCATCACCGGCTGCTTGGCTTGCGGGTCCACGGTGGTGGTCCATACGTTCAGGTACAGGCAGTCCTCATCCTGCCGGGACGCGCGGGTCTTGAACACTGCGCCTGCTGTCTGCGGGCAGATCGGACCGAACTCGGTCGTCTGCCTCACCTGCGTCCAGGCGGGCGTCGGCTGAGGTGGGCGCCACCGCAGCGCACCTACAGGCGGCGCGGCATAGGGGATGCCGAAGAACTTGTGAATGCCGTCGTCGGCGAACCCCTGGATCGGGCCCTGCCGGGTCTCAACAATCGTCTGCACGACTGCCCCTTCAACTGTGTCGGTCGAACACTCGCCGGCTATGCCTGCGGTGGCGCAAGGAGAGCGGTCACGTTGCCGCGCAGGATCTGCTGGACGTAGGCGACGCGCGCATCGTCGATCTCCACCCAGCCGAGATGGCGCATGACACCCGCATGGCTGGAGCGGAACACGACAAGCTGACCCATGATCGTGGCCGCGAGTACCCGGTTCGCGGTCTGGTCCTGGTCAACGCGCAGCCTTCCGGCCACTTCGGTGATCAACGCAGCGACGCGGCCCATGAAGCCGCTGTACAAGGAATCGAAAGCGGCGGTTGGGGTCTGCTGTTCGCGCAGGATCAGTTGCATCCACTCGGCCGAGTCGTCCCGCAACAGCAAAGCCGCCATGCCGTCGGTGAGTTCGAGAAGCGTAGGAAGCAGGCGATCCCGAAGCGCCGCCGGATTCGTCACCTCCCGAGTCTCGTCGAGCGCGGCTTCTATGCGCTCCAGCAACGGCCCAGTGTGGGCGCCGATCTGCGCGGCGACGCGTTCGACGACCGCCACATACAGCCCTTCCTTGCCACCGAAGTGATAACCGATCAGTGCCTGATTAGCCTGCGCGAGATCGGCGATCTGCCGCGTACTGACCGCGTGGTAGCCGTCCCGTGCGAACGCTGTCGTTGCGGCCGCAAGCAGGGATTCTCGCGTCTGGTCACCACGCGACACGGCGGCCCGAGCTGCGGGGATGGTCATGCCTCCAGCGTACTTGATCGGTCGATTAAATCAAACGACTAAGTGGCCTTCCCTCCCGTCACGCAGCTCTACGGGGCGATCCGAACTGCGACGGCTCGCTCCCGCAGAGCTCTCCCGCAGGCCGCCGTTGCCGTGGGCGCCGAGCGCCGCGCGGAAGCCTCCCCGAGCATCGGTCGTGGGCTGGGCCTTTCGGCAACGGCAGTCAATGCGCGTCGGATGGCTTGTGATGGCCGTAGGGATCCGGGGCGGCGATGGGTCGCCCGGCCGGTCAGACGGTGTCGGGGTGCAGGTTCGACCGGTCCGTGACGTGGGTGCGGATGCTCGTGTCGCCCTCGGTGTAGATCTCCATGCCGGCGGGACCCCAGTCGTCGACCACGATGTGGGCCAATCGAGCTGGTCGTGCCACACGCGGTCGCCCGGTTGGTACTGCACGCCAGGCAGTGCGACTATCTGGCCGCCGTCGTTGTGCCACCGGCGGATGCTGTCGAGCTGGACTGCGACAGGCATGGCGAGGCTGCGCCGACAAGGATTCTCAGTGAGACTGGCATATTCGATAGGTCGAGTACGCCGCTCCAGTCATCCGGAGGTGGCTCGGCACGACGCCGGAACGGTCGAGGCGCTGATTGGTCGCCGCGACGTTCGGGTGCCGGAGCGTCACTCGATGCCAGCCAGCCGTACCGCAATCTCAAGCTCGCGCATCTTCGCGGCGGACAGCGTGCCGGCGTGCTCGATCAGCGCATCCCGTGTGACGCACAGCTGCCATGTGCAGAAGATGCGGCCTGCCCGTGGCAACGCCATGCGTACCACACCGGCGCGAAGGAGCCCTTCGTCCTCACCAAGCTGCACCTCGATGCCCATGCCGCCGATCGCCGGGCCGGCCGCGGCAACCGCCTGTGCCCGTTTCCGGGCGTCCGCCGCTACCTCCGCAGAAAGGATGACGAAACCTCGCTGTTGAGCCGCCGTCGCCGGCGCGACGATCTGCATCGCCCGGAACTGCGGGCAATCCCCACCGGAGAGCAGCACGACCGGCCACTCACGGTCGAACGCCGTCCACCAGACCTCGCCGCGTCGCACATACACCTCCAAAGCAGCGCGATCACGGTACCGCGAGACCGCACGAACGGCGGCGAAAGCGGAAGCCAAGATCGCCACGGCTACGTGACAACATGACCGGGCCGACACGGATTGCGGCAGAGCGTGCTCGGCAGTGATCTCTAACGGATTGATCAACATCAGGCTCACGGCCGATATCAAAGTCCTGGCGCTACGGCGGTTGCGTCACCGGCGCCGACGAAAGGCGGACCTTGGCCGGTAGCGTTCCCAGCGTGGGCATCTAAGGCCAGCCGGACGCGTTCGCCGTCGATGGCCGTGGATGTTCGGTGCTCGACACGCGGTGGTCCGAGGACCGCGAGCGGGTCAGAGGCTTCCTGTGACGACCAGCCTGCCACGGTGATGGCCGCCTCGTCCGGAAAGATGTCGGCGCCGCGGTCGACAGCCGGATCGAGGGTGTGGTCCTGGGTGCCGCCGTAGGACTCGTTCGGATCCACCGACTTTGCCTTGGCCCTGCCGGCGGGGGAGGAGTCGATGGAGCCCGAGGACAGCCTGTTCGGCGACGGGTGGAGCCTGCGGGATCGCCCCGCGACTCACCGGCCGGCCGGCTTCGACCGGCGAGGGCTGTCACCGAGGCGGAATTAGGAAGGCTGGGCTTGCAACATTGAGCTTCCAAGCCTAGCCTTCTATTTATGGAACCTCGCGACGCTCTGAACCGCTCCACGGCCACCTCGATCCGGGTGGCGATAGGGATGCTCAAGCGACGCACCGGCGAGGCGCTTACGGACGGCCAGTTGACGACTCCGGAGTTGACCGTGCTGGCGCAGATCGACCGCAACGGTCCGATCACCGTCGCCGATCTGGCCCGGCTGCAGCAGATCACCCCGCAGGCGATGGGCTCGACCGTCGCGTCGCTGGAGAAGCACGGATTGGTGACGCGGTCCCCGGACCCCGACGACCGGCGGCGGTCACTGCTGACGGTCAGCAGCGCGGGCGGCGACGTCCTGCACTCCAGCCGCGACGTGATTTCCGATCGCATGGCCGTCGCGCTCGGCGAGTCGTTCACCGATGACGAGGTCGCCATCCTGGCGGCCGCGGCTCCGCTGCTGGAGCGCCTCGCCCAGCGTTTCTGACCCCCACATCCGAACCAGCCCACACGCCGAGCGTGCGGGCCGATGGCTTGCGGCCTGGACCGCACATGAAGGAGGTGCGCATGTCATTGACCGAAGAGCAATCGCCGACGGTGCCTGCGTACAGCGGCAACCCGTTCTCCTGGCGTTTCACCACGCCGCTGTTCCTCGGCTCGGCACTCAACCCGATCAACAGCTCGCTCATCGCGACGGCGTTGCTGCCGATCGCCCGCGACCTGGGCGTCCAGATCGGCCAGACCGCGGCCCTTGTGGCCGCCTTGTATCTGGCAAGCGCGATCGCCCTGCCCACCGCGGGCAAGGCCGCCGAGGTGTTCGGGCCCCGGCGGGTCTTCATGTCCGGCATCGTCATGGTCTGCCTCGGCGCCGCCTTCGGCGGCTTCGCGCAGAGCCTGTGGATGCTGATCCTGAGCCGTGTCGCGATCGGATTGGGCACCTCGTGCGCGTACCCGACCGCGATGCTGATCATCCAACGCCGCGCACGGGACGCCGGAATGGCCAACGCGCCGGGCGGCGTCCTGGGCGGACTCATGATCGCCGGAATCGCCACCGCCTCGCTCGGCCTGCCCATCGGCGGCGTCCTGGTGAATGCCCTGACATGGAGAGCTGTCTTCTTCGTCAACGTGCCCGTCGCCGTCATCGCGTTCATCGCTGCGGTCGCCTGGATCGAACCCGACCCGAAGCGTGCCGAACGGATGAGCGCGCATGAGATCGCGTCGAAGCTCGACGTGCCCGGCATCCTCGCCTTCGCCGCAGCCATGCTGACGCTGCTGATATTCCTGTTCGGCCTTCCGACTGCGCACTGGTGGGTCCTCGGACTGTCCGCGGTGTTCTGGGCCGTGCTGGTGCTGTGGGAGCTGCGCGCCAACACCCCCTTCCTCGACGTGCGGCTCCTGACATCCAACCCCGGACTCGCCAACACCTACCTGCGCTTCGGCCTGACCCAGTTGTGCGTATACGTCGTCCTGTACGGCATCACCCAGTGGATCGAGAGCGTCCGCGGCTTCAGCGAGTCCGCCTCCGGACTGCTCCTGCTGCCCATGACCGTGGTCTCGGGGGTGATCATCATGCCGCTCTCCCGGCGCAGACTCGTCCGGGGACCGGTCATCGCGGCCGCTGCCACCTGCCTGCTCGGATCGGCCGGCGTCCTGCTGCTCAACACCACGATCTGGATCGGCATCGTGGTCATCCTGACCCTCATTTTCGGGCTCGCCATCGGCTTCTCGACCGCCGCCAACCAGACCTCACTCACCCAGCACGCGCCGGCCGATCAACTGGGCACCGCGTCCGGGCTGCTGCGCACCTTCGGATACGTCGGCTCCATCGGCGCCAGCGCCGTCACCGGCCTGGTCTTCCATCACAACGTCACCGACCACGGCGTCCACCAGATCGGCTGGATCATGACGGCCGTCAGCCTCGTTCTGGTGGCACTCACACTCGCCGACCGCACCCTGCGGCCGGCCCGCCACTGACGGCCCAACCCAACGGACCGCTCAACACCACCGATTGATCAAGGAGACACACATGCCCATCACCACGATCGACCCCAACACGGCCCTCATCGTCGTTGATCTCCAGGCCGCCGCCGTCCACATGCCCACGGTTCACCCGTTCGACGGTGTCCTGGCCAACGCGGCCAGGCTCGCCGACGCCTTCCGGGCCAAGAAGCTCCCCGTCGTGCTGGTCAACGTCGCCGGCGGCGCCCCGGGCCGCACCGAGCACGGCTTCGGGGCCCCGGACCTCCCCGCCGGCTGGTCGGACCTTCTCCCGGAACTCAACCAGCAGCCCGCCGACAAGACGGTCACCAAGTACACCTGGGGCGCTTTCCACAACACCGACCTGGCACAACACCTCCAGGAACTCGGCGTCACCCAGGTCGTCGTCTGCGGACTCTCCACTGCCATCGGTGTCGAGTCCACCGCCCGACAGGCCCACGAGCACGGCTTCCACGTGGCGCTGCCGATCGACGCCATGACCGACCTCGACGCCGCGACGCACGACAACTCGGTCGCGCTGATCTTCCCCAAGCTCGGCGAGACCGGAACCACCGCCGAGATTCTCGCCCACCTCGGCGCCTGATCCCAGCCGCGCGACAACGGGCGTCAGGAGCGGGCAGCAGACCCGAACAGGCTTCAGGACGGCGCCCCGGTGATCCTGCGCACCGGCGTGCCTGCCACGAGCACTGCCGGCGACGTGGCGTGCTCGGGCCCGGTGGCCTCGATCTGATCGAGGCCACACGGTGGAGCAGGCAATCCTCCCGACGGCCCGCAGCTGGTCCCGGCGGTCGAACGGGTCACCCGCCGCGCCGGCCGACCGCCGGGCGCGGTGGCCGCGGACCGCGGCTACGGCGAGGCGGCCGTGGAGACCGACCTGCGCGACGCCGGCGTGAAAACGGTGGCGATTCCCCGCAAAGTGCTGGCCCACAACCTCACCAAAATCACCGCCCTCGCCGCCGCCCTCGCCTGCGCGCCACCCCGCCCGGCCAGGTCATCGGGCCGCGGCGCGGGCGCTGCTGACCCTTGTGCTTCACCTGGTGGCCAATATCGACACCAAGGCCGAGCGACTCACACGCGGCCGCCCACCCGGACGACGGCCCCGTTGCCTACCTCGCCTGCCGCTCGGCGCGGAATCCGGCAGAGCGTCGGCATCCGTGTTGACACCGTCGGGCTATCGCGTGCTGGCAGGCGTTGGTGTAGGGCTGCCGGGTGGCAGTGGCACGGAACTGCTCGGAGCGGTCACGACCACCGGTGTACCGAAGTCGCTGAACTCGGTTTCCGAGTCGGTGACCAAAGGTGTCGGCCCGGCCTCTTCGACCACGTCGTGGGTCGCGACCTGTGTGATCAGACCAGTCGCGACGTTGACGGCCACAGTTCCGGTGACGGTTGCCGGCACCTGGTGCGCGGTGCGTTTGGTGGTGTAGCCGAACGTCCAGGTATCCGTGGTCTGCGATCCGGTTCCGGTGCGACCGCGATAGGTGGCCGTGCCGAGCGTCCTGATGCTCACCAGGACCTCCCGCGGGTCGGTGGACATCGCCACGCCCTCGGCGGAGGCGCGCCCGCAATGGTCGCCGTGCAGTTGCTGCCACGGTCCGTCCGTGCCTGCTCCGACGGGGTGCAGGAAGCACCGGTCGCCAATCTGGCGCAGCTCGGAAAGCCGGGTCATCTCCAGCGGTGGTGCGGCCGAACAGCCAGGGCTCGGCGGGGGCTGCGACGGCCCACCGCTGGACCTTCCGGGGGCGGAGGGAGACGGCGCACCGCCGGCGCTACCGGACGGATACGGCCCGCCGCTGGGCCTGCCGGCGGGATCCGCACACAACCTCATGTTGCGGGCTCCGCCGACCAGGACCTCGAAGGCTCCGCGCCGGTTGACGGGATCGTAGAGGCCCTGGATGACCGAGACGTTGCCTTCGGGGAACTGCGAGTGTGCATCGAGCTGGATCGTCTGGGTCTGCTTGAAGCGGAACGTGGACTGGGACGTGGTCTGCGCGGCGAGGGCGAGCGACCGGGGGTCCCCGGCGTTGTGGGAGTTGCCGCCGGGCGAGGCCAGGACGGTACTGGCGGCCAGCGCGCCGATCGCCGCCGTCGCGGTGACGGTGGCGCCGGCGGCGTTTCGGGCCCATCGTGACCGGCGCCCGCGGTGCAGGAGCCGATCGATCGGCGGCGCACCGACCTCGTCACGGTCCGCCAGTTCGTGCAAGGCGAAGGACAGTACCTGTTCGTCGATCATCGGGTTACCTCCTTGGCTGTGATGTCGTAGTCGGCGAGCAGTTCGCGGAGCTTGGCGAGCGCTCGGGCGTTCTGGCTCTTGACCGTGCCGACGGTGCACCGCAGCAGAGCGGCCACCTCTCGCTCGGTCAGGTCCTCGTAATGGCGCAGCACGACCACCGCCCGTTGCCCGGGCGGCAGCTGCCGCAATGCGTGCTGTACCTGGTCCTGAGGTTCGGCACCGGCCCGCGGGTCCTGGTGGTCCGGGGGCTGGGCGACCAATTGCTCCCGCCGCCAGCGCCGCCACCAGCTGATGTTCCCGTTGATCAGCGTCCGCCGCAGGTACGCGTGCGGATCACCGCGGATCGACGTCCGCCGCCACCGGACGTACAGCTTGACCAGGCTGTCCTGCAGCAGTTCCTCGCCGCGGTGGAGGTCCCCGGTCAGCAGCCGGGCGACCCGCAGATACCGCTCCCAGTTGGCCGCCACGAAGCTGGCATAGGCGGCGTCCGCGGTTGGGGTTTCGCTCATACCTCGTCTACGCCGCAGGGCCCCCGAAGGTTGTCCGGCACGTCGTCGGCACAGGGTGCCGGCGGCCGGCGGGGCGGCTGCTCACCAGGTAGCGGAGCTCCGTGGCCCAGGTGAGGCCACCACGGGCAGGCGACCTTGGCGTGGGGATCTGCCGCGAGGTGCGCGAATGTCCGAGCCGTCCGCCGGGATGGTCGAGCCGCGGAAGCCGCCCTCCCAAAACTCGCGACCGCAACGTCTGCGCCCGCTGTGAAAGTCGAGCGGTCCCGACAACGGCCGAACTGGTGGCAGTACGAGGTGGCGCACGGGGCGGCCCCACGCGTGATGCGCGGACGGCATCCTGAATAGTCGCCACCAGTTCGGGCTGCCGGGATCTCCCTCGCCCTGCAACGTCAACCACCTGACGGGGGGTGCCACTACCGGTGCGGACCCGCCGCCGCAGGACCCATGCCGGTGGGTAGATGACTGATCGCCAAGGACACGGCATCCTGGGCCGCGCGGCTCGCCCGCTTGACTTCGAGCGCCATCGGTCTACTTGTTCAGGTCGCAGGTGTTGTGCGCCAGTGGGCGGCCGGATAACGCCAGCTGGAGCGCGACGTCGCGGCTGTTGGTTGCCGGTGCCGGGACGTCCGGACGGACGCCGGTGCCTTCCCAGTTGTCGCCGGAGAGATGGCTGATGCCGCGGGCGACCGGTATGGAGGCTTCCAGGTGGGGGTGGACGCGGAAGCCTTCGCGGGGGTGAGCGCCGCCGCCGGTACGCTCGCCGACGATCGTGGCCCGCCCGGTCTGTTGCAGCGCATAGCTGAGGGATTCGCCGCCGGAGAATGTAGCCGGGCCGGTCAGCACGTACAGCGGCTTGTCCGGTCCGAAGCGTGGACCGGGCACGTACGGGAGGGTCCAGTACTGGCGGACGTGGCCCTCGCGGGAGACGAAGTCCTCCACGTGGAGCGGCTCGTTGCCCAGCAGGTAGGTGCACACCAGCATCACCATGTCCGGGGCACCGCCACGGCATTCGCGCAGGTCGATGATCAACGCGTCCGCGTCGGCGACGAGGCGCAGGGCCGCGACCATCGCATCGCCGGCGATCTGCGGCGGGTAGAGGATCGGCCGTAGGCACAGCAGCGCAACGTTGCCGGGCAGGCGCTCGAGCTGGGCGATGCCCGACCCGTTGGCGGTCGCGTCGCGGGCGAGCTGGGCCAGCTGCGCCTCGTCGGTATCGGCGGGCACGTCGTCGACGCTGTACAGCAGCCGCAGGTGCTTGTCCCCGTTGGCTGACTGGAGGTCCTCGGTGACGAGCGCGGCCAGCGCCGCAGCGTCGCCGGCGCGGTCGTATCGGCCGTCGGCGGCTCGCTGGTGCAACCGCCGGGCCAGGCCGCTGCCGACCTCGGCGAAGACATAGTGCTCGGCGACCAGCCGCCCGACGTGCGCGACGATCGAGCGTGCGGTGGCGTCGTCCATGGCGGCCAGTAGAGCAGCGGATTGACAAAGCGTCAAGAGCCGTTGACGCTTGACTGGTGTCCGTACCCGATGCCCCGCCGCCCGAGGAGGTCATGCGGGTCGCTACGCCCGAGCAGTTCAAGGCGATGGCCCATCCACTGCGCCAGCGGCTGCTGTTCGCGCTGATCCACCCAGCGACCATCAGTCAGCTCGCGACGGCCACCGGCAGCCAGAAGGGCAACATCGCTCATCACCTGAAAGTGCTGCGGAAGGCGGGCATGGTGCGAGTGGTGGCGACCCGGACCGTCCGGGGCGGCACCGAGCAGTACTACCAGCGCACCGTGCGCCGCTACGACCTCAGCGGCGAGCAGGCCACGGCTCATACGCCACTGCTCGTGCGGGCGGTCGCCGACGAACTGGCCGGCGCGGCGCCTGAGCCGTTTCTGGTACTGCGTAACATCCGGTTGACCGCCGACCAGGTCACACACCTAACCGACGAACTCACCCGGCTCAGTGCGGAGTTGACCGACGCCGGGCCCGATGAGCACCGCTACGGTCTCCTGCTCACCTTGTACCAGCCAGCTCAACCCGAACCGGGCACCGACGCACCATGAACCGCCCGGCCAGTCACTGCTGCAGCCGACCGCCGTCGATCGCGGACCACACCGCGAGCGGCGTGCCGAGCAGCTGCTCACCATGACGTTCCCACTCTCGACGGCGCCCGGCCGACCCCGCAGGGTCGGCCGGGCGACCTTGGTCGTTACGAGCGGGTGAGCTGATACGTGGCGTCGACCGCACCGGTCTCCAGGACGACCGTCAACGCACCGGTCGGCAGATAGTTGCAGGTGACGGTGCGGTCTGCGTAGCCAGGGGTGGCGCCGCAGTAGCGGTTCCCGTTGGCGTCGAACACCGACAGCGAAGCGACGCCGCTGCCCGATGCACGGTGCCAGGTGAACGTGGCGCTCGCTTCGTGCTGGTCCGCGGCGATGCCGAAGCACACCCCGTAGTGGGTCGCCGAGGTCGTCACCGTCGAGCCGGTCGTGCCGGTCGGCAGGGCCGGGCAGATCGGTGGGCCGTCGACCCGGGCGAACGCCATCGAGAATGCGCCCGGTGCGTTACCGCTGCGCTCGTTCAGTACCAGAACCATCGGTGCGACGCCGGACAGCACGCAGCTAGTCTGGTGCAGGTTGTAGTCGAGGTCGCAGACGTAGTTCCCGGCCGCGTCTAGGACCATCCCGGTGGGGTTCGCCGAGCCGGTCGCATCGGTCGGCTTCAACTGGACGATCTTCGATCCGCCGGGACTGTTGAGCTGACGGCAGAGAACCTGACCCGGTGCCGTGAACGCGCCCTGGTACGGCGTGTCCTGGAAGCCGTTCGTCGACACCGTCGGGCACCCCGACGGCTGGAACGGCAGCAGCGCCGTCACATACGAGAAGTCGTTGTCGAGGACGGAGTCGACCACTGCGGCGTTGAGCACCATCGTGTAGCGGCCCGCCGCCGGGATCTCGCAGTAGCTGCTGTCGGCACAGACCCGGTGGCCGGTGCTGTCGTAGACCGCCGCGTAGGTCTGATAGTTGTCCACGTCGAAGGCCTTGGCGAGGTACACCCCCGAAGTGCTGATGTTGAGGATGCGGCAGCGGATCGGGCCGAGCGCTCCGGCCGGGGCCGCGTTGTAGGTGCCGGGCGTGATGACCGGGCACCCTACCGGCTGTGACAGCCGACGGACCTGCATCTTGTAGATCTGGTCCGGGCTTTCAGCGTCCCACCGGCCGAGGAAGGAGATGACACGGTATGTGCCGCTGACCGGCAGGAGGCAGCCGTCCTCCCCTCCGCTGTAGTCGGGGCAGGCCTGTACACCGGCGCTGTCCACGATCCACCGCTCGACCGAGTTGTAGACGGTCGGTGCGGCGTAGGCGATCACGCGGTCACCGGCGTTACCGTAAAATGGCTGGCAGTTGGTCTGCACGGCCGACGTCTGGTGCACCAGGAGCGCGTCCGGCGCCCAGGACAGCCCGGTGGAGGTGGCACATCCGGCGTTACGGAACAGCGCCGGCGCCGCGATCTGGTAGGTGATCGGGCTGTAGCTCTGGTTCAACGTCATGACGAAGTAGTCACCGGCCGCTGACAGCGTGCACGCACGCCTGTTGGCGTAGCTGTTACAGACTTCCGCGCCCGCGTTGTTGTAGAGGTACCAGAAGATCTGCTGCCCGTCGTAGACGCGGATTCCGATGGTTCCCGCCGAGGGCATGTGCACCTGGTGGCAGGCGACGCCGTCGACGTTGACGGTCCCGGTGCCCACGTTCGTCCCCGGGTCGCCGAACGGCGCCAGCCTCAACGGCGCACACCCGGCGGCGTTGGAGATCCGCGACATCCGCAGTGTGTAGGAGGCCTGGTTGCCGTAGTACTCGAAGAGGTTGAGGAAGTACGGACCGGCGGTGGTTAGGGTGCAGTTCGTGGCGTACCGCACCGGACAGAGCGGCTGAAACTGTGCGTCCAGGATCACGCCCTGCACATCGGCGTACTGGCCCGGCGTGGTGGAAACGCCCTTCGGCGAGTCCAGTCGCAGCACACTGCCGACCGGCTGGTTGAACTTGTAGCAGTCCCCCGAGGACCCGGCAGGCAGCGTTTTCTGCACCCCGGTCGAGGCGAACGAGAAGAAACTGTTCGACAGCGTCGTGCACGCTGCAGGCGTCCGTGTCGACTGTACCGACAGGCTGTAGTTACCGGACCCGACGCCGTTGTACAGCTTCACCGTGATCGTGTAGGTGCCGGCCTGCTGCAGTTGGCACGTGCCGGCGTCGACGCCGAAGAAGCAGACCTCCGTCGTGCCCTTGGTGACGAAGGCCTGCAGGTAGTCGCCGCTGCCGCGGGTCAACATCGTGTAGAGCTTGTCGCTGTTCTTCGCCGTCGTGACGGTGAAGACGTCCTGACGAGTACCGGAGATCGCCGGACACACCGCGATCTCCCCGAACGCCAGTACCCCACCACACGCCGCAGCGGTCGCGACCTTCACCGCCCCACCAGCGGCGACCGGTACGAACGCGGGCTGAGCGACATCAGACTGAACGGCCCCGACCGACGAAGGGGCGACCTGCACTGCGGGCTGGACGGCTTCCGCAGCGGGCTGGACGGTTGAGGACGGTGGCGCCGCAATTGCAGGTGTCCCGCTGACCAACGCCCCGGCAAGGGCAACGATGCTGGTCAGACAGAGAATGCGGCGGAGGGCAGGATTCACGCGCATGGCTTCTCCCCGTATCGCTCCACGCGGACGCGCGAGCGAAGCGATAATGTCACGCACATCGGCGCCCAGCAATCCCGTTAGGGCAAGGCTACATAGACCACCGAGCCGCATCTTGCCATCCGTGCACCGGCGTCTTCATCACCACGGCAGCGGGGACGGCGCTACCGGCGGGCGACTACCTGGCTTGCGTTGACGTTCCGGCGGGACCATCGAGCGGCGTGAGGGACCGGGGTAGTTCAACGGCCCGCGAGGTTCTTGCCGAAGAAGCCGGTGAGCAGCTCGATGGCCGGCCCAACATACTCGAGCTTGTCGTAGAGGTCGTTGTGGCTGGCGCCCTCGATCCAGTGGAACGACTTCGGGCCGATCAGACGCTGGAAGGCTTCGACACTCATCCACGAGGTGACGGCCCGCCGTCCGGCGATGATCATCGCCGGGCGCTGACCGATCATCGGGATGGGGGAGAAGGCGTCGAACGTGGCCAGCTTGTCGATGCTCGTCCAGTCGAGCGTCTTCGCGGAGCGCGGATGCTGTCCGCGCGGCGTGCAGTAGTACTCGAAACCCTCGGCCGCGTACTCGCCGGCGTGTGCGCGTGCCTGCTCGATGGTGTCGGGGAACAGCCGCATGCCCTCCGGCTGCTCGTCGTGTGCCCGTGCGGTGCGTGCGGCGGCCGCGCGATCCAGCAGCGAGTCGAAGGCGGCCGGGTCGGCGGTGCCGTCGGGGCCGAGCCGGAAGTGGCGGGCGATGTCGACGCCGCTGATCGTGGCGACGGCGCGGATGCGGTGATCGCTGGCCGCCGTGACGAGCGAGTACCCGCCTGATGCGCAGATGCCGAGGATGCCGATGCGCTCAGGGTCAACGAGTGGATGTGTCGAAAGGAACGAGACTCCCGCCTTCATGTCCTCGATGCGGTGGGCCGGGTCTTCGAGTCCCCTCGGCTCGCCGCCGGACTCGCCCTGGAAGGCGGAGTCGTAGGCGAGCGTCACGAAGCCCTGCTCGGCGAGCAGCCGCGCGTAGAGGCCAGCGGCCTGTTCCTTCACTCCGCTGCCCGGGTGTCCGACGACCGCTGCCGGGAGCGAGCCACTGCCGTCGGAGGCTGGAGTGTAGAGGTGGCCGGCGATCGTGATGCCGGCACTGCGGTAGCTGACGGGTGTCGGTTCCATGGGTGCGCTCCTGTTCGCAATGCCGTCGCAGCCGTCGTTTGCTGCGGCGGGAGCCGTATGGGCTCGAACAGCACTCTCGTCGCGATGCCCGGCCGTGCAAATGATCGAGTCTTTGAGGGGTAAAGATCTGGGCCACCCTCCACCGAACCCACGCGAGGACAATGGTGGACATGGGCAATTCGGTGGATCCGGGGGCGCTGGGGGCGTTCCTGCGCGCGCGACGGGAGGGACTGACCCTCGAGGATGTGGGGTTACCGTCCGGCCCTGATCGCCGGCGGGTGAGCGGGCTTCGGCGCACTGAGGTGGCGCAACTGGCGAACATCAGCATCGAGTACTACACCCGTCTTGAGCAAGGACGTGTGCGGGCTTCCGCCACGGTGCTCGAGAGCCTCGTGCGGGCGCTCCGGCTCGATGACGATGCCCAGCGTTACGTCTACGAACTGGCCGGCCGGCCGGACGAGCAACCACGGCGGCGAAGCGCTCGCGAGGCGCCGCGGCCGGCGATCCGGCGGTTGTTGGACCGGCTCGAAGACGCCGGCGATCGTGCTCGGCAAGCGCCTGGACATCCTCGGCTGGAACAATGCGGCGACCGCGCTCTACCTCGACTTCAGCGCGCTCCCCGTCAAGGAGCGGAACTATCTGCGCTTGATGTTCCTGCATCCCGGCTTCCGCGCCCTGCACCGCGAGTGGGAGCATGACGCGCGCACGGCGGTCGGCGCGGTGCGACTGGAGGCAGCGGGAAACCTCCACGACTCCGAACTCACACAACTGGTGGGGGAGCTCTCGCTGCGCGACGAGGACTTCCGCACCTGGTGGGCTCAGCAGCAGCTTTCGGGCAGATATCAGGGCGTCAAGTACTACCGGCACGCGCTCGTCGGCGATCTCGCCCTGGACTGCGACACCTGGAACAGCCCGGACGGCACGGGTCAGCGCCTGATGGTCCTCACCGCGGAACCCGGAACACCGTCCGCGGACGCGCTGCGCATCCTCACGGCCTGGCAGGAGCCACGGGAGGCGGACAGGCCCGAGCCGCAGAGAGCACAGTGAGCCGGTGAACGAGACGAGCGAGTGGACGTCTGCGCAACAGGAACGCCTCGAAGCGGCCGACCATCTCACGCTTGCCGTGGACGACGGTTCCGGCCTCGCGGCGGCAATGATTACACCGCAGTCCTGCTCCACAGTAGACAACAGTCCACCGGCGGCTGGAGCAGTGTGCACTGCTCCAGCCGCCGGCGGGGCAATCCGGCGTGCCGGGTTCAGCCGAGTTTGTCGGTGCGTTCGCAGGCGAGGAGCAACGTCGAGCCCGCGACCGTGTCGACGGGCCGCTCAACGTCGTCCCAGGCGAGCATTTCACCGGTACGCGGGTCGAAGATGAGCACGTGCCGGGCGCCTTTGTCGTCGAGGCTGACCGCCACGCCCTTGCGACCGGCGCGGTCCGTGGTCTCGCCTCGCCAGACGACGCCCGGCGTGTTCGCGAGGATGCGCAGCACTTCGGCCCGCGTGGCGAGGGGCACCGCGTGGGAGCTGAACCAGTCGCGTACGTTCCAGAACAGGAACGGTTTCCCGCCGGTGAGAAGCTTCTTGGCGATCTCGGCCGGGTCGGTCGGCAGGGCCAGGATCGCCCGGTCCGGGTTGGGCGGTAGATCGAGGACGTTGGCGGCCGGCGTGCCGGTCGGCTGGACCGGGTGCTTCTGGTAGTACCGGTAGGACTCCTCGTTCGGGTACACCGCCGGCAGGAGGGTGGTACGGTCCCGCTCGGAGCCGTCGGCGGCGCGCCACCACCACTTCTCGCTGGGAATGATCCGCTGCGACTTGCCATCGGGCGTGTCGTCGAAGACGGCGTTCCACCCGATGGTGTGGATGAACGTGTACTTGCCTGTGGTGGTATCGCAGCGGCTGGGCGCCAGGTGTGCGGCGAGGGCACGCAGCTGGTCGCCCGTGGCGGGCGGCTGCTTGTCGAACTCGAAGGCCACCGGCCGGATGACGGGCCCGAACGTCGGCGCCGGTGCGGCGGTCCAGGTGGGCGTCGGTGCGGCGGTCCGGGTGGGCGTCGGCGCAGTGGACTGGCCGGCCGTGACGCCGGACAGATGTCCACCGGTCCGGCCGCCGGCTACCACGCCGGTCGCGACGAGCCCCGCGGCGGCGACCCCGGCCGCGACCGGGACCAGGATGCGGCGGCGCCGGACGCCGGACGGTGCGTCGATGGTGACGGTCGCCTCGGCGAGGGCGATGAGGTCGACGGCCCTCGCGTGCGGCGGAGGGATCGGCACGCCGCGGGCCGGGTCCGCCGGGCCGAGGAGTGCCTTGGTGCTGCTGGTGTCAAACATGGCGGTTCCTGTCTGCTGTCGTTTCCAGATGCTTCGGTGCTGGCACACGAGGGGCCGCCGCGGTTGGCGCACTGAGCGCCCGGCTCAGCCGTCCCCGCGCTCGGTGCAGCCGGACGGCCGCCGCAGCACGGCTACAGCCGACAACGGCAGCCGCCTCGGCGAGGGAAAGCCCCTCCCAGCCGACCAGGCGCAGCAACTCCTGATCCGCGTCCGAAAGGGTGACCAGCGCCCGGCGAACGTCGGCCAGCCAATCGGTCGCGCTGTGCTCGTCAGCCGTGACAAGCAGGCGCTCGTCGCCGACCTGCACGGGTGTGGCGTGGCGAGCGCGCCAATGGTTCGCGAGCAGGCGACGCGCCACCCCGTACAACCAAGGCAGCTGACGATCGGGCACCTCGACACGGCGGCGCCACGCGACGACGAAGACCTCCTGCGCCACCTCGGCCGCCGCGTCCGGATCACCGATCCGGCGCAGCGCGTAACGAACAACCTGCGGGTAGTGGGCGGAGTACAAGGCAGTGAACCAGCCTTCGCCGCGCTCTCGCAGCACGGGCATGGGCTCTCCTGACGATCGACAACGGGTACATCGTCACTTGTGTCGCCAGCTGGCGGATCATTACACCCGTCTTTGGGGGTGTGCCCCTCGCCCGAGATTCCCGACCAAGCCGGTACCACGGCGACATCGGGCAGGTCGACGAGTTGTTCGAACCGTGCGGCCCGCCGGAAAAGTACGCGGCGACCGAGATCAAACGGCGCGGCCCCGCCCGGTGGGCGGGGCCGCGAGGTAGCGGATCGGGTCGGTCAGCGGCCCGATTTCGACGGGGTCGAGGTCGGCGCCGAGGCGTCGTTGCTGATCGTCTCGGGGTGGGCGGCCACGAACTGGGCGACAGTGTCGTCGTTGATCGCCTTCAGCAGGTCCAGCGCGGTCTGGTCGAGGTTCTCGAACGACTGGCCGTTGATGATCTCGGTCTTGTACGTGCCGTTGTTGGTGCGCAGTGTGATCATCTTGTCCGGGTTGATGCCCTTGAGTGTGAAGATCCAGTCCACGAGGGAGACCTTGTTTTTGTAGAAGGACACGGCTTGGCCGACCGAGCTGAGCACCTCGTTGACCTTGAATGGGTTGGTGATCACGCCGGCGCTGGTGGCCTTCTTGGCCATCGCCTTGATGAACTGCTGCTGGTGGCGCTGGCGGCCGTAGTCGCCGTCGTTGTTCGCCAGCTTGT
>NZ_JBICTV010000064.1:0-21577 GCF_043197855.1 Dactylosporangium sp. NPDC048998
AGGCCCGCGATCTTCACGCCGTCGACGTCACCGACGGCCATCGGCAGGGCGCCGTTGTCCGCGACGATCGTCGCGTAGCCCAGGCCCAGCACGACGGTGTTCGCGCGGTTGATGTTGACGGTCGAGTCGAGGTGGTACACGCCCGGCGTGAACAGCAGGTTGAGGCCCTGCGCCACGGCCTGGTTGAGGGTCGCGGCCGTCACGCCCGGCTTGGCGACGTAGAACTGGCTGATCGGCAGCGAGGTGCCCGCGGTGTTGCCGTTGATCCAGGTCGCGCCGCTGCTGTTGGTGCGCAGCGACGGGACGAACACCCGGTAGCCGCCGGCGTCGGCGTACAGGTACGGCTTCTCCTGGGTGACCGGGCTGGTCGCGAGGGTGGTGTACGGCGGGTTGGGGAAGCTCTGCGCCGGGGCACCCTGCACGCCCGAGAACACCATGTTCCACACGGAGCCGTTCCAGCTGCCGATGGTGCTGTCCCGCGTGAACCACTGCTGCTGGGAGCAGGGGTTGATGTTGCCGCTGACCCGCGAGTCGGCGATGTAGCCGCCGGAGGCCCAGCCGCAGTTGGGCGAGGCGAGGGTCATGCCGCCGTGCACGTCGATCCGGCGGAACGGCGCGGCCTGCGCGACGGCCCAGCGGTCGACCCCGGAGACCGGGTAGATCGAGAGGTTCTCGGCCGAGCGCCAGAAGTTCTGGGTGGCGTTGCCGGCCATCCAGCCCGCGTCGACGGTGATGTCGCCGTGGATCTGGACGTCCTGCGGGTTCTGGCCGAGGCCGTTGATCGAGGTGTAGAAGCCGATCTGGGCGTTCAACCCCGAGTACGAACCCGGCTTGAACAGGAACTGGTAGCGCTCCGTGCCGAACTGGTTCTTCTCCTGCTGGGTGAAGATCTGGTCCAGCTTCGCCTGGATGGTGGCCGAGGACTGGCTCGGGTCGAACACGATGACGTTCGCGCCGAGGTCACCGCCGCCGGGCAGCGGGTTGCCGGTCGGGGTCGGGCTCGGGGTCGGGCTCGTGGTCGGCGACGGCGAGGACGTGGTCGGCCCGGTGCCGCCGGTGTTGACGATGAACTCCCAGATCGAGTATCCGTAGCCGGTGCCGCGCGCGGTGCCGTACATCCGGATCCAGCGGCCGGAGCCGCTCAGTCCATTGAGCACCTGGTTGCCGCCGGTACCGCCGGTGACCGTCTTGATGGTCGTCCAGTTGGCGTTGTCGGTCGAGGTCTGGATCTGGAAGTCCTTGCCGTACGCGGTCTCCCAGTTGATCGTGACCTGGCAGATCGACTGGACCGACCCGAGGTCGACGCGCAGCCACTGCGGGTCGCTGGCCGCGCTGGACCAACGGGTGCCGCCGTTGCCGTCGACGGCCGCGGAGGCCGGGGTGCCGGCGTTCTCGGTGCTGGAGGCGTCGGCCGTCTTGCCCAGGGCCGCGTTGGTGGCGGTGTCGCACGGGCCGGAGGCCCCGAACGAGCCGTAGACCTGGAACTCCCACAGCGAGTAGCCGTAGCCGGTGGCGCGCACCGTGCCGTACATCCGCACGTAGCGGCCGCTGCCGGTGACGTTCAGCGTCTCCGTGCCGCCGGCGCCGGTGGTGGTGGAGTAGACGTTGGTCCAGGTGTTGCCGTCGGGCGAGGTCTGGATCTGGTAGGACTTCGCGTACGCGGCCTCCCAGTACAGCTTGACCTGCGAGATCGTCGCCGTCTGGCCCAGGTCGACCTGGATCCACTGCGGGTCGCTGAACGCGCTGGACCACCGGGTGCCGGTGGTGTTGCCGTCGAAGGCGGCGGACGCGGGGGTGCCGGCGTTCTCCGTCGACGAGGCCAGCGCCGTCTTGCCCTGCGAGAGCAGGGTGTCGGCGGCCGATGCGGTCAGGGTCGTGGTGACGGCGTACGTCGCCAGCACCACGAGCGTGGCGATGGCGGCGAGGATGAGATTTCGGCGGCGTCGGTTCGCCGTTGGCGGTGCGGCGGTGTGCATCTCTGCTCCTGATCCAGGGCATTGTCGACAGGCGGAAGTGCCACCGCGGGGCGCGGTGGTGCTCTTGTGTTCCGGCCGACGGGGTGTCAGGCTCACCAGACCGGGAACGGGCGGCCCGGGAACCGGGGTGGGGTTGGGAGAGCGCTCTCCAAGGACGAGAGTTATCTGCCGAGCCGCCGCTGTCAAGAGGTCTACGGTTCCGGAACTGAAATTTAGAGAGCGCTCTCCTGCAGAGCGCCCTCATATCGAACTTTGTACTCGATCCCGGCGTCCCTCGCGTACCGGATGACGGCCGCCGCCAGCACCCGGCGCCGAGCCGCCTCCGGCGTCGCCGCGCGCTGCCCGTCCGCGGCGACGAGATCCTCCAGATCCTCCAGCCGTGGCGCGCGGTCCAGCGGGAGTGCCTCCCGTTCGGGCCGGGCCGCCGCGTGGAACTCCGGGTCGACGATGAGCGCGGTGAACGGCAGCGCGGCGAGCAGGTCGAGCCGGACGGTCCCGGTGCCGCCGTGGTCGAGCGCGAGCCCCACCCCGGCCGCCCGCAGCTCCCGCATCGCCCGGCCGAGCGCGTCGTCGTCGGCCAGCTGCGCCGCCGGCAGGGCGAGCGTGAGGCAGTCCGGCGCGAGGCCGGCCTCCGCGAGCAGCCCGGCCAGCTCCGCGGCGAACCCGGGCGAGACCAGCGCGGCCCGCCCGACCTCGAGCGTGAACGGCGGCCGCGCCGCCGCGATCGCCCGACGCAGGTCCGCCGGCCGGGAATCCGGGGTCATCAGCAGCCCGGTCAGGTCCGGCGTGTACCGCGCGTGCGTGCCCTTGCCGCGCTTCTTTGCCGCGTACATGGCGATGTCGGCGTGCCGCAGCAGGTCGGGCGCACCGTCGCCGGGCTGCCGCTCGGCGACCCCGACGCTGGCGGTCACGGTGAGGACGTGCCCGTGGCTGCGTACCGGCACGGCGAGCTGCGCGAGGATGCGCCGCGCCAGGGCCTCCAGGTGCCCGCCGTCCGTGGCGTTGCCGTGCCCGGCCCCGGCTTCCTCGACCCCGACGGCCCCGGCGTCGACGACGCCGTCGAGATCCCCGTCCACGCCGGGCACACCCGCTCCGGCCACATCCCCACCGGGCACCCCCGCACTGGCCGCATTCCCACCGGTCACACCCGCACCGGCCGCGTTCGCAGCAGGCACACCCGCACCGAGCACACCCGCAGCGGCCGCGTTCGGACCGGGTCCACTCGCACCGAGCACACCCGCAGCGGCCTCGTTCGGACCGGGTCCACTCGCACCGGGCGCACTCACACCGGCCGCGTTCGCTCCAGGCGCTGTTGCGCTGGGCGCCTTTGCGCTGGACGCTTTTGCGCTGGGTGCTTTTGCGCTGGGTGCTTTTGCGCTGGGTGCATTTTTGCTTGGCGCGTTCACAGCGGGCGCCAGAACGGACATTTCCGAAATATCCGGTATCAGCACCGCGAACTCGTCGCCGCCGAGGCGGGCCACCAGGTCGGTCGGGCGGACCGCGGCGCGCAGCCGGCGGCCGACCTCGACCAGCAGGCCGTCGCCGACCGGGTGACCGAGCGTGTCGTTGACCGCCTTGAAGTCGTCCAGGTCGATCAGGATCGCCGCGGCCGCGGTCTCCAGCCGCTCGTTGAACAGCGCGCGGTTGGGCAGCCCGGTCAGCGCGTCGTGCGTGGCCTGCTCGTGCAGCAGCCGCTGATGCTCGCGCAGCGACTGCAGCAGCCCGTCGTTGTCCCGGAACGCGAGCAGTTGCCGGGCCACGACCGCCGCGGTGGCCACGACCGCGCCGAACAGCACCGGGAGGGTACCGATCCCGCTGACCGTCACCGCGACGAGCAGCAGGTTGACGGCGGCGACCGCGAAGTACGGCAGCACCGGATACGGCCGTCGCGGCGCCGGCGCGGCCCCGACCGGCGCGACCCGGCGGCGCTGCAGGAACCCGGCAAGGGCGACCATCGCCGCCTCGGCCGTGGTGATGACGTCGGAGACGCCGGCCAGGCGGGGGCTCTGCAGGACGGGCACGAGCGCCGAGCCCAGCCCGCCGATCAGCACGATGCCGGCGAGCGCCTGCAGGGCCCGCACGTCGACCGCCTCGGTGCCGACCAGGATCAGCTTGACGACCGCGAAGACCGCGAGCAGGCAGAGCACGCTGAGGACCAGCAGGCCGAGCACCTTGGGCAGGTCGACGCGCACCGCGACGAGCGGGCGCAGCACGAAGTGCCACAGGAAGGTCGCCGAGCACACCAGGACGGTGGCGGCGTCCAGGCCCAGCCGCAGCCAGTCGCCGCGGCTGCGGCTGCGGACGGGCAGGCGCAGCAGCGCCCAGAGCACGAGCAGGAGCGCGACGCTCAGCAGGACGACCGCGCCGGTGAGTACCGGGCCGGTCTTCTGCCCGCCCAGGCTCGCCTCGGTCAGCGGCTTGGTCGCGGGCGCGATGAGCAGCGCGGCGATCGCGAGGCGTCGCCAGAACCGGCGCCCGGCGAGGTCGAGACCCGGCGTGCGGGAGGCGCGCAGCAGACAGCCGCCCCCGATGGCGATGCCGACCGCGCCCGGCAGCCAGCCGAGCACCGTGAGCCCCTCGAACCCGGCGAAGCGGGCCAGCCCCCACCCGACGGCGAGGGCCAACAGCGGTCCGTACACCGCGAGCAGTCGGCTCGATCTCACCGTCAGTCATCACCGCCTTCGCCCCCGGCCGGCAGTACCGGCCGCCATACCTTCGGCTGAACCAGTGCAGAGATGAGCGGTATCGCCCGGATTTCGCGGGCGGTGCGGACAGGGTAGCGCCCCGTCACGGCACGATCCAGTGCGCCCTAGAGTTCGGCCGGCACGCGTGCATCCGCGGTGCCGCCCGGTTGCCAGATCGTTCGTTTCAGCGCCCGGATCCGCGCGGCCTGGTCGCGCAGCAGCGCCTCGCCCGCCTCCCGCACCGCCGCCTCCGCCACGGCGACCGAGACACACGCCCCCGGCGCGATCTCGACCCGCCAGCGCCGCATCCCCTCCACCCGCACCGCGACGAGCCCGTCCCGCGACCGTCCACACGCGACGATCGCGGCCCGGCGCGCCACGTACTCCTCCGCCCGGCGCCCCGACGCCGGCGGCTCCCGTGCCACCGGCTCGCCGGCCGCCGCGCTCACGGCCGCCAGGAACGCCCGCGTCCGGGCCGCCCACAGCGCCCGCGCCAGCGCCTCGAGGTGCCGGGCCAGCGCCGTTGTGTCCCGCAGTACCGAACCATGGAGCGTGACGCGCAGGCCGGCGGTCCCGGTCAGTTCCCCGGCCACCGCGCCCCCGGCCACGCTCGCCCGCACCCGCGGCCCCTCCCCCGTCACCGCCATCCGAACCACTCCGGCCGGTCGTCCATCAGCCGGCCGGTGCTCGCCAGCGCGGCCGCCACCGCGTCGCGCCGCTCGCGGATGTGCCCGCGCAGCAGCCCGATCGCCTCCCGCACCCGCTCGACCACCTCCACCGGATCGTCCGCGCTGAACGCGGTCCGCGGCGGCTCGGCCGGCCCGGTCGCCGCCACCACCTGCGCCAGCGCCGCGACCCCGCCGACCGCGAGCGCGGCCGCCCCGCCGAGCGGCACGGCCGCCACCGCCGCGACCGAGGACACCACGGTGAAGGTGACCGACCATTCCGTACGCGTGCAGTCGCCGCACGCACGCAGCGCCCCGATCGCCTGCTCGGCGATCTGGTCGGCGTCCTGCCGCGCCCGCGCCCAGATCTCCTGCTGCGCCCGCAGCGCCGAGCACAGCACCGCCGCGACCGTGTACTGGTTGCGCACCAGCGCCGGCCAGGGCTCCAGAAAGCCGGCCCGGAACCGGTCCGCGGCCGCCCCGGTCCACACCCGCAATGCGCCGGCGGTACCGAGAAACCGCGCCAGCTCCGGGTTCGCCGGCACGCCCGGATTGTCGACGTCCCCTGTGGACAGTCCACGAAGGACGCTCGTGACCGCGCCGGCCATCGCGTCGAACCGCCCCGGATCGGGAAACCCGCTCAGCGCCCGGAACGCGTCCGGCACGTCGGCGAACTCCCGCTCCACCGCGGCCCGCCGCCAGGGATCCCCGCGCAGCCCCGCCATGGCCGCCTCGCCCGCGAGCCGCTGAATCTCCGCGGCATGCGCCATGAGCAGCTCGTACGTCATCGCGCACCCCCCTGCGGCAGCCGCCCGTCCGCGCCCCGGAGCCGCTCGAACTCCGCGCGGGCCGCCGCGTCGGCACGCGCGTACTCCCCGGCCGCCACGCACACGGCCTCGGCCGCCTCCCCGGCCTGCCGGGCCGCCCCCGCCAGCACGCTCACGAGGCTGCGCCGCAGCGCACACCACTCGGCGTCGTCGTGCCGCACGCCCTCCAGATCCGCCGCCGCCCGCTGGTACACGCCCGCGAGCGCCGGCAGATCCCGCCGCCCGGCCCGCCACAACAGATAGAGATCGACACCCAGCACCGTTTTCCTGCCCCCTCGGTCTTTTCGCGGGGGCACAGTAGGTTTCCGGGCGCGCCGAACGCCAGTCCGTTTTGTAGCGGTTTATGCCGTTCTCAAGACGGTCCCAGCAGGTCCCACCGGTTCCCCGCGATGTCCCGGAAGACGACGATCTTGCCGTACTCCTCCACGCGCGGTAACCCTTCGAACGCCACCCCGTGTTCGAGCATCCGCGCGTAGGCCGCCTCGAAGTCGTCCACCCGCAGAAAGAACCCGACCCGCCCGGCCGCCTGCTCCCCCACCCCGGCGAACTGCCGCTCCCCGTCGGCCTGGGCGAGCAGCAGCCCCGTACCACCCCCGGGCGGCCGCACCACGACCCACCGCTTGGCCCGCCCACCGACGGAAGTCACCGACGGCGAGTCCTCGACGAGCTCGAACCCGAGCACAGAGACGAAGAACTCGATCGCCGGGCCGTACGCCGCAACCACGATCGTGACAAGGTCAAGCCGCATCGCCCGAGCGTAACGACCTTCACCCGGGACGCGGGGGATACTGCGTGGGCGGGCCGGGAGGGGATGCGCTACGCTGTAGCGGCTGCACGCGCAGGCGGGCGGCACCGGGACATAGCGCAGCTTGGTAGCGCACTTGACTGGGGGTCAAGGGGTCGTGGGTTCAAATCCCGCTGTCCCGACCGGCTAGGGGTTTCCGCAGGTCAGCGACTTGCGGGAGCCCCTTTTGTATTGCTCGGCATCACTGCCAGGTCTAGCACGCCGCTGTTGGACCCCTTGACTAGGCAGGTTTTGGATGCCGCTGCTGAAGATCGACAAGCTCACCGAAGGGCTCGCGCGGGACTGGTCCGGTTTCCTTCGGGACTGGGACCGTTCGCTGCGCGCCGGGAACTATCCGGAGACCACCCGGTACAACTACCTCCTCGCCGCCGCGCAGCTCGCCCGGTATCTCGCCGAGTACTCCCCCGACCCGGACGCGGACGAGGCCGCCGAGGACCCGACCGAGGTCACCAAGAAGCACATCGAGGCGTTCCAGGCCTGGATGATCGAAACCCGGTCCGCCTCGACTGCCCTGAACAAGCACAAGGGGCTGCAGCAGTTCTTCCGATGGCTGCTCGACGAGGACGAGATCACCCGCTCCCCCATGGACCGCGTCAAGCAGCCAAAGACGCCGCAGAAGCTCATCCCGGTCATCCGCGACGACGACACCCGCCGCGTCCTGGACGCCTGCCGCGGCAAAGGCTTCGCGAGCCTGCGCAACGAGGCCATCGTCCGGCTGTACTGCAACACCGGCGCCCGCCTGTCCGAGATCGGCAATCTCCTCGTCACCGACATCGACCTCAACACCGAGTCGGTCCACGTTCACGGCAAGGGCGCGAAAGACCGCCGCGTCCGGATCGGCCCGAAGACCTCCCGGGCCGTCTCCAAGTACCTCCGTGCGCGCGCCAAGCGGCAGGGCGCCGACGAGGTGCCCGAACTGTGGCTCGCCGAGCGCGGGCTGAAGCCGCTCCGCCCGAACGGCATCAAGATCCTCCTCAAACGCCTCGGCGCCGCAGCCGGGATCGATGGCCTGCACGCGCACCGGTGGCGGCACAGCTACGCCCACGAGTGGAAGCTCGCCGGCGGCGACACCGGCGACCTCATGCTGCTGCTCGGCTGGGCCAGCGACGACATGCCCCGCCACTACGGCGCCAGCGCCGCCGCCGAACGCGCTCAGGAGGTCCAGGTCCGCCTGGGCATCGGCGAGCGGGTCTGAACGTGGCTAACCCTGGCCAACTTCACAGCCCGGCGGGCAGCATGCAGACTTGCCGCCCGATAACCCCATATCCGAAGGAGTCGATGACGGTGACGCGCTACGCGATCCACGACGACCGGCACGAACTCATCGCCTGCTGGCCGGCCGGCTACGGCGAGAAGGCCGTGACGGTCACGACGCTGCCGGCGCACACGAGCCCGTTTCAGCGCCTCGTCCTGGCCGAAGCCATGACCCGGCTGTCGAGCGAGCTGTGGCGTTGCTACACCCACCCGGCATCCGCCATGGCCGACACCACGCCCAACAGCGAGGGGTGGCGGCGCGAACAGACCCGAGCGTCGTTCGGGCTCGTGCTCGACACGATCCGCGAGCCGAACCTGCCAGATGACGATGGCACGCTCCTCGTCTCCTACGACCCGGTCGAGGAGGCCGCCCATCGCATCGGCCGATCGCTGCACGAGATCCAAACGGCCGAGATGACCGCCGCGGTCCTCGCCGAAGTCGAGGCCGAACTGGCCGCGGTTGAGCGGGCCGAGCTCGGCGACCTCACCGGCCGCGCCCAGCAGGCGGTCACCCTCGCCCGGGAAGACGTCTCACCGGTCCAGGTCGCCGCCGCCGACCAGCTGTTCGCCAACCACACCCTCGGCACCGACGACCTGTTCCTGCATTACGACCCCACCGCGGCCGCCATCGCCGCCGCCCACTGGCTGACCGCGGCTGCGGAGGTCGTCGAAGACCTCAGCGGCATCCCAGCGGCAAAGGTGGTCGAACGAGCCGACGACATCGAGGCCCTCCCCCACGCCTCACCAACCCTCGTCCTCGAGATGACCACCGACGGACGCACGCCAGCCGACGCCGTCATGACGCTCCTCCAGGAGGCCGTGCTCGTCGCGGACGGCGAACTCTCGCCGCAAAGCGCCGCAGTGGACGACATCATCGACGCGACCGGCGAACCGTTCGCGCCCATCAGACTCACGACCATCGACCCGAAACGACCGGCCCGAGACCTTCTCGAAGATCTCCTCGCCGGCATTCGCGGCTGCTGGCTGCTCTACGAAGCAGAGGCCACCGAGGACGACGACGCGGACACGTCCTTCGACCTCGCAGTGCGAGACCGGGCTGCAGAGGACCATGACCGCTTGCTCTGAGACCAGCCCACTAACCTTCTGATCCGTAGGTGGCGATCTTGTGGGTCACTGCAGGTCATGGCGGGTCACGCCGGCCCTGTGAGCTGCTGTTGTAACCCTGTGTGTCCTTCGTTGTCCTCGTGTATCCGAGCGGGTTTTGCTACCGCCGCTGCTACCACGCCGGGGTGCTGCTTCAACGGCTCGCGCACGATGAAATCGGGTCGCTGGCAATGCGTAGAAAAGATGATGAATCGCCCAATCGACCCGCCATGTAGTGATGGATTTCACAACCTTGGCGCTTCGCGGGTGGCCCGCATCCGATTGGATGGCTGGAAGTGGCGGCGGTCGGGTCGTTTCCGTTCTCCGGGCCGGCCATGGCTGCCGAGCCGGCTAGCTCTCGACGGATTCCCGGAGGCCGGCTTCATATCCGCGCATGTATCCGTGCAGGTAGAAAGCCGCGGCGGGGCCACTCATCGGTGTTCTTGGGCCGCGTGCACTTTGCCTGCCCGTTCTAGATCTCACGGCCAGTCCGATGCAGAAGCCGGCGAGCGCCGCCGCTCCATAGGTGGCCATCGCGCGAGCCCTTCTGTCCATCAGCATGCCCCCCGTAGGCGTTTCCGGCTCTTCGGGTACACGATGCCGCGCTGCGCCGACAGGCGGTAGTTAGCCAGTTTGGTGCGGGACAACACCGGCCGTCGTCCATAGGACGGCGGGATGTCTAGTTGATCAAGGTGGCCTCAGCGGGTGGCACCCCGCTGAGGCCGTCCACCCCTCTTCCGACTTGGGAGTGCAAGAGAGATGGCAAGGAGCAGCGTACGTGCGCGCCCCGGACCTGAGGTCGATCAGGATCGTCTCGATCCGGGTTGGCGTGAGCGTCGGGTGAGCCGGCTGGAGCGCGATGTCGCCGTTGTGGAGCGGACGGGCGGTTGGATTAACCGCGCGGTGTGGGGCATTGCGTTCGGCGTGATGGTCTACGGAGCGGTCAATGTCACGCCGTTGCTGATCGAGCATGGTGTGCTGCGGTGGACGGCTCCGGGTCTGCCGTTGATGGTGGACCTCGCGATGTGCATCGGGCTGTGGGGCGACCGGGTCATGCATCAGTACGGCCGCACGGCCGGGTGGGTGACCGCGCTGCGGTGGATCACGGCCACGATGACGCTCGCGCTCAACATCGCCGGGCCGGTGCTGGGCCTCGATTGGGTCGGGTTGGGCATCCACGCCTGCGGGCCGCTGCTGATCCTGGTGGTCGCCGAGGCTGCCGGGTCATTCCAGCGACTCTTCGCCGAGATCGTCACGGAGCTGCGGGCGGAGATCGATCGGCAACGCAGCACTCTGGCCATGGACACCGCAGGGGGCGTCAGCACCGTCGCTGTCGTCCCGGCCCAGCCCGGGCCACTCGGCGGAGGCGAGAGCGCAGCACCGCAGCCGACGCACGATGCGCGAGACCAGGGCCTTGGCGGGGTTGCCTCCGAGCCAGCCGTTCTCGGAGCGGCCGCGGGCTCGACCGCGACGACCTCGACAGGAGTCGGTCGACTCGACGGAGAGCAGACACCTGACCGCGACCCGGTGTCCGCCGCAGGTCTCGAGAAGGCTCGCCAGACCAGGCGAGACGAGACTCCGGCCGGAACTCTCGCCGGCCAGTTCGGTGCGCTGGTCGACGCCGCCGACTTGAGCGAGACAGTCTCGCGAAACGAGACGCCGTTGCCGACAAGACCGGAGTCGGGCCGAGGCGAAGAGACCGGCCCCGCACATGAGAGGCCAGAAGAGACTCCGGCCGGACCCCTCGCTGGCCAGCTCAGTGCGCTGGTCGATACCGCCGACGTGAGCGAGGCAGTCTCGCGAGACGAGACGCCGTTGCTGACGAGACCGGAATTGAGACGAGACGAGAGCCGGGAGCACGAGACCGGCCCGACGCGTGAGCGGCGAGGCGAGACGGGACGGAGTCTCGGCCGGTCGCGAGACGAGACGAGACGAGACGGCGGCCCCGGGAGCCAGGCCGCTCCGGACCACGCAGTCGCGCCGCTGACAGCCGGTTCGCGTGCACCTGACGGCGACGCCCAGAGCACGATGTGGTCCCACTTCCAGCAGTGCCGCGCCGCCGGGATCCCGGTCACCGGGGCAGACCTGGACCGGGTCGCCGGTACCAACAACTATGCGAGCCGCGTTATGCGGAGTTGGATCGAGGCAGGCTTGATCACCGAGCAGGACCGCGACGACGCGCGTGCAGGCCGCGGCACCGCCGCCGCTTCGGATGTTGAGCCCGCAGTGTCCGAACGGGGTGGACAGGAGAAACGGGGCGAATCACCATTGCGGGTATCGATCTCTTCGATGGCGGGGGTAGGTGGCGCGGGATGAGCAACAACGACATGACCGCCCATGGGGGCACTGCGGGGAGCGGTGGCGCCAGGTCGGGCCGCTCGCTGGCGTATCGCTGCCCGCGTGATCCTGAGCATCACGCGGTGGCGGTCCCGATGCTGTATGAGTCCGGCCGGGCGCAGATCGACATCGCGCTCCGGCACGGCCCGGGTGGCGTGCACGGCCGGTCGACGGGTCAGGCGCGAGCCGAGACGGGGCTGTCCGCCGCGCTGGCGCCGCCGGCTCAGCTGCCGTCATGGCAGCGGTCTGTTCGCGTGGCGGTCGGGGCGGTCGCGTTGTTCGCGTTCTTGGCGTTTGGTACCGCAGCTTCCACGGAGGAGAACATCACCGCGTTCAAGTTGTTCGGGGCGATCGCGGTGATCGTGGCTGTGGTGTCCGGGCTGAAGGCGCTGGTCCGGCGTCGAGCCCACGAACAGTTCGGTGCAGCCCACACGGCGGCGGCAACGGCATGGCGCCGGGCGATGTTCTGCACGCAGTGCGCCGCATCGTGGGTGCCCGGCGACCGGCGCATGATCGGACACGACCGTGCGCTCGGTCGGGTACTGCTCAACCGGGCCAAGGCCGACCTGGAGCACGGACAGGACTGATCGCGGCCGGTTGGGCTGCGCAGCAACGCAGCCCAACCGGCGGATGCGCGCGCTTCCCGATCACCCCACGGCGAACAGTCCAGTCCCGCATTCGCGCGCCCTCCGTACTGCGGCACCCATCACGGTGCTTCGGCGCTAGAGCGCCGCCAACGTTGACCGCATCGAGGACTCGCCTCTGGCGGCGCGGCGACCTACGCCGGTCTCGGCGGTACGCGCATCGAGGCCCGCGGCGCGGCATCGTCTGCTCGCCGCATCCCCGGGCGGCATCGAAAACTGGCTAACCCTGGCCAACTACCGCCGCACCGGCGGGACCGGCAAGGTCGAGACGTGCGTCCCCGCTCCAGACGACCCTCAAGTCCGGGAGCCGGGACGCGTGTCTGACTGCTGCGCGTGTGCGCGTTGACGCCGACGGGGGCCGATCGATGACGAGGAAACGGGTGAGGGAAGCCGCCGTCTGCCGTCGGCTGGCCGCGGGTTGGGCAGCGATGTTCACGCCGCGGTATCGGGGCCGGCACCGGCCGAAGGGCTGGACCACGGTGCGTTGGTTGCGGGAGCGCACCCGGTGACCGCGCCGACGCCCGGGCCGTCCCAAGCGCCGCCGATACAGGCGCCGGCAACGCCGCCGGCGGGGGCGGTGCTCGCCGTGGCGCGGGTGGCCGCGCACCTGCGTGGTGAGGTCGAGCGGCGGGTGCTCGAGCCGGCCGGGGTGAGTTGGACCGCGTTCGCGGCGCTCACCGCGATCGTCGACGGCCAGGACGCCGTGCGGATGCATGTGGTGGCTGCCGCTACGGGGATGGCGCAGGGCACGACGCGCAGCGCCGTGGCACGGTTGGAGAAGCTGGGGTTGGTCAGCCGGAGCACCCCGAGCCGCGATCACCGCCAGGTTGAGCTGCTGGCCACCGGCCCGGGACGGCAGCGGGCGGCGCAGCTGCGCGCGGCGGTCGCGTCCGTCGAGGCGAACCTCATCCCGGATCCGCGGACGCGGCATGTGCTGCTGGTGGTGGCCGAGCGGGTCCGGCCGTATCCGCGGGGTGGTCACCGTCAGGGCCGGGGGGCTTGACGGTGACCACCCCGCAGCACGCAGCACTCTGCCGCGCCGCTGGCCGGACGCTGCTTTTCGACCCATTGACGGCGTTTCCGGAGTCCACCGCAGCCGCGCTGGCACGCCGTGCGCCGGCAGAGGAGCACGTCGGTTTCGACGCATCCTCTGGCTTGTGGCTGATCGCCGGTGACACCGTCGTCGGCCAGGCGTGTTGTGACCCAGCGACGTTCGCCGAGGTGCCGGTGCCGGTCGTGCTGGGCGACCGTGCGCATGGTTGGCGTGATGCGCTGATGCGGTCACCGATCCGTGCGCCAGCGGTACCGCTGGATGTGCGGGTGCGGGCGATGCTGCGGATCGTCTGGCCGGTGACGACCGTCCACGCCGACCTCGTCTGGGGCCGCCGCATCCGCGTCCACGCCGACCAGACCGCCGCGGCACTCGCCAATGCGCCCGGCGGCGCCGGATCGTGGCCGGCAGATGGCGCCGGACCGGTCGACTGGCTGGCTCGCGCAGTGGTCGGCTCGGTCTTTGGCGTCTGCGGCAACACGATCGACATGGCCGGCAAGCTCCGGGACCAGCTCGCGAATGCGTGCACCACGCCGGTGACGGAGGCGGTGCTGCCGCTCGCGGTGCTCCGCGAGATCGTGGGCCGCCTCGTGCGCAACCGCGCGGCGGCACCGACCGGCGTGGTGAACCCGGACCAGCCCGACACGGTGGTCGACGACCTGCTGGCCTGCCGGGGTGCCGGTGCCGACCGGGTGCCGTGGCACGACATCACCGCCCTGTGCTGCGCGCTGTTCGCCGCGGCCTGGGACGCCACCACCGAGCTACTGCCCCGCCTCGTCGACGCCCTGCGCATCACCATCGCGACCGACCTGACCGCGGTCGCCGGCCTGGCCGCCGACGCCGGACAGCGGGCCGACCTCATCACCGCCGCCATGCCACCCGCGCCGCCGGTAACCGGGTGGCTACGGGTCACCACCCAGCCGGTCCTGCTGCATCACGTCCGGATTCCGGCCGGCGTGCCATGCCTGCTGGTTGTCCGCGCCGCGCCGAACGCCGACCGGCAGCCGCCACAGGTTGCCGCGTTGCGCTGGCTGGCACCGGCCAACCCGGACGGCGCCGGCATGACCCTCGCCCGGTTGGTCGGCGATCGCCTGCTCGCCGCGGCCGCGCAGCGTCTCACCGGCCCGCCCGACCCCTTGGCCACCGCAACGGCCGCCCCGGCACGCGTCTCGAGCTGACCGCACCATCCCCCTTGGTTGAAGGAGCATCATGCCCACCATCGCCGCCCACGAGCTCGACCGGCTGAGCCTGCTGCAGCTGCAGCTGCCGGACACCATCGCCGACCCGACCGGCTTCTATGACCGGCTCCTGGACGCCGGCACCGTGCTTGATCCGGTCCTCGGGGTGTGGCTGGTGCCGCGGCATGCCGACGTCCGGGCGGTGCTGGCGCACCCGGCCGCGTCGGTCGCGATGGATCACGCCGGCGCGCTCGCTCGGTTCCCGGGCGCCGGTCTGGAGCAGACGTTCGCGGCGCTGGACCTGCACGTGAGTTTCGTCGACGGCGACCGGCATCGGCGGCTGCGCCGCGTGCTGGCCGAGCCTGTCCAGGTCCGGCACGTGCGCACCCGCCTCGCCGGCCTGATCATGGACGCGGTCACCGGCGCCCTCGACGACCTGACCGGCCGGGCCGTGCCCGACCTGGTCACCGGGTTCGCCGCCCGGATCCCGATCGACGTCACCCGGCGCCTGCTCGCCATCCCGGCCGACGTCAGCACCGCCACTATCCGCCGCTGGTCCCTGGCCTGGGGTGACGTGGTCGCCGCCCCCGGGCACGTGCCGACCAGGGACCGGACCGCGACCCTCGCCGCGATCGCGGAACTCGCCGCGTTTCTCCGTCAGCACGTCACCGACCGTGAGGCGGCGCCCGGCACCGCGATGATCGACGCGCTCGTCGCGGCTATGCACCAGGGAGCGATCAGCCGCGACGCGCTGATCGCGAACCTCATGATGGCGATCACCGCCGGGAACGAGACCACCACGAACCTGCTCTCTGCCGTCCTCATGGTCCTGGCCGACGAACCCCGCCTCTGGGCCGTCCTGCAAGAGGACCCGCAGCAGATCCCCGACGCCGTCATCGAGCTCGGCCGGCTGTACCCACCGACGCAATACACGGCACGGCGGCTCCTGCAGCCGGCGACCCTGTCCACCGGCCAGACGCTGCCGGCCGGGGCGAGCGTGGTGCTGATGCTGGCCGCCGCCAACCGCGACCCGGCCGTGTTCCCCGAGCCGGACCGGATCCGGCTCGACCGGCCGGGCCGCCCGGTGACGTTCGGCCACGGCCCGCACAGCTGCTTCGGCGCACCACTGGCCCGGCTCGAAGTCGAAACCGCCGTCCGCGCGCTCACCGCCCGGTACACGCGCCTGCGGCCCCGGCCGGGGCGCAGCTGGCGGCACAACGCCAACCTCCGCGGCCTCGCGCACCTGCCCGTCCAGCTCGACCGCAACACCACGGCGGGTGCCCGATGAGCCCGCGCGTCCGCAACACCGCCACGCCAGGCACCGTCGCCGACCTGATCTGGCAGCGGGCCGAAGCGGCACCAGACGCGGTCGCGGTCATCGACGCGACCGGCACGGCAGTGACCTACCAGCAGCTGGCCCGCCGGGCCGACGCGGTCGCGGCCGAACTCGCCGCGGCGGGCCTCGCCGCGGACGATGTGGCTGGGGTCTGCTGGCCGCGATCCGTCGACGGCCTCGTGCAACTGCTCGGGGTGTGGCGGGCCGGCGGTGCCGTGCTCTACCTCGACCCCGCCTGGCCGGCCCGACGCCTGCAGTACATGGCCACCGCCTGCGCCGTCCGCCACGTCCGCGCCGCCGATCCGGCCCCGGACCTTTCGCCGCCGCGACCTCCAGCCGCCTCCGCCGGTATCGGGCTGGAGCCGGTGCACGGCCCGCTGTGCTACGTGGTGTTCACCTCCGGCTCGACCGGTACCCCGAAAGGCGTCCTGATCGAGCATCCCGGCGTCGTCACCATGGCCACCGCCCTCGCCGACCGGTTCGAGGTCCGGTCCGGCACGCGGGTGCTGCAGTTCGCCGCCTGGTCGTGGGACGCCGCGCTGGCCGAGATCCTCATGACCCTCACCGCCGGTGCCACGCTCGTGCTCGCCCCCGACAGCGCGCGGGCGGGCGGACCGGCCCTGGCCCGGGCGCTACGCGAACACCGCGTCGAAGTGGCCACGCTCACCCCCTCGGTCCTCGCCGCCGTCCCCACCGACGACCTGCCCGACCTGCGCACCGTCGTCGCTGTCGGCGAGGTGTGCCCGCCGCGCCTGGTCGAACGCTGGGCCAGCCCGCACCGCCGGTTCTTCAACGGCTACGGTCCGACGGAGACGACCGTGGCCGTCACCGCCGGCGAGCTCCACCCCGGCCAGGAGGTGCACATCGGCGCGCCTCTGCCCGGCGTGACCGTCCAGATCGTCGACACCGACGGCCGCCCTCAGCCGGCAGGTGCAGTCGGTGAGATCGTCGTCGGCGGGATCGGCGTCGCCCGCGGCTACGCGGCCAGCCCCGCCGCCACTGCCGCCCGGTTCACCACCGACGCGTCCGGACGTCGCTGGTACCACACCGGCGACCTCGCCACGCGGCGCGTCGACGGCGCCCTCGTCTACCTGGGACGCACCGACGACCAGGTCAAAATCCGCGGGCACCGGCTCACGCTCGGCGAGGTCGAGCACATCCTCACCGCCCACCCCGCCGTACGCGCCTGCGCGGTTGTCGCCGTCGCCGACCGGCTCACCGCGCACATCACCGCCGACCCGGACTACACCGGCGGGCCGCCCGAGGCCGACCTCGCCGGCACGCTGCACCAGCACGCCGCGACACTGCTACCGCCCCACGCGGTGCCCGACATCCACGTGATCGCGGCGCTCGCGCTCACCGCAGCCGGCAAGATCGACCGCGAGGCCCTCCGGACGCGGGCGGCCGCCGCACCCCTGGCACCGCACGACCGGGAAGATCCGTTGCCAGGAGGGTCGCTGGCCACCGTGCTCGACGTCGTGACGGCCGCGCTCGACCGGCCGGTGCGCCCGGACACCGACATCATCGACGCCGGCGGGCACTCACTGCTCGTCGCGCAGCTGTGCGTCGCGCTCAGCGACGCCCTCGGCGTCGAAGTTCCGTACGTCGCGGTGGCCCTCAACCGCACCCCTTCCGGCATCGCCGCCGCCATCGACGACCTCGCCGCCACACCCAGCCCGGCCAGCGCATCGAGGAGCGCCGCGTGAACGCCCTCGCTACCCCGAACCGCCTGGTAACCGTCGCCGCAGGCGTCGACCTCGCCGTCCGCGACACCCCCGGGCCCGATGTCGCGGCCGGGCTGCCGGTCGTGCTGTTGCACGGGCTGGCCAGCACGCACCGCTGGTGGGATCTTGTCGCCGAGCGGCTACCCGGCCGGTGCCTGATCCGGTTTGACCACCGCGGCCATGGCCAGTCCAGCACCCCGCCCAGCGGCTACACCGTCGACGCCTTCGCCGGCGACGCCGCGGCGTTGCTCGACGCCCTGGCGACCGGGCCCTGCGTCTTTGCCGGGCACAGCCTCGGCGCCACCGTCGCCCTCGAACTCGCCGCCCGCCGCCCTGACCTCGTCGCCGGGCTGTGCCTCGTCGACGGCGGCATCTACGACCCGCACATCCTGTTCGGGAGCACCTGGTGGGAAGCGCAGTACCGCATGCTGCTCAACCGGCGCATCGCCCCCACGCCCGCCATGCTCACCGCCTGGGCCCGCGGCCACGGTCTTCCTCCTGCCGCCGTCCCCGCCCTGCTCGCCAACTACCAACCCGGGTCCACCACCGCCCCGGATCACCACCGGCCGGCAGGGCTCCGGCTCGCCGTCGAACACGAGATCCAAGCCGCCCGCAGCCTCTGGCGCCACGACCCCGCCGCGACCCTCGCGGCGACCGCCGCCCCGACCATCGCGGTCCTCGCCCGGCCCGAGGATCCTGCAGCGGCCGCCACGCATCTGCAGGCGCTCCTGCACACCCTCGACCGAGCCGGCCGCATCGTCCCCGTGCGGTGGGTCGACGGCGGCCATGACCTTCCGCTCGAACAGCCGGGGCACGTCGCGGCCGCCATCACCCGTCTCGCCGGCACCGTCCAGGCTCACCACGGAGTGGACGCATGAGCCGTCATGCGCAACGCGTCGTGGACCTGCGCAGTGACACCGTCACCCGGCCCACCCAGGGGATGCGCGCCGCGATGGCCGCCGCCGAAGTGGGCGATGACGTCTACGGCGAGGACCCCACCGTCCGCGCGCTCGAGGATCGCGTCGCCGGGCTCTTGGGCCACGAAGCCGGGCTGTTCTTGCCGACCGCGACCATGGCCAACCAAGTCGCCGTCCAGGCGCTGGTATCGCACGGTGGCGAGTTGCTCTGCGCTGACGACGCCCACCTGGTCAGCTACGAAGGCGGCGCCGCCGCCGTCCACGGCGGCATCACCACCCGTACCTGGCACAGCCCCGACGGGTTCATCGACCCCACCACCATCGCCGGCATGATCCGGCCCGGCGGCGGGTTCGCGCTGCGCACCGACGCGATCGCCGTCGAGCAGACCGCCAACATCCCGGGCGGCATCATCCACCCGCTCGACCGGCTCACCGCCCTCCACACCGTCGCCCGCCGCGCGGGCGTCGGCCTGCACTGTGACGGCGCCCGGCTTTGGCACGCCCACATCACGACCGGCACCGCCCTCGACGTCTACGGCCAGCTGTTCGACACCGTCGCAGTCTGCTTTTCCAAGGGCCTCGGCGCTCCCGCCGGAGCCGTTCTCGCCGGTCCGCAAGATCTCATCGCCGAGGCCAAGCGGCTTCGGCTGCGGGCGGGAGGCGCCATGCGTCAGGCCGGCATCCTCGCGGCCGCCGGCCTCTACGCGCTCGACCACCATCTCCAGCGGCTCGCCGATGACCACGACCGCGCTCGCAGCCTCGCCGATGCCCTCTCCAACGCCGGGGTCGTCGACCCCGGCCGGGTGCACACCAATATCGTCTTGCTCGACCTCACCAGGACCCGCTGGAGTGGCCCCGCATTCGCCGCGGCCGCCGCCGACCACAGCGTCCTGCTCGTCGCTGTCGGCCCCCATCACGTCCGGGCCGTCACGCATCGGGACGTCACCATCGAGCAGATCGTGCATGCTGGCGGTGTGCTGCAACGCCTGCTGACGCCACAACGGACCGGTTCGCAGAAGACTGGACCGGTCTGCGATCCGGATGACCGCAACGTCTGAGGAGATGCGTCCACGTGGTACGACACATCGTGCTCCGCGGAGGCATTGCCGTGACCGCAGGCTTGCTCAGCCGAGTTCTCCTGGCATGGCTCACACAGGACACTGCCCCGCCAGGCGCGGCACTCGCGGCTCTCACGATCATCGACTACATCACTGCCGGGTCGGCGTCCTCGCCGTCGCTGCCGGCGGCTGGTGGGCAGGCACGACAACGCAGGTCGCCACGACGCGGTGGATCGACAGGCGCATGGCGGCAGGACTGCGCCGATGGCGGGACACACCCCGCAGCCGATGGACCGACGCCATCTACGTCAACGCCGCCGCGCTGTTCCTGCTCCGGATCGGCAACGCTGTCCTTCGCCCGTCCTGGCGGCGTTTCACCGGGCTGTTCATTGCCGTCATCCTCCTGCAAGCAACCCACACCGTGCTCAGCACGGCGCTACCTCGCGCCACCCCACAGACGCTCAGCCCGGTGCTGGCCGCGCTGGACTTGGTCGGACGCCCGTACGTCGACCTCGCCAACCCCGTCCGCTTCGCCGGATGCCTCGCCCTGATGGCCAACGTCCTGTCCATCGCGGCGTATTCTCTCTGGCACGGGTCACGCCGCCGAGGAGTCGGAGGCGAGCGACGTCGTGATGCTGCGTGACAGTGCCAGGAACGGTTGTCCGGCCGATGGCAGTTGCATCAGCCGTCGTTCGGTGGCCGCCAACTGCAGCTGAGAGTCGGCTCCCACAACGCCACGCCGGACTCGGTTGCGGACAACCGCACCTGGCGGCGATCTATTTGAGCCGTCTTGGCGGACAGGAGCCCGCGCCCCTCCAGGCGAGCGACCACGCCGGTGACCGTCGCCTTGGCCAGGCCGCTCCGCGATGCAGTCGCGCTGCTGTTGGTAAGTCCCACCTCCCGTGGTTCCCGCACCCGGAGCGCATACGCCCTTCTACCGATCGTAGAACAGTTGACCACCGGTGTTGTCCAGGTCGGTGGCGGTGCCGGTTTTGAGTCTCTCGTCGGTGAATGGCGGGTCGAGGACTCCCTGGATGCCGGCGATGGCCGCGCCGGTGCCGGCGGCGAGGAGTGACTCCGCCACTGGTCCTGCGGCGACGGCGACCGCGGCGAGCGCTCCGATAACGGTGAGGATCATGGCCGCGCCGCCTCGCGTCGGGCAGTGAAAGTGGTCCAGCGCGTCGAGCACCTTGATCGTGGTTTCTCCGAGCGTCCATACGTCTGTGAGCATGCGCCTCTTGATCTCCAGCTCTGCCTGGAGCGTGAGAGCGAGTCCTACCGCGACCTGGCGCTGGCACAGCGTCGAGCGCTCGTACAGCTTCAGGTAGAACATGAACGAGTCTGCCGCTGAACCGGCCCAATGCTGCATGCGAACCTGGATCGCATCGGTGTACGCGCCGAGTGGAAACTTCAGCGTGTCGTTGCCGACGGCGACCGGGTCATACAGTCTGTTGCTTTCTGCCTTCAGCTGCAGCGAGGGCTGTAGCGTGGCGGCGACGCGAAACAGTGCATCGGCCATCGGCTGGCAGGCGTTCGGGTCCGGCACCGCAAACTGCGAGAACATGGTGGGAATCCCGGCAAATTCCTCGGCAACGAACGTGCGCAACCGGGCATCGTCGTCGGCGCGACTCGACGAAATGTACTCGGGCTGCCCCTGGCTGGCCTTGTTGTTAGCCCGCTGCTGCGCCATCAGGTATTGCTCGGCGTGCGTCAGGGTGACCCGGATGGCGGTGTCACGGACCCGCTCACCGAGCACCTGCAGATCGGCCGGGCTGCGGTAGACGTACGCGTCGCCCACGGATGCCTGCCCTCACGCCTGCTTGATCGGTGCGGGTGGGCCGGACACCAGCAATTCGCCAGAGACGAACAGCTGCGCGGGCGGCCCGCCGGCCCAGACGTTGTTGAGCTCCTGGGCCGCCGCGGCGTCGGTTTCGGCATACAGGTCGGCGATGCGCAGGATGGTGTGGCCGGTCTCGTCCAGGACAGCGGACGTGTTGCCGAGGGCGTTCTGCAACAG
>NZ_JBICTV010000065.1:0-19713 GCF_043197855.1 Dactylosporangium sp. NPDC048998
TCGGCAACCGGCAGCGAGTCGGACACGCCACCCAGGATGGTCCAGAACACCCACCAAGATCAAGACCCGCCAGCAAGAACCTGCTGAATGGTTACCCAGAACTACCTAGATGGAAGCAGCTGTCGGATGGGAGCCGCCATCTCCAGATGCCACTAAGGCAGAACCTGGTCGTCCATCCCCCGACCGGTGCCATCCTCTGGCAGTTCCGCGAGGTCGCCTTGTGCGGACGCAGCACGCGCGTGGCTGATTTGGAGGTGCCCGAGTGGGTCACGCGCGCGCCTTGACTCCCCGACTGCGCCCCGCCGAAAGGCGGGAGAACACGTTGCGTCGCGCTCAGCTCAAGATGCACGTAAATGGCGTGTCTGACGGTGACAACGCCGCTCGAGGAAGCAGGAACGCGTGGTGAAGAGGTCGGACGCCCAACCCGTCTCCGAAGCTGAAGAACTCGAGGGGCTGCTCGACAAGCGTCTGACACATCTCCACGGCGAGAGCCGGACTGTGGAGAAGCTCCGCCGCGTCTCCGGGGGCGCTAGCAGGCAGACCTGGGCGTTCCGCACGCTCGACGCCGAGCGTCGACCGATGGACTTGGTGCTCCGGCGCGACCCTCCGTCGGAGCCTCGCCCCGAGGAGATGGCCCGCGAGGCGTCGGCGCTCCAAGCGGCACGACGGCACGGCGTCCCCGGCCCCGACCTGCTCGACTGGTCCGCGGACCCCGGCGACCTCGGCGCGCCCTACCTCATAATGACATTCGTCCCTGGCGACACGATTGCACGCCGAATCCTCCGCGATGAGAGGTACCGCCACGCGCGGTCCGTACTCGCACGCGACCTCGGCCGCGCCGCCGCAAGAATCCATCAGGTGCCTCCGGCCGAGGTGCCGGACATCCCGGTCGCCGACGTCCTTCAAGACCTCCGGCGCAGGTACGCCTCGGTCGGCATCGGTCGCCCGGTGCTCGAGATGGGCTTCCGCTGGCTCGAGGATCACCGACCTCCCGCGAACTTCGACACCGTCCTCGTCCACGGCGACTTCCGCCTCGGCAACGTGATCGTCGACGCGAACGGCCTCGCCGCCGTGTTGGACTGGGAACTGGTCCACCTCGGTGACCCGATGGAGGACCTGGGATACCTGCGCATCCGCGCCTGGCGGTTCGGTGGTACGAAGCCGGTCGCCGGCGTCGGGGAGTACAACGACCTCTTCGACGCCTACGCGGAAGTCAGCGGCTCGCGCCCTGATGCCGAGGCGGTCTACTGGTGGCAGGTCGCCGGGACGCTCTCCTGGGGTGTGGGCTGCCTAGTCCAGGCCCAGCGTCACTTCGCCGGAGCCTCGCGGTCGGTCGAACTCGCGGCGATCGGGCGCCGGGTGGCCGAGCAGGAGTACGACATCCTCCAGATGCTCCGCGGCAGCCCCCGACCTGGACGACGCGCTGATGCTGCACACCTTCCCGGACGCCTCCGAGATCGTCACAGCAGTGCGGGAGTTCCTCGAGCACGACGTCGACCACTGGAACACTGTCATTCCACGCGAGAGTCGCGGCGAACCTGCTCGGCGTCCTCGAACGCGAGCTGACACTCGGCCCGGACGGCGAAGCCCGCTACCGCGAACGCCTGAATGAGCTCGCCGTGGAGGACGAGTCGGAGCTGGCCCGACGGATCCGCGACCGCGAAGTCGACGCTACAGACGACCGGCTCGTCACGGCGCTGTGGGCGATCACTCGCGACCGGCTTCTTGTCTCGAACCCGAAGTACCTGTCCGGCGAGGTCGACGACCAGCCGCTTCATGCCCGTGCTTGAGCACCAGTCCGCCACGAGAGAGAGACCATGGACACAGCAGACATCCGGCACCCGAACACGCGTCTTACGTGGGTTCACCAGGTGGCCAAGCACGCCAATGCACAGCCGGACCGGCCGGCGCTCCGTTTCCGCGGGCGGACGACGACATGGCGCGAACTCGACGACCGCACCCGTCGCCTCTCCCGCGCCCTCGAGATACGAGGTGTCGGCAAGGGTGACCGCGTCCTCATGCTGCTGACGAACCGACCGGAGTTCATCGAGTCGCTCGTGGCAATCAACCGGCTCGGCGCCATTGCGGTGCCCGTGAACTTCCGCCTCGTTGCCGCGGAGGTGTCGTTCCTCGCGGAGAACTCCGGCTCGTGTGCCATCCTCGTCGAGGAGCAGCTCGCGCCGTTGGCCCGCGCCGTGCGCGCTGGCAAGGAGGGGCTGCTGCCCTGCCTCGTCGTCGGCGAAGACGTCAGCGCCGCCGGCGACGCTGCCGAGCGCTACGAGGACGCGCTGGGAACGTCCGAGCCGCACCTGGCAACCGGTCCGAGCGACCTCGCGACCGTTGCGCTAATCATGTACACGTCCGGCACCACCGGTCGACCCAAGGGCGCAATGCTCACCTACGAGAATCTCCTCGGGCAGACCGTGACGCTCATCCAGGCGTTCCGCCTGTTCCAGGACGACGAGATCGCCCTGGTCACCTCCCCGATGTTCCACATCGCGGCGGTCGGAGTGATCGTCCCCAACCTCATCCTCGGCTATACCACGGTGATCACCCCTACCGGCGCGTTCGACCCCGAGGCGTTCCTCGACCTCGTCGAGTCCGAGGGCACAACGAATGCGTTTCTCGTGCCGACACAATGGCAGGCGGTATGCAAGAGCCCGACGATCCACCAGCGCGTCATCCGGCTGCGCTGCATCGCGTGGGGCGCAGCACCGGCGACGCCGCCGGTGCTGCGGGCGATGGAGGCGGCTTTCCCGGGCGTAACGAACGTCTGCACCTTCGGCCAGACCGAGATGTCGCCGGTCACGACCGTGCTCCCCGGCGAGGACGCCATCCGCAAGATCGGGTCGATCGGCAAGCCGGTCCCGCTGGTCGACGTGAGGGTTGTGGACCCGGAGATGAACGACGTGCCGCAAGGCGAGGTCGGCGAGATCGTGTATCGCGGGCCGCAGACGATGCTCGGGTACTGGGAAGACCCGCGGGCGACCGCGGAAGCGTTCCGAGGCGGCTGGTTCCACTCCGGCGACCTGGTCCGTGTCGACGGGGATGGCTTCTTCTACGTAGTCGATCGGCTCAAGGATATGATCATCTCCGGAGGCGAGAACATTTATAGTGCCGAGGTCGAGGCCGTCATCTCGCAGCATCCAAAGGTCCGTGAGGTTGCGCTCGTCGGCACCCCGCACCCGAAGTGGGGCGAGACCCCGGTCGCGGTGATCGTGCCGGCCGACTCTGCGGATGCTCCCACCGAGGACGACGTCATCAGCTTCTGTGCCTCGCGCCTAGCGTCGTACAAGAAGCCGACGAAGGTCGTCGTGGTCGCCGAGATGCCCCGGAACGCCTCCGGCAAGATCCTCAAGAAGCCCCTGCGAGACATGGTTCGCAGCGGCGCGGAAGCGGTGAGCTGAACATGCCAGTGTCACCCAATGGACTCGCCGTCCCCGAGGTGACCGACGGCGTGCTCCGGCTTGAGCTCATGCGCCCGGAGAAACTCAACGCGGTCACCACTGAACTGCTCGAGGAGATCGCCGCCGTCGTCAGCACGGTTGGCGCCGATGGGGCGGTCCGCGCGATCACGCTCAGCGGCGCCGGGCGAGGCTTCTGTTCCGGAATTGATCTGGGTAGCGCCGACGCGAAGGGGTCGCTGATCGCCGCCAACGCTGCCGTGCGCGCGTTGCGCGACGCTCCTGTGCCGGTGGTGGCCATGGTCCATGGGCCTGCCGTCGGCGTGGGCTGCTCGCTCGCCATGGCCTGTGACATTGTGCTGATGGCGCGCTCGTCGTACCTCATGCTGGCATTCACCCGGATCGGGCTGATGCCTGACGGCGGCGCCACGGCGCTGGTCGCCGCGTCCGCCGGTCGAGCGCGCGCGATACGGATGGCACTCCTCGCCGAGAAGGTGTTCGCTGACACCGCAGTGGCCTGGGGCCTCGTTGCCGGCGTGGTCGACGACGACCGGCTCCAGGAGGAGGGCACGGCGCTGGCCGCCCGTCTTGCCCAAGGGCCCACCATAGCGTTCGCCCTCACTAAGCAGGCGATCAACGCGGCAAGCCTCGACGAGCTCGAGGCAGCCCTGAAGCGCGAGGCCGTAGGCCAGTCCCTGCTTGCCGTAACACCGGACTTCGAAGAGGGCGTGGCCGCCTTCCTCGCGAAACGCGAGCCCCGGTTCGCCGGGCGCTAGTGCCGCGCCCGGTCACGTTTGCCTCGTTGTGAGCGACACTCCGGCCCGGGTCCCACTGTGGCCGGGGTTGTCGCTTCAGGCTGTTGTGGGCTGTGGCGGAACGGGTGCGGGTTCGAGAGCTTGATGACGATGAGGGTCAACGGCTGCTGCGGATCGTGCGGCGCAGTTCGGGGTCGGTGGTGACCTGGCGGCGGGCGCAGATGATCCTGCTCTCGGCCCAGGGCATGGAGCCGGCCAGGATCGGCGAGGTGACCTTCACCAGCCCCGATCGGGTCCGGGATGTGATCCACAACTTCAACGCCGACGGGTTCGACTCGCTCTACCCCCGCTACCGTGGCGGCAGGCCGCCGACGTTCACCCTGCCGCAGCGGCGGGAGATGAAGAAGATCGCCAAGTCCAGGCCGGTCGAGCATGGCCTGCCGTTTTCGACCTGGAGTCTGGCCAAGCTGGCCGATTTCTTGGTCGCTGAGGGGGTGGTTGACGACATCAGCATCGAGGGGCTGCGGGAGATCCTGCGCGCCGAGGGGGTGTCCTTTCAACGGGTAAAGACCTGGAAACACTCCCGGGATCCCGACTACGCCGTGAAGAAGGCCCGGGTGGAGCACCTGTACTGCATCGCCGACGGCGAGGTCATCCCCGAGCCCGGCGAGCCGGGCGTGGTGTTCAGCATGGACGAATTCGGGCGGCTGAACCTGCAACCGCATCCCGGCCGGCAGTGGGCCGAGCGGGGCGGCCGGCACAAGGACCCCGACCGTGACCCGAGACCACGCCGGCGGGCCACCTACACCCGCCCGCACGGCGTACGGCACCTGTTCGCCGCCCTGGACCTGGGCCGCAACGTTCATGTACGGGCATGTCAAGACAGGACCATGCCGGTCTCGTTGGAGGCGAGGCGCACCGCCTCCTTGGCTGCGAGGTACGCCTCTGCCCGGCGGCCGGCGGCCTGCAGCACCGAGGCGCGCCAGGCGAAGGTCTTCGCGGTTCGGCTCAGCGCGAGGGCACGGTCCGCGGCGGCGAGCGCCTTGCGTGGCGCGTGCGCTTGCTGAGGCAGAAGGCATGCTGGCGGCGGGCCTGGACGTTGCCGGGTCGGCGGCGACCGCGCGGTCGCGGCGCGCAACGCGCCGATGGCTTCGTCGGTCAGACCTTCACGATAACCAACCTACGACGAGGGCCATCGCCATCTGCCAGCCCCTCGTGCCCGGTCGTCCGCGCTTACGTCCCCATTCACCGGGCAGCCCCTTGAGTGGCAGGAACCCTCACGGGGACGAAGGTCGCTGGCGCGAGGTACAAACCTCGATGGCAAACGACAGCACTGGACCAGCAGCGGGTCGACATGTCCGGCTCCCGCCAGCCCGCGCGGATAACCGATCAGCCCGATGACCCGGCTATCGCGGGACGGCGCCGCGGTGCGGGTGGGCTGCGTGCACGTACCGCGTGGCGATGCCGACGTCGATGCCGAACAGCTGGATGAGCCGAACAGGGTCGGCGGCGACGGCGGCCTCGTACAGAATCCGGTCGACCCGCAGACTGCCGGCACGCACGCCGAGGCGGCGCGCGAACAGGGCCCGCACGCTGGCGGCGGCGATGAACTCCAGCCGGGGCAGGTCGACGACCAGCGACCGACCGGGACCGCGCCTGGTCGATGCCGGGGGCGGTGAATGCGTCGAGCGGGCCTGAGGGTAAGGGCGATACCGTCAGGCAGGGCGCCGCGGATCACTGCGAAGGCGGGAGCCATCGCGCCTCCTGATGGAGTCGAGATTCCGCCGACAGGCACGACACTGCCGCCGGGCAGCCCTGACGGCCGCTGGAGCAGGGCCGATGGGGAGCCGGTCAGATGGCGAGGACGTGCCGGCAGAGCGCGGCCAATTCGGCGGCGGCGCCCGGGCGGAAGCGGATGCTCGGGGTGCGGGCCAGGTCGTTGACGACGGTGAGGGCGGCCTGCACGGTGACCCGGGCGCGCAGGGCGTCGAGGTCGGGGCCCACCTGCCGCAGCAGGTGGACCCACTCGTCGATGTACTCCTGCTGGGCCCGGATCAACGGCGCCGCCTGCTCGCGCGGGATGTTGCGGGTCTCGGTGATGATCAGGTCCAGCAGGTACGGGTGCGCGAGGGCGAACCGGCCGTAGTACGACACGAGGCCGTGGAGGGCGCCGACCGGGTCCCGCGCGCCCGCGAGGGTGTCGTCGAGCGTGACCTGGAGGTAGCCGTTCGCCCGGTCGAGGGCGGTGACCAGCATGGTGGCCTTGTTGGGGAAGTAGTTGTACACGCTGGACGCGCTGATGCCTACCGACACCGCCACATCCTCCATGCTGACCCGGGTATAGGTGCGCTCGGCGAACAGCCGGACCGCCGCGCCGAGGAGCCGCTCCCGCTTGGCCGAGCGCCGCAGTCCACGGGCGGGCGGGGCGGCCTCGGGCTCGGGCGGCTCGGGCAGCGAGGCCTCCAGCGCGCGGTGCGCCAGCTGGGTCAGTAGCGCGTCGTAGCCGGGGCGGGGCAGGTCGATGGTGTGGAATGACGGGCTGAGCAGCACCGCGACCACCGCGGCGGCGATCGGGTCCGCGTGCTGGGCGGGCAGCTCCGGGCGGGCCGCGTGCACGAAGCGGATGAGCCGGCGGCGCGCGTGCCGGATTCGCTCGCGGATGGCGGCCTGCGCCTCGGCGGGCAGATGCCGCGCCTCGCGCTCCCACAGCACGCCGATGGGGCGCTGGTCGAGGATGAAGGAGGCCGTGGCGGCCAGCGTCTGGGCGAGGTCCGTCGGGGCCTCGATCTGAGCGGTGAACCCGTCGACGATGTCCTTGATGACCTCGGCGAGCAGCTCGTCCTTGCCCGCGAAGTGCCGGTAGAGGGCGGACGGCCCGACCGCGACCGCCTCGGCCACGTCGCCGATGCTGACGTGCTCGTAGCCGTGCGCCCCGAAGAGCCGGGTCGCGGCGGCCAGGATCAGCTGCCGCCGGTTGGCCGGCCGCGTGCCGCGCGCCGGTCGATCGACGATGGTCATTTCCCTGCCTTTCCGCAAGACCGCTTGAACTTCCGCGGGAGACCGTTCGAACCGAAGGGCTCAGTCCAGCTTGAGCGAGCGGCCGATGATCTCCTTCATGATCTCGCTGGTGCCACCATAGATGCGCGAGACTCGGGCATCGACGAAGGCCCGGGCGATGGGGTACTCCAGCATGTAACCGTAGCCGCCGTGCAACTGCAGGCAGGCGTCGACGACCCGGCCCTGCAGCTCCGTGCTGGCGAGCTTCGCCTTGGCCGCGTCGACCGCGCTCAGCCGCCCGGCGTTGAGCGCCAGCAGGCAGCGGTCCACGTAGGCCTGGACGACATCGACCTCGGTGACCAGCTCGGCCAGCCGGAACCGGGTCGCCTGCAGCGCGCCGATCGGCGCCCCGAAGGCCTTGCGCTGCCGGACGTGTTCCATCGTCCAGCGTAGAGCGGCGGTGGCGTGGGCGATCGCCTGGACGGCGAGGGAGAGTCGCTCCTGGGGCAGGTTGCCGACGAGCCCGAGGAACCCGGCGCCCTCGTCGCCGAGCCGGTTGGCGACCGGCACCCGCACGTCGGTGAAGGACAGCTCCGCCGAGTCCTGGGCGTGCAGGCCCAGCTTCGCCAGCCGCCGGCCCCGCTCGAACCCCGGCATGCCCCGCTCGATCACGAGCAGGCTCAGGCCTCGATGCGGATGCTCCCCGGTGCGTACCGCGGTGATGACCAGGTCGGCGTTGATGCCGTTGGTGATGAAGGTCTTGGCGCCATCGACGACGTAGTGGTCGCCCTCGCGCACCGCCCGAGTGCGGATGCCGGACAGGTCCGACCCGGCGCCCGGCTCGGTCATCGCGACAGCGGTGACGGTCTGTCCGGAGGCGACGCTGGGCAGCCAGCGGGCTTTCTGCTCCTCGGTGGTCAGGTCCAGCAGGTAGGGCAGGCAGACGTCGGCCTGCAGCGCCGGCCCGAGCGCTGCCGGCGCCACGCCGGCGCGCGCGGCCTCCTCCGCCCAGACGGCGTTATAACGGAAGTCGCGCACCCCGGCGCCGCCGAACCGCTCCGGCACAGCGGCGAAGACGCCAAGCTCGGCGGCCCGGACGAACACCTCGCGGTCCACGATCCCGGCCCGCTCCCAGTCGTCGTAGTGCGGCACGACCTCCTTCTGTAGGAACGAGCGAACGCTGTCGCGGTAGGTGTCGTGGTCGGGGGTGAAGACGTCGCGGTCCATCGGCGCTCACATCGTGTAGCCGCCGCCGCAGACCACGGTCTGCGCGCTGACGTAGTCGGACTCGGGGATGCAGAACATGTACACGGCGCCGGCCGCCTCGGCAGGGGTGCCGGCGCGGCCGAGCGGGATCACCGACTCCATGCTCTCCATCAGCTGCGGGTTGAGCCCGACCCGGATCTGGTGGCCCTGCACGTCGATGGTGCTGGAGCCGTCCGCCGGGGCGTCGGTGAGCCGGGTACGGATCAGGCCGAACGCGACGGTGTTGACCGTGACGTTGTAGCGGCCCCACTCCTTGGCCAGCGCCTTGGTCAGGCCGGTGACGCCGGCCTTGGCCGCGGCGTAGTTGGTCTGGCCCGCGTTGCCGCCCAGGCCGGCGACGGAGGAGATGTTGACGACCTTGCGGCACGGTACCGTCGCGCCGGACTCCCGGGTCCGTTTGACCGCGGCCGCGATGATCGGCTGCGCGGCGCGCAGGATCCGAAACGGCGCCTTGAGGTGCACGTCGAGGATCGCATCCCACTGCTCGTCGGTCATCTTCTGGATCACCGAGTCCCAGGTGTAGCCGGCGTTGTTGACGATGATGTCCACGCCGCCGAAGCCGTCGAGGGCGGCCTGCACGAAACGCTGCGCGAAGTCGTCGTCGGTCACGCTGCCGGGGCAGGCCAGCGCCCGGCCGCCGGCTGCCTCGATGTCGGCGACGGTCCCCTTCGCCGGGGCCTCGTCGAGGTCGTTGACCACCACGGCGGCGCCGTCCGCGGCGAGCTTCAGGGCGATCTCCCGCCCGATGCCGCGGCCGGAGCCGGTGACGATGGCGACCTTGCCGTCCAGCTTTCCCATATTCGTCCGTTTCGTGGTTCGTGTCAGGGTCAGGAGATGTCGACGAGAGCGGTGCCGGCGAGGGTGACGGTGCCGTCGGCCAGCGCCACCGCGAGCTCGAGCGTGGCCAGGTCGTCCTCGACCGCGGCCACGGTCGCGGTGCAGGCCGGCGCGGCGCCGACCGGCGTGATCGCGGCGAACCGCACGGACCAGGACCGGATGCGCTCCTGCGGCACCAGGTCGGTCAGCAGCCGCCCGAGGTAGGCCATCGACAGCATGCCCTGGGCGAACACGTCGTCCAGCCCGGCGCCGCGGGCCGTATCGAGATCGATGTGGATCGGGTTGTGGTCCCCGCTGGCGCCGGCGAACAGGGCGAGGGTGGTGCAGGAGACCGGCGGCAGCTCCAGCCGCGGGAGCGGGGCGCCGGGCGCGATGTCGGCGAGGTTCACCGTTCCCCCTCCGGATGGCGTACCACGAGCACCGAGCGGCCCTGCGCGACCGGCTCCCCGGCGCGGGTGACGTCGGTCTCGCGGACCAGGAACTCCAGGGCGCCGCCGCGCTTGGCGTAGACGTCGACGATCCGCTCGGTCAGGGTGAGCCGGTCCCCGGCGTAGGCCAGGCGGTGGTAAGTGAAGGACTGCTCGCCGTGCAGCACGAACCGCAGGTCGACGCCGAGCCGGTCGAGGTATCCGAACGGGTCGGGCGCCTCCAGCCCCAGGCTGAAGAAGAACGTCGGCGGGACAGGCAGGTCGGGGTGGCCGGCGGCGCGGGCCGCATCGACGTCGAGATACACCGGGTCGGTCTGCCCGGTCGCGCAGCCGAAGAAGCGCAGGCGGCCCCGCTCCACGTCGACGATCAGCGGGTCGAACGGCAGCGCCTTGGCCTTTTCCACATCAATCGGCACGGCTCAGCCCAGCTTCTCGTAAAGGGTGACGACCGCGGCCCCGCCGAGGCCGATGTTGTGCTGCAGGGCGAGGTTGACGCCCTCGGCCTGGCGGTCGCCGGCCTCGCCGCGCAGCTGCCAGGTCAGCTCCGCGCACTGGGCCAGGCCGGTGGCGCCGAGGGGGTGCCCCTTGGACAGCAGGCCGCCAGACGGGTTGACCACGACCCGGCCGCCGTAGGTGTTGTCGCCGTCGAGGACGAACTGCTCCGCCGTGCCCTCCGGGGTGAGCCCGAGCGCCTCGTAGCTCAGCAGCTCGTTGGCGGTGAAGCAGTCGTGCAGCTCGGCGACGCGGATGTCGCGCGGGTCCACCCCGGCCGCCGCGTAGACCTGGTCGGCCGCCGCCTTGGCCATGTCGTAGCCCACGAGCCGGCCCATGTCGCCGTCGAAGCTCGCCGCCGTGTCGGTGGTCATCGCCTGCGCGGCGATCGACACGGACGTCCGCAGCCCGTGCCGACGCGCGAAGTCCTCGCTGACCACCACCGCCGCGGCCGCACCGCAGGTGGGCGGGCAGCACTGCAGCCGGGTCAGCGGGCCGTAGATGTGCGGCGAGGCGAGCACCTGCTCCACGGTCACCGGGTCGCGGAACACCGCGTAGGGGTTGTGCGCGGCGTGCCGGCGGGCCTTGACCGAGATCTGGGCGAAGGTCTCGGGCTTCGTGCCGTACTTCTCCGCATACGCCGCGCCGGCCCCGCCGAACAGCTGGGCGGCGAACGGCGCGTCGCTCTTCCCCTGCTGCCGCTCCGCGACGTCCATGAAGCCGGCGAACGGGCTGGGCCGGTCGGCCCACTTCATGGTCAGCGCGCCGCGCTCCATCTGCTCGAAGCCGAAGGCGAGCACGCAGTCGGCGCCGCCGGCCACCGCCTGGCGGGCCAGCCACAGCGCCGAGGAGCCGGTGGAGCAGTTGTTGTTCACGTTGACCACCGGCCCGCCGGTCAGGCCGACGCCGTACAGCGCCTTCTGGCCGCTGGTCGATTCGCCGTACACATAGCCGGCGTACGACTGCTGCACCTGCTCGATCCCGACGCCCGCGTCGGCGAGGGCGGCGCGGATCGCCCCGCGCGCCAACACGTCATACGTCTCGCTGCGACTGGGCGTAGCGAAGGGCACCATGCCCACGCCCGCGACCAGGACCCGTCCCATTGCCAGCACCTCCGTCTTACGAACAAATCTTCACTTAGGAGACCAGAGACCTTGACGACAAGCAAGGGTGGGATGACGATGTCGGAATCCTCACACGTACCGCGATTCACAAATGGCGAATCCAGAGGCGTCCTGTGTATCTGACCCAATTCCTGCACCGCGCCCTACAGCACGACCCGCGGCGCGCCTTCACCATCTTCGGCGAACGGACCCGCACCGTCGTCGAATCCGTCGATCGCGTAGCCCGGTTCGCCGCCGCGCTGCGCTCACTGGGACTGCGGCCCGGCGACCGGGTCGGCATCCTGGCACTCAACAGCGACCGGTACCACGAGTTCCTGCTCGCCGTTCCCTGGGCCGGCGGGGTGGCCAACCCAGTGGGTCCGTTGCATTGGGGCGTTCCCTGGTCGGGCAGGCTTGAACGGTGAAGCTCTCGACCCGCCGGCGTCCGGCCCTGCCACCACGGTCGGCGTTCGCCGGGTTCCGGTTCCCGCCCGACGTCATCATGGTCGCCGTCCGGCTGTACCTGCGGTACAACCTCTCCTACGGCGACGTCGAAGAACTCCTCCTCGAGCGGGGTGTCGAGGCCGACCACGTCACCGTCCGCCGCTGGGCGCAACGCTTCACGCCGCTGCTCGCCGACGCGGCCCGGTTCTGCCGGCACGCACCCGGTGACAGGTGGTACGTCGACGAGACATACGTGAAGGTCAGCGGTGCCTGGCGGTACGTGTACCGGGCCGTGGACCAGCACGGCCAGGTCATCGACGTGCTCGTCTCAGCCCACCGCGACGCCGCGGCAGCACGCCGGTTCTTCCGCCGGGCGATGACCATGTTGAAGGTACGACCCACCGAAGTGGTCACTGACGCGGCACCGGTGTACCCGGCGGTGCTCGATGAGGTGGTCCCGTCAGCGTGGCACCACGTCGTACGGCATGCCAACAACCGGGTAGAAGCAGACCATAGTCAGCTCAAACACCGACTCAGACCGATGCGCGGGCTGCGCACCGACCGCACCGCGCAGGCGATCATCGCCGGACACGCCTTCATGCAGAACCTCCGCCGCGGGCATTACGAACTCGGCGTCGACGCCACACGCGGACTCCGTGTCGCCGCGGCGTTCACCGAACTCGCCACCGCCATCTGAAGACCGAGCCGGGCACTCGCTCGAACGCGCCCCCCGATCGGCAAACGCAACAGCGCCCCTTCCGGGACGCGATGGCCGCGAATGACGCCACGATCGCGTTCATCGGCGAGGGCGGCGACGGCACCAAAGCGCAACCCCTCCTCGGACCGATCCTCGACTCCTACCGACAGCGGGCAGCTTGCCGACTTACGGCTCAGCAGCGAAGACCCAACGGGTCCGAGTCAGGGGACCGCCGTGAGCGACTGAGCGTCAGTGGTCGGGATCAGCACCTCGACGACCAGTCCGCCGCCGTCGCGTGGCCGGGCGGAGGCCTGGCCGCCGGAATTGTCGGCGATGGCGCGCACGATGGACATTCCCAGTCCGGCTCCGTCGGTGTGCCCGGTCCGCTCGGCGCCCCGATAGAACGGCTCGAACAGGCGGTCCGCTTCGTCGGCGCCGATCGCGGGGCCGGTGTTGCTGACGGTCAGGCGAACGTCCGCGTCGAGAGTGTCGAGTTCGACGAGGACCTCACCGCCGGGTCGGTTGTAGCGTACTGCGTTGTCCAGGAGGTTGTGTACCAGTTGAGCCAGCAGCAGCGGATCGCCGGATACCGTGCAGCGGGCGGGCACGTCGACCTGCAGCCGAGGACCGTCCGGCGGGGCGGTGGCTGTCGACTCTGCCGCCACCTGGTGGACGATCTCGTCGAGCTCGACGGCCTCCAGTCGGCGCTGGCCCTGTTCGCCGCGGGCCAGGGTGAGCAGGCCGTTGATGAGTGCGATGCACCGGTCGTTGTTGCGCAGCAGCTCCTCGCGGACGCGGTTGATCCGCGCCGGGTCCGTGGTGGCCAGTCCGACCTGTAGCGTTGTGCGGGCCACGGTGAGTGGGGTCCGCAGCTCGTGGGAGGCGTTGGCGATGAATCGGGCCTGGGCGTTGAACGCTTCTTCGAGCCGGTTGAGTAGGTCGTTGAAGGTGTCGGAGAGCTCTTTGATCTCGTCGGTCGGCCCCTGTACGGCAATCCGCTCGTGCAGGTTCGCCGTCGAGATCCGCCGCGCCTGTGCGGACATCAGGTGGACCCGGTTCAACACCCGCCCGGTGACCCACCAGGCCAAGAGCCCGGCCATGGCGGTCATCACGATTAGCGCCATGATCCACTGGATCAGCAGCGTGCCCAGCGCCTCGTTCCGCCGAATGGCGATCGCGTCCAGGTTCAGTGTGGGAGTCTGAACGGACTGTACCGGCTGGGCCAACCGCGCCGTATCGTCGGGCAGGGTGCTCGCGGCGATCGCCTTCGTGATCACGATGCGGTTCTGGAGGTATACCATCGTGATGACCACGGCGCCCGCGACCAGGAACACCACGGTCTGCAGGAGGGTGAGCCGCCATCGCAGCGTGAGGCGGCTCAGCATGCCGGGCCGGCCATCCGGTAGCCGACTCCGGGCAGGGTGTCGATGACGGCCGGTTCGCCGAGCTTCGCCCGCAGGCGGCACATGGTCACCCGCACGGCGTTGGTGAACGGGTCGGCGTGCTCGTCCCACACTGCCCGCAGCAGTTCCTCGGCGCTGACGATCGCGCCGTTCGCGGCCATGAGTACGGCCAGCACACCGAACTCCTTGTTCGACAGGCAGATGGGCCGTCCGTCCCGTGAGACCTGCCGGTGTGCCGAGTCGAGCGCGATGTCGTCGTGGCGGAGCACGGGCGGCACGGCCGGCTGGGACCGGCGGCCGAGTGCGTCGAGCCTCGCGACCAGTTCGTCGAAGTCGAACGGCTTGCCGAGGTAGTCGTCGGCGCCGAGGCGGAGCCCGGTGACGCGGTCGCCGACCTCTGCCAGCGCGGTGAGCATCAGCACCCGGGTGCGCCCGCCCTGGTCGATGACCTGTCGGCAGACCTCGTCGCCGTGCGTGCCCGGCAGGTCCCGGTCGAGCACGACGACGTCGTAGCTGTCGGTGAGGAGTTTGTCGAGTGCGGTGTTCCCGTCGTGGGCGACGTCGACCGACATCGCTTGGTCCCGTAGTCCCTCGGCGATGTATCCGGCCAGGGTCTCCTCGTCCTCTACGACGAGTACACGCATGGTCACCTCCGCGGGGCGCGTGCGGTTATCCGTTTCGACCGTAGCGCGGCCGGTGTTTCACCGGCATAACGGACGTCGGCGGTTTCTGGCGAAACGCCGGTGAAATGCCGGCCTGCGTAGAACGTTCGTTGCGGCCGGCGTCTGCCTGCCAGGTCACGAAGTACAGGAGTGAAACATGCGTAGGGTGAGACTGTTCCAGATGGCCGGGCTCGGCGTGCTGTTGACCGTGAGTTGCGCGCTGGCGGGATGCGGCGACTCGGACAAGGCACAGAACGGGGTGGCCAGCGGCAGCGGCAATGGGGCGGCCGCGGGCGCATCGGCCATCGCCTCGGCGAGTCCCGACCTGGCGAAGTGGACGAAGTGCCTGCGGGACAACGGGGTCGACGTGAAGGACCCGGAGCCCGGTGGCGGAATCACGCTGCCGATGGACAGCCCCGCGACCAAGCAAGCGCTGGAGAAGTGCAAGCAGTACGAGGGCGGCGCTCGGGGGTCGACCGGGTTCGATCCCAACGACCCCAAGCAGCAGGAGCAGCAACGGAAGTTCGCCAAGTGCATGCGGGACAAGGGCGTCGATTGGCCCGACCCCGATCCGAACAGTCAGACGATCGAGGCGCCGAAGTTGACCCCGCAGATGGGCGAGGCGCTCGAGATGTGCGCGAAGGAGACCCAGGACGGTAGCAAGTGACGGAGCGACGGATCGGCCGGAAGATCGCGGTGGCACTGGTCGTGACGGCGGTCGCTGCCGGCGTGGCGGCTGTGCTCTTTGCCGGTGGCCGCCAGGGTGATCGTTCGGCGTCGGTGGACAGACCCGAGTCGACGGTACCGGTGGCAAAGACCGACCTCGTGGAGACCCAGCAGGTCGACGGCCATCTCGGTTACGCCGGTACGGCGTCCGTCACGGCCGGCCGCAACGCGATGGTGACGTGGCTGCCGCAGCCGGGCGACACCATCACCCGGGGGCAGCGCGTGTACGACGGCGACAACCGGCCGGTCCTGTTGCTGTATGGCAAGACCCCGTTCTGGCGCGAGCTGCGCCTTGGCGTCACCGACGGCCCGGACGTGCAGATCCTGGAAGAGAACCTGTGGCACCTCGGCTACGGCAAGAACCTGACCGTCGACAACAGGTTCACCGCCGCCACCGCGGCCGTGATCAGAAAGTGGCAGAAGGACCGCGGCGTGGAGCAGACCGGAACGGTCGCGCTCGGCGACGTCGTGGTGCTGCCCGGACCGATCCGGGTAGCCGAGGTCAAGGCAAAGACGGGTGCGCCGGCGTCCGGCGAGATCCTCACCGCGACCGGCACCGTAAAGCAGGTGACGGTCGACCTGCCGGTCACCAAGTCGGGGCTGGCGGTCAAGGACAGTGGGGTCACGGTCGGGCTGCCCGACGGCAAGACCACGACTGGGAAGATCACAGCAGTCGGCACAATCGCCACCTCGGACGGCAAGGGCGGCGGTCAGAACAGCGCGGGCGGTACCCCGACCATTCCGGTGACGGTCGCGCTGGACGATCCAGCCGTCACCGGGACTCTGGACGGGGCGCCGGTCACGGTCAATTTCAAAGGCGAAGAGCACAAGGGTGTACTGACCGTGCCCGTCAACGCGCTGATGGCCTTGGCCGAGGGCGGCTTCGGCGTGCAGAAGATCGCCGACGACGGAAACAAGAGCATCATCACCGTCGAACTCGGTGCCTTCGGCAACGGCCGGGTCGAGATCACTGGGAACGGGGTGGTCGAGGGCATGAAGGTGACGGTTCCGGCGACATGACGACCACACCGCCAGTCATCGAACTCGACCGGGTCGCCAAGTCCTATCCGGGTGGCGTCCAAGCCCTCCGCGACGCCTCGCTGCGAATCTGGCCGGACGAGCTGACCGCGATCGTCGGGCCCTCGGGATCGGGGAAGTCCACCATGCTACAGCTGATGGGAACCCTCGACCGCCCCACCCACGGCACCGTGCGCATCCTCGGCCACGACGTGGCCACCCTCGACGACCGGCAACTCTCGGCGGTCCGAGCGTCCTGGATCGGCTTTGTGTTCCAGCAGTTCTATCTCACCGCACATCTGACGACCGTCCAAAACGTCGCCAACGGTCTGTTCTACCATGGCATCCCGCGTCGGACGCGACTGCGCCGGGCCGCCGAGGCGCTGGGCCGGGTGGGCCTCGGCCATCGGCTGGGCCACCGCCCGCACGAGTTGTCCGGCGGCGAACGGCAGCGGGTGGCGATCGCCCGCGCGCTGGTCGCCCGGCCGGCTATCGTGCTGGCCGACGAGCCCACCGGCGCGCTGGACTCCCAATCCGGCGAGACCGTCATCGAGTTGCTGCACGAACTGCACGCCGAGGGCACCACAATCACGGTGATCACCCACGACCAGGGCATCGCCCGGTCGTTCGACCGCCAGATCGAGATCCTCGACGGCGCGATCCGCGCCGACAGCAGCACGGCAGGGAGGACGGTATGACCATCCCGCCGCTTCCCCGCACGGCCCGGCTCGGTGCGGGCGACGTCGTCGGGGTCGGGCTGCTCGGCCTGCGGGCCCGGCCGCTGCGCGCGGTGCTGTCCGCGCTCGGCATCGCGATCGGGATCGCCGCGATGGTCGCCGTCATGGGAATCGGGGCGGCCAGCCAGGCTCGGCTGCTGAGCAAGATCGCCAGCCTGGGCACCAATCTGCTGACGGTCGCGCCGGGCCAGAGCTTCCTCGACGGCAAGACCCAGCTTCCGAACGAGTCGGTCGATATGGTCAAGCGGATTGGCCCCGTCCAGTCGGCCAGCGCCACCGGCAACATCGCTGGCGCGACGGCTCGCCGCACCGACAAAATCGACCCGCGCGAAACCCAGGGCATTGGGGTCGTGGCGGCCTGGGAAGACCTTCTGCCGACCCTCGGCGCGAAGTTGGCTGACGGTGCCTGGCTGAACTCGGCCACCGTGAAGTACCCGGCCGTGGTCCTCGGGTCGACGAGCGCCCGGCTGCTCGGTGTTGACAGTCCTGGACAGCAGGTGTTCATCGCCGGTCAGTGGTTCACCGTGATCGGCATCCTGCAGCCGGTCGACCTCGCTCCGGAGCTCGACACCTCAGCACTGGTCGGCTGGGACGCCGCCATCGAACGCCTCGGGTTCGATGGACACCCGACGCGCATCTACATACGGTCGGCCGACGAAGCCGTGGATGCGGTACGGTCCGTGCTGCCCCGCACGGTCAACCCGAAGGACCCAAGTGCGGTCAAGGTGAGCCGCCCCTCCGACGCGCTCACCGCGCAGCTGGCCGCCAAGAACACCTTCGGCAGCCTGCTGATCGGCCTCGGCGCGGTGTCGCTGCTCGTCGGCGGGGTCGGCGTTGCCAACACAATGATCATCTCGGTGCTGGAACGCCGGCAGGAGATCGGCTTGCGCCGGGCGCTCGGTGCTCGGCGGCGGCAGATCCGCCTGCAGTTCATCACCGAGGCCGTGGCGCTGTCCGCGCTGGGCGGCCTGGCCGGAGCTGCGCTCGGCCTCGCGGTGGTCTTCGTCTACGCCACATACCAGGACTGGCCGATCGTTCTCCCGCTGACCGTGATCGCCGGCGGCGTCGCCGCCTCGATCACCATCGGGGCGATCGCCGGTCTCTACCCGGCCACCCGGGCGTCCCGCCTGCCACCCACGGAGGCACTGACGACCGGGTGACGCCGGCGCATCGCAAGGCCCGCCGGACCCGCGGCAGCCAGTCCTCGGCTGTCGTGGTGTCCGATGCTCCTATGGATGTCAAGAGGCGAGTTGAAGGTCGTTTGAGGTAATGAGCTGGTAGAGCTCGCGGGCGATGTAGCGCTTGAGGCAGCGGATGATCTCTTTCTTGGACAGGCCGTCCTTGGTGCGGCGTTGCATGTATTCGCGGGTGCGGGGATCCCAGCGCAGGCGGCAGAGCACGACGCGGTAGAGGGCTGCGTTGGCCTGCCGGTCGCCGCTGCGGTTGAGCCGGTATCGGGTGGTCTTGCCGGACGAGGCGGGGATCGGGGCGACGCCGCAGAGCATGGCGAACCCGGCTTCGCTGGTGAGCCGGTCGTGGTTTTCGCCGGCGGTGACCAGCAGTTGGCCGGCGACGTCGGCGCCGACACCGTTCGCGGCGAGCAGGCCGGGGTTGATCGTGGCCACCAGGGGCTCGAGGACCTCGTTCAGGTCGGCGATCTCGGTGGACAGCTGCTGGTGGCGGCGGGCCAGGGACCGCAGGGCGATCGCGACGGCGGTGGCCGGCGATGCGGCGTCGGCCCGGTCGGGCTGCAGGCCCGCGCAGACGATGATCAGCTGCTTGACGGTCAGGCCGCTCAGCTGGGCACGCAGCGCGTCGGGGGCGGTGACGATCAGGGTCTTGATCTGGCGTTGGGTGTCGGCGCGCTGCTCGACGGCGCTGCGGCGGGCGACTCGCAGGTTACGGAGAGCTTCGACGCGGCCGTCGCGTTGTTTGGGGGTACCGGTCCGGTCGCCGGCCAGGGCGGCCTTGGCCGCTTGGATGGCGTCGATCGGGTCGGACTTGCCCTGGAACCGGCGGGTCTTGCGGTTGGGTCGGTCGACCTCGATCACCTCGACCTGTTCGCCGTGCAGCCAGCGAGCGAGTCCGGCCCCGTAGGCGCCGGTCCCCTCGACGCCGACTCGGCCGAGCCGGCCGAACCCGCGCATCCAGGCCAGCAGGGCCCGTCCGCGTACAGGTCGCCGGCGGCACCGATCGCACCCAGCTCACGCGCCGCCGCAGCGCTCGAGGGCGGCGGCGAGACCGCCGTGTATCCGGCCGTCGTAGCGGGGAACTGCTGGGTGCCCAGCACCCGGCCGACCAGATCGATCACCGCGGCGGTGTGGGTGTCCAGGTGGGTGTCGACGCCACCGGCGACGTCGAACGCGGCTGTTTCGGGTGTAATAGAGGGCATCGTCGTCCTGTCGTTCGTGACTGGGGGCAGGCGGCACGCACCAGCCGGGCAACGCGGACAAGACAGAGATGGGGCCTCTAGCCAGGCTCGTATGAAGTCACAACGCCACGTCCGATGAGTGCACGAGCACCTCCCGACCGAGGCCGACAGATCCCGTTGAGGACCCGAAGTCAGTCAGTCGTTGGGTCAGACCCCGGCGGGAGGTGCTCATGAACATCATCTCTGTCAGTCGTGAGGGGGGAAAACGCCGCCTGGGTAGTGACCTGGCGGCGGACGAGGCGCAGGGTGCGGGTGAAGGACACCTGGTCGGGGTCGATGTCGGCGCCGGTGGCGGCGTGGTGCATCAAGCTGCG
>NZ_JBICTV010000066.1:0-19324 GCF_043197855.1 Dactylosporangium sp. NPDC048998
CCAATGATCATTGGGCGTAGGAACCTTCATGATCACTGATGCCTGTGCCCGTCTTCTGCCCGCCCGGTCCTCACTGACCTATTTGCGCGGCCTCTAAGAGCGGCTTGTCCGGGCGCGATGCCGCGCCGGGTGCGCGGACGGCCGGGCCGCACGTGCCGGACCTGACGGAGGGAGACGGCGACGAGCCCGCCGGCCGGCAGGGCGGCACCGGGTGGGTTCCGGTTGACCGCCTGCTGCGGCGGCACAGCCTGCGCCAAAGCGTCGCCTGCTACCGGCGCCATGCCGTCGCCCCCGGCCGCACCAGATGGACGCCGGGCCGGGTGGCCGCTGTCGGCATCGGCGCTACGCTACGGCTCGCGCTGCTGGCCGGTCTCGGACTGGGCGGGTGGCTGTGCACCCGCCATTTCCCGGGCCTCGGCCTCGTTGCCGGCCTGCTCGTCTGTGCCTTCGCCGTGGCCCTGTGGCCGCGGAGGCCCCGGGTCTCCCGATACGCCACCGCCGTGGACGCGGCCGCGGCACCCCACCTGCACCGGCTGACCCAGCGGATCGCGGCGGCCGTCGGCGTTGCGGAACCTCATCTCATCCACCTCGACGACGGTTTCCACGCCCAGGCACTGATCTGGGGACCGCTGCGGCGGCGGCACCTGGTCATCGGGATTCCCCTGCTGGCCGCCCTGTCGCCGGAGCAGCGGGTGGCCCTGCTCGCCCTCCACCTGGCCCGCTTCCGCGTCACCGATCCGGCCACCGAGCCACTCGCCGGTGGGGTCGACACGACCATCGACACGCTGGACGCCGCGCTGTCCCTCGGAAGCCATGGCATCCAGCGCAATATCCGCGACACCCGGATCATCGAAGCCACCCTGGGCACTCCCCGTGCTGTCGCCCCTGGCACCAGCGGCCTGGTCTGGGTCGCCGAGATGCTGCTGATCCCGGTGACCGCGCCGCTGCGTGGCCTTCTGGGCGCGCTGTGGCTGCTGTACACCATCACGGTACGGCCGGCCACGCACGCCGCCGGATACGCCGCCGATGCGGTCGCCACCACCGTGGCCGGTACTGCCGCCACCCTGGACGTGCTCGACATCATGATCTCCGCCGATGCGGTGACCACCCGCCTCGGCGCTCTCGCCCGCACTCGCACCTCCCCGGCCGCCTGGCCCGCCGCCGCGGCCGACTTCCTCGCGGACACGGAGCGCCGGCACCGGCTCCGGGAGGCCGGCGCACGCCGGGAGACCTCGGCGTTCAGCACCCAACCGCCCCTGGGGCTGCGCGCGATGATGCTCGCGTCCCGGTCTCCCGCCCCGGCCACGCAGGACCTGGACGACGCCGCCAGCCAGGGCATCGACGCGGAGCTGGCCACCTACTATCGAAAGGTCTCCCGGGACCTCGCGCACGGCGCGTCGCTGACCTGAGACGTCGAGCTGTGGCACGGATCCGGGATCAGTCCCGGTCGGGATGTGCCTACCGTCAGATGCGTCAACGAAACTTCGGCGCCGGGAGGCATGCCATGAACCGCACGATCGTCCACCTCTCGGTGGCCACCGCCGCGCTCGCGCTCGCCGCGCTGGGTCTTGCCGGCTGTTCCGGGAACGCCGCCGACGATCAGGCGGAGCCGGACATGGTGCCGGCCGGTGCCACCTCCTCGCTGAAGCCGACCCCGACGAAGCAGAGCAAGTCGAAGGGCGACACCAAGATCGTCGAGTTCAAGATCGTGCAGCAGCCGAAGTGCCCCGAGGGCACCGCGGTGTACCGCGCGGATGCGGTACCGGTGATCATTAAGTGGAAGGTCAACGGCGCGACCGGTGTCGGCCTGTCGGTGGACAACCCGGAGCTGCCGGCCAGCTACGGCAACTACCCCGCTTCGGGCACCGAGACGTTCACCTTCTCGTGCGGCGGGCCGGTCGGCAGCGTCGAGACGCACACGTACTCGATCACCACCACCGGTGGGAAGCAGACCAAGCGCGCTCAGGTCAAGGCGTCGGCCAAGGTCATGGACACCGGCATCGACGGCGCGTGAGCGGCCGGTGATCGGAGGCCGGTGGCCGGTCGCGCGGCCGGCGACGGGTCCTTTGGGCCGTGACTACACGCGGGCGGTGAGGCCACGGGAGTTACGGTCCGGACCACGGCGGACATCGCGGTAGCTCGGAATTTCTCCCGGTTCCCGATGCTCCGGCTACCGCTGATACCCCGGTTTCCGGCCCGGATCGGCCTCGGTCTGGCGGTGGCTCGACGGCCGGTGGTCGCGGCCCGCCGGCGGCGCGTCCAGCGTCGGGTCGCCCATGTCGAGCAGCACCACGGCGTCGTGGTCGGGGGTGTTCGGCGGAGCGTAGTAGGCGATCAGCCGCTGCCCGTCGGTGCCGGTGAGGCTCATCGCCTCGTAGCCCAGGGTGAGGCGGCCGGCCGTGGGGTGACGGAAGCGTTTGCGGCCGTTGGTGTGCGCGTCGACCTCGTAGCGCTCCCAGAGGCCGGCGAACTCGTTGCTCTTGACCGTCAGCTCGCCGACCAGCCGGACGAACTCCGGGGTGTGTGCGTATTCGCTCGCCATCGCACGCAGGTGGGCGACCACGCCCGGGGCCATCTCGTCCCAGTCCTCGTAGAGGCGGCGGGCGGTCGGGTGCAGGAAGACGTAGCGGATGATGTTGCGCTGCTGCACCGGCCACGAGTCGATGCCGGCGAGCAGGCGCAGGCCGGCCGGGTTGGCGGCCAGCAGGTCGTTGATCGGGCTGACCACGTAGGCGGGGTTGGGGCGCAGGGCCTCCAGGAGGTGCCGTACGCCCGGGCGCGTGCACCGCGACAGCTCGGCCCGTGAGGGCTGCGCGGGGCGCCGGCTCGCCAGCTCGCGCAGGTGGCGGTGCTCGTCGCGGGTCAGTCGCAGGGCGCCGGCGAGCGCGTCGATCACGGATGCGCTGGGCCGGGTCTCCTTGCCGCGTTCCAGCCGGGTGTAGTAGTCCACGCTCACGCCAGCCAGCGTGGCCACCTCCTCGCGGCGCAACCCTGGGGTGCGCCGCACGCCGGTGCCCGCGGGCAGGCCGACGTCTCCCGGCCGTACGGCTGTGCGGTGCGCGCGCAGGAATCGTCCCAGTTCGTGACCGCGGTTCGTCGTCACCCTTCCAGCCTGTCAGCGTCACGTTGCGTCGCAACAGGGGAGAGGGGGTGTATCACGGCCAGGAACGCCGGCCGCGCGCGCGTTACGGTCGGCGCGTCAGGTGAACTCACCCCTTTCCTAGGGATTTCGAGGAATTTGCCATGGCGGCTGTCACACCACCGGCCCGGACCCCGGTCGCCCCGGTCCAAGACCGGCCGGTCGCCCCGAACGCGGTGCTCGCGGCGGCCCTGCTCGGGTTCGTCGTGATCTCCCTGGACGCGCTGGTCGTCAATGTGGCGCTGCCGGAGATCGGCAACGATCTCAGAGGCGGCATCGCCGGCCTGCAGTGGATCGTCGACGGCTACACCCTGACGTTCGCGGCGCTCATGCTCTCCGCGGGCGCATTCTCCGACCGGGTCGGGGCGAGCCGCGCGTTCGCCGGCGGCCTGGCCGTGTTCACGCTCGCCTCCGTCGCGTGCGGCCTGGCCACCGAGATGTGGATGCTGGTCGTGGCCCGGCTGGTGCAGGGCGTGGCCGCGTCGCTGACCATGCCGGCCTCGCTCGCCATGGTGCGCCAGGCGTTCACGGACGCGCACCGGCGCACCCGGGCGATCGCCACCTGGACCGCGGGCGGTGCCATCGCCACCACCGTCGGCCCGGCTGTCGGCGGCCTGCTCACCAGCGCGTGGAACTGGCGGGTGATCTTCTTCGTCAACCTGCCCATCGGCATCATCGGCCTGTTGCTGCTGCGCCGGGCGCCGCATTCGCCGCGTCGGGCGGCGCCGCTGGACCTGCTCGGGCAGCTGCTCGCCATCCTCGGCCTGGCCGGGCTCACCATCGGCGTGATCGAGGGCGGTTCCCGCGGCTACGGCGAGCCCGAGGTGATCGGCGCGTTCGCGCTCGCCGTGGTCGCGGTGGTCGCGTTTCTCATCGTGGAGTACCGGCGGGAGCACCCGGCGATGCCGCTCGGGCTGTTCCGGGTGCGCCCCGTGTCGGTGTCGATCGTCGCCGGTTTCGCGGTCAACGTGGCGTGGTACGGCACGATCTTCGTGCTCAGCCTGTACTTCCAGAAGGTGCTCCACCGGAACGCCTTCGTCGCCGGGATGATGTTCGTCCCGGCGACGGCGCTGGTGGCGATCTCCAACCTGTTCGTAGCGGCCAAGGTGATCCAGCGCTTCGGCCCGCGGCTGCCGATGGTGATCGGCCAGGCGGGCACCGTCGCCGGTCTGATCCTGCTGCTGTTGGTCGACGCGAGCACCCCGCCCGCGCTGGTGGCGCTGGTGGCCGTGCCGGTCGGTTTCGCCGGCGCGCTGGCCGTCCCGGCGCTGACCGCGCTGCTGCTCGGCGCCGTCCCGGCGGAGCGGGCCGGCACCGCGGCCGGGGTGCTCAACACGATCCGGCAGGTCGGCGGCGCGATCGCGGTGGCGGTCTTCGGCGCGCTGGTGGCCACCCGGGCCGGCTTCTCCGCCGGCATGCGGATCAGCCTCGTCATCGCCGCCGTCGTCCTCGGCGCGGCCGCCGTCGTGACGCTGGTCGCGCTGCGGGGGGCCGGTCGCCCATCATGAGAGACCGGCCCCGTGACGGTGTCCGTCAGAACGGGTTGGCCACCGTCAGGTTCTGCGGCGAGGGTTCCCGGGCGAAGCGTCGCGAGGACGCCGCCCGCTCCCTCGTAGGCGTCGAGCAGCGCCCGGTCGTCGGCGAGCATGCTGATGACCACGTCGGCGTCGGCGGCGGCCGGGCTGGCCGCCGAGTGCGCACGGTGCTCGGCGGCGAAGCGCGTGGCCTTGTCGGGGCTGGCCGAACGGCTGGGCATCGGCGTGCTCACCTACACGCAGGGGGCGTCCGGCGACGGCTTCCTCGACCTGGCGCAGATCCGCTCCGGGCTGCGGGCTGGAGCCCGGCTCGTCGCCGTCAGCTCGCCGTCGAACCCGACCGGCGCCGTGGCGTCGGCGGCCGTGTTGCGGTCGCTGGTCGCGCTGGTGCGCGAGTTCGGGGCGTATGTGCTGTCGGACGAGGCGTACGAGTCCGTGGTGTTCGCCGGCGGGCGGGCCCCGTCGCCCCTCGCCGACGGCGGCGCGGACGTCACCCTTGCCGCCCGGACCTTCTCGAAGACCTACTCGATGACCGGGCTGCGGGTTGGCGCGCTCATCTCTCCGCCGCGGTTCCGCGCGGCCGCCGCCGCGTTGCACGGTACGACCGCCGGCTGCGCCCCGGTGACGGCGCAGGTCACCGCGATCGAGGCGCTCAGCTCGCTGCCGGACCGGGCGGATCAGCTCTCCGCGACCTACCTCGCCAGGTATCGCACTGCCATGCGGATTCTCGGACCGTGGGCGCCCCGTACCCCGGTCGAGACGCTGGGGGGCTTCTACGTGTGGCTGGACACCCGGTCGACGGGACAGACCAGCGCTGAGGTCTGCGCTGCCCTCCGCGACCGGGGCGTTGTCACCTCGTCCGGTCTGGTTTACTCGGCCACCGACGGCTTCGTCCGGGTGTCGCTCACCGCCCCCGACGACGTCCTCGCCCGCGCGCTGACGCTCATCCGGGAGCAACTCGACCGGCTGGCGGCGCGAGCGCGCTGACGGCTGCCCGGCCGCGCCGGTCGAGCCGGGTCGGTCAGGTCAGGCCAGCCTGATGCGCGGCGATCGCTGCGTGTACGCGGTCACGCAGACCCAGCTTCATTAGCACCCGGACCACGTGTGTCTTCACGGTCGACTCGGCGATGAAGAGCTCACGGGCGATCTCGGCGTTGGACATTCCGCGCCCGACAAGGCGCAGCACGTCGACCTCGCGGGCGGTCAGCTGGCCGAGCCGGGCGGTGCTCGGCTGCGGCGGCGCCGCGGCGAACCGCTGGATGAGCCGCCTGGTCACGGAGGGGGCCAGCAGGGAGTCGGCGCCGCGCGCGACTTGGCGCACGGCGGAGACGATGTCCTCTCCCGACATGTCCTTCAACAGGAACCCTGAGGCTCCGGCACGCATCGTGTGATGGACGTACTCGTCGAGATCGAACGTCGTCAAGATCAGCACACGCGCGTTGTGCGCCGCGATCTTCTTCATAGCGGCGATGCCGTCGATTCCCGGCATCTGCACGTCAAGGAGGAGCACGTCCGGCTGGTGGGCCAGAACGAGAGCGACCGCCTCGTCGCCGTCAGCCGCCTCCGCCACCACCGAGATGTCGGCCTCGCCCTCGAGGATCATCCGAAGCCCGCTGCGGACAAGCGGCTGGTCGTCGGCGATCACGACGCTGATCATGCCTGGACCTCCACATCCGCCGGCGCGGGCAGCGGCAGCACGGCCCGTACCTCGAAGCCTCCGTCGTCGCACGGTCCCCAGGTCACTTGACCGTCGGCCGCAGCGACCCGCTCCCGGATGCCGGCCAGCCCGCGACCCATCACGGGACCGCTGCCCGGCCGGGTGGGTGCCGAGTTCCTGACCTGCACCTGTACCTGCTCCTCGTCCCGGCGTACCACGACCGTGACCGGTGAGCCGGGTCCGTGCCGCAGCACGTTGGTGAGCGCCTCCTGGATCACACGGAGCACCACGGCCCGCTGCTGCGACCCCAGGGCAGCCACTTCCATGACATCCGCGTCCACCGGGAGGCCCGTGGCGCGGGTTCGATCGATGATCGCTGCGAGGTTCGGCTCGGCGTCGGCGGGCTCCAGCACAGCCACGCCGTCACGCGCGGCGGCGACGATCGTCCGCATCACGTCGGGCACTCGCGCCGGGTCTGTGGTCGACAGCCGTCGCGCGGCCCCTGCCTGCAGCGCGACGACCGTGAGGCTGTGGCCGATCACGTCGTGGAGCTCGCGGGCCATGCGTACCCGCTCGCTGACGACCGCGCGGCGGGCCGCCGACTCCTCTTGCCCGGCGAGGAGCTCGTTGTTCGCCCGGGTCTGCTCAACCAGCCGGGTCACCTCGTTGACCGCGAGCCCGCCGAGCCAGAACGCCAGAATCGCCGCCTCGTCACTGAGAATCTCGGGGTTGGCCGCCGTTGCGGCGTGGCCGGCCCAGCACACGACGAGACCCACCACCGCCATCCGGCGTCGGGACAACGCGCCGACCGCGAACGACGTGGCGACGGCGAGTCCGGCCTCCGACAGAGTGCCGCCCAGTGGCGCGCCGAGGTGCGAGTACGTCGCGGCGGCGAGCCACGCCAACGCGACCGAGGTCACCGGCAGCCGCCACACCGCGACCAGTGGCAGGCCGACCGCGACGCTCGCGAGCACGGCAACCCACCCGGCCGCGGGGACGGCCAGCACGCCGGCCGACTCCGTGGCGAGACCGGCCGCGATCGCGCCCGCCGTCAGGGCCACCCACGGCTGAGCGGTAACGCGGAACGCCGGCAGGTGCTCGGCAGCGGGAGGTACGACGCTGATGGCCTCGTCGGCCGGCGCGGTCAGCGCGACCACCTCCTCGCGGGTACGGGTGAGCAGCTCCCGAGCGGCCTCTTCGACCGCTCCCGGGTCCGTGCCGGACTCGGCGTCGCCGGACAGCGCCCGCATGCCTTCCAGCAGCGTCGGCCGCAGCCGTTCCAACGTGTACAGCCGCTCGGCCAGCACCGCCGACTCCGCATTGGCACGTTGCTGACACTCGATCCGCTCGCGCTGCTCGCGCAGCATCGACAGCCGCTGTTGCCGCGCCCGCACGGCCCGGCCGACGAGCATCGGGACGAGCCCCAGAAACAGCGTGACGAACAGAACCCCGTTGAGCAGCTGCCATCCGCGCATCATCGCCGTGAGGTCGACCGCGAGTACGACTCCCAGCGGGAGCAGGACGCCGAGCCACAACACCACCCGGCTGAGTGCGTGCGCACCGAGGGAGTACGACGCCACCATGAACGCGAGCATCGGCACCGTCAGCTCCGCGCCGGCCGGCGGCCACACAAGATGGGGTACCACCGCCACCAGCACGCCCGCGACGGCGACGCCGGCGATCGCGAGCACCGGCCGCCGCCGGCGTACCGCGAGCACCGCGAGCAGCAGCGCGCCCACCACGTTCAGCAGCAGGTGCCCGGGCCCCGTGTGGCCGACGAGGGCCGCCTCCGCGACGCCGGCCAGCACGAAGCCGGCCGCGACGACGGCGTCGACCCTCGAAACACGTTGCACGCGAGTCAGCGTAGAAGGACCCGCTTCCGGCGGCGTCCTCCTCGCGAAGGACCCCGGCCGGAGGACGAGCGTTCGCTCGCTGGGCCGACGATCCGGGCCGCTGCCTTTCCTAGCGTCCTTACCGACATTCATCTCACGGAAAGGACAACGGCCATGGCAACCACCGCAACCGCGGTCGACACCGGCGCCACCGACGCGCGGTTGGTGCGCATCGTCCAGGTCGCGCTCAGCATCGGCATCGTCGCGCTGATCGGGTTCACGATCGTCTCCACGTTCTGGACCACGGTCGACGGCGGCGAGTTCAAGTACGCCGCTGACTACTGGTACACCACCTGCGGCCTGCCGTTTGCCATCGTCGGCATCGTGCACGCGTTCGCGGTGCACAAGCTCCAGCACGGCCGCGACGGAACGCTCGGCGCGATCGGCACCTGGCTTTACGCCATCGCCTGCGCCGAGCTGGCCGTCCAGTGCGGCGCGTCGGTCCTCGCCGGCGCCGAGCTGCGCTGGGGTCCCACGTACGTCCTCTGCTCGTTCCTCACGTTCATCGCGCTCGCGCTGCTCGCAGCCGGGTCGTGGCGCACCGGTCTGTTGCCGAAGTGGATGCTCGGTCTCTGGCCTGTGGTGTGGCTTCTCGGGTCGTTCTTCGCCATCGGGCCGGGGCCACTGCTGCTGGTCGCGCTGTACATCGTGTTCCTGATCGTGCTGCCGCGCCGGGTCGCGCAGCGCTCAAGTTGAGCGACGGGTGGAGCGGCCGCGGGCCGGCAGGCACGCGGCCGCTCAGCCGACCACGAGAAGCGGGCCGCGCATGGAACGGCGCGGTTTCTGGCGGGCGCATCAGCCCCGGGACGGACAGAGGTCATCTCGCGGATGGATTCGCCGATCCGGCCCAGGCCCGTACGGTCTGACCAGGTGCCCGGCCGCGCCACCGACAACACAGCTGAGAGGACCACCAATGCTGGCCCAGGAAGGCGCGGCCATCCCGTTCGAGGCGGTGGTCGAGGCGGTGCAATACACCGCCGGGCCGTACACGCCGGGGCAACTGGTGGCGCGCGACCGTCACTAGTCCCGCACGTTCAACCGACCGCAGACCATGAGCAATCCAGCGTGGTAGACCAACGCTTGCGACGGGAGTCACCCAATGGCTGTATCGAGAATTACTGAGGTCCGCAACGCCACCGGTTTCCGGGTGGTCGCGAAGAATTTCGAGAACCCGAACGATACCGCCGGGGCGGCGGGCGTGTTCGCCCCCGGTGAGGTGAGGGTGCTCCCGACGTCGTCGGCCGGGCCCGGTTGGGCGGTGCCGTGGGCCGACGACGTGTGGACTTTTCCGGCCCACCACATCGACTTCGTCCTCGAACGGCCGGACGGGTCCACGCGTACGTTTTCCGTCTGGCAACACAACGACGGCCAGCAGGACCGCATCCGGGTGTCCACAAGCGGTTTCCGCCTGCCGGGCGACCCGATCGGCGGATACGCGGCGGTAGGGCCGCTGGAGACCGCGGCCTATATGGTCCTCGGCGACAACCGGATCCTGTACATCACCGAACAGGCGCTGTGGTTGATGCCCGCGCCGCTGATCGCGCTCGTGCGCAGCATGGCTGCGGGGATCAAGGCGGACGGCTTCAGGATCTGCGGCGACCAGGTCGGTCGGTCGGTGCCGTCGGTGCCCAAGTCGACCGCGTCGGCGTTCAGCCTGGCCGGCGTGCCGTCGGACGCGCTCGACCAGCAGCAGCCTGGCGCCTGTTTCCGGTACCGGGATTCGGGCAAGCGCTACCGGTTCAGCATCGCCGCCGACGGTGCGGTGGTGGTCGATCCGCCCGTGCAGGTTCCCGCGTTGACCGGTAGTGGCAGCGTGCCCGCGCTGTCGCAGGCGATTTCCTACGACCGCCTGCGCCGCGGCGAACCGATCACCCGGCCGGTGTTCGACCTGATCACGGCCGGCGGCGGCCGGGTGTTCGCCAAGGAGGCCGGGACCGACCGGTTCTTCTTCGCCGTCGTTGACGAGATGTTCGTGCACGGTGCCTCCGGCCGGGGCGAGTTCGCGGTGCCCAGCACGTATTTCAAGATCGATCCGGAGTTCAACCTGCCCACTGCGAACCCCTTGGATCGGATGAACCACATGTTGGGCGACTTCGCCGCGCACCCCGCGGCGATCCGCTTCCCCGCCCAACTGGTCCTGATGAGCTACGAGATCCTGCCGATGATGTGCGTGCGGGTTAAGCGTGGAGTGTGGCACCTGCTGGACACCCGGCCGCCGATCGCTGAGATCGCGGTCAATGTCCGCAACAACGTCAGCGCGATCGACGCGAACCTGACCACCATGGCCAAGGTGGTCAACGGCATGTTGTGCTTCAACCTCGTCTCGTTCAACCAGGTCAAGGCGTTTCTGGACATGAAGGCCGCGGAGGTCACCGGGGCCTTCGACTCGGTCCCGCCAGTGCTGGGCTACGACCATGTGACCTGGTGCCCGAGCGGCGGCGCGACCCCGGTCACGCAACGATCCATCGACTTCCGGAAGGTTCAGGACATCGGGGTCGGGCACGTGCACTACCACCAGCAGTTCGAGGGCACGAGCGGCGGCGAGATGCAACTGCTCAGGGCGCCGCTGCCGGGCTCGCCGCTGTTCTCCGACCACGAGACGCTCTACCAGTTCCTCAACGGTCCCGTCAGCGACCTCGACGGCTACAACGACGGCACCTGCAACTACTACGCCCTCGTCCAGCTGGCCTCGGGCAAGTACGCGTTGCTGTACGTCGACGAGCAGACCTACTTCTCCTCGCGCTGGCGGCTGGTGCATCCGACCGCCGACTCCAACAGCATGTTCAGCCTGACCGCCGATCTGGTCGCCAACCCAGGCTCGTACCCGGGCTGGAACCCGGCGAACTTCTGGTCACCGTTCGACCAGGCGGGGCTGATCGGGCCGACCAGCCGGCTGGCCGTAGCCGCCCAGGTGGTCGTGGTCAGCGGGGACCTGTCCGCCAACCCGCCGCTGATCTACAGCACCAACTTCAGCTGGGGCACCGCCGACTTCACCTGGCGCTCCCGCCCACTGCCAGCCGGCGCGACGGCGGCGGCGCTGCTGGATCCGGCGACCGAGACCATGCCCACCCCCACCGGCCAGGACACCGTGTTCCCGCAGAGCACCCGGTTGCGCGACGACATGACGCTGCACCTGCGCGGCACCCGCCGCGGGGTGGCGGGCCGCTGGTACCAGCGCTACTTGCCGGCCGGCAACCAGATGCCGCCCCCGCCCCGCGACCACCTGGCGCGGCCGGACTTCACCCATCCGTGGAAGTTCCTCCCGGAGGCGGTCTTCCAGCAGGCCGACACATTCAGCCACTTCGGCGTGTACGACATCGTCGACTCGCGGACGCAGTACTACCCGGTCGACCCGTCCAGCTTCGCGGCCCTGGAAGCCGCGCACGTCGCCGCCGACGACTGGTGGTCCGACGACACCGGCCAGCTGACCCTGACCACCTTCACGTTCAGCATCGACAAACTCAACGTTCCATGGCCGCCGTGGCCGCCGTTCGCTACCGCGCCGATGCGACCAGCGTCGCTGTACAATCCGCAGGCCCTGCTTCGCTTCGTCAAACGCGGGACGCGGTGGGTCGCGGTACGCGCGGACAAACGCGACGACGACATGAAGCCCTACGATCCGCCGCCGGCGAGCGTGACCCTCAACCGGCGCGGCCCGGACGGGTCGCCCCGCACGGGTTCGGTCACGGTCAAGCTCGGCCCGGCTGTGCTGGTGCCCGGCCCGCCGGCGGTGACCTACGCCTACTTCTGGTGGGAGGGCGGCACCGCCGTCGTCGGGTTCAGCGCCCCGCTGGCCACCCGACCCGCCGACAACGTCGCCCGGGTCCGCATGGCAGCCCTCGACGGCGGCGTGATCACGCTGCTGGACGCGACGTTCGACCAGTTCCGGTCCAACGTCGACTTCGAGTACCGGTGGACGCCATCGGCGACGCAGCTCGCCGCGCTGCAGAAGTACTGCACGCCCGACGCCGCGACCACCTACGGCACAAGCATCTGGTTCGAGGACATCACCGGTCACGTGGCCGTACCCGACGAGGTGCGCTGGCTCAAGACCTGGACCTCGGTCACCGTGACCCCGACAACAGCGATCACGCTGGGGCGGCCCGCCTCATGCACCGTCCAGGCCGTCGATGCCCGCACCGGCGCCGTGCTCAGCGGCACGGTCCTAGTCGACGGCGTCGCCATCGGCTACACCAACGTGCCGCTTACCTACACGTTCGTCACCGGACGCGAGGTGGGGCTGGTCCGCGTCGTGGGATACCCGGACGCGACCGTCCGGTGGCCCTCGTTCCAGAACCCGCAGTTCGCGCTGACCGTCAGCCCAAACCCGACACCCCTCAGCACCCCGATCCAGCTGCTCATCACCGCGGTCGACGCGCAGACTCGCCAGCCCGTGTCCGGCGCGACGGTCACCCTGACCAACTACTCGCTGACAGGCAAGCCCAGCACCATACAGTTCCCGGCCGGCACACCGTACTCGATCACGCTACGCGCTTGGGCGCAGCGCAGGATCCTGCCCCAGCCTGGCCCGGATCCGGACCCGCCCCTGATCATCTACCCCACGGCCACCGTCCGTGCAAACGGGTACCCCGACGCGGATGTCCCTTTCGACTTCCCGATCGATGGGGTGTGATCCCAGCGTGCGCGCCGACGGACAGTCGACCAGGCTTCGCCTGCGGTGTAGTAGCACGACTGGTCGGATTGAACGACCACAGGCTCACACCGGATCACCCGGTGCTGGCCTGCCGGCGAGACCGCCGGGCCATCCACATCGCGTGCGCGACCAAACAGGCCACCAGTATCACCATGCCGGCCAGCGGCAGAGCCCAGCGGTTCATGGCGTCGACATCGAGGTCGGCGCTGCGATCGTCGGGTCCGGCCAGCCACGCGCGCCATTGCCGGCCCGCGTACGGGGTGAGTTCGATGTCGGAGCTGCGGACGAAACTCACCGTCACCCCAGTCGCCGTGAGCGAGCCGTCGTCGGACCGGAAGGCGCCCGTGCAGTCGACGGCGTAATAGCCCTTCTGCGCCGGTGTGAACGTGCACGCCTCGACCGTGAACATGCCCGGGTACTCGCGCTGATGCACCTGGACACCATGTAGCAGCCGTACCCCGAGCAGTACCACTGCGGTCAGCAGCACCACCGCGAACAGCCAGCCGGGCCGCAGGGCTCGCCGCCATGGCGCTGCCATCGTCGCCACGCATGGCAGCATATGGCTCCGGCGCAAGACCGACGGGTGCAACCGTTCGTGGACTGGGCCGGTGCTTGAGACAGGGCACACTCATCGCGGCAGGCTGGCAGGGGCGCGCACGAGGTCCGAACGGTCAGCGCGGGCTGAGGCCGAGCATCGGGTCCAGGTCGAGCGGCGCGGGCGGCGGCAGCGGCCGGGCGTGCTCGGCGCTGAAGGCCGCGAGCAGGTAGCCGACCAGCCGCCGGGACGCGGCCCGGGCCGCCTCGGCCGACTTGGCGACGATGCCGCCGTTGGCCATGACCAGCAGGGCCAGGTCGCCCGGCACGAAGTCGGGGCGCAGCCCCCCGGCCGCCTGGGCGCGGCGGGTCAGCTCCGTGAAGCCGTCGATGGCCCGGGCCCGCTCGCGCTCGACGTCGAGCGCGTCCGGGTAGGCGGCGATGAACGCCGCGGTGAAGCCCCGGTCGGCGGCCTGCATCGCGCACACCTTCTCGATGGCGGCGCAGAAACCGCGCCACGGGTCGGGGTCGGCGAGCGCCTCGTCGACGACCGACGTGCACGCCTGGAACTGGTCCGCGAAGACCTCGGTGACCAGCGACTCTTTGGTGGGGAAGCGGCGGTACAGCGTCGCGATGCCGACCCCGGCGCGGCGGGCGACCGCGGCCATCGGCACGTCGAGGCCGCGCTCGGCGAACAGCCCGCGGGCGACCTGGACGATGCGGTCGCGGTTGTGCCGGGCGTCGGCGCGCAGGCCGGCCGGGATACGAGACGGCGCGGTAGGCATCCTTATCACTTTAGGTCAACCGGACGGTGCTCTCCATTTACGGTGCTACCGTGGCCGCCACGAGGTTCCCGTCGCGTTGGAGGTTGTTGTGGGGTACCGCCGGCGGCTGCCCAAGGGGGCGGTCCAACGGGTCAACGCCTGCGTGTTGTCGCTGCGCTCGTCGCCCCGGTGGGGACGGCTGGTCAGCCGGCGGCTCACCGTGGTCACGTACACCGGGCGCCGCTCCGGGCGCAGGTTCAGCACGCCGGTCGGCTACCGGCGCGCGGGCGACACGGTGACGATCGGCGTACAGCTGCCCGACGCCAAGGTGTGGTGGCGCAACTTCCTCGACGAGGGCGGCCCGATCTCGCTGGAGCTCGATGGCGCGGACCGCACCGGGCACGCGGTCGCCCGGCGCGACGAGCGGGGCCGGGTCAGCGTCACGGTCCGGCTGGACTCAGGGGCCGGCGCGGACCGGTAGCCGGGCCGGCGTGCCCCGTTCCAGTTCAAGAAGTTAGGGTTCCTGGCCCATGGCGTTGCGGGCCGCCTGTCCGGTGATCAATGGCTCGCTGTCCAGCCCGCGCCCGTCGAACGGTGTCGGTACGAGCGCCACGTCGGCCCGCCCGTCGTGCAGGGCCGGCAGTTGTTCGCCGTATCCGCCCAGCAGCAGCTCCACCGGCAGCACGTCATATGCCTCGAGAATCCTCGGTAGCAGCCCGGCGTCGTAGTCGGCCTTGAGGGCCAGCCTCAGCGTGGGCACACTTCTCCCGGCGTGGCGGGCGCGGTTCTCCGCCGCGGCCACGGCGTGCAGGGCGACCCGGGCATCGTCGAGCAGGGCCCGTCCGGCGGGAGTGAGAGCGACCCGACGAGTGGTTCGAATCAGCAACTGTACGCCGAGCTGTTGCTTCAAGTCTCGGATCGCCCGCCGTCAACATCAGCTCTGGCGCCACGCAGATGCCGATGGCGGGCAACGCGATCTACTCGGCCACCAAGACCGCGGTGAACTGGCTGAGCCAGGTGGGCCGGCTGGAGCTGGAGGGCGACAACATCCAGGTCACGCTTCTGCTGCCGTCGGTCACCGCGACCGAGTTCTATGAGACCGGTAATGGGAATCTGCCCGCCGGCGTGGTCGCGCATTCCTCCGAGTACGTTGGCAGGGTGATCCTGCGCGCCCTGCGCACCGGCGAGGAGCGCATCGATATCCCGCACGGCCCCGAACAGCCGGAGTTTCCCGAGGCAGCCTGACCCCTGGCCTGATCCTGGCTCGGGTACCGTCCGTCACCGCCGTCAGAGCGTGCGGCGAAAGCTCATGTTCTTCGCCAGGGCACCCCGCCGCCGGTACCAGCGTGCCACGTCGCTGGCGCCGCGCCGCGCCTCCTGCATGACGCTCCAGTCCGTGGGTCAGTGTTCGCTCAGCCGGCTGAGGAACTGGCGGGTTCGGCCGTTCTGCGGGTCGCCGAGGACCTGTCCCGGTGGTCCCTGCTCGATGATCCGACCGGCCTCCATGAAGACGACCTCGTCGGCGACGTCGCCGGCGAAGCGCATCTCGTGGGTCACGATCAGCATCGTCACCGAGCTGCGCTCGGCCAACCCCCGGATGACCGAGAGCACCTCGGCCACCAGCTCCGGGTCGAGCGCCGAGGTCACTTCGTCGAACAGCAGCACGGACGGGCGCATCGCGAGCGAGCGGGCGATCGCGACCCGCTGCTGCTGGCCGCCGGAGAGCTGGTGCGGCCGACTGCCCGCCTTCTCGGCGAGGCCGACGCTGGCGAGCAGTTCGCGGGCCTCGGCCTCGGCGCGCGCCCGGTCGAGCTTGAGCACCCGGCGCGGGGCGAGCGTGATGTTGTCCAGCACGGTGAGGTTCGGGAACAGGTTGAACTGCTGGAAGACCATGCCCACCTTGCGTCGGATCGGTCCGAGGCTCCGGGCGTGCGCCTTCACATGCGGGCCGTTGATCTCGACCCCCTCCACCCTGATCGACCCGGCCTCGATCGGCTCCAGCATCGCGACCGTGCGCAGGATCGTAGTCTTGCCCGATCCGCTCGGGCCGATGAGGGCGATGCGTTGCCCCGCCCGTACCGAAAGGTCGATGTCGTCCAGAACTGTTGTCTCGCCGTATCTTTTGCGGACGGCAGTGAGACTGATCCCGCTGCCCGCCAGGTGGGCAATGGCGGCGCCCGGCGCCGTATCAGGCCCGTCGGTCATGAGCGGGCTCCCTTCCGCGAGATGCGGCGCTCGATCGCGCGGATGGCGAAGGAGGCCGGCAGGGCGAGGGCGAGGTACATGGCGCCCATGACGGTGAACAGCGTCGTGTACTGGAACGAGGTGCTGGCGAGTTTGCGGGTCACCCCGAGCAACTCCAGCACCGTGATCGCGGAGAGCACCGCGGAGTCCTTGAACATGGAGATGAGGTTGTTGCCGAGCGCCGCGAGCACCGGCGGGATCGCCTGCGGGAGGATCACCGTGCGCAGCGTGGTGAACGTGGAGAGGTTGAGCGTGCGGGCGGCCTCCCACTGTCCTTTCGGGACGGACAGGAAGCCGCCACGGAACGCCTCGGCGGTGTAGCAGGAGAAGTGCAGTCCCAGGGCGACGATGCCGAGGGTCAGCGCGTCGATGAGCACGCCGTAGCGGGGCAGTACGTAGAAGAGGAAGAAGAGCTGGACGAGCAGCGGTGTGTTGCGGATGAACAGGATCCAGCCGGCGACGACGTGCCGCAGAACTGGTACGCGCAGCACCTGCACGCAGGCGAGCAGCAGCCCGACTACCACCGCGAGCACCATGCCGAGTCCGGTGGCCATCGCGGTGATCCGCAGCCCGTCAAGAAGCTCGGGAAACACTGAGCGCAGGTAGTCGCCGTCCACTGTGGGCTCCTATCGGTGCGGGGACGGGAGGCGGCGGCGGTAGAAGCGTTCCAGCAGCCGCATCCCGCCCGACATGGGCATGGACATCACGAAATACCCCACCAACAACAGGGTGTACGCGAGCGTCAGGTCCAGCACACCGGTGGTGGCCCACTGGTTGATCGCCCGGGTGAGGTCCGAGACCGTGATCAGGGAGACCAGCGCCGAGGCCTTCAGCACGTCGATGAGCGTGTTGCCGGCGGACGGAAGCATCGTCGGCACGGCCTGCGGGAACACCACCCATCGCATTCCCTGCCACCGGCCGATGCCCAGTGTCTGCAGGGCTTCCCACTGTCCTCGTGGTACGGCATTGACGGCTCCCCGCACGATCTCCGCCCCGTAGGCTCCCGCGTTGAGACCCAACACGGCACATCCGACCGTCAATGGTGGCAGGACGATCCCGAACTCCGGCAGCACGAAGTACGCCCAGAACAGTTGCACCAGGGCGGACGTACCCCGGAACACCTCGACGTAGGCCCCGGCGACCAGCCGTACCACGCGCAGTCGGCTCAGCCGCGCCAACCCGGCCACGAGGGCGACTGGGATCGCGATGAGCACCGCGACCGCGACCACCACGAGGGTGACGAGCGCACCCCGCAGCAACGAGTCGACGACGGTCTGGGTCATCGCGCCGCTATTTCCAACTCGCGTTCGGGCACAGCGTCTTGGCGGTGACGTCCTTGGGCGGCAGGCTGTCCTGATCGTATCCATACGGCGACTGGAGCTTCAGCAACTCACCGCTGTCGAGCATCTTGGCCAGTTCGGCGTTGAAGCCGTCGCGCAACGCGGCGTCTTGCGAGCGCAGCGCCCACGCGCCATACGCGATGACCTCCTTGCCCTCGACAATGGGACCCTTGAAGGGTTTGGCGATCTCCAGCCCGCTGGCGCCGTAGTTCTTCAGGTCCTGCACGAGCGAGAACGTGGCGTTGAGGTACGCGTCGGCCCGGCCCTGCCGGACTGCCTCGACGCCGAGCGCCTCCTCCTGGAAGAGCTGGATCTGGCTCTCCTTCACGCCGGCCGCCTTGGCCCAGTCGATCTCCGCGTTGCCGGTCTGAATGGCCACCTTGACGTCGGGCTTGGCGAGGTCGGTGAAGCTGTGGATGCCCTTGGGGTTATCGGTGCGCACGAGCGCGCCTTCGAGGTACTGCGCCATCGGGTTGGTGAACGCGACCTGTTCGCAGCGCTTCGGGGTCACGTAGAAGGGGAACGCCGAGATGTCCCAGCGGTTGGCGACCAGGCCCGGGATCATCGCGTCGAAATCGACCAGCACGGGGTCGACATTGGGCACCCCGAGCTTGGCGAGGATCGCGGTGAGCACGGCCGGGCCGCTTCCGGTGAGCTTGCCAGTCTTGTCGTCGGTGTAGGAGAGGGGCTTGTTGTTGATGAAGGCGATCCGGATCGATCCGCGCTTGCGCGCCTCGGCGAGGGTGTCACCGGTGGCACTGCTGTTCTTATCCGTGCCCTTACCGCACGCGGCGAGCACCGCGCCGGTACCCACCGCCCCCGACAACGTGAGGAATCTGCGTCTGGTGACAAAACCAGCCATAGTGATCTCCTGTCCGAAATGTTGAACACAGTCCAGTGTCTGTTGTGGACGGACTCTGGGAGTCGCTGCCGGTCACTGGCCGTCGCCTTGCCAGCCGAGGTCGCGGGACATTGCCTGGCAGTGCCGGGTGAGCGTGTTGACCAGGTGGTCGCGGTGTGCCGGTCCCTCACCGAGGCGGACGCGGGGGATGGAGCAGCTCATCGCGGCGACTACCCGTCCGGTGGCGTCCCTGACCGGTACGGCGACGCAGAAGACGCCGGGGGTGTATTCGCCGTCGTCCTCGCCGAAGCCGCGCTCGCGGATTTCCTTGATCCGGTCGAAGAGTTGCTGTGGTGTGGTGATGGTGTGCTGGGTGAATTTGCGCATGGTCACGCCGTTGAGGCGGGCCTCGACGTCCGTCTGGTCGAGGTGGGCCAGGAGTACTTTGCCGAGGCCGGTGGCGTAGGCGGGTAGCCGCATCCCGACCCGGGATACCAGCCGCAGTGGATGGTCGGCCTCGACTTTGGCGATGTAGATGTTGTCGATGCCGTCGAGTACGGCCAGTTGTACGGTTTCGTTGAGTTCGTTGCGGGCCGCCCGTAGGTGTGGTTCGGCTCGGCCGGCGAGGTTGTCGAGGTAGGCGAAGCTTTGCGCGGTTTCCCAGACCCGTATCCCGATCCGGTAGCGGCGGCGTTGCTCGTCCAGGTAGATCCAGCCGCGGCCG
>NZ_JBICTV010000067.1:0-17596 GCF_043197855.1 Dactylosporangium sp. NPDC048998
TCCACCACCCGCAAACACGGCATCAACGCCCTCGAAGCCCTCACCGATCTCCACAATGGACGGACCTGGCTACCAGGAACCAGCTGAACAGTTACAGTTCTGGGGAGGTCAGGCGCTCCAGAGAGATGCGATGGACCGAATGCACCTCCGCGGTGCTGCGGCGTACTCGGTCAGCATTTGAAAAGAACAACACAACCGGAGTGATGACAAACCCTGGACCGCTGTGAAACACGAAGTCGTCGAGAGTGCCAAGCGCAGAATCCAGGTCTCCATAGAGCCCGATTTCCTCTTCGGTTTCCCGTAGAGCCGCCTCGATGTGCGTTTCGTTCGGTTCGACCCGGCCGCCGGGTAGCGCCCATTGGCCGGCGTTCTGGCCCCTCGCCGCACGCTTGATCAGGAGGACGTGGGGCTCCTTCGCGTCGATCACGCAGATCGCGACGGCCGCGCGACGGTGTTCATTGGACGGGGGCGCCGCGACGGGAGGGAACGCAGAAAGGTTCCCTTCCAGTTTTGACCGCAGCAGGCTCAAGGCAACAACTCACGGTCGACGTAGTCGACGAGTAGGTCGCGCATCGTTGTCGCGGTCATGCCGCGGACGCCCGTCAGCACTTGGACGCCGAGTCCATCGATCATCGCCGTAAGTTGCATGGACACTCGCGTGGCGTCGACATCATCGCGAAAGACACCCTGGCGCTGACCTCGTCGCATGATCCGGACTACGGTGTCTCGCCAGCGCTCGTAGAACTCATTGTGAACCGGTCGGTATTCCGGGTGAAGCGAGACTTCCGTCCAGTACTGCAGCCAGATCGACCATTCGTCTCGTCGTTCGCCTATCCGTGGCACAACCATGTCGATCAGTTTGAGCATCCGCTCGTAGCCGTTGTCGATGCGTCGCAGTTCAGCGTCCTGCCTGTCGAATGACCTCGCCACACAATGTCTGAGGGCAGCGGTAAGAACGTCGTTCTTGTCAGGAAAGTAGTTGTACACATTGGCCGCACTGGTCTGGCAGACCTTCGCGATGTCGGCCACGCGCACCGCGTGGATGCCACGCTCAGCGATCAACCTCCATGCAGCGTCGAGGATCGCGGCACGTCGCTCCTCCTCGGTTCCGAGTCTCTTGGTCGTCGTCGACACTGGTCCCTCCGTCCTCTCTGGCGGCTACTGTAGCGCAGTTCGGCTGATGCGCGCATCAGAGTGTTTGAGGGCATGTTCGCTCGCATCTGTGGCCTCCAGCCTGGGCTCCTGCCCTTGACACGTGGTCATGCCTGTGGCTTACTGACGCATCATTCAGAGCATCCGGCCATGGGGAGTGATGTTGGGCAGCCGTGTACTGCGCGCCGACGTGCACGAGGACCGAGCCGTCTTGGTCACCGGTGGCGGGACGGGCCTCGGTCGCGCGATAGCGCTCGAGTTCGCAGCCGGCGGAGCGAAGGTGGTGGTGTGCGGTCGACGCGCAGAGCCTCTGCGCGAAGTTCGTATGGCGGTCGAAGCGCAAGGCGGGAGCTGCCTCGACATCCAGGCCGACCTCCGTGAACTCGAACAGATCACCCATGTAGTCGACAAAGCAATTTCCGAATACGGGCGAATCGACTTCCTCGTCAACAACGCGGGCGGCCAGTTCATGGCACCCGCCGAAGAAATCAGCCCCAACGGATGGCGAGCCGTGCACAACATTGCCGTCGACGCGGTGTGGGCGATGACCAAGCAAGTAGCAGTTCGCTCGATGATCCCGAATCTCTCGGGAGTCGTCTTCTTCATGGCGTTCTCGCCCCGGCGTGGCATTCCGAACATGGTCCACGCCACATCCGCGCGTGCGGCCGTTGAAAACATGGCCGCAGGTCTGGCGCTGGAGTGGAGCCGATATGGAATCCGCACCATATGTATTGCTGCCTCCTCGATCGCCACGGACGGCCTCGAAGCGGCCTACCCCGAACACGTGCGGCGGACGTGGGAACAAGGAATCCCGGTAGGACGCATGGGCCAACCCAATGAGGTCTCGGAACTGATCTCCTTCCTCGCATCGCGCGGCGGCGGGTACGTCACCGGAACCACGGTCGTCGCCGACGGCGGCGTAGACGCCTGGGGAACGGGTCACCCCGTTCCCCAGGCAGTAGGGAGACAAGCATGACCATTCGGCCAAGCAGCGCACGCGACCTCAACGCACTCTTCGCCCCATCCTCGGTCGTTGTCGTCGGCGCCTCCAACGACGGGTCGAAATACGGCAATTGGATCAGCAAGCATGCGCTTCGTGAACCCGCTCAACGGCAGGTGTACCTGGTCAATCGCAAAGGCGAGCCCGTACTCAGGCACTCGACCTACACCAGTGTTCGAGCTCTGCCAGGACCCGTTGACCTCGCCGTCCTCGCCGTGCCCGCGCGCGGTCTAGAGGAAGTCGTGGACGACGTGCTGGATGCCGGCGCGAAAGCGATCGTTGTGATCGCGTCTGGATTCGCCGAGCTCGGAGTCGAGGGACGGTCTCGCGAAGCGGCTATCGTCGAGCGCGTTCGCGCGGCCGGTGCCGTCCTCATCGGACCAAACTGTCTCGGCGTCCAAGACAGCAGCAGCGGCCTCTACCTGTCCTCGGACCCACTCCCGTCAGGTCACGTGGCCCTGTTCTCCCAGAGTGGGAGCATCGCTGCTGAACTCGGCAACTCCCTAGGTCGTCACGGCCTAGGCTTCTCCCGGTTCGCTTCACTTGGCAACCAGGCCGACATCACAGCCGCCGACCTGATTCGTGACTGCATTCACCATGACGAAACCAAACTCATCGCCGTGTACTGCGAGGACTTTCGGGACGGCAGGGACTTCGTCATCGCAGCGGGCGAGGCGGTCGCAGCTGGAAAGCCGGTCGTCCTGCTCACAGTCGGAAGTAGCGAGGGTTCGATGCGGGGGGCGGCGTCTCACACAGGGGCGATGACCTCCAACAGTGACGTCATCGACGCTGCTTGTAGAGCAGCCGGTGTCGACCGTGTCCGGAGTCCACGCGAGATGAGCGACCTCCTTGCTCTGCTCAGCACCTTCCACGGCGCCGCTGCACGGCGCGTCGCTGTCATGGCCGACTCGGGTGGGCATGCATCCGTTGCGTCGGACGTCGCGGCCAGCGTCGGCCTGGTGGTCCCGCAGCTGACCACCGACCTCTCCATCGCCCTACGCTCGGAACTCACCCCGTCCGCCGGCGTACTCAACCCGATCGACTTGGCAGGAGCAGGTGAACGGGACATCACCTCCTTCGCGCGGGTATTGCGGCTGCTTCTCGACACCGCCGAACTCGACGCGGTACTCCTGACCGGCTACTTCGGCGGCTACAGCGGGTACAGCGACGACACGTTCGGAGAAGCGGAAGTCGCTACAGCGGAGGAGATGGCCCGAGCGGCACTTGAGAGCGGAAAGCCAGTGGCCGTGCACACGCTTTGGCCGGACAGCGAAGCCGTGAAGACCCTCGAGCGGTTCGGGGTGCCGATCTTCTCAGATGTGGTGAATGCGTGTGAGGCACTGGCCTTGCTCGCTGCGAACGCCGATCGACCCGCGCCGACGCCACCCGTCCTTGTCACCACCAAGGAGCCAGTGTCGGGCACGAACTACTGGGAGACACGAGCGCTGCTCAGCGAAGCGGGCATCACATTCCCGGACGCGCGACTCGTAACGAAGGCGGACGAGGCCGCGAAGGCAGCGGCCGAGATCGGATACCCGGTTGTCGTCAAGGCGATGGGTCTGCTGCACAAGTCCGACGCGGGAGGAGTTGCTCTCGCCCTTTCGGACGAGAAGAACGTGCGTGCGGCGATCAACGATATGACCGCACGCCTCGGGCCGCCCGCATTCTGTGTCGAACAGATGGTGGACGGCTCTGAAGGTCACGAACTAGTCGTCGGGGTCCGGCGAGACCCACGCTTCGGCCCCGTCGTCATGGTGGGGTTCGGCGGAATCTTCTCGGAGATACTGCACGACGTTGCCTTCGCGCTCGCACCAGTTGACAGGTCGCACGTCCGATCCCTACTGGAAAGCCTGCGAGGGTCCGCCCTTCTGCATGGAGTCAGAGGAAGGCGTCCACTCGACCTGGACGAACTCGTCGACGCAGTGGTCACCGTTGCACGCGTTGCAGTCGAGCACCCCGAGATCGATGAGATCGAGGTCAACCCGGTACTGGTGACCCCCGAGCGAGCACTCGGACTCGATGCCCGAATCGTCATGCACTCATGACGAGGGGAGAGACGTCAGCGGAACCGACCCCGGGAGCAGGTAGCACTCCGGGGGTGGGCGTCTTACGCGTTGCCGGTGCGACGGTCGGTGCAGCTGTGCCGGCGACCCCGGACGCCGCACCGCCCCGAGGGTCTCGTCGGCGCGGGCCGCCGTCGAATGTGCTTTCGGCTCACCTGAACCGCTCGCGGGCGTGCCTTGTGCTTCCGAGCGGTGCGGTGGGCGGCGGTTGCCGTCGTGACGTGCGGTGAGCGAGCGCGCTCCGCCGGCCGATCGCCACCGCGACCCGGCCAGCTCGCTGGGCCGGACGGCCGCAGCCGTAATACCCGACGACGCCGCACAGGGCCGACGAACGACCCTGCTCGACTTACCGATAGGAGCCAGCAATGGACTTCAGAATGACGTCCCAGCAGATCGAATTGAAGATGCGCGCTCGCGCGTGGACGGAGGCGATGTACGCCTTCGAGCAGGACTGCGAGGAGAACAACGGGCTCACCCCGGCACAGCACGCAAAGGTGAAGCAGCTCGTCCTGGATCACGACCTTGCCGCCGTCAACATGCCCCGGCAGCTCGGAGGTCCTAGCCCATCAGTGACGGATCAGGCCATCGTGTCCGAGGAGATCGGCAGGCTCACCGGAGCTCTTTGGGACACCGCTTGGCGGCCGGCCAACGCGCTCCGGGCGTGTACACCCCAGCAATGGGAGGAGTACGGTCTTCCAGAGGTTCTCGGTGACCGTCGGTCGGCAGTTTCGATCACCGAGCCGAACGTTGGTTCCGATGCTCGCCACATCGCCACGACGGCGGTGAAGGACGGCGACTCCTACATCGTCAACGGTGAGAAGATCTTCGTCACGCTCGGGGACATCGCGGACTTCATCATCACGCTGTGCAGCGTCGACGGTGCGCCCACCATGTTCCTCATCGACCGGGACACGCCCGGTGTCGAGGTCAAGCGGGTTCCTCGCTTCACCCACAGCTTCGTCTACGAGCACCCCGAGTTCATCTTCACCGATGTCCGGGTGCCGGCCGACAAGATGCTGGGAGAAGTCGGTCAGGGGTTCGAGCTGACTCGCGACTGGTTCGTCGAGGAGCGCATCATGATCGGTGCGCGCACCCTCGGCGCAGCCGACCGCGCTACGCGCCTGGCCACCGACTGGGCTCGTGAGCGTGAGCAGTTCGGTTCGCGCCTGATCAACTTCCAGCTGATTCAGGACCTGCTCGCACGCAACGCCGCCGACATCCTCACTAACCGCGCTTTCGTCTATCAGATCGCCTGGGAGGCTGACCATGGCCTCGACCGCAAGGCGTTGCACGCTAAGGCAGCCGTCATCAAGCTGAGCGCCAGCGAGGCCTCCAACCGCTGTCTCGACAACGCCGTCCAAGTCTTCGGCGGGCGCGGCTACATGCGGGAGAACCCCGTCGAACGGCTGTGGCGTGAAGTGCGGGTCGACCGAATTTGGGAAGGAACGTCGGAGATCCAAAAGCTCATCATCGGAAACGAATTCGCCAAGCGGGGATCGAGCGGCCTGCTCGACTACGCCGGTGCTGGCGAGGTCCGATGAACCTGGGCCAGCAGGCGGGGCTGCCCTTGAGCGCATCTGGCGCGGCATCCGCCCGGAGCGCATCTGCGACGGCACGTCAAGGAGCCAACGCCACATCATTGCGCGGCGTGCTGCAGCCCCGGACAGGGCTGAGCATATGAATGAGCAGGTGTATGGCGACGGCGTGCTGCGTACGCGCACGGAGGACGGGGTCTTCGAGGTGACCCTCGACCGGCCGAAGGCGAACGCGATCGACCTGGCCACGAGCCGGATCATGGGCGAGGTCTTCGCAGGCTTTCGCGACGACCCGGACCTCAGGGTCGCGATCCTGCGCACCGAGGGCGAGAAGTTCTTCTGCGCCGGCTGGGACCTCAAGGCAGGTGCTGCTGGGGACGCGGTCGACGGCGACTACGGCATCGGCGGATTCGGCGGTATGCAGCAGTTGCCCGACCTGAACAAGCCCGTAATCGCCGCAGTTCACGGACTCGCGATGGGCGGCGGTTTCGAAATCGCTCTCGCGTGTGACCTCATCTACGCCTCGGAACCGACTCAGTTCGGGCTGCCGGAAGTCTACGCCGGCACGCTCGCCGACGCGGCGACGGTCAAGCTGCCGAAGCGGATGCCGTACCACGTCGTAATGGATCTTCTCCTCACTGGACGGTGGATGCCTGCGTCGGAGGCACACCGATGGGGCGTGGTCAACGAGGTACTGCCCGACGAAGCGGCCGTCATGGACAAGGCTTGGGAGGTCGCGCGCCTACTGGCGTCCGGTCCTCCGCTGGTCTTCGCCGCGATCAAAGAGGTCGCCCGAGTCGCCGAGGGCTTCCAGGTGGTGTTCGATCAGGTGACCCAGCGGAAGTTGCCCACGGTCGACACTCTCTACGGCTCCGAGGACGGACTCGAGGGCTTCAAGGCGTTCGCCGAGAAGCGCAAGCCGGTCTGGAAAGGCCGCTGAAGCTTGTCGGGGTGCCGCATCTTCGACCTCTTCGAGCTGGTCGAGCAGCCACCGGACGTCGCGAATAGGAGCGAGAGGACCCCACCACCGCTCACACTACTTCCCAGAGGAGTCAGAAATGAACCAGCCCGGTATTGGTCTCCCGGATGTCTCCCGCCGTCAGCTGCTGAAGTATTTCGGCATGGGTGCCGCGGTCGTCGCAGGCAGCGGTTTGCTCACCGCGTGCGGTGGTGACGGCGCGAGCAACGGCAGCAAGAGCAAGTCGGGCGGCCTGCTGATCCACGGCGCCACCGGCGCCACCAGCAAGGACACCCTCGACCCGCACCAACCGGGAACCAACGCGGACGTCGCCCGGGTGAGCAACCTATACGAGCCGCTGCTGTTCCTGAACAACAACTACCAGCTGGTGCCCGCACTGGCGGAGTCGGTCGAGCCGTCTACGGACGGCAAGACCTGGACGATCACGATGCGCCAGGGCGTGACCTTCCACAACGGCAAAGACGTGACGGCCGACGACGCGTGGAAGAGCATCCAGCGCTTTGCCAACCCGGAGAAGCCAATGATGGCCGGCACCCAGCTCGCCAAGCTCATCGACTTCCAGTCGACTAAGGTCGTCGACAAGACCACCCTGCAGCTGGTCCTGCGCACGCCGTTCGCGGTTCTCGACTCGCTGCTGGCCGAGTATGGCTGCGGCATCATCCCCGAGGGCACGTTCGACCCCAACAACCCCATCGGCACGGGCGCTTTCCGCTACAAGTCGTTCCAGCCCGGCAAGACCAGCACCTTCACCAGGTACGCCGACTACTGGGGCGAGAAGGCGTTCGTCGACGAGTTGCAGATCCAGAACTTCGCCGACGACAACGCGAAGGTCAACGCGCTGCAGGCCGGCCAGATCCAGACCATCGACAACCTGCCCTACAACCTGATCAACACGATCAAGGGTGCTGGCGGCGGTGTGCTGATCGCTGAGACCGGCGACTGGGAGCCGTTCACCATGCGGGTCGACACGGCGCCGTTCAACGACGTGCGGGTCCGGCAGGCCGTGCGGCTGATCGTCGACCGCAAGGCGATGATCGATCAGGTGCTGAGCGGCTACGGTACGCTCGGCAACGACCTGTACGCGCCATTCGATTCGGCCTACGCCAAGGACCTGCCCCAGCGGGTGCAGGACATCGACCAAGCCAAGTCGTTACTCAAATCGGCGGGCCACGAAAGCCTGCAGGTCGAGCTGTTCACCGGCAACGACATCAGCTCGGCCGCCGTTGCGGCCGCCAACCTGTTCACCCAGCAGGCCAAGGCCGCGGGCGTGCAGGTCAAGGTCACGGTGAAGGACCCGTTCTACGACGCCAGCTATCTGTCCTACCCCTTCGCCCAGGACTTCTGGTACACCCGCAACTACATCAACCAGGCCGGCTTGTCCGCGTTGCCGAACGGGCTCTACAACGAGACGCACTTCGACAACAAGCAGTTCAACGGCCTGATCGCGGCCGCCGTGGCGGAGCTTGACGAGAGCAAGCGAAACTCCCTGCTCCACCAGGCCCAGGAGATCGAGTACAACGAGGGCGGCTACATCATCTGGGGCTTCCACAAGCAGGTCGACGGCTACGCCTCGAACGTCAAGGGGCTGGAGCCGAGCAGGTACCTCCCGCTCGGCAACTACAAGTTCAACAAAGTGTCGGTCTGACATGACTCAGGTGGCGACACTCCCGAACCCGCTGGAGGACGTCGCGCCTCCGCGAGGCCGGTCCGGTGCAGCGGCCTGGACCGTCTGGCTGCTGCGCCGGGTCGGGCTGGCCGTCCTGACCCTTTGGCTGGTCTCGATCCTGGTGTACCTGGCCACTGCCGCGCTCGGGGACCCGGTGCGGGCGATCCTCGGTCGCAGCTACAACTCCAACCCCGGCCGAGTGGCGCAGCTTCGGGCGCAGTTGCACTCCAACGAAAACCTCGTCTCGCGCTACCTCCACTGGCTCGGCGGCCTTTGCAAGGGTGACCTCGGCACGTCACTGGCCAACCAGCGACCGGTGTGGGGGCAGATCTCCGCCAACGTCGAGAACACCCTGGTGCTGGTGGTGCTCTCGGCCGCCGTGATGATCCCCGTGGCATTCGGGATCGCGATGGTCTCCGCCCACTTCCGCCGCCGGCCCGACACCGTCATCCAGACCATCCTGCTGGCCCTTGCAGGGCTGCCCGAGTTCCTGACCGGCATCCTGCTCGTCGCGCTGTTCGCCACCTCGGTGTTCCACCTCTTCCCGGCGGTCACGATCTCGTCGACGGGCGGGCATCCGTGGGACCAGCCCAAGGGCATGGTGCTGCCGGTCACGACACTGGTCCTGGCTGTCGCGCCCTATGTCTCGCGCATCGTCCGGTCGACCCTGCTCGAGGTGCTCGACAGCGACTACGTCGAGCTGGCCCGGCTCAAGGGGATCCCCGAAGGGGTCGTCGTTCGCAAGCACGCATTGCTCAACGCGATCGTGCCTGGCGTCCAGGTCATCGCGCTTCAGCTGGCCTGGCTGGCCGGTGGCGTGGTGCTGGTCGAGACGCTGTTCTCCTACCCCGGCGTGGGCGCGCAGCTCGTTGACTCGGTCCGCAACCACGACGTGCCGATGGTGCAGGCGCTGAGCATGATCATCGCCGGGGTTTACGTCGTGGTGAACCTGCTCGCTGACGTCTTGTCCATCCTGCTCACCCCTCGCGCGAGGACGGCGATCTCCTCATGAGTGCAGACACCACGCCAATCACCGTCCCGGCCGCGAGGGCGAGCGCGGCCCGCGTGTCGTTCTTCCGGCGCGCCCTGGGGCAGAAGCGGTTCGCGTTGGGGTTCTCGGTCTCCGTGCTGATCGTGCTGTTCGTGATCATCGCGCCGCACTTCTCACCCTACGGCCAGAACGAGACCGCCGGTCCGCCATACTCCAAGAAGGGCACCTTCGGCACCGACTACCTCGGTCAGGACGTGCTCAGCCGGGTCATGCACGGCGGCGAGAGCATCCTGGTGATCTCGGTGCTCGGCACGCTGCTGGGCATGGTCCTCGGTGTGCTGATCGGTGTGGTGGCGGCCTACGGCGGCGGCTGGTGGGACGAGATCATCATGCGCCTGAACGACGTGGTGCTCGCCTTCCCGCAGATCCTGCTGGCGCTGGTGGTGCTGACCGCAATTGACGATCCCGCATCGTGGATCATCGTCTTGCTCGTCGGGGTCTCGCACGCCCCGCGGGTTGCCCGCGTCGCCCGCGGTGTTGCCCTCGGCATCGTCAGTCGTGACTTCGTGCTCGCCGCCGAGGCATTGGGTGAGAAGCGCTCCCGGGTGATCGTCGCGGAGGTGCTGCCGAACATGACCGGCCCGCTCCTGGCCGAGGCCGGGCTGCGGCTCACGTACTCCATCGGCCTGGTCGCCGCCCTCGGCTTCCTCGGCTTCTCGACCAACGCGGGGGCGGCCAACTGGGGGCAGATGCTCAACGAGAACCGGCTCGGTCTCACCACCCAGCCGTGGGCGGTGGTCGCCCCGGTGCTGATGATCGCCATCTTCACCATCGCCACCAACCTGATGGCCGACGGTCTCGCCCAGGCCACGCAGAGAGGAGATGACTGATGTATACGACGACCACCCCGGACACCGCACACAGCGTGACACTGACCGGCGGGCTCGTCATCGAGGACCTCGGGGTCTCCCTGACCGGCCGGCGCGTCAATGTGGTCGACGACATCGACCTCGTGCTGCACCCCGGCGAGGTCGTCGGGCTGGTCGGGGAGTCCGGCTCCGGCAAGACCACTGTCGGCACCTCACTGCTCGGCTACGCGCGGGCCGGAGCGGTGATCTCCTCCGGCAAGGTTCTGCTCAGCGACTGCGACATTCTCAAGCTGCCGTGGAAACAGGTGCGCCAGCTTCGCGGCGCCGAGATCGCCTACGTGCCGCAGGATCCCGCCTCTGCTCTCAACCCTGCGATCCGGATCGGCAAGCAGATCGTCGAGCTCCAGCAGCTGCGTGGCATCGGCACCGCCGAGTCCCGGTTGCAGAGCGCGCGCGACGGTCTGGCCGAGGTCGGGCTGCCCAACGACGACGAGTTCCTCAGGCGCTACGTCCACCAGCTCTCCGGCGGCCAGGTGCAGCGCGTGGCGCTGGCGATGGCGTTCCTGCCCAAGCCGAAGGTGCTGGTGCTCGACGAGCCGACCACCGGCTTGGACGTAACGACCCAGAAGTTGGTGCTCGACACTATGGCCGAGCTGTGCCGCGCACACGGGGTCAGCGCGCTCTACGTCACCCACGACCTCGCGGTCGTCGCCAACATCGCCGACCGCGTGGCCGTGATGTACGCCGGCCAGATCGCCGAACTCGGCCCCAAGGAGACGATCTTCACCAACCCCTCGCACCCCTACACCCGGGCGCTGCTCGACTCCATTCCGCATTTGAGTCAGGCCCGCGACCTCAAGGGCATCCCGGGCCGCACGCCTGCCCCGGGGGCTCGCCCCGGCGGCTGCCGGTTCAACGACCGCTGCTCCTTCGCGATCGATGACTGCCGCCAGCAGGTCCCGGCGCTGCTCGAGGTCGCGCCTGGGCACCAGGTGCGGTGCATCCGCACCGACGAAATCGGCACCTGGGACATCAACCGCGGCACCGTGCCCGACGCCGACCCCGACCGGAAGCGGGACATCATCCTCTCCGTCGACGGACTGAACATCTTCTACGGCCGCAAGCAGGTCGTCCACGATGTCGCCTTCGACCTCGCCAAGGGCGAGGTCGTGGCCCTGGTCGGTGAGTCCGGCAGCGGCAAGACCACGATCTCCCGCTGTGTGGGCGGTCTGCACAAGGACTGGACCGGCACGCTCACCTTCGAGGGCCGAGAACTCGCGACGAGCGCCCGCCGGCGCAGCGCCGAGGACCGCCGCCGCATCCAGTACATCTTCCAAAACCCCTATCTCTCGCTGAACCCGCGCCTGACCGTCGAGCAGATCATCAAGCGGCCGATGGAGCTGTTCGACCTCGCCAAGGGCAAGCAGGCCACTGACCGCGTAGTGGAGCTGATGGAGCAGGTGGCACTAGGCCCGCAGATGCTGCACTACCAGGCCAACCGGCTCTCCGGCGGCGAGCGCCAGCGTGTCGCGATCGCCAGGGCCCTGGCCGCCGAGCCGGACGTGATGATCTGCGACGAGATCACCTCGGCCCTCGACGTGTCGGTCCAGGGCTCCATCGTCTCCCTGCTCGAGGGGCTCCGCAAAGACAAGGGCATCAGCATGCTCTTCGTCACCCACAACCTTGCGCTGGTCCGTTCGATCGCCGCGCGAGTCGAGATCCTGCAGGCCGGGAGAGTCGTCGAGGCCGGTCCGGTCGTGCGCGTCATGGACCAGCCGCAGGAGGACTACACCCGCACGCTCCTTTCCAATAGCCCACGGATCGACTGATGTCGTTGTTTGACGACCTCGTCTGCACCGACGAGCACCAACCAGGCTGGATGCCTACCAAGCGAACGAGAGCCTGCCGATCATGACCTAAAGATCTACCGTGATTTGCCCGAATCCACGCTCGTTCCTGGCTTATGGCCGACTGGGTGACAGCTGCCCGAGTAATGGTGATGTGGTCGCTGGCGCGGCGGTTCTGCGCGCTCGAAATTTGACCAAATAACCACCACGGAAAATTAGAGATAGGAATCGTAGGGCTTGCAATGGGAAACGGACTTCCGACGAACTTCCCCGATTTTGGCCTGACCGCCGAAGAGCGCCGATTCGCATGGCTAAACCATTTCTATGAATGGCCGGGCATGGACGGGTCTCGGGGTGAAATCTGGTGCTACACCGATCGTATGTCATATGGTCCGGGCGAACTGGTTCGGTTGCAGGTGAGCTCAACGGCTCCGCGTTTTTCCCTCGAGATTTTTCGGGATGGCGCAGTTGAGATAAAGGTCTTCGAGAAGAGTGATCTCGTCGCAGGTTGGCAGGACACGCCTGATCAGTGCTCGGTCGAAGGGTGTGGTTGGGAAACAACGTTCGAGTTCGAGGTTGGAGAAGGTTGGCCGTCCGGCGGCTACCGACTGAAGCTAACGGCGCAGGGTCGTGATGATCGGCCCATCCACTATCAGCATCTCCTGATCGTGCGGCCGAAGCTCGGTCAACGCAAGGCGGGTCGCGTACTGCAAGTAGCGGCGACCAGTACTTGGCTTGCATACAACACGTGGGGGGGATCCAACCACTACGACGGGATCACTGGCCCGGGTCGAAACGAGTGGTCGCCTCGCGTCTCGACGCAACGCCCGTGGGCACGTGGCTTCGTCACGCTACCGCCGGAGGCTCCCCGTGTCCCGTTGGAGGTGATGGTGCCGCCCAAGACGGCGCCCCGTCACGTGCACAAGGAGTGGGCTTACGCGACTGGTCACTCGAAGAAGTACGCCTCGGCGGGGTGGGCGACCTACGACCGACACTTCTTGCGATTCGCCGAGCGTGTTGGCTATGACGTCGATCTCATCAGTCAGCATGACTTGCATTTCTCTCCTGAAATCTTGTCCGAATATGACTGCGTCACGATCGTGGGCCATGACGAGTACTGGACTTGGGAGATGCGCGACGCGGTTGATGCCTATGTTGAGCAGGGCGGAGGTGTGGCCCGGTTTGCTGGGAACTTCGCCTGGCAGATACGGCTCGAGGACGAGGGACGACTGCAGGTTTGTTACAAGGACCGCGCTCGCGCCCTAGACCCGCTGTACAACGCTGGGCGGATCACTCGAACGGCGACTTTTTGGGAGGCGCCAGAGGTCGGCCGTCCTGGCGCACGGACTTTCGGATTGAATGCAACCGACGGTCCCTATGCCGGCTGGCAGGGCAACGTGCCGCGCGGAGCGCGCGGCTTCCCCATCTACAGGCCGGAGCACTGGGCGTTCGCCGACACCGGGCTCTTCTATGGCGATGTGCTCGGTGCGGAGAGCCACATCTTCGGCTACGAAGTCGATGGGCTCGATTACGAGATTCGCGGCGGACTGCCCTACCCTTCGCCGTCAAGTGGCGCACCAGATGGCCTCGAAATCCTCGCGGTAGGAATGGCCAGCTGGGCGGAATGGAGCAACGGCCTTTCGCGGGAGGACTTCGAATTCGGGGACGAGGAAGTTCGTGCCGCCGCTGAGCTGCTGTTCGGCGAGGTGACCGACGACCACATTGAAAAGATGAAGCGTGGCAGCGGGATGATCGTCAACTTCATACGTGGCGAGGGAGAGGTGTTCAACGCAGGAAGCTGTGAGTGGGTGGCCGGGCTACTCAGGCAGGATCCGATGGTGGAGCGTGTGACCTGCAATGTGCTCAATCGCTACCTCGGCCGCGCATAAGATCCACCTACACTGCAGACGACGGTCACGTGTGCTACCCCCTTGCTCAGCAAGCCCCCGGGCCGAGTGGCTCCTGAACCTGGCGATCGATAGTGGTGCTCGTCTGGCGGTGCCCGCAAGCAACGAGACCTCGCTCGGGCACCGGTTATGCACTGAGCATCATCCTCAGGCCTAGACCACGGGCCTGCGCGACGACGGTGTGCAGGGTACGGACGAGGCGACCCCGCTGTCGCCGGCCACCAGTTTGCGCCAGCCAATCGTCCGCTCCTGGTGACGGACCATCCGGTCCGAGGACGGGCAGACAGACCAATCCCATGGAGCCCAACGGGCCCATGGCGACCAAGATCCACAGCGCTCGGTGATCGACGCTGTCGACTACCAAGGGGCCGGCCTTCATGTTTAAGACGCGCTTCACCGAAGAATTCGGCATTCAGCACCCGATTGTCTGCGGCGGGATGACCGGAGTGGGTACGGCGGAGCTCATTGCTGCGGTCGCCGATGCCGGAGCCCTAGGTTTCCTGTCCGCGCTGACACAGCCTACGCCGGCAGATCTCGACGCCGAGATCGCTCGCACCAGATCACTGACCACGAGGCCGTTCGGCGTAAACCTGACCATTCTGCCGACCGTACAGCCCGTCCCATACGACGAGTACCGACAAGTCATCATCGACAACGGTGTCGGGATCGTGGAGACCGCTGGAGCTAATCCGGCCGAGCATGTGAAAGCCCTGAAGGACGCCGGAATCAAGGTCGTTCATAAGGCCGTGGCTGTTCGGCACGCACTGGCGGCGCAGCGAATGGGCGTCGACGCCATCTCTATCGACGGATTCGAGTGCGCAGGGCACCCAGGGGAAGACGATATCCCCGGCCTCGTACTCATCCCGGCCGTCAGCTCGAAGGTCGACATCGTCACGATTGCTTCGGGGGGATTCGCCACCGGTGCCGGCCTCGTTGCGGCTCTCGCCCTCGGTGCGGACGCAATCAACATGGGCACTCGTTTCGTTGCCACCACCGAGGCGCAGGTGCACGACAACGTCAAGGACAAGATCGTCGCCAACACCGAGCGCGACACGACACTGGTATTCAGGAAGTTCCGCAACACCGCCCGCGTCGCACGCAATTTGGTCTCAGAGGAGATCAGGGATATCGAGCAGCGTCCAGACTCCAGCTTTGACGACATCGCCCACCTGGCCTCCGGTGCACGAGGACGTGAAGCTGTGCTCGTCAACGGTTTGATGGACGACGGTATGTGGTGGACCGGACAGTCCCAGGGACTCATCCACGAGGTCCGCTCGTGTCGCGACGTCGTGGACTCGATCGTCAAGGAAGCCCATGCGTTGATCAACGCCGATCTGCCGAAGCTCGTCGCCAGCGCGGGCTGACGCGCGGTCCACGCGGTCGCACAAGCCAACATGCCGACATGGCCGGCGCCGAATCGGACGCGCTTTCCAACACAAGGAGGAAACCAATGCAGTTCGAGACCTTGGATTGGTCGGTATCCGAGCACGGAGTCTTGACCCTGATCCTCGACCGGCCTGATCAAATGAACTCCTTCACGGTCACGATGGCATCGGAACTCGAGCATGCCTTCAGGGCCGTCCGAGAGGACGACTCGGTTCGGGCCGTCGTCGTCACTGGCCGAGGCAGGGCATTCTGCGCCGGTATGGATCTCTCGGTTACAGGCAACGTCTTCGGCTTGGACGAAGATGCGGGACCGACTGCCGCGGCGCTTCGTGATCACCTCACCGAAGCGCCATATCAGGATGGCGTCCGCGATACGGGAGGCAAGGTCACCCTCGCCATTCACGAGTGCGACAAGCCCGTGATTGCCGCCATTAACGGCGCTGCCGTCGGCATCGGTGCCACTATGACGCTCGCGATGGACGTTCGACTCGCTTCGTCAGCGGCCCGCATCGGCTTCGTCTTCGGGCGTCTTGGCATCGTTCCGGAGGCGGCTTCCTCGTTCTTCCTCCCCCGCCTGGTCGGCCTCCAGAATGCGCTCGACCTGGTGTATTCGGCCGACATCATCTCTGCCGAGGACGCGCTGGCTGTCGGCCTGGTCAAATCGGTTCTCTCGCCAGAGAACCTGCTGGAGGCTGCACAGGAACTGGCGCTGTCCTACGTACAGAACCGATCGACTGCAGCACTGGCGATGGCACGTCGACTCCTGTACGCCGGCGTCGGGTCCACCCACCCGATCGAAGCCCACCGCCGCGACAGCCTCGCGATGTGGCACGCCTCGATCGGCGACGGCAAGGAGGGGGTCGCCGCCTTCCTAGAGAAGCGCACTCCCAACTTCACCCGGACAGTCGCAGACGTCCCCGAGCTCGGTTGAAGCACGAGATGGATAGCGCGCGGCGGATCCATGCGTCGCCGCTGGCCAATCGGGCGGCCGTCCGCACCACGCGGGGACGGTTGCCCTGGGAGTCCACTCCGGAGGAGTCCGAGGGCGCGGCCGCGATCGAGGAGTTCTGTTGTCACACCTAGCCTCCGAGAGCGCCCTTGTTGGGCCGCGCGTAGCTTCCAGCGAAAAAACAACGCTAAGCAGTTGATCGGCCGGTGGCGGCCACCGGCCGCAGGTAGGCGTACACCGTCTCGCGGCTGATGCCGAACTCCTTGGCCAGTGTGGACTTGTGCTCGCCGGCTGCGGCGCGCTCCCGGAGCTGCTGCGCCTGCGCCGCGGTGAGCGCCGGCTTGCGGCCGGTGTAGACGCCGCGCTGCTTGGCCGCGGCGATCCCCTCTCGTTGGCGTTCCAGGATCAGCGCCCGTTCGAACTCGGCGAACGCGCCCATGACCGACAGCAGCAGCGTGGCCATCGGCGAGTCCTCGCCGGTGAACGTCAGGCTCTCCTTGACGAACTCCACCCGCACGCCCTTACCGGTCAGGGTCCGTACCAGCCGGCGCAGGTCGTCGAGGTTGCGCGCCAGGCGATCCATCGAGTGCACGATCACCGTGTCGCCGTCGCGGACAAACGCGATCAGCTCATCGAGCTTCGGGCGGGCGGTGTCCTTCCCGGACGCGGTGTCGGTGAACGTCCGCTCGACGTCGATCCCTTCGAGCTGACGGACGGTGTTCTGGTCGACCGTGCTGACCCTGACGTATCCGACCCGCATCGTCCGCCCCTTCCGCACCCCGAAACGTCAGGTTGAACTTTAAGAGTCGGGCGGACATGCGTCAAGAAAAGCCACAACCGGCCCTATCTTGACACCGTTGACCGCGGGCGGGCGGCGTCAGTCTGGGGTCTAGTCCCAATACCGCTGACTTAAGACGTGATGTTGGGTTTCTTTCGCTTGGCGGGGCTGGGTTTGGTGGCTTCCACGACGGTGATGGTGTGGTCGGGAGGCGCGGGGTCGCGGTGGTGGGCTCGTTTGAGTTTCCAGTTCGACATCTTGCGTTTGATCACGCGCGGGTTGCTGCGGGGGCGGCGGGTGGTGAGGTGGCGCAGGATTTCACGGATGGCTCGGCGTAGTGCCCGGGTCAGTCGTGAGGGGGGAAAACGCCGCCTGGGTGGTGACCTGGCGGCGGACGAGGCGCAGGGTGCGGGTGAAGGACACCTGGTCGGGGTCGATGTCGGCGCCGGTGGCGGCGTGGTGCATCAAGCTGCG
>NZ_JBICTV010000068.1:0-15180 GCF_043197855.1 Dactylosporangium sp. NPDC048998
TCGGCCGAGGTCAAGTGCGGGATGCTGCACCGGCCGCGGGTGCGGGCCGGCGGCACGCTGGAGGCCCTAGAAGCGCAGATCGCCGACTGGGCCTGCGGTGCCGGCCTGACATTGTCGGCTGCACGGTTGGACCGCGCTCTGCGCTACCCACTCGAATGGCGGGACGACCCGAACGGCCCATACCTCAACCCGGTCGAGCAGACCTTCGAGCTGGTGCGCGCGTTCGGGTTTCCCGTGATTCCCGCCCCGCGGGCATACGAGTTCGATCCGGACGACGAGCCGTTCGCCGAGGTGACAGCCGGCATGTGGGGCCTGGCCTCACAGGCTCGCTCCGCGGCGGCCTACCGCGCCGGTGGCGCCCGGCCGGACCAGCCGGCCGACTGGGAGGCCGAAGCGATCACCCTCGAGACAGACGTCTACGCCGCGCTCTACGGTGGGGGCCACCCGGTCGCGGAACTGGCGGCTCGAGCCGAGCACGTCAGCGCGGCGTACCAAGCTGCGCAGCAGGACACACCGCCGCCCCCGCGCGAGATCACGGTCAGAGGGCAGCCGGTGAGCAACATCCAGCGCATCACGCATGACCTTGGTCCCCGCATGATCGCCAACCAACTGGCCGTCGCGCGGGCCCGCCGCGGGCCGGCGCCGAACGGAACGACGTTCAGCGACCCGACCGCCGGTCCCGGGATCTGGCCCGATCTGGCCTGAATCGCAGCCCTTCGCCGACAGTTCAGAAGGCCGCACAGGGCGCAGAGGAACAAGAACCGAGCGTGACCACAATTCCACGAGCAGCGCGCGGTCGGCGGCAGAAGAGGACGTGTAGAGTGACCGCTGTCAGCGATGAGGGGAGGTGAGCCCGGTGAACACCCAATGTCACGTCTGGGCGCTCCACCCGGCCAACCCTGTCCGCTGACTTCGCGTCGGGGAAGCGCCCTCCTAGCCGGAGGAACAATGACCTTCTCCCCGTTCCGTATCGACGTATCCGACGAGGTACTCGACGACCTGCGGGCCCGACTGGCCCGTACGCGCTTCACCGACCGCAGCGGCGATCAGCCATGGCAGGCCGGCACCGACCCCGATTACCTGCGGCACCTGGTGTCCTACTGGCTCGACGGGTTCGAGTGGCGCGCTCGGGAAGCCGAACTCAACGCGCTGCCGCACTACCAGGCCCAGGTCGGCGGCCGACGCATGCACTTCCTTCGCGTACTCGGGACGCGTCCGGCCGGCGTGTCCGCGCCGCTGCCGCTGATCCTGAGCCACGGCTGGCCCAGCAGCTTCGTGGAGATGCTGCCGCTGGTCGATCGGCTGACCAACCCCGCTCGCCACGGGGGCGACCCCGCCGACGCGTTCGACGTGGTGGTTCCCTCACTTCCAGGCTTTCTGTACTCGGAGCTGCCGAAAGGTCCGCTCACCCGCGCTGCGATGGCGCAGACGCTGCACCTGTTGATGACCGACGTCCTTGGCTACCGGCGTTACGGCGCCTTCGGCGGCGACGTCGGCGGCGTGGTCACCGGTTGGCTGGGCGCCCTGTATCCCGAGCAGGTAGCCGGTATTCATATGATCCATCCACCGTTCCCGGCCAGCTTCGACTCTCACCCGCTGTCGCCCGCCGAGCAGGCGTACCTCGATGCCGAAGCGGCGTACGACCAGACCGATGGCGGCTACAGCGCCATCATGGGCACCCGGCCGGACACCATCGCCGCGGCGCTGAATGATTCCCCAGCCGGACTGGCCGCCTGGCTCATCGACAAGTACCGAGACTGGAGCGACAACCACGGGGACCTGGAAAGCCGTTTCGACCGGGACACGCTGCTCACGACCATCACCCTGTACTGGGCGAGCGGCACGATCGGCTCCTCGTTCCGGCAATACTTCGACTTTGGTCACAACAGCCCACGACCCGCTATCACCGTGCCCGCCGCGTTCACGGTGAGCACCGAACCGTCGCAGGCCAACTTCCCGCGCGAGATCGCCGAACGCGCCTGCACCGACATCCGGCATTGGAACGAACCAGGTAGGGGCGGACACTTCATGCCGCTGGAGGAACCGGACCTGCTCGCCAGCGAACTGAGGCAGTTCTTCACGTCGCTTTCCGCGTACTGATCAGCAAGGGAGCCGGGTCATAGCGGCCCGGCTCCGCTGTCGCGTTCCGCGTACAACGGTCGAGAAGCTACCCGTGAATGCCGTCCCGTTCAACGCGCTGTCAAACGCCCTCAATTCGGCATGTCCGCGAGCCGGGGACCCGACTTGCCACTACGTTTCGTAACGACCGGATCGCGGCATTTCCAGATGTTGTGTTGGGCGCTTTCCTTGCCGAGCCAACCTGCCGAGCGGTAGTGAGCGCGGGCTTGCTGGGTCAGCTGACGGTGCGGAGGGCAGGCCAGATCGTCGTCCATGGGGCGCTGATGCCGGTGCACACCGTGACCGTGACGCCCTGTTCGCTGTTGTCGATTCCGAGCCGGTTGTCGATATGGGCGACATCCCGGCAGCCGGTGAAGTACCGGGCCCAGTTGGTCGGTCGCCAATCCCCGACGTGGACCACGACAGTGCGCTCGGCGGGTGGGGGTCCCCAGGTCCAGTAGGAATTGTGACCGGAGTAGACCGGCGGCAGTCCCTTGCCGAGGAGGATGAGCGGGCTGGCCTCGCTGTAGTCATTGCTCAGGATCACCGCATGGTCGCGCTGCGCCGGGGGTAGTCCGGCCACGATCTGGTCCACGGTCGCGACGAACTGCGGCCAGCCGATCTGGTTGGCCACGTCGGGCACCGTGGCCGGCAGGGTGGTCTTGGCGTAATCGGCGACCGGCAGGACCGGCAGGGTCAGGATCGCGATCAGCCCGCCGGAGGCGACGGCCGCCGCGGCGAACCCCCCGGTCTTGAGCCGTCGATGGCCCTGGGCAATCCACCCGTCCAGGACGATCCCGCCAGCCGCTATGAACAGCGAGACGCTGCCGATCACGTAGTACGCCTTGCCGCCACTGACGAGGTCCAGGGCCATGGCCACGAGGGCGGCGAGCCCGAGCGGTCGCCACGGCGCGGCCGCCCACGACCCCAGCACCCAGACCAGGCCCGCGATGCAGACCGGGAACAGCAAGGGACCGCAGAACAGCCACAGGAACGGTAGGACCTGGGCCCGGTTCGTCGCCGCGTACCCGGCGATCTGCGAGGCCATCGTCAGCTGCGGCCAGCCGTTCACGGCCTGCCACGCCAGGTTCGGCGCCCACATCACGGCCGCGATCACGACCGCGGTCCACACCCACGACGAGCGGACGACTTCCCAGCGCCGGCACAGCAGTACCCCGACGGCGAGCCCCGCGGCGAGGAACAGCAGCGTGTCCTTGTTCTCCAGCCCGATGCCCACGCTCACCCCCACCGCCACCCACAGCCGCCGGTCCCCACCGGCGAGCACCCGCACCAGCAACCAAATCACCGCCGCCCAGATCAGCAGGTCCGGCTCGGTGGTGGTGTCGAGATGCCCGGCGGCGAGATACCCCGAGACGCCGGCCGTCACCGCGGCCAGCACCTGCGCCCGGCGCGAGCCACCCAGATCACGGGCGATGAACCCCACGATGATCACGACCAGGGCCATCTCCAGCGCCGGCAGGATCCGCACCGCCGTGGGCGAGACCCCCAAGACCGCGACCGACGCCGCCGACAGCAACGGCGTCAGCGGCGGCTGATCCACATACCCGAACGCGGGATGCTGCCCGGCCACCACGAAGTACATCTCGTCGCCATGGAAGCCGTACGCCCGCGACAGGCTGAGCAACCCGGCGACCATCAGCCCGGCCACCAGCCACACCGGCCATGGCACCGCCCACCATCGGGAACCCCCCGGCGTGCTCGTCACCACGCTCATGCCGATGTGTGGATGCTGGAACGAGGACTTGTGCGCGTCCGGCGGCAGTGCCATGTCAGGAGCGCTGCCGTTGGCTCGAAGCACACGACGCCAGGGCAGCGGACGTCGCTATCGCGGCCGCGCCGGCCGCCCAGAAGAGTGGCAGCCAGTCCTGGATCGACTCGAGGTCCAGGTGGACCCGAATGACGGCCAGCATGACCAGCGCCAGCGGCACGGTGGTGGCCAGGACGCTGATGCGGGTGTATCCGAATCGGATCAGCAATGGGAGCTGGATCGAGATGTTGACGGCGAACAGCGCCCAGGACAGCGTCAGCAGCGTTGCCAGGCTACGACCGCCGAACGCCATGTGCTGGGCCTGCGCGAGGAGAGCGGCCAGGGCTGTACCCGTGATGACGATGGCGAAAAAGCTCATCAGGGCCCAGGCGTAATGCCCGAGCAGCACCGTGCGGCGAGACAGGGGCAGGACGGCGTACAGCGTCTGCAGGTCCGCCTTGTCGGCGACCAGGAACGGCTGTGCGGCGACCAACGGGGCGAGCAGCAGCGCGAGCGCCGGTAGGAGACCTACCAGGCTGCGGGAATCAATCAGGACGATCACGCCGAACACCAGTAGGCCCTGCGTCCGGTACGGCGCAACGGTGCGCAGATGGAGCACGGTCATGCGGGCAACGGCGGTCATGCAAACTCCTCGTGCCGGCCGTTGGGCACTTCTGCCGCTGGCTTCCTTGACGACAATCCGATGTGGACGGCGATCTCCTCCAGTGTGGGGACCTCAACGAGGACGCCCCCGCCGAGAAGGTCGGCCTCTTCGGTGCGGACCAGAGCCTGCGCCCCGCTCGATGACTCCTTGACGCCGATCAGCTCGACGCCGACAAGGTCCCTCAGATCGTGGGGCCCGCCCCGCACAACCCGGTAAGCATCCAGGATCTCGTCCTTACTGCCGGTTCGGACGATGCGACCGCCATGAATGAGCGTCACGTAATCGCCGATGCGATCCAGGTCGGCGGTGATGTGCGTCGAGAACAGGACGCTGTGCCCCTCGTCGAGCAGGAAGTCCCCGATGATACCGACGAGCTCATCGCGGGCCACGGGGTCAAGGCCACTGGTCGGCTCATCGAAGACGAGCAGCCGCGCCCGATGCGACAGCGCCACGGCGATCATCAGCTTCATCGCCATACCGCGGGACAGGTCCTTGACCTTCGCCCGCAGATCCAGGCCGAACTCCTCGAGCAACTGTCGATAGCGGACGGCGTCCCACCGGTCGTAGAAGGGCCGCAGCGTCCGCTCGACCTCGGAAAGCCGCCAGTCGCCCACGAGATAGGTGTGGTCGAGCACCACCCCGACGTCCTGGCGGAGCGCGACCGGTCCGGGCACCCGGTGGCCCAGCAGCTCGATATCGCCGGTCTCGATCCCGCGCATGCCCAGCAGGCAACGGATCGTCGTCGTCTTGCCGGCCCCATTCGCACCGATCAGACCCATGACATAGCCGGTCGGCAGCTCGAAGCTCACATCACGCAACGCGAAGCCGTTGCCCACCACGCAGCCCACGCCACGTAGGGCGAACGCGAGATCGCTGGTCACCGACTCATCCCCTCCTGAGCTGAGGCGTACTCATGCTCGGCCTGTATTAATCCGTCCAGGATCTGGATGAGATCTTCACGGTCGAGGCCGGCCCGGAGGGCGGCGTCCAGGGCGGTCTGCAGGCCGTCCTCCACCCGGCGCAGCAGCTGCTCGCGTACGAGCGCCGAGTCCAGCGGCAGGACGTAGGCGCCCTTGCCGGGGACCGTTGCGATGAACCCCTCGGCGGCCAGCTCCGCGTAGGCGCGGGTGGTGGTGATGATGCTGATCCGCAGATCACGAGCAAGTGCCCGCACGGAGGGCAGAGCGCTGCCCTCAGCGAGTTCCCCTGACAGGATGGCCGTACCGACCTGTTCCTTGATCTGCTGATAGAGCGGCACGCCAGCGCTATTGGACAACACCACCCGCACGAGAGCTCTCCGTTCCTCCTTCGCCTGTACATGGACACTATATACAGTCAGCACGATAGTTACACAAGCGGACTGTCAGGCCCAGCGTGGGCAGAGTGCCATGTCGGGTATCGGCCAAGCCGGGGCACTGCTGCGGTGGCCTGACAAGACGGCGCGTCGGAAGGTCATGACACAGTCATCCCTGCGACAGCGCCTCACCAAGCCCTGGCAGCCTCGTATGCCCTCCGCGATGGCTGTCCACATCGGACCCATGGACCGCGCGCTACGCATCGTCACCTGTTCTCGATCATCACTCGGCGACCTCCGGGCGTGGTGTCGGCTGCGGTTCACCTCGTGGGGATGCGCCAGATAGTGGCGTGTTCATGCCCGTCGCGCCGCACGTCTGATGGCGATGTCTGGTCGTTGTACCGCGGCGATGAGCGGGCTCGCCGACCTCGTCTTAAATTGGCAGCGACTTCCCTTGGCTCCAAGCTCAAGTCCGCGCACAAACGGCGTTCGAGGACGTTGGGCTTTTGTTCGCCGAGGAACTGCGACTGCTCGATCGAGTCGACGACGATGTGGACGCCTGGGAGGCCGCCTACGCCGCCATACGAGCGGCCCTCACCCTCCGCTACCCCCATGGCGGCGAAGTCCCCGAGTTCCTCTCGCATGTCGACAGGGATCGATGACACAGGCCCGGTAGAACCCGACAATGACGGACAGCCGGCGCGAGACGGTGGACGGCTGGTAGCAGCGCACATCCTGTAGCCAGCGCACGTAGCGTTCGATGTCGACCCGAACCACGCTGAGCGCGTCGAGGTCCTGGTCGAGGCACCAGCGCAGGAAGACCCGCAAGTCCGACTCGCTATGCAGCCGGGTCTGGCCACGGTAACGACCGAGGTATGCGGCTGTCGCCGCACGCAGCACGAGCTCACCCAGCGGTGCTACGCCAGCGCCGGGGACAGGAAAGGCGGCCATGTATCACCGTGCGTCACGAGCGGCGATGAACACCAGCACGCACGCCGCGGCAGATGTGCGCACGTGATGTTGGATGGGGAGTGTCAATTTAAAGGCTGATCTGGATTGTTGAATCGGTCAGTGGTTGGTCGGGGTTAGGCGGCGCCGCAGAACAGTTCCTGCCCGGCCGGGACGCTGAGGCTGCGCCGCTGGCCGGTGGTGAGGTTGAACTGGGTGACCGGCTGCCCGCCGATGCCGTCGTCGCCGGCCCACGGCCAGCCGGTGAGGTTGAACGCGCCGTCGAGCCGGCGGACGGTCACCTTGCCGTCGCTAAGGCACGGCAACCAGCCAAATCGTCGTCCGGCAGTGGCCGAGCCGACCTCCGGCGCCGATGGGTCACCGCTATGCGGCCGGGGCGCTCGTGCTCCGCGACCGGATCCGCCAGAGGACGGCGTAAAGAAGCATAGCCGCCCCGAAGCCGGACATCGCGCCACCCACCGCGCCGCGCAGGACGGCCACCGAGCGAAGGGCGTCGATCAGGTTGTCGCCATGCTTCACGACCTGGAAGACGGCCCCGATCACACCGGCCACGGCCAGTGCCGCGAGGGCGGTCCACCGTACGGCCGGGCGCAGCGATCCGGACCATCCCCGCGGCGTCCTGCGCCACCAACGGCACAGCCAGACGGCGAGTGCCACGGCCCCGGCCAGTGTGCTCACCCACCACAAGCCCTCGGTCACGTTCCGGGTGTCCGGCAGGAGCGACCACCAGGCTGAGCCGTTCTCATGGACGAGCGCGTCCCAGGCCAGGTGGGTGAGAACGCCCATCGCCGCGGACGCCGCGACCCAGGCGAACCGCTGGGGCCCCGACCAGCGGAATCGCTCGGCGGCGCCGGCCAGACGGGCGGCGGCGGCCGGTGGCAGCAGAGCGATCAACGGGCGTTTGAGCAGGTGGTGGAACAGGGCGACCAGGAGGAGCGCCGTGATCGTCCCGCAGAGTATCCCGGTGCCGAGCTCGTGCGTGTACGTCAGGTTGTAGTTGCTGTACCAGCCCCAGTCGGCCGAGGTGGCTTGCGGAAGGACGTACGGCAGATCCGGTGCCACGGAGCCGATGACCAGGGCCGAGGCGACGAGCGGTCCCCGGCTCAGTGGCAGGACCACGGCGGGATGACTCAGGGTGAAGGGCATCGAAACTCCAGATCAGGCAGCATCCGGCGTGTCGTCGCCGGCCGACGCGCCATGGTAAGCCGGTTCCCCTTCCCGCCGTCCGAAAGCGGTTGAGCAGAGATCAATTCCAGCCTGCGATCTTAGGATGGCCGCCGTGCCAGCGGTGCCACCGCTCGCACCCAGGTGCGGTTGCCGAATTGCCACGGTCCTCGGCGTCGACAGGCCACCCGATTCCGAGTGGTTCGTGGGCATCGATTTTTGAACGCCCTGTCATCGGCAGGACAGGAAGCCTCGACCTTGCTGAGCCTGTCACTTGCTGTTACCGGCAGTGTCCTGCCGCTGCACAACACCCGCGGCATGAGCGTGCAGCTGATCAAGGCTTGCCGCTGCATCAAAGCCGTCGCCCGGCCGTACTGAGGGGTGAAGGTCCGGGCGAAGGCTGAAAGGGACCGCGTGCTGACAGTGCAGTGAGGTTCGATCCGGCCGATTGTGATGTGGTCGAGCCGGACAGCGGTGGCGGCCGGCGTGCATAAGGGGCATCGTCGTGGTTATGCGATCTTCTCACCGCGTGCGGGTGGCGGCGCTGCTGGTCGGCCTTGGTCTCGGGTTGACGGCGTGCGGCGGGAACTCCGCGCCGCAGGCCTCGTGGTCAGGGGCGCCGTCGTCGGGCCAGCAGCCGGCCGGGGGCGCGTCGCCTTCGGTGTCGCCGGCGCCGAGCGGTAAGCCAGTGCACGTGCGGCTGTACGAGAAGGACGGGGCGACGTACGGCGTGGGCATGCCGATCATCGCGTACCTGTCGGCGTCGATCACCAGCGCCAAGGACTTCGACGCGGCGACCCAGGTCACCGTCAACGGGGCGCCGGCCCAGGGCGCGTGGTACTTCCAGAAGTCCACGATCTACGCCGGCTACCCGATCGAGGCACACTACCGCCCGGCCGAGTTCTGGCCGGCGCACGCCGAGGTCGCCATGAACCTCGACACGAAGGGCAAGTCGGGCGGGGCCGGGCTGGTGTACGACAACAGCCTGACCCTCGACATGAAGACCGGGCCGGCGAACGTCGGCAAGGTCGACGGCAAGACCCTGCGGATGGTCGTGACCTCCGACGGCAAGCAGGTCTTCGACTTCCCGGTGTCGCTGGGCAAGGCGAGTACCCCCACGTTCAACGGCACCAAGGTCGTCATGGAGAAGAAGGCGGTCGAACACATGGTCGGCGACGGCTACGACGAGCAGGTTCCGTGGTCGGTACGGGTCACCAACTCCGGCGAGTACGTCCACTCGGCCAGCTGGAACGGCGGCAACATCGGCCAGCGCAGCACCTCCCACGGCTGCACCAACCTGACCGAGGCAAACGCCAAGGCGTACTTCGACTTCGCCCAGGTCGGCGACCCGATCACCTACACCAACACCGGAGGCCCGACGATGCCGACCTGGGACGGGTACGGCGACTGGAACGTGCCCTGGAACACCTGGCAGGCCGGCGGCGCGGTGCCGGCCAACTGACGCACCTCCGGGCGAACGTCGACATCGCAGCCCGCAGACGGCCGCGACGCCTTCCAGCACGCGGGTCGCGGCTATGAGCGTGGACCTTGCTGAGCATTCAGCGGTGATCGGCTTGGGCGTGTGCAGCATGTCGATGTGCAGTCGACACCGATGGGCCGCGCGTCCAGCACCTCGGACCAGTTCACCGGTCCGCCGCCCGTGGCGGCTCGATCCCGGCGACACGGCCCTCGCGGTGGAACCGCCGCCAGAACGCCCTGCCCTCCTCGCTCTTGGGCGCCTCCTCGGGCGCGAAAAGCGCCAGCGCCTCCTCGACACGGCCCTGGTCGATCAGGAGCACGGCCAGTTCGGCGGTGGTCCACGCGGAGTCGTCGGCGGACTCCAGCGTCCGGATCGCCTCGCCTGGGCGGCCCGCGAGGACCAGAAGGCCGGCCAGTTTCGAGGTCCCGTACCAGGTGCCACCCTCCGGGTGAGCGCCCAGCTCGGCGATCGCCTGCTCGACCCGCCCCGACCGTGCAAGCACCTCGACGCGCTCGAACAGCAGCTCGATCCAGATGCCGCCGCTATGCGCCGCAAGATCGTCGATCGCCGCGAGCGCCTCGTCGGCCCGGCCTCGCTCGACCAGAAGCTTGCACAAGATCCCGACGAGCCACTCCGGGTCGCCGCCCATCAACCTCGGCACCGGCCGCAGGACTTCGATCGCCTCGTCGGCGCGGCCGTGCCGGGTCAGAAGCTCCGCCAGGGCAGCGGCAACGTTCGGCGAACCGTCCGCCGCGAAGGGCCGCATCGCCTCGACGGCCTCGTCCACCCGATCGAGGCTCTCCAGCCAGACGGCCAACCGGAAGACGGCGTGCTCGCCACCACCGCCGGCGACCAACCCGCGAAGCTGCCGCTCCCGACCGTGCCTGGCCAGAATGTCAGCGAGCTGCTCGACGGCATTGACGAACACGGCATGCTCGCCGAAGGCGCTCCCGGTGAGCACCTCCAGCGCCTCGTCCACCTGCCCTTGGCGCTCCAGCAGCGTGGCGAGCACCGCCGCGGCGTTCCATAACCTCACGGGACTGTCAGCCTCGATCTGCTCGCGTACCAGCGCCGTGAGCTCGCCGTCGTATCCGTGCCCCTCGGTCAGCTCGACCAGCGCATCGAGCACCACGTCCTCACCGGCGTACGGCCGGAGCAGCACCACAGCCTCGTCCACGCGTCCCCGCTTGGCCAGCAGCACCGCCAACCGTTCGATTCCGTGCGGACTCCCCTTGTCCAACGCTCCCCGCACGAGCGCGATCGCGGCATCCGTCTCGCCGCGCCTGTCGTGGAAGTCCACGAGCACCTCCACCGCTTGCCACCAACCGGTGTCGACGAACGGCCGGAGCACTCGCATGGCGACCTCGGGTTCGTGCCGCTCGAACAGCGCACGCGCCAACCGATCGGCGCAGCACCAGTCGCCTCGCTCGGCCAGGCGCCGCAGTTCGTCGAGATGCCCGTGCTCGGCCAGCCGGTCGGCGACCGCGGGCGGCAGCCAACCGTCATAGGTACGAAAACGTCGAGCAAGGTCCGCAGCCTTCACGCCGTCGAACGTAGCGCCCGCAAGCTGAGCGGAAGGCCTGGGATCGAACCGTACTCAGCGGCAGATCCGGACACGTGATCAAGCGGCCCGGTGAGCCTGGCGCGTTTCACTCGTCGGCGGCCGGCCGGAGCTGGTTCCATTGCACGTCGAAGCAGACAAGTCCCCGTTCGGCGGCCATCTGAGCGCAGGCGGCAGAGACCTCGTCGGCCATGCTGTACCGCATGCCGAAGTAGACGATCGGGCCTGACGCGTCATTCATCAGGGGCGCGTCGGACCATGGGCTCGTGTCATCGAGATCGCGTGGGTCGCCCATCTCGTACCACCTGTCCAGCAGCGACTCCACATACGCCCTGATTGCCGGCGTGGGTGGCGAGTCGCCTCCGCCGATATACCGGTCGTACAGCGTGGCGAACACCCGCGCCGCGTCCGACTCGTCCGGGCGGTCGCCTTCCCAAACGGCGAGGTCGTATGTCATGGGCAGTGAGTATGCACCGGCCGGATGACCATGACCAGCGATCACCTCGGCGTAAGGCTCCTGGGCTACGCAGCCACACGTCCAGGCTGTGTTCGCATCACAACCCCGTAACGCCGCGTGGGAGCGCGGTGTCGATGCGACGTTCCAAGGCAAGTGGGAGGAGCGCAACTGGCGCAACATCCCCGGCCCGTTCTATGGCGCCATGACTGACAACTGCTGGGTCGGTCGGCTGCACGCGCCGCGACACGTGCTCTATGGCGACGACATCGACTACGAACAGGAGTTCCTCTACCGCCAGCCAGGCAACATCGAGGAACTACGCGCTGTCATCGCCGCCGCCGAGGAGGATCCGTGGGCTGGCTGGGCATGTGACGGTGACAGGCAATGGACGCCGAGCCTCGTGCGCGAGTGGTGGCGCGACCGCAGACGCGTGCGCGAGTGGATCACAACAAAACTTCGGCGATGGAGCGTCTCCGACCGCGCCGACGAACGAGAGGTCGCGACTGGGCTGGCCGATTACCTCGTCTACCTCGACGGTGATTTGGAGGCCCATTTGCAGGTTTACAGCTACTTCCTGGATAACCGCGTCAGTCCAGCTGCCGGAGATCCCCTGCCTTCGCTGTAAGCCTGGCTGCCGGCTATCAATAGTGCGCGACCATCGCGGCAGAAGAGTACGCCCGCGCGGTGGCTAGACCCTCGCCTTACTGCGCTGTCCGGAGATCTGCTCACGGGCGGCGATCGTCGCGGCGAGCAACATCTCGTCCGCGCGCATTTCGGCGCCGTCATCGCCGATATTGAATCCCGCTCGACGCCGCGAGGCTATGAACCGATCCAGCCGGTCGAGTATCGGCCGGGCATGTGACCCCATCGCGGTGAATACCCGCAGCACCTTGGGCCCGTGCAGGTCGTCGGACAGGTACTTCGGCAGGACCGCCAGCAGTTCATCGGCGGCTGCGGGACCTTCGTGGAGCCACAGTGCGCCGGCCGATTCCACCTGCTCGAATCCGGGAACCCTGAACAGACTCCGCAGTTGCTTGTGCTGGCGGACGGTGAGCCCGCCGTGCTCGGCGAGCCAGGTCAGCAGCTCCGATGCAAAGCGGTCACGGCGAAGTTCTTCCGGGCGTCCGGCAAGGTACCGTTCGGCCACGGCCCGGTCCGACGTGACTTTGAGAAGGGCGGACGTCGCGCCTTGCGTCGGGTAGTCCCGCAGCTGCGGGACCGCAGCTGCGGCGGCGGGACCGATCTGTCCCAGGACGTAGAACGCCCAATCCGGAGTGTCGTTCTCGGCTCCCTCGAGCCTGGCGATGAGCTCCGGCACGGCTGCAGCCGCAGCCGGACCGAACGCGGCCAGCACGCGCATCGGCAGTTCCGGCGAGCAGGAAGCCGGCAGCGCCGCCAGGATCTGCCGGGCAGCGGCCACCGGCGCCTGCGGGTCAGCGCCTGCCCGAGCAACCGCCCGGAACGCCTCCGCCAGCCGGGGCTCGTCACTGTCGGAGAGCATCAGCCGTACCAGATGCGGCACCGCGCGGTGGTCGCCGACACAGCCCAGCGCGGTGGCGGCCACCGCGCCGAGCTCAGGGTCGTCCATCACCGCCGCGAGATCGTCGGCGCGCAGCCGGGACGCGGTCAACGACAACGCCAACGCTCTTAGCGCCGTCGACCCCACCTCAGCAGGCTCCTCCCCGAGCAGACCGGTCAGTATCGGCGCCACCCGGCCGGGCGCGGCACGCCACGCACGCATCGCTGCAACCGCTATCCGTACGCCTTCGAGCCTGACCTGCGGGCTCTTGGCCGGATTCGCCAGCCGTTCCACCCAGGCACAGCAGTCCTGCTCCCGGTCGAGACCGATCAGCGCCCGCGCCCAGAGCTCACCCGCAGTCTCCGCAAAACGGGATTCCGGCCCGTTCAGGACACCGATGGAGGCTTCGAGATCGGCCCGGATCGCGGCGTCCAACGCCGACCAGGCCGCCGAGTCTTCCCTGCTCAACAGCGCGACGTTGGCCAACAGCCGAACGGCCGGAACCGGATCCGACCGCAGGCGTTCGAGGGTCGCTTGATGCCCCGGGATCGTGCGCCGGAGTACGGCGCGCAGGAGGACGATCCGGACGACCGGATCGATCGAGGCGTTCAACGCCGCCATGGCCCGACCGAGTTCGCCGGTGTGCACCAGCAACGCCGCCGCGGTACGCCGTACCGCCAGGTCCGCGTCACTCAAGGCCGACTCGGCGGCGAATGCCACCACAGGCCACTCGGAATGTTGGAAACACAACTGGGCCAGCAACTCAAAAACCGTCCGGCGCACCGATGCGCGGCCATCGGTCGTAAACGCCAGCAGACGATGGGTCGTCGGCCCATCCGGGTCGGCCTGGACCGTGCCGAACATCCAAGACCGCGCATGATTGCCGGGGACCAGAAGATCGCCCGAGACGATGCCCGCTTCCAACCACCCCCAGCCGTCCGGCGACACCGCCGGCGCCGGGCTGTTCACGCTGCGAGGCGCAGGGCGCCCTTCCCGTAGGTCATGAGCTTGATCCTTGCTCAAGAGTGTCCCGACGCGCAATGTGATCACGTATTCGCTTCTCGGCAGGACAGGAAGCCTCGACCTTGCTGAGCCTGTCACTTGCTGTTACCGGCAGTGTCCTGCCGCTGCACAACACCCGCGGCATGTGCGGATGGCGGTTTGCGAACTCGGTTGCCACTTTGTCGATGTTTGTGGCACGGTGCGGATCCCCGACCCCGATCCGAGGCCCAGGTGACGATCTACTTTTACGGCACCGACGATGTTCCGTACGGCTGCTTCTCCAACTTCTCCGCTCACGGCTTCGACCTTGATGGCCGCTGGTGGTCGACCTCCGAGCACTACTTCCAGGCTCAGAAGTTCGCCGGTACCCGCCACGCTGAACTCATCCGGCGGGCGGCGACCCCGCTGCGGGCCGCCGAGTTGGGCCGCGACCGGTCCCGTCCACTGCGCCGCGACTGGGAGCGGGTCAAAGACGACATCATGCGCCGGGGCGTGGCGGCCAAGTTTGCCACCCATGCCGACATCCGTGCCGTCCTGTTGGACACCGGCGATGAGGAACTCGTCGAGGACACCGGCACCGATCACTACTGGGGACGGGGCCGGAGCGGCGCCGGCAAGAACATGCTCGGCCGGATCCTGATGCGCACCCGTACCCAGCTGCGCGCCGACCTCGCCCAGAACGGCCACATCCAAGGCCACCGAAATCGACAATCGCGCTGAGCGCAACAATCGGGACAACGCCCTATTCACGCCAGATGAGGACGCGGACGGCACGATCAGGACGGCGCCGGCCGCAACTATGCCAGCGCATCAGCGGTCCGGCGACGATCCGGCCGGGCGCCTCGCCGGGTGCGTGTCGCCGTCGGGTCGCGACCGAAGCACACTCCTTTCGACAGATCCGGTAGCCGTCCGATAACTGGCTCCCGCTACTCAACGTAACTCCACTGGCCGCCGAGCCTGTGTGTCGCGGTGACTGTCGAGGCGATCGGCGCGGCCATCGTTTCGCTGGGATGACCTGCGGTTTGTCGGCGACCGGGCCGGGCAGACCGGACCCGCGACCGCCGCAGCCATCACCGACCTGCTCGACGGCCAGGGCCTGCACCGGCTGCGCTCAGCGCAGGCGATCCTCAACTTGGCGGGCAAGTACTCCGACGCCCGGCTGGAAGCGGCCTGACCTCGGCCGG
>NZ_JBICTV010000069.1:0-13967 GCF_043197855.1 Dactylosporangium sp. NPDC048998
TGGGACGAGTCGCACGTCGACGTCCCCGACCTCGACCTCGTGCTGCCCGACAACGCCGCCGGCCTCGACGACGGCGCGTACGACATCGCCGCGCAAGCGTCGGCCGCATGGGAGGCCGCTGTCTGCTGGGACGACGAGTACGCAGTCAAGCGGCTCGCCGAAGTTCGAGCGGTCTGTTGTTAGGCGTCACGCATCTCCGGACATGCCGAGGAGAATGCGTCACGTCGACACCGGCGCGGCGATCAGGAATGCGGTGGCGGACAGTGCGACGGTGCAGCAGGATCTCGAGCTGTGATGAAGCTACGGGTGCTCAGCCCCGATGATTGGCAAATCTGGCGAAGGCTGAGGCTGGCGGCCCTGACGGAGGCGCCATATGCGTTTGGCTCGCGGCTGGCGGACTGGCAGGGCGACGGCGACCGTGCCGAGCGGTGGCGCGACCGGCTGGCGCTGCCCGGCTCGCATAACGTCATCGCCCTGCTGGACGAACAGCCTGCCGGGATGGCGAGCGGCGTGCCCACCGATGAGCCAGGCGTGGTCGAACTGATCTCGATGTGGGTCAGTCCGGCCGCTCGGGGTCTCGGTGTCGGTGATCGGCTGATCCAACAGATCGAGAGATGGGCCAGGCAGGAGCGGGCCACGGTTCTCCGGCTGTCCGTCATCCGAGGCAACGAGGCCGCCCAGAAGCTCTACCAGCGTTGCGGGTTCGTCGGCACCGGAGGACTGGACGACCCGATGCCGGATGGAATACGCCACGAAGACGTCATGGAAAAGATGCTTGGCTGAATGCCATCAGGAGGCGGTAGCGGATGCCACCGCAGCGATACCTATCGCCATCCTCATTTGCCGCATCCGCGCGTCAGTACCCCTCTCCAGCCGGTAACGGAGCGTTGGCGCAAGGCGGAGCTCGGGTCGAGACGGCGCGCCTTCACGCCACAGGCCGGCAGACCCTGACGCTGGCGCACAGAGTCGCAACGGATCGCGTTCGTTAGCCCGATCGGTCCCATTCACCGACGGCCGTCGGCAGATCCGTCACTCGTTCGGTGCGCTGGGAGACAAGGTCCAGTGGCATACGGACAGACCTCGTTGGCAACGGACACCGGCGCGCCACAACGGGGCGACCGAGTGGTCACCGGCTGGGAGTTTCGGGCAACACCCGGACGCTGCGCGCTACCTGAGCCTGCCCGGCCTCGGCGAGGTCCTCGGCGTCCGGGTCCTCGCGAGTTCGGCCACGACCCAGACCGCTACACCGACGCCAAAGCCCGCCTCAACTACGCCGGCACATCCCCAATCACCCGCACGTCCGGCACCCGCCGCGTCGTCCTGGCCCGCTACGCCCGCAACTGGCGCATCGACGACGCCGTACACCAATGGGCCTTCTGCGCCATGCGCGGCGCACCAGGCGCCCGCTCTTGCTACGACGCCCTTCGCTAACGCGGCACCGGCCACCGAGTCGCGCTCCGCCAGCTCGGCAACCGCCTCGTCGGCATCCCCCGCGGCTGCCTCAAGACCGGCAACCCGCCCCTTGGCAGAAAAGAACATGGGATATCTGCCGCGGTGCGGGCGCGAGGAAACACCTGAGGCGGGCGAGCGTAACAAACGTCATGCGTCAGTACCTTCAAGGACTTTCTTGAGGAGGGCGAGATCGCCGTTGATCAATGCCGCATCCCGCTCGAACTCCGCGTCGGTCATCCCCGCGGTGCGGCGCAGCGTGAAAACCACTTCGCAACCGTCGCCGTCCGCGATCGCTCGCAGCGGCACGTAGACGGTCTCACCGGAGGGGGTCAGCACCTCGTGGTCGAGCACGCCGTATTCGTTGTGCGGGGCGAACGTCACCCGAACCCGCCCTTCCCCCGTCTCGACGAACCAGGCGCCGTCCACCTCCGCCACCGAACTGCCCAGACCAGGCGCCCATTGAGGCAGGTTGGCCGGATCGGACGCGAAGGCGTAGACCTTCGACACCGGCCGGTCGATGTACACACTCAGGTGCCGCGATTCCCTAGTCATAAGCCGATGTTGTCACGACCCCCGCCGCCTGTGGGGACCGCTGCCGGTCGCGCCTACGGCGTCGCTCCGCGACCGCGCACGCGCGGCCCTTGACCCGACCACCCGCAGGCGGTCCACCCTCGAGGAACTCGAGGAGTGGTCGAACGACAACGGGTGAAGGTCGACACCGACCCAAGCCACGACCGCACGCACTCACCGGCGCGGAGCAATGCGCAGAACAGCGCTTGGCGGCGCACCAACGTTGCCTTGCAACCGACCCAACTGTCGACAGATCTTTCAATGAGCGGCGCTAGACGTCGTGGACCGCGTCGACGCAGCCGTGCTTCGCGGCGTCCTGGAACGCGGTGAAGTCGCTCTGGTTGAGGTCGGCGTACGCCTCGGCGAAGTCGGCGATCGCCTGGTCGAACGTGTCGGAGCCGCCGAGGTAGGCAGCGAGGGCGATCCGGTCACCGGAGCGGGCGTGTGCCCTGGCCAGGGTCCATCCGCACAGCCGGGCGTAGAGCGTCATGCCCTCGGGACGCATCCGTTCGATCGGCACGGAGAACTTCCAGTCCCGCAGCTGCCGGATGTAGAAGTCGCGCTCGCGCTGGTCGTCCGGTCCGGCGACGCGTGTCCAGCCGAGGAAGATGTCGCTGGCGGCCTGCATCAGACGTTGCCCGGCGACGACGCGTTCGCCCTGGTTGCTGTGCCCGCTGCGCCCGCAGTAGCCGGCCAGGACGGACGGCTGCGCTTCCTTGGCCTGCAGCAACAGGGGCTCGTCGCCGTCACTGGTCGTCAGCAGGGCGATCCAGGACTGGGTGCCGACGCTGCCGACGCCGACCACCTTTCGGGCGACCCGTTCCACCGAGAACTGGTCGAGCAGATGCCGGCGGTCCGGCTGCATGCTGTGTCGATATTTGGCCAGTACCGTACGGACGAGGTCGTACACCGCGTCGGCCTGCCCTTGGCTGAAGAGCTCTTCGATCGGCACGGTCGTGGGTGGCCTGCTAATGATCCTGCGCCGGCCGTCGACCATGGTGGTGAGTTTGCCGAGTGCCTGCATGCTGTCGCGGGTGTACGCCTTGCTCAGGAGCGCCTCAGCTGCCTTCAGCCGCTTCGGCTTGATGACGGACTTGAGTTGTGTGATGTATTGCTGGACGTCGAGGCTCGCGTACCAGACGTCCATGATGGACTGTCGGGCGAACTCTCGCATCGCCGTGCGGTAGCGCTCGGCGACCACCACGGCTGTCGTACGTTGTGTCCTGGCGGAGAGTCCGAGTTCTCGTCCCGCGACGACGAAGCTGGTTGCCAGGCGTTTGACGTCCCATTCGAACGGGCCGGGCAGGGTCTCGTCGAAGTCGTTGAGGTCGAAGACCAGCCGCCGCTCCGGCGAGGCGAACGCGCCGAAGTTCAACAGGTGCGCGTCCCCGCACAGCTGCACTCGCAGGCCGGACGCCGGCGCCGAGGCCAGGTCGGCCGCCATCGGCAGCGCGGCCCCGCGGAAGTAGCTGAACGAGGAGACCAGCATGCGGCCGTGCCGGACGGGAACCAGTTCGGCCACCCTCGACCCGGCCTGTTGCAACAGGAGCTCGACCGGATCCCGCGACGGGGCGGTGGTGAGGTCGCCATGCGACGCCAGCGACATCACCGTACGCGCATCCTTGCCCAGCGCAACGCGCCCGGCTCGGTCGGCGCGTTCGCCGTTCGCTGTCCGATTCGCCGAACCACCGGTCATTGCCGTGGTCATGCTCCCTCCCGGCTGTCAGGTAGCGGTGCCCGCGTCCCGTTGCTGCCCGTATACGAGACTCCCTGTGCAGGGATAAGCAGCTGAGCGGTTGTGGAGATTACCTCCGCGACGAGTCTCGACCAGGTGAGACCCATGGCCCTCACAATCCTTGGATGATTCTGGCCCTTCATCGGGTATCTGTCCTCGCGCGCTGGGAGATGCGACTGGGCTTCTGGCCGCACTCATCAAGCCGATGACAGCACGGTGCGCGATTCAGCCGACGGGTCGGCTGATGTGTTGCGCACCGTGCGGCTACGCTGCGGGCCATGTCGGCGCGGGAGGACCGGGTGTTCGAAGCGGTGGTCCGACGGATCGCCGCAGGCCGATACATCGACGAGGTACCAGCCAGTGGGCTGGCGCCGCTGCGACCGGCACCGCCTGCCGTGGTCGCGGAGGCGGAGCAACTGGCCGGCCGGCCGCTGCCGTCGCTGCTGCGCCGGCTCTACCTGGAAGTCGGCAACGGTGGTTTCGGCCCTGGATACGGTCTCCTCGGCCTCCGGGGCGGGCACCGGACCGGCAGCATCAACGCGCTGAGCGGGCTCAAGGGCGGTGTCCTCACCCTGTGCGACTGGGGCTGCGGCATCAGCGGCGAGCTGGACCTCGCCGATGGCCAGGTCTGGGGCTGCGACCCGAATCCTGCGCCGGACGGCGTCTCATGCATGTTCCCCCAGTACATGACGATCGTTGACTGGTTCTCAAAGTGGGTGGAGGGCACGCTGTACCAGCCGTGGCTGGTACAGGACCCGACGACCGGCGAGTGGCGCGGTGCGAGCGACGCCGAGTGCGCGGAGATGCTCGAGGAGGCGTTCGGCCCCAGCGGTCCTGAGGACTGACGACTGACTGCCGAACGCGGACGTCGCCGGTTACTGTGGGCGTCGGCGAACCCATCGGAGATCGCGGAGGATGACGTGGACCTCGACGCGCCCGCGGGCAGTGAGCTCGCGATGGAGCTGGTCACGACACCGGCGGCCGGGCGATGGGAGCTCGCGCGCAAGGTGGTCGAGGCGGTCCTCCTCGCCGCTATCGGCAGCTCCAACGCCGGCGCGACCACCCCGAACGTCCGGGGCCACCTCGTCGTCACTCGCCGCGACACCGGTCAGACGCTGCTGCGTACGCCCGCGTGGACGGATGGCACCCTGGCGGATCAGGTCCGGTATCAGTTGGACGTGCTGACCGTCCGCGAGTTCCTGCAACGGTGGAAGATCGACCCGAACGGCGAACCTGCCTGAAGCGCTGCCGGTCGTCAGCCGGGTGCGCTCCGATCGGCACGACAGGAAGCCGGTCCTGATCGACGTGTCAACGCCACGGAGACAAATGATCAACAGTAGCCACGCTGGTCGCACTCATCCCCGCCGTGCCCGGTCGGCGGCAGAAGTTTGCGTGTGACGATGTCGGATCCGAGTCGATGCGGGTTTAGAAGAGCGGCTCCATGCCCAAGGTGGCCGGGTCGGGCCGCGGCTTGGAGGTGGGTTGCGTCGGCAGGGCTAGCCGCGCAGTGGGTGGACCACTGAGCACAGCATCCAGTTCGACGGCCGATGCCGGAGTCAGACGGTAGATGCCCTGCACGCTGATCGCGCTGGTCAGCAAACCCTCTGTGTTGACATGTTTGATCGGCCGCGGTCCCCGGCGTGGTAGGTACATCAAGTTCTTGAGCGTCTCGCCCGGGATGGCCCGGTCGCCGTGTACGTGGGTGCCGTCCTCGCCGTGGACCACCTCATCGGTGCAGGTCGGTGCCAGGAAACGCCACGCTCGGTACCGTTTCCTGCGTTCCGCGCTTGCGCGTCGATATAGTCGGCGTTCGGTAGCGGAACCGCTGGTCAGGTCGTTGCTGGCTGGTGGAAACGGCGAAATCTCATAGTGACACGCCTGGGGATTGGTAGCGGTTGCTGGCTTGGGATTCCATCGTTGTGGCTAGGTGGTGTACGGTTCCGGCTCGTGTATGTGAGGACGTCGACACGTCGGACCCGTGACGGGCACGTCGTCCGGTACCTGCAGTTGGCGCACAACGAATGGGACCCGATCGCCAAGGCGTCGAAAACCAAGGTGCTGTACTCCTTCGGGCGAGAGGACCAGCTCGACCGTGACGGGGTCCGGCGGCTGGTCGCGGCGCTGTCCCGGCTGCTGGACCCGGGTGAGGCCCTGGCTGCCACGGCGGAGGCCGGGCTGTCGTTCGTGGAGTCTCGGCCGGTGGGTGGGGCCTGGCTGCTGGATGGGTTGTGGCGACGGCTGGGTATCGACACCACGATCGCCGCTGCGGCGCGGGGACGGGCCGGGGACGCTGATCTGGAGCGGGTGCTGTTCGCGTTGACGGCCAACCGGGCGTTGCATGCCTCCAGCAAGCTCGCCGCCGCGGATTGGGTGACCCACGATGTGCACATCCCCGGCCTGCCCACGCTCAGCGACGACGTCTGCTACCGGGCGATGGATCGGCTGATCGAGATCGAACCGCAGTTGACCCGGTGCGTCTACGACCGGGTCGCTGATCTGTTGAACCTTCATGTGGACCTGCTGTTCTTCGATACGACCTCGACGTATTTCGAGTTGGATGAGGCCGATGAGCTGCTGTGGCGCGACGAACGCGGCACCGTCGTGGACGAGAGCTCCGCGCAGGCGGTGAAGCAGGCCGGGTTCCGTGCCTACGGCAAGTCCAAGGATCACCGCGATGACCTGCCCCAGGTCGTGATCGGCATGGCTGTGACCCGGGAAGGGATCCCGGTGCGGTGCTGGGTCTGGCCGGGTGGTACCGCCGATTCGGCGTTGATCCGCCAGGTTAAAGACGACATGCGGGAGTGGTCGCTGGCCCGCATCGTGTGGGTCGCCGACCGTGGGTTCACCTCGGCTGAGAACCGTCGCTACCTGCAACGCGCTGGTGGGCACTACATCCTGGGCGAGAAGCTGCGCTCCGGCTCGGCCGAGGCCAGGGCGGCGCTGGCCCGCCAGGGCCGCTACGCCACCGTCGCGGACAACCTGCAGGTCAAGGAAGTCAAGCTCGGTGGCGACCTGGCCGATGACCGGTTCGTGATCTGCTGCAACCCCGAAGCCGCCCAACGTGACCGCAGCGTGCGGGAGCGTCTGGTGGCCCTGCTGACCGAGCGGATCGCCGGCTCCGACGAGCTGAGCGCCACCAAACGGGCCGAACTGCGCGGAGTGATCTCCACCAAGCCCGGCCTGAACAGGTTCCTGCGCGTCACCCCTGGTGGGCTGCTGCGCCTGGACCAGGCCGCGGTCAAGGCCGAGGAGCACCTCGACGGCAAGTACCTGCTGCGCTGCTCAGACCCCAAACTGTCCACAGAGGACATTGCAGTGGGCTACAAGCAACTTCTCGAGGTCGAACGCGGCTGGCGGGACATGAAGCAGATCATCGACCTGCGCCCGGTCTACCACCGCCGCGAAGACCGCATCCGCGCCCACGTCCTACTGTGCTGGCTCGCCCTGCTGCTCATCCGCATCGCCGAGACCACCACCGGCGACACCTGGAAGACGATCCGCGCCGGCCTCGACCGCATCCACCTCGGCACCTTCCACGGCCCCGCCGGCACCTTCCGCCAACGCACCGAACTCAACCCAGCGCAGAAGAAGACCTACACCACCCTCGGCCTCACTGAGCCACCCCGCGTCTTCGACGCCACCCCAGCCACAACGCCCTGACCGGCACGCATACCGCCGCCTAGTGACACGCCTGTCACCGGGCCTATCGCCGTTTCACCAGCTCAGGCCCCAGACACGCGGACTATATCGATGCTCAAGCGCGGAACGCAGGCGTTTGTAGTGCTCCTGTAGAGCTACGGAATCAGCTTCCACGATCTCTCGGACCCGCATGCGCCCGAACACGAGGAGCACCTGCCGATGCACACCGATCGGGTACAGCACGTCGCCGGCGCTGACCTTCGCCCGCAGGAAGCTCGGCTCGGACAGGTGCGGACCGCCGAACATCACCTCGAGCGGCCGCACTGATTGAGGCCGTCGGCGAAAGCGGCAATCCCCGTACCATGGTAAATCGGTGTCGCCGGAGAGATCTGACCGGTACGAAGATCACGTGCCCTTGCTCGCGCTCTTCGCCGCTGTCCTCCTGTTCGGCATCGCGGACTCGATGGTCAATTCCTACATCGTGCTCTTCGGCGCCGATGTGGCCGGGCTGACGCCGCTCCAGATCGGCGTGTGGGCCTCGGTGTTCGCCATCGGCGGGATTACGGTCGGCTGGTGGCTGGGACGGCTGTTCGACCGCCGGCCCGCGCGAACGTACGCGATCGTCGTGATCCTGTTGGGCTCGGCGGGTTATGTGCTGCTGCCGCGGGTTTCGAGCTTCCTGGTGCTGCTCCTGATGGCGGCGACGGTGCTCGGGGCGATGGGGGCGGCCTTTCCGCAGTTGTTCGCCCTGGCCCGCTCCGTGCTCGGCGAAGGCGCGGCCGGGCAGCGTTCCGCGCCGCTGCTGCGCTCGGCCTGGTCCCTGGCGTGGGCCGTCGGGCCGTTGCTGGGCGCGCTCGTGCTGTCCCGGGGCGGCTATTCATGGCTGATGTGGACAGCCGCCGGGGTGTTTCTCGCTGCTGCGCTGACCGTTTTCGTCGTGCCGCGGCCCGGGCCCGTCGCGGTTGCGAGCTCGTCACCGGGCGGCACCCCTGTCCTGCTCACCGTGAGCGTTACCCTGTTCTTCACCGCGATGTTCGCGGGCGGTGTGGCGCTGCCGTTGTTCGTCACGCGTGCCCTGCATCAGCAGCCTGCGTCGGTCGGCGTGCTCTTCAGCGTCTGCGCCGCGGTCGAGGTGGTGGCCACCCTGGGCTTGACCGTCGTCCCCGCCCGGGTCAGTCAGCGGGGCCTGATCCTCGGCGGTTTCGGCTCACTGGTCTGCTATTACGCCCTGACGGTCGTGTCTTCGGGCATGCTCATGCTCATGATCGGGCAGGTCTTCCGCGGCGTGGGGATCGCGATCGTCGGGGCGGCCGGCATCCGCTACTTCCAGGACCTCCTCGCCCCGGCAACCGGCCGCGCCACCACGCTCTTCGCCAACGCGTCCACGGCCGGCCTCCTGGTCTCCGGCATCCTGTCCGGCGTGGCGGTCGAGCACTTCGGCTATCCAACGACGCTCCTGCTCTGCGGGGTGGCGGCTGCGATGGGCGGGATCGCTTTCACCCTCGGTTCCCGCCGCCAGGCCGGTAGCCGGCACACGGAGAAGGTGCATCGCAGCGTTTGAGCGGGGCCGGGGTATCGATCTCTCACAAATCGACAGCTGCGCACTCGGCGGATTCAACCGGTGGTCGCAACACCCCTTCCGGAGGGTGGAGCGATGGGTTTGGGGCCGCGGCAGAAGCGGGTGCCGGTCGCAGGTTCGTGGGCGCATGGAACGATGCCGCAGTGACGTTTGCGATCGAGCCACGGCAGCGTCCCGCGTTCCGTCCCACCGGTCGTAATGCGGCCATTACGTTGATCGCGTTCGCCGACGAGAACGTACTCGGGACTGGTCGGGACCTGCAGATCCGCGACGCTATTCCGCATGCAGCTCCCATCGCCGCGCTCGACCTCCGTATGCACCAGTACGCGGACAGTCCTGGCTGGATCGACGCATGGCGTACCGGTGCCCTGCGCAACATCGCGGCCCAGCAACTGGATGACCTCGGCCGCCTGGGCGCCGCATCCTGCTGTTACTCGATCACGGTCGCGGTCGAGGACCCGACCGACCTGACCCATCTGCAGCTCGCCTGGGCAGTTGCGTCGAGGATCGTTGCGGCCGGTGCCTTCGCTGCGCTCGACGTCTATGCGGTTAGTTGGCTTCCCGGCACAACGGTAGCGTCGCTGTCACCCGACCGGCCGTTCACCATCCAGCAGGAGGTAAGCCTGATCGCGGAGACCGAGCCAACGCCCGGTTTCGGGCATCCGGTACACACCCGCGGCATGATCAAGTTTGGGCGCCCGGACCTGGTAGCCGGCGTCCCCGCAGACCGCGTCGAAGAAACCGGACGAATCCTCAATCATCTGGCCCGGATGCTTGCCGAGGGTCACATCCTCGCCCCGGGCCAACAACTTCGTCTCGATGGCCGGCGACTGCTCACCGTCACGGCATACGCCCCTGACGCAACCACACCCGAACTGAACCTCAACAACGACGCCGTACTAATCGTCGACGCCTGAATCGATTCTTGAGCTCCGATGGCAACGTCGCGATCGCAGCGGTTGGAAGGGTGAGCCGTCGTACGTCGTCGCCATGGCGAGGCGGACGACCACTACTGGCTGCCGGGGTTTCAGGTTGACCGTGAGACGTCGGCGACCGCGGAACGGACCTGCCAGTCAGGGTCGTCCACCAAAGATTCGAGGGCGTCGAGCGGCTCGCCCAGCAGACCGATGCCGCGGACGGCGCCGGTACGCACCGACGGCTCGGGGTCGGCGAGTAGTTGGCGCAGGGCGGCGGCCGCGGCGGGGATGCGATCGGAGTTGGCTGCCCTGCGGCCGATCGCCTCGCCCAGCGCCGATCGGGCATAGAAGGCCGGTTCGGAGATCAGCGGGATCAAGTGATCAACGATCTTCGGCGGGGCGGACCAGGCCAGACGGAGCACGGCGTGACGCTGAACCCATTGGTCCGGATCCCGCAGTGTCGCGACAAGAAGGTCGTAGATCTCAGGGTTGTCCTTCACGCTCGGTAGTGAGCCGAGGGCGGTAAACCGGATCCACCGCTCGGGATCAGCAAGCGCTTCACGCAACGTGGCCATGTCGGATGGCTCGAAGACGTCGCCGATTGCCCAGAGCGCAGCTCTACGGACGTGCTGATCGTCGTCGGTCACCAGGGGCAGGATGACGGCCCGGCAGCTGGCCGGGTCAGCGCGCATGACGGTGCACAGGGCTTGGCCCAGAAAGTCCCAGTCATCACCGTCGTCGCGGCGCATGGCATCGGCGTAGAGGTCCAGCAGCAGCGGGAACGCCTCGATTCCGGCCAGTCCGGCCAGGAGGTGCGCCATCAGGTCACGGCCGTACCAGTTTCGATCGGCGGTGTAGCGCTCCAACGCGGCCCGCACAGGCGCGATCATCGAACGTTCGCCGGTCGCGACCAGCTCCCGGATCAGCATGTACGCGTCCCCGTCCAGCGTGCCGTCCGCGTGCTGGAAAACTTCCGCCAGTGTCACCCGGGCCTCCCCATCCAGCGCCCCATAGCGCAGACCAACGTAACGGTGCATCGACCCCTGTCCCGCTGCACACAGTAAATCGCGCATCAGCAAAGCCCGGGCGACGAGGCGCCGGCTCCACGGAGCCGGGACGCACGCACATCGGCTACTTCAAGCCACGGCCCACCGAGCCGGCACCGCGATCCGCGTCCACATGACCCGATACCCCGGCGGCCACGGGGCCCCGGGGGACGCGCGGGGCTGGTATACACCTCTGCATGATCGTCCGCCCGTTGCTCGGCACCGCGCTCGCCGCGTTGCTCCTCGGCGTCGGCACCGGCTGCACCGCGGGGTCCGGCGGCGAACGCAACGCCGCGCCCACGGCCGCGTCGGCGAGCCCGAGCGCCGTCGCGGCCTGCGCGCACCGGCCAGGCGATGCGTTTCCGCACCTGCTCGGCGGGTTCGACGAGCGCCTCGCGAAGGAGCCGACCGACACGGGCGGCACCGCCGACCCCAAGGAGCTGACCGTGACCGTCCTGATCCAAGGGACGTGCGCCACGGTCAACCCCGGGCAGACGGTCACCATCAACTATGTCTGTGTGACGCTGCGCGACGGCAAGGTGTTTGACGACGACCCGTGGCGGCGCCGGTCGGCCGTCGACGTCCAGGTCGGGCTCGCGCAGCTAGGGCAGACGCTGCAGGTCATAGAGGGCTTGGACCGCGGGCTGGCCGGGGTGAAGGTCGGCAGCCGCGTCCAGCTCGACGTCCCGCCGCAGATGGCGTTCGACGCGATCACGGACCCGCCCCCGGGCGCCCCGCGCGGCCCGGTGCGCTTCATCGTCGACGTCCTCGACGTCCGCGACTGACCGTCAGCCCTTGTCGACGCCCTCGTTGGCACCGCGGATGAAGTACCGCTGGAAAATCACGAAGATGACCGCGACCGGGATCGTGGCCAGCAGCGCCGCGCCCAGCTTGAGCCGGTACTGGTCAGTGCCAGTGGAAGAAGACGCGCAGGTCGGACTCGGTGTGCACCCGGGTCTGGCCGCGGTAGCGGCCGAGGTAGGCGGACACCGCGGCGCGCAGGACGAGTTGGGCGGCAGGTGCGATGCGGTCAGCATCCGAGGTGACCGCCCCGAGGCACGATGGCGGATCCGGGGTCGGGCGGCGGGCAGCCTGGCCGCCGCCCGGCCCCCGCACGCGGTTTGGGGCCCTGAGGCGCTTTCCCGCGGCTGCTTGACCGAGCCGTGGTATCAGCTCAAGGCGCAGGCCACCGTGGGTATCGCGTTGGTGGCGTTGTTCCAGCTGGCAAGGAATCCGAAGGTGGTTGAAGCGCCAGGTGCCAGGGCACCGTTGTAGCCGGCATCCCGTGCCGTGACAGTCATCCCGTTTTGGGTGAGTGTGGCGTTCCACGCCTGGGTAACCTGTTGGCCGTTGGCGTAGGTGAACGTGACGGTCCAACCGGACGTGGTGGTCGTACCGGCGTTGGTCACCGCGACCTCGCCCTGGAAGGCGCCGCCCCATTGGGAGATGACTCGGTAGGTCGCGCTACACCCGCCGGGCGCGGCGGATCGCGTCGGCGATGCACTGGCCGACCGGGACGCGCTCGCCGAGGGCGACGAGCTGGCCGAACGCGAGGCACTCGCGGAGGGCGACGCGCTGGCCGACTGGGAAACGCTGGGCGAGGGCGATGCGCTGGCCGAAGAGGGCGGGGTGGTGACGCCGCCGAGCGCCGCGGCCAGGGCCGGGTACCAGCGGTTGGCCATCTTCTGAAAGCCGCCCGTGTTCGGGTGTACCCCGTCCACGGTGTCGGCCGTTGCGTCGAAGCCGGTCCACTGGTCCACGAGCACGATCGGGGAATTCGCCGTGGTCAGGCCCGCGGCCCAGGCCGGCAGCGCGTTGTTGAACTCGATGATGTCGGCGGGGCAGGTTGAGCAGGATGCCGCGCTCATCGGGATGATCTTGGCCACCAGGATCTTCATGTTCGGATTGCTGTCGCGCATCTGGCCGACCAGCTTGGTGAAGGCGGCCAGCTTGGTCGCGGTGGAGATGTAGTGGCCCCACATGTCGTTGGTACCGAGGTGGACCAGGACGATGTCGGGTTTGGTCGCGGCCAGCCAGGGCGGGAGCTGGTTGTTGTCGGCGATCCCAGTGGCGGCGTACCCACCGTGGCCCTCGTGGTCGAAGTCGTAGGAGTAGCCGGGGTTGCAGCCGCCGCCGTCGGACTGGGTGCCAACGAAGTCGATATTCGTGTACCCGGCGGTCTGCAGCTGGTGCCACAGCATCGCGCGCCAGCAGCCGGGTCCGGCGGTGATGGAGTCACCGAGCGGCATGATCCGCACGGGCGCGGTCGCCGACAGGGCGGGCCGGACGACGACGAGGCTGAGCGCGACGATCGCCGCGGCGAGGATGGCGTACAGGGTGGGCCTGAGTCTGTGCAGCATGGATTGCTCCTGGGATGAGGGCTGGACAGTTGCCGCCTCGGCCCCTGTCGCGGGCGGTGCGGTGCCCGCGTCGCGTGGCGCGACGGACCATCAACGGAAGCGCTGCCGCCAGCCTGTGTGACGGGGCCGCTCGAGGGAACTGCCTCTGTCGGGCGGTTGATCGACGGATCTGACCGCCCGCCCCAGCGACCTCCGCCTTTTGTGGCCGAAGTGGCGCGCAACGAACCTCGGATACATCGACAGATCCCGAAACTTTCCATCGGCGGTACGCACTGGCCCCGCTTCGGCCATAGGGGCCGCAAGCAGTACATCTGGCGGCCTGATCTGCCCGACCAGTTCGAGGCGTGCCTGGCTGAGGCGACCGACGACGACGTGCCGCTACCGCCCGCGTGTACCTCGACGTGGCGTTTTCCATCCGTTCGACGACGGCAACGCACGAGCGGCGATGCTGGTGCTCTACAACGTCCTGGCCCGTGACGGCGTGGTCCTCGACCGCGCCGAGCCGCTGCTCATGTCCATCCGGCGGGCGCACGACACGCTCGGCGCCGGTGGCCTCGCGAGACTGATCGAACTACTCGACGGGCACAGCAAGAAGTTCCTCGCCCTGCTGCGTGACCCGGCTGTGTCGACGATCGTGGTCGAGCACCGGGACAGGTTCGCCCGGTTCGG
>NZ_JBICTV010000070.1:0-13872 GCF_043197855.1 Dactylosporangium sp. NPDC048998
TCTATCCGCTGCCGAATGACGAGGTGGCCGCGGCGCGGGCGCTGCTGGTGTGCGCGCAATGTCCTATCCGTGCCAGGTGCCGGCGGTACGCCATAAGTAACCGCGAACCGTACGGCATCTGGGCCTTAGATGGTTTGTCGAATCGGCCGGAACTCCCTGAACAGAGGTGTGCCATGCCTGATGAAATGACGTGCGCCGACTGCGTCGGCCAGCTTACCCACCACCAGACGGGCGTACTCGCCGACCCGATCCGAACCGTCGTCGACGAGCACCTCGCTGGCTGCCCGGACTGCGCAGCCTTCGCCGAACAGCTGATCGCGACCGACACTCTCCTGCAGAGCGTGCCGCGGCCGGTATCCCGATCCGGGCTCGCGCCGGGCGACCACGCACAGGCTGTGCTCAGCGCGCTGCAGCAACTCGCCGACTCGCTCGATCGTGCCCGCGCCGACGACCTGGTCCAGGACGTGCTGACCGAGGCGCTGGCCGTAGGCGATGACCTGGACCTGGAGATCCTGGCACGTGCGCTGGTCGACCGAGTGCTGGCGGATGGGGCGGACGAACGGCAGGTCAGCGCTTTCGCCGTCGCGGACCGCACCCAGCAACTCGATGTCGACGCCGACACACCCGACCTGTTCTACCCGCAGTTCTATCTCGATGGCCCTGACCTCGGCGGATTCATCACCTCGCCCAACATCTGGGGCGGCGACAACCAGCTGCTGGGCCCGGAGGACGATCTCGTCACCGCCGAACTGCTAGACCAGGTCAACGAGGCCCTCGACAAACTGCCTCCACCGGCAGGGCCACTCGCTCAGCTCGTCCTGCTCGATGGTATGTCGATCACCGCGGCCGCCGCCGCGATGCGTCTGAGCCCGCACGAAGCGGCGAGCGCCCTGCACCTGGCGCGGATCCGCCTGCGAGCCGCGGTCGCCACACTGTCCTGAACGCTGTGCGAGTACCGTCGCGTCGGACACCGGGGTGTGGTCGCTGGGTGGTCGCGCCGTCCGGGATTGCCACCGGGCGCTGCGCGGCCGGTCGGTTGGTGCCCCGGGCGGGTCGGGGTTGCGGCGGCGAGGGCGGCGGCGGTGGCTTCGACGGCGTCGTGGGCGGCCTGTCGGGTCAGATGGCCGTAAATGTTGACGGTCACCGAAAGGGTGCTGTGCCGCAGGGTCTTGGAGACCACGGCGAGCGGAACGCCGGATGTGATCACGAGGGTGGCGGCGAGGTGGCGCAGGTCGTGGACTCGGATGCGGGGCAGGCCGGCATCGGCGGTGAGGGCGTGCAGCCGGTGCAGCACGTGCTCGGGGCGCAGCGGCCTGCCGTCCGGGCGGCAGAACACGAGTCCGTCGTCACCGGTCGGCCGCGCTTCTCGCACCCGGTGCCGTCGCGCAACGCCGGCACCGGTCGGCCGAAATGGCGCGGCCACGTCCGCGGTGGCTAACCCTTGACGGTGGTCTGAGCGGTCGAGCCATGGAACGGCCCGTCGTGCTGTCCTCGCTGATCCTGTACTGGCACCTCGCCGCCGGGCCCTCGGCTCCGTCGGCGGCGGTGGAACCGCACGCGATCGCCAGACCCACCAAGATCGTCATCGTTCCGCACTCGGACCTGGCCCTATACGGTCGGTGGGTGAGAGTCGAGCGTCACTGGTGGAACAGCGACAGCACGATGCGAGGGCATCGCGACGTGTACATCCGCACCGATGGCGAGTCGTGCGAGGTCGAGGCCCAAGCTGGCGGCAATGGCGGCCGGTCGAAGACCCACCAGTGTCCGAGCCGGCAGTCTGCGGAGATTCTGGCCGCGGCGTAGATGGAGGGGCGGGGCCGGTGGCAAGTCGTGGCGCCCTGATCGGGCGGCGTCGCTCTGCCCACCGCCCGTCAGCAGGCGGCGGGATCCGGTAGCAGGTCCAGGTAGCCATCGCACCGATCGACGGCGAACCGGCTAAACAGCGATCCCCAGCCGACGCGGGTGTGGCCACGGCACCTACGCCGGGACGGGCATGAAGCGCAGGCCGCCAACGAAGCGGCACGTTCCGCTCCGGCGGAGAAGATCCACGATGGTGTCCGAAGTGGACAGCGGCCCGCGCCGCCGAGCCGGCGACCGAACCATGATCCAGACCAGGCGGCACACAAACGCACTGGTCAGCACGGTTCGGCACGGGCCCCCCGCCGAAACAGCACGGTGACGACGGAGCACCATCAGAGCACCATGGCCCAATATTTGGAAGATCGCGGCACATCATGGGACAGAATCGAGGCTGTGACCGACGTTTCCACTGGTCACAGCCTTGATCGTGCTGCGCGCCCGAAGGGACTCGAACCCATAACCTTCTGATCCGTAGTCCACAAGGCCGGCATCCCTGGTCGGAGCCTTGATCGGCTTCGCGTGGCGGGACCGATTACGCGGGAAATCCAGTGGACTGTCCGTCCACTGTGGACAGCTCCGCGATCGCTTCCGGCGACCACCTGCCCATCCCTGATCTTCACATTGATCACATCGATGAACACCACCGGATAGACGCGGTCGAGGGGCCGGTTCTGCCACTCGGCCATCCCGTCCACGACCTTGTCCGTGATCGTGGAAATGGTCTGCTTCGACACCTCGGTCCCGTACACCTCGTCCAGGTGCGCGGCGATCTCGCCGTGGGTCAGCCCTTTCGCCGACAGCGACAGGACCAGGTCCGTCAGCGCTGGCACCTGCAGTTCGCCGATCCGGCCACCGGCAACGTCGTCGACGAACCGCGGACCGGCAGGGCCGGCTGGCCGGACCGGCTCGTCGGCTGGTACGGCCGCGACTCCGTGTGGATCGTGGACGACCGCGAGATCGACGCCATCCGCCCCGGCGAGCCCTCGCGGCGTCTGTCCGTGGCCGACGGCGAGGTGCAACAGCTCGACGTGGCCAGCGACCTGGTCAAGCAGGGGCGCGAGGCGCGGGGCTGGTGCGGATCGTGGACGAGTGGTGGGACGGCTGACCACCGGGCGCGAACCTGGCCGCCAAGTGGTCGCTACGTGACGTGACGGCTGGTGGCTCGCGTCGGCGTCCGTTCGTGCCGACGCGCGGATGGGTCGCTGCATCGCGGCGCGACGTCACAATGCTGTTCGTCGGCGCCACCAAGGCAGGTATGCGGGCGTGAAGGGATCGTGGACCGTTGCGGCGAGGTAGCGGGCGTCCAGGGGCGCCAGTATCGACCGGAACTGTCGTCGCGCTGGTCTGCGCAGCCCTACAAGCAGGGCCTCCAGTAGTGCACGGTCGTCGGCGAACGGCGGACTGAACAGCCATCTGCAACGCCAGCGGTCCGCTCGCCGACGTTGCGCAACGCGGAGCTCTACCAGCGCGACGACGTGGTCTGCCGGCCGGTGACCGGGCTGTCCCCGAGCCGGTTGGCGGTGGTGTGGCGCACCGGCGAGGACCGCGACGCGGTCCGCGTCTTCGCGGACGCCTGCTGCCGGTGCGTGTAGCCGGTGCGTGTAGCCGGTCGCGGGAATGATTGGCGGGACACCCCTAGAAACGGGGCCCGACGAGCGTGTAGGTAGTGTGCCGATCTCCCGGACTGATCCGTCCTCGTCTGAGCGCTTCGAGGAGTACGTGCGCGCCCGGGTCGCCGGGCTGTCACGCATCGCGTATCTGCTGACCGGGGACGCGCATCTCGCCGATGACCTCGTGCAGACCACACTGATCGAGGTCGCCGCCCGCTGGGAACGGATCGTGGCCGGCGGGGATCCGGAGCCGTACGTGCGCAGGGTGCTGCACCGCAAGCACCTCTCCTGGCGACGGCGGTACCGGCGTGAGGCCGTGCCGACCGGCGCGGTGCCCGAGGTGGCCGGACCCGACATCTCCGGTGCGGTGACCACCATGGTCGCCGTGCGGGAGGCGCTGGCCGGTCTGGCACCGAAGCAGCGCGCGGTGCTGGTCCTGCGCTACTTCGAGGACCTGACCGAGACGCAGGCCGCGAGCGTGCTCGGCGTCTCGGTCGGCACGGTCCGGAGCCAGACCCGCGATGCCCTGGCCCGGCTGCGCAAACTCGCCCCTGAGCTGACCGACGTCGTGAAGGTGGTAGGCCGATGACTCCAGTCCTGCGAAGCGTCCTCGCCGATCTGGCCGAGCAGTCCCGGCCGCTGAGCGGCCGCGACGACCTGTGGCGGCGCGGCCGGCGGTTGCGCCGCCGGCGACGACTGACCGCGGCGGCCGGCGGGCTGCTGGCGCTGTCGGCGCTGCTGGCGTTCGTGGCGCTGCCACCCGGATGGAACGGTGCTCCCGGACCGGTCCGGGTCGCCGATGGCGGCAACGTCGTGCTGCCGAGAAGTTTCGGCACCGCGTGGCCGTGGCAGGAACTCGCCGGGCGATCCCCGAACGGACCCGCCATGTTCCTGTACGTCGACACGTTCTCCCGGCTGGCGCTAACGCCGGCGACGGTGATCGGGCAGGACGGCTCCTACCGGGGGATCACGGTCGCCGGATCCCAGCGACTCTCCCCCGACGGGCGGCTGCTGGCCCGCAAGGACCGGATCATCGACCTCACCTCGGGCCAGGCCGTCAGGCTCACCGCGTACGAGCACTCCTCCGTCCAGGTGCTGGACTGGTCTCCGCGAAGTACCGAGGTGCTGATGTTCGTCGATGCTGATCCCGCCGGGGCCGACCCGGCGGCGAGGCAGGACCGGATCGTCGTCGTGGACGCGGCAACGGGGCGCGCCCGCACGGTGCACGCTGCCGGTGTCGACCCGGCCACCCCCGACAGCGAGGGGATGTTCTCGCCCGACGGCACCAGCATCGCGTTGGTCCTGCGGAAGTCCGCCGGACCGCAACGGGTGACGATCCTCGACGCGGCGGACGGCGCGGTACGAGCCGAACTGCCGCTCACCGACCGCCAGCGGGTCGCCGGATGGAACGCCGGCGGCACCGGCCTCGTGCTGCTCGCCGGCGAGGTCTGCGACTGGTCGAGCTGCGCCCGTGACCAGCCCAGCTATCAGCGGATGCTGGAGGCACGCGGCCGTCAGCGCTGGCACCTGCAGTTCGCCGATCCGGTCACCGGCACGGTCACGGACGAACGCCGGGCCGGCAGGACGGGCTGGCCGAACCGGCTCGTCGGCTGGCACGGCCGGGACTCGTTCTGGATCATGGACGACCACTCCATCGACGCCGTCCGGCCCGGCGAACCCGCCAAGGTCCTGACCGTCGCGGACGGGCAGGTCCAGCAGCTGGACGTGGCCGACGACCTGGTCATTCAGGGACGCTTCGACGGTCCCCCGCTCCGTGCGCAGATCTGGCCCCCGCGCGCCGAGGTGCGCTGGGCACTCGGCATCGGCGCCGTCGTCGTAGCGGCGGCGATCCTCTTCCTCCGCCGCCGCATGCTCCGCACCCGCAGACCGGAGTCCTTCGCCACTGACGCAGTACGCTGACCCGCCGCGGCGCTCGTACTCCAGAAACGCTGCGGTGATCGAGGTCTGCTCGCTGCTGGACGTACTGGGGCTACTTGCTTCCGGTGAGCCGATGAAGTCCGCGGTCCACTCGGTCGCCGGGGCTCGCAGCGCGGTCTCGAAGGTCGCCGCCAGGGATTCGAGCAAGCAAGCCCGAAATTCGGGTCGATGGTCACAGGCCACCGTAGAGCAGCACGAGTGGCCTCCCACTGCCGCCGATCTCGTAGTGCAGCTGCAGGCCTAGAAGTTGGATGCGTGGTCCCGGGGTGCATGCAGGGTGCGGGGAGCGCCCAGTGGTCACCCGGTGTCTGCCCCAGTCGGCGCGAGATCCGGGCGCCTGGGCTCCGCCTGCACGCGTTTTCTCGCCGTCGGGCGACGGTGAGATGAGGCTGTTTTGCGCGACCCTGGCTCACGGCGACATCACCGATCAGCGACATCACCTCGCACTGCTCGTCCTCCGTCTTCTCCGCCGAGCGGGTCATGGCGGCCACCTCATGGCCAGCCGCGACAAGGACTGGAACCAGTTAGCGGCCGATCACCCCAGTGGCTCCGGCGAGGAAACGCGCATCGTTCACTCACGTCATGCAGCGCTTGATCGGTCGCAGTCTCAGGCATGTCCTGGGTGACTTGCTCTCGTCACTTGGCCTCATACGACGCGACGAATTCGCGGAGTGCAGCGCCAATCTCATCCGGGGAGTCTTCCTGGACGAAGTGGATCCCTCGCACGGTGGTCTCGCGCTGGTTGGGCCAGGTGCGAGAGAACTCGTAGGTGCGCCCGACCAAGATGGCGCCGGGCTCCGCCTTGATGAGGAGCTTCGGAACCGGCGACTTGGAGAGCCAGCCACCGTACTGCTCCACGATCTCCACAACGTCGCGCGGCTCTCCCCCGATCGGCAGTTCCCGCGGCCATACGAGCGTCGGCGTGCGCGATGCCGGCTCCCGGAACGGCGCTCGGTAGGCCTCCATCTCCTGCTCGTCGAGGCGGCGGATGATGCTCATCGGAAGGACCACCTCGACGAAGAAGTTCTCCTCGAACACGAGCCGCTCTCCCTCTGGAGAGCGCAGACGTTGGAAGGGCCCACGCCGATCCCCAGGAAAGACCACCCAGTTCCTCGGTTGCACGATCGCCTCCATGTAGGCGATGGCCGCGACCCGCTCCTGGTGGCGCAAGGCCCACCAGAAGCCGAGCGCGGAGCCCCAGTCGTGGAGCACCAGGACGACCGGCTGATCCGGCACGACGGTGTCGAACCAGGCATCCAGATACCTGGCGTGGTCGACGAAGCGGTACCGCCCGTCCGGAGCGGGGCTGGACTGGCCCATGCCGACGAGGTCAGGCGCGAGGCATCGTCGTTGGTCAGCGAGATAGGGGATCACGTTGCGCCACAGGTAGGACCACGTCGGGTTGCCATGGAGGAAGATCACCGGCTTGCCCTCACCAACATCGACGTAGCTCATGTCGGTGCCGCCGACAGTGATGCGTTCGCGATGGTGTTGATCCTGAGCTTGGACTGCCACAGCCACTCTCCAGTCTTATAGAAGAGATCTCCGCGCGATCTGCCGTTCGCGTGCGACTTCACATCTACCCTTCTCGCTGGGCGCAAGAGCAGCGCCCGTCCACCTACCGTGTTCGCGACACGAATCGCCCAAAGGATCGTTGACACGTTGCTTCGTCGGCACCTTTGCTGCCCGGCCCGGGCCGAGGTACACCCGGACGCAGGGCCACCTTCGCCGCCAGCAGCGCCGATTCCAGCTTCGGCGCCCACGCGGCCAAGCCGGTGATGCCCTCATGGAGGTAGTCGTAGGCGATGGAACGGCCGATCTTGCTGTCGCAGGCCAGTCAAATTTCTTCGAGGCGTCGTACGGCATCCGGCGACACCAAGGCGCCGGGTGCGCCTCGCGGACCTCTTGAAGGCGAAGCGGAGGGAAGCGCACGCTCCGAAGGAGTGACGCGGCAGGTGCCCGGCTGGGGCGGATGTCCTCAGCCGGCTCTGGACAGGCCGCCCGCCAACAGCAGCACGTCGGCGAGGCCGTAGCCGCCCTGCGCGAAGATCTCCAGGTAGGGATCGGTAATCCGGACCCCGGCGGTGTAGTTCTGCGTGTTGCCGGCCGGATCCAGCACCTCATAGGTCCAGCCGTTGCGGAGCCGAGCCTTCCCCGACGTCCCGGCAGCGGACGCCGGGGCGTCAGCCGTCGGTGTGGTGCCTGGATCGAACACGGCGGAGGCCGCCACCGCCACCGAGATCGTCCCCGCCGGACCACGCACCTGCAGCCAGCCCGCGGACGAGTCGGCGCTGGTCCGGCAGCCGGTCAACCGGGCACCCTCGGGCATAGCGGTCACGCGTACCCGCACCGCGCACCGGTGGGTGACGTCCAGCCGCAGCGTGCTCGCGAACGCGATGGTCTCGTCACGCGACAGCGGGCCACGGACAGACAACTGCGCCCACACGCCCGGGGTCGGTTCCCAGGAGACGATGTTCTGGGTCATGCCGCGGTCCGTGTTCCGACGGCTGATCACTCTCGCCGGCTGTCCGGCGACGGAGACCTGCCCGTTGTAGGTTTCCGTCACCTGCTCGCCCTGTCCGCTGGAGGTGTGCGGATTGGGTGTCGGCTCCCATGCGCCGGTGACAGGAGCCGAGGATGCCTGCGCCGCCAGCGCCAGGTCCACTAAGAACTCCGTGTCATCGTGCTCATGCGGGTCGTCGAAGGTCACCGTGTTCCCCCACAGTGAGAGCCTTTCCACACCGTCAACCACCGACCACTCAGTGGTGCGCACCGGATAGGGAAACCGGCCCACGCCGAAGTGGATCACGAGCGGGTCCGAGCCCACGGTCGCCGCAACCGCCGCCGGGCCCGTGGCTGACGGCGGCTCGGGCACGGCGTACCCGCCGGAAGGTGAACGGGGAACGACCAGGGCCGCCAGCCCGCCCACCGCGAGCACCGCGGCGGCCGCGGCACCGGCCGCGATCCGGCGGCTACGCCGCCGCCGCGTCCGGGTCACCCCCGCCAGCAGCGCCGCAGCGTCGGTGTCACCGTCCGCGCGGGCCCGCAACGTTCCGACCAGCGTCTCCACGTCCATGCTCATGACCGTGTCCCCTCGGGTTCGCGCAGCTGGACTCGCATGGCCGCCAACGCGCGCATCGCGTGCGTCCGCACGCTCGCCCGCGAGCAGCCCAGGATCTCGCTGATCCGGGTGTCGTCAAGGTCCTCGTAGTAGCGCAGGGCGATCACGGCTCGCTGCCGCGGCGGCAGCAACCGTACGCGTTCCCACAGCACCACCCGCTCGGCAGCGCCGGCGCTGGAATGGTCGACGCCGGCCAACGTGTCGGCCCTCAGGTCAGTCGGCAGCTCGCGGTTGGAACGCCGCCGCCGCCACGACCCGTGCAGATTGACCAGCATGCGCCGCACGTACAGGTCGGGCTGCTCGGCACGCGCGATTCGGGACCATCGTGGGTAGGCGCGGACCAGCACGTGTCCTGTACCAGATCCTCTGCGCGGTGGGCATCGTCGACGAGCAGGCGCGCCAGCCGGACCAGTGCCGGGCCACGCGTCAGCACGTAGTCGGTGAAACTCACACCATCCGTCACGCAGTACTAACGACCCGGCGGCGGCATTCTGTTGACCCCATCTACTCCGAAACCTCGCCACCCCGGGCAACCGGGAACACCCAACGGCGCGGTCGGTGGACCACTCAATGGCTGCATGCTGCAACGTTTCGCCGGCATGCAGGTGAGGCTCGACAGTGCCATCTCCCGCATCCACCACTGGCTCACACGGCCAAGATCCACTAAGAAAGACCGTCAATTGGGCGGAAGTCGGTCAGGACGACGGTTCGGGGTAGCAAACAGGCACGGGCGTGTCGATCATCGGAGTTCTCGACGCTCTGTGACCGACAAGGACGCCCGTGCCTGCCATCCCATCATCGCTGTTGGAACCCGTCTGGGTCGAGTTCGCCGCGCTGCTGCCCGAACGCAGCGAGTTCCATCCCGATCATCCGTTGGGCTGCCACCGGCGTCGCATCCCCGACCGGGTGGTGTTCGAACACCTCGTTGACGCGCTGGTCCACGGGTCGGGCTACGAACGGATCGCCACCGCTGCCTGGTCGGATTCCACGATCCGCCGTCGGCTCAAGACCTGGGCGGCCGCCGGCATCGCCGAACGCGTCCATGCGGTGGCCCTCGCAGCCTACGACCGGATCATCGGCCTGCAGTTGGCCGACATCACGGCGGACGGGTGCATCACGAAGGCCCCGTGCGGTGGAGACAAGGCCGGACCGTCCCCAGTGGACAGACGCAAGGGCGGCCTGAAACGCTCGGCCGCCACCGACGGCGCCGGTGTCCCCCTCGGAATCGTCTCCGCGGGCGCCAACCGCCACGACTCACCCCTGCTCGGCCCGACACTGCAGGCCGCCACCGACCAGGTCGGCGCCCACTGGCCCGACGACGTCACCGTCCATCTCGACGCCGGCTACGACTCCAACGTCACCCGCACCCTGCTCGACGGGCTGGGGCTGCACGGCGAGATCGCCCGCAAGGGTGTCCCCGCGCCGGTGCAGGTCGGCAAACGGTGGGTCGCCGAGCGTACCCACGCCTGGATGAACGGCTACGGCAAGCTACGCCGCTGCACCGACCGCGACGGCAAGATCGTGGACTTCTTCCTCTATCTCGCCGCAGCCTTCGTCACCGTCCGTGCACTCATCCGCGAGGCCCGAACCCGGTATCGCTGGTCAACCAGACCCACCACCCGCCGCCTCAAGTGATCCAATTGACGGTCGCTCTAGATCCGCGCACTCGGCCGGTTGTTTCATGAGATGGACAGGGCGCCGAACCTCAGTGGCAGTGGTGCTCGCTGACGGCGGGCACGGTAGCGCCCAGGTCGTCGTCACGGCCGGCGGCGAGGCGCGACCACTGCGAAGCGGGTCGCCCGTCGAGCCGGAACTGGTCGCCGTTGGTGCGGAAGTGCTGCGGCCAGCCTTCCGGTGAGTCCTCCCAGTCCTCCTGGCGACCGTAGACGGTCATGTCGAGCAGCCCGTACGACGGCGCCATCGCCTCGACTCCCCGCCCGGTGGTCCAGTAGGTCTCGAACACCCGGCGGCCCTGGCGGAGGTAGCACGCCTTCATCCCGAACGCGCGCCCGGCGACGAGGGAGTCGAGCGACTCCGCGGGCACCGAGTACCAGGGCGCCTGCCAGCCCATGAAGTCGCGGTAGCGCGACGACTCCTCGAACGGTCCCTGGCAGAAGACCGCGAACGTGACGTCGCGCGAGTGCAGGTAGGACAGCTCGAGCACCTGGCCGGTGAAGAACGTACAGCCCTCGCATTGCTCGGCGGCCGGCCTGCCCGTATGCCACATATGGTACGACGCGAACAGCTGGGTCCTGCCCTCAAAGACATCGAGCAGGGGCACCGGTCCGTCGGCACCGATCAGGCGGGTCGTCGGGTCGACCTCGACCATCGGAAGCCGGCGGCGGGCCGCGGCGATGGCGTCACCCTCGCGGGTGTGCGCCTTCTCGCGGAGCCGAAGCTCGTCGAGCTGCTTCTGCCAGGTCTGGCGATCGGTGAGCGGGGGTGCCGCTGGCGTGGACATGGGTTCCTCCTCGCATCGAGTGCTATGACACTAATAGTGAATGCTATGATCGGGCAAGCACACTAGAGAGGTTGTCCATGCCGGCTCAGCGGGGCTATCGACAGGCCTGCGGCATCGCGCGCGGCCTCGACATCGTGGGTGAGCGGTGGTCGCTGCTCGTGGTGCGCGAGCTGCTGCTCGGGCCGAAACGGTTCACCGACCTGCAGCAGGCGCTCCCGACCGCCAGCCCGAACGCGCTTGCCGACCGGCTGCGAGAACTGGCCGACGCCGGCGTCGTACGCCGCCGGCAGCTGCCTCCGCCAGGCAGTGTGCGGGTTTACGAGCTGACCGCGTGGGGTCGCGGCCTCGAGCCGATCGTGGTCGCGCTCGGCACGTGGGCACTAGCCGCTCCGCCGACCGCGGAACAGCTCTTCGTGAGCGCAGACAGCGCCATGCTGGCCATCCGGACCTATTTCGTACCGACGCCGGAGCGGCCTGGGGCGACGCTGCGGATTGAACTACTCGACCACGGTCCTGCCGGGGTGTTCGGCGTCCGCTTCACGCCAGCCGGCGCCGAGATCGCCCACGTGCCGCCCGAAGAACCGGACGCCGTCCTGATCACCACGACGGACGCCCTCCTCGCCGCCTTCGGCGACGACGACCTGGCCGGGCTCGTAGCCGCGGGCGCCGTCATCATCGGTGATCCCGAGGCCGTACGCCGTCTACTTGTGGCCGTGCACGTCCCGGCCCCCACAGAATCAACACGCAACCGGCAGCTCCGGTCCACAGAAGCGGGACAGCCGTCCGCCGAACAAACTGTCCCGAAGCGGTGACGCACAGGACAAGACCGGATCCCGAGCCAGGACGAACGCGGGGAGCGTCACCAACCGCCGGAGTCTTCGCCGAAGCCGCGCAGCAGATCTGCGCCTTTCCCGACAAGTAGTGCAGCTGCAGCGGCTGGCTCGCTGCGACATCGATGTGTTCGGCGACGCTGAAGATGCCGATGTCGCGGGCGGTTTCGGGCGCTGGCAATTCCGACGCGGCCTCGCCCCGGCGGCGTGTTGGTTTGGGGCGGCACCGTGCCGATGGCTCGGTTGCCTATCGGATGGCCTGGCGCCGGTCGGGGCTTGGGCGCTCTACCGATAGATCGCTCCTGCGTGGTCGTCAATCCCGGCACTTCACGTACAGTCCTGGGCAGCACACAGGGTCTCCTCTGCTGCGCAGGTGTCGGCGACTGCCGACGTGCCACTGCTCATGGTCCGGCGGTACGGCTCGGTCGGCCGGTTAGCAGCAGCCTGGCTGCCGCGTTACGGGCGAGGATGCCGGCCCGGGTCTTCGGGATCAGCATCGCGGCCACGAGACCGGCGCCGCGCGCCCGTGCATCGGTGCGGCGTCGGTGCTCGACTTCGTACCGCCGGAATGCGGTGACGTGGTCGCCTTCGGCGACGGCGGCGGCCAGGGTATGGGCACCGGCGATAGCCAGGCTCGAACCGTCGCCGAACAGCGACACCGAGGCCGCCGCATCGCCCAACAGCACGACCCGTCCGGCCGACCAGGACGGCAGCGCCACTTTGCTGACCGCGTCAAAGTACAGGTCGTCCACCCGTAGCGCACGGGTCAGCAGCTCAGGCACCCGCCAGCCGTGTTCCCCGGCGTACGCCTCGGCGAGGATCCGGCGATGCTGGGCGAGGTCACGGTGGTCGAAACCGGCGACGGCCCGGTACCGGAAGATGAACGCGACACCTACGTCGCCGCGAACCGGGTGCATCGCGACGAGCCGGTCCGGCGTGTTATGAAGCAGCACGTCGTGGGGCTGCTCGGGCGGCTCACCGAGCGGCGTGGTGGCCACATAGATCCCGAGGTGGCGGACGAACTCGCGGTCGGAGCCGAAGGCGAGGCGCCGCGTCGTCGAGTGCAGTCCGTCGGCCCCAACGACGAGGTCGAACCGACGGGCCGGGCCGCGTTCGAAGCAGACGTCCACCCCGCCTGGGTCCTGGTCGAGTCGCGCGATGGTGTCGTCGTAGACGAAATCCGCGTCGTCGCGAACCGCCGCACAGAGGATCCGGGCGAGGTCCGCGCGGGGTAGCTCGATCTCGCGGGTACCGGCCGTGCTGTGGCCGGCCGGCATTGATATCCGACGGCTCAGCCGGCCGGCCGAGTCGACGAACCGTATGCCGGTCGCGTGCGTGGCCGCCGCGCGCAGGTCGTCGACCAAGCCCATCTCCTCGACCACCGACAGGGCCGGGCCGCGGACGTCAACCGGGCTGCCGCTGGAGCGCTGGCCATTCGCGCGCTCGACCACCGTGGGACGGAACCCCGCACGGGCCAACCAGTAGGCGAGGGTCGGGCCGGCCACGCCTGCGCCACAGATGAGTACCGTCCGCATGATTGCGAGCATAGATCCACGACACCACCGGCCGGCGCGCCCTGAACGTACCGCCAGACGCCGAGGCCGGAGGGGCTCTCGACATCACCGTCAACGCCAGCGATCGGCGGCCGTCACCTGACCGACGCCCAGCCCTGGCCGGCATGCACGGTTCTCAAGCAGATCCGGGCACCTTACCCGGACGCAGCAGCCGTGATCGACTTCTACGGAGAGTGACTCGGAACGGCGCTGTTGCGTTGGGGGATCGATGGACGCGTTGAACTCGTTCTCGTTCCGAGGTCAGATCGCCCTGGCGAGTTCGGCAAACGCAGCAGCGACTCGCGTTGCCGCCGGGGCATCGACGGCCAGTTCGTAGTGCCCGCGCCGCAGGTTCTGCATGAAGGCGTGCCCAGCGATGATGACCTGTGCCGTCTTGTCGGTCCCTAGATGATTGATGCCTTGAAGATCCCGGCCTGTGTCGTTGCCAGGTAGATGGGGTGAGGGTGTCCAAGATCGGCGTTGCTGACCCATCGCCGAA
>NZ_JBICTV010000071.1:0-13703 GCF_043197855.1 Dactylosporangium sp. NPDC048998
TCACGAAGAACAACTCCGCCAAATCGGCAAACGACGAGCACCGTGACGAAGCGTTAACCGGTCAACGTCGAAGACCAGGCCGATTAGCCGGTTAATGCTGGGACAATGCGGTCGCCGAGTCGTTCTTCGCCACCATCAAGACCGAGCTCCTCGACCGGCGGGCGTGGCCCACCCGCACCGCCGCGCACCGCGCGATCTTCTCCTGGATCGAGAGCTGGTACAACACCAGGCGTCGACACTCCACATTGGACTATCGCAGTCCATCCGCCTACGAAACCGCGCTCTACAACGAAACCCAGCTCCATCGGGAAAGCCTGACACCACCTCATCGAACCCGTCCGTCAAAACGGGTCAACCCCAGGTTCATCCGCACTCAGGCTGGCGTTGGACGGTCAGTCCATGTCCTCCGCGTACTCACGGGGGTCATCCGCAGTTGTCCGAGCAGATCCACAACGAGGACCTGCCCTCTCCGTACGCACGGGGGTCATCCGCTGTCGAACCCTACGGCTCCCCCAACGACGGAGTCCTCTCTGTACGCACGGGAGTCGGTCGGTGTAGCGGCGGGACTGCGGGTGGTGGACGTCCTCAACGCCGGCTCGGTCGCCGCGGCGGCCGTGTCGAATGGCCTGATGACCTGCTGGCGCTGGCCGCCGCCCCGCCTCTGGGCGGCGATGCGCCGGTCGCCTGGGACGGCTATCCAGCGGGTGGCGTGCTGCCGGTCCCAGCGCATCAACGAACGCGTGTCCCGGTCCGCTTGCCTAGGCACACCGGCTCGGGCGAAGACGTCGTTGACGACTCGATGCAGCTCGGCAGCGCCGCGCGAAAATTTCCAGTTGATCACACACGTTCGGCCTCAGCTGGCGCACTTACCTTAGGAGCGTGGTGCGCGGCCCGGGCGGCATCGAGCTCATCCATCAAGATCTGAAAGAAAGAAGGAGCTTTCCGATGTCGTCCTCGCCGCTGTCCCCGACCCCGCTCCCGATGCGCTGGGTGTTGATCTTCGTGGCCGCTGCGGTGGTCGCGCTCCTCGTCGGCATGCTCACGTTCGTGCAGACTGTGAGCTGGCCGGCGGCACTGTTGGCGGCCCTCGGCTCGGCCGGGGCCGCGATCCGCGTGCTGCACCAGGTGCTGGGCAAGTAGTCGGCTGCGGGGCTCAACCCCAGGTATGGGAGCAGGTCATGGATGACGAACGCACCGAGGCGGGCCTGGGCGGCGTAAGCGGCGTCGGAGCTACGGGCTCGACAGCCGACCCAGAACCGGCTGATAAGCCGTTGCTCGCCCCTGCGGCCGATCAGGCCGCGCGCGACGCGGAGTTCACCCTGTTTTACATCCGCGAGATGCCGGCGCTGGTCGCGTTCCTCATCTGGCGCGGGATCGGGGCGACGCTGGCGGCGGACATTGCGCAGGACACGATGTTCGCCGCGTACCGGTCGTGGAACGACCTGGATGCGCCTCGCGGATGGGTGCGGAAGGTGGCCCTGCGCACGTGGGGGAAGGTGGCCCCCCGCCACCACGCCGAGCAGCCACATGAACACGTGCCCGAGCCGAGCGGAGTGCTATCCCCAAACGAGGCGGCCGAGCTCGTCCAACGACACGACGTCCTGGACCGCCTCGAGGCTCTCCCGGAGGCGCAGCGAGAGGTGATGGCCTTAGTGTTCGACGGCTACCAGCCCACCGAGATCGCCGGCCTGCTGGAGAAGAATCCCGGCACGGTGCGCTCCCTGCTCCGCCAGGCGCGCACAACCCTGCAGGCGCAGTCGGCAGCGACCGAGGAGGAGCCCGGATGAGCACCACGCCGCTGACGCCAGCAGAGCCTCCGTACGCCGAGGAGCACGCTGCGCTGGTCGCCGACCTCGCCGCGACCCTGGATCTGCAGACAGGTCTGGACTGCATCCTCGGCCGCCCAGGTCGGCAGGCTCAGAAACAGCCCACGGTCATCGCCTCGCTGCCGTCTGAGTTTGGTCGCTACCACGCCGGGCATGCTGACCTCGTCGCTGACCTGACGACCACGTTGCGCCTGCCGGTCGGCGTCGCAGACATCCTGGACACCGCCGGCGCACACGCTGGCCTGCTCACCGACCTGACCGCCGCCCTCAACATCCAGCGCGGACTTGCCAGCATCCTCACGCCGATGCCTACACCAACCGCAGAACCGCCGCCCCCCGACGAGCGCGTGCCAACCCGCCAGGCAGCAGCGGAACGCACCGCACCAACATCGCTTCCGGTTCCCCGGCCAGAGCTGACTGACCAACTGGCCGCCATCCGCGCGCTGGCCGACCACGATCGGCTTCTGCTGCGGACCGGTGATCGGCATCGCGAACTACATCGGGCGATTCGGGCCCTCGAGGACCTTGACACCGCCCTGGGTTCGATGCCCCATGGCACCGATCGACGAGCGGCGCGGCTCCACAACACCCTGCGGCAGCAGCACCAGCACCTCGACGCCACGCTCACCGTGCTAGCCGGCACCGCATTCAGCGGCCCTGCACCAACCGAACTGCACCGGCCGGGCGATGCCTTCAACGCGACCCCGCTCGGCCAACGGTCGGCGGGGGTGCTGTCGGTGGCGATCGCTCCGGACGGATCCTGGCTGGCCACCGGCGGTGACGACGGGGTGGTGCGGATGTGGGACGCCACGGCCGGTCAGCTGCGCGCCGAACTGGCCGGCCACACCGGGACGGTGCGGTCGGCGCCGGACGGCTCCCGGCCGGCCACCGGCGGCGACGACGGGGCGGTGACGACGGGGCGGCAAGACAAGCTACCACCCCCCACCAGGATGGTGTGGTCGGTGGCGATCGCGCCGGACGGATCCTGGCTGGCCACCGGCGGCAACGACGGGGTGCGGATGTGGGACACCGCAACCGGCCAACTGCGCACCGAGCTGACCGACCACGCCCGGATGGTGCGGTCGGTGGCGATCGCGCCGGACGGATCCTGGCTGGCCACCGTCGGCAACGACGGGGTGCGGATGTGGGACGCCGCAACCGGCCAACTGCGGGCCGAACTGGCCGGCCACACCGGGACGGTGCGGTCGGTGGCGATCGCGCCGGACGGATCCTGGCTGGCCACCGTCGGCAACGAGGGGGTGCGGGTGTGGGACGCCGCAACCGGCCGACTGCGCACCGAGCTGACCAACCGCACCGGGACGGTCCAGTCCGTGGCGATCGCGCCGGACGGATCCTGGCTGGCCACCGGCGGCAACGACGGGGTGCGGATGTGGGACGCCGCAACCGGCCAACTGCGCACCGAACTGACCGGCCACACCGCGACGGTGCGGTCGGTGGCGATCGCGCCGGACGGATCCTGGCTGGCCACCGGCGGCAACGACGGGGTGCGGATGTGGGACGCCACGACCGGCCAACTGCGCGCCGAACTGACCGGCCACACCGCGACGGTGCGGTCGGTGGCGATCGCGCCGGACGGATCCTGGCTGGCCACCGGCGACGACGACGGGGCGGTGGGAGTGTGGGACGCCACGACCGGCCAACTGCGCGCCGAACTGACCGGCCACACCGCGACGGTCCAGTCCGTGGCGATCGCGCCGGACGGATCCTGGCTGGCCACCGGCGGTGCCGACGATGCGGTGCCGATGTGGCCCGGCGCCACGTCGCAGGGCCGCGCGCACCGAGACGGCGCAAGCAGCGACCTGGCCGGCGTGACGTCCCAGCTGCGGCACCTTGCCGATCAGCTGCGCCAGGCAGAGGACCAGCTTCGCCACCTGACCCGGGCCGGTATGGCGGCCGGCGTTCGAGCTGCCTGCCGGCACCTCGTGGCGGTCATGTCGGACCAGGCCAGCCAGGTCTGGGCGGCCCTGTCCGAGTTCCAGGGCACCGACTTGCACACAATCACCAACGTTGACATTGACGATCTCGACGGCGTGCTGTGGTCGGATGCCACTGCCGATGGTGGCCCGACCGTCTGGCCGGACGAGCTGCGCCCGGTGGTTGAGGAACATTCCGTGCTGGCCGACACCGGTTCCGGCGTGTTCATCGTCCAGTTCGGTACCGTCATCGGCACCGGACCGGCATGCGGCGTGTAAGCCACCGAGAGCCGCCGCGCCGGTAGCTCGTAAGGCCGTGCTCGACGCGCTTGCCGCGCTCAGCGCCAAAACCGTTAGCGGAGTTGGCGTGCCGAGGGTCACCACGGCCAGACCAGCACGGTGGCCGCCGTGCCAGTCGACGACTTCGACGAGCTGGCGCTGTGGCCGGCCGGGACCGGCGGTGAGGTCCCAGCCGGGGATGATGTGGAATCGGCCGGTTACCTCGGCGTCGCCGGTGGAGTCCGCGCGGCCGTTGCCTCCAGGGTCGAGCGGACGGCGGGGACGGTGTAGACGCCCTCGAAGGTGCCCTCGAAGCTGACGTGGCTGCTGTCGTCGTCGCGGCCGAAGTCGAGGCGGTCGGCGACCAGACGCAGCCACTGGTACTCGGAGCCGTCGACGGCGATCGGCTCCTCGAGCTCGTCTTCCACGCCGGTTTCGAGCACGCTGGCGGCCCCGTGGCCGATCTCGGTGACGAGCTCGCCGACGGCGCCTCGAGCGCCTCGGGCAGGGTGGCGCCGAGGAGGTCTTCGAGCACGGCAACGGCGGCGCGGCCGCGGGCGTCGAGCACGAGGTCGACGGTGACGCCGTCGAAGCCGAGGTCAACCTCGACGGGCCGCCACACCTCGAAGTCAGCCTTGGCCTCGTCGTGCAGCGCGAGCTTCTGCAACGATCGCGGGCGCGTGCTGCTCGAACGCGGCTGCGGCGGCCGGATCGCTCAGGTCGGCCGCGGCGGCGATCCGCAGGTTCCGGCCGATCCGGCTGCTGGTCGCATGCCGCTGTACGGCGGTGACCACCTGGGCTGCAAGTTGCTCGGCCTGCGCGAGCCGGATGGCGAGCAGGCCCGGCAGGAGGCGGTACCTCTTCGCTCCGTTGCACGGGCGGCAGATCGGGGCGAGGTTGGCGGGCAGTCGACGTCGAATCTGGCCGGCAGCCCGAGCACGTGCACGAGCTGCTGCAGCTTCGCGGGGGTGCGCGATCGCGGAATGAGCTGGTCGATCTCGATGTCCTCGAACAACCTCGGCTGGCTGCAGGCGTGACACCGGCCGTTCCACGCCTGGTGCAGGACGTCGCGCAGGACGGCGTCGTCGACTCGGCCGTAGCGCACGTTTGCGGCCGGTATCGCCAGGGCTGACGTGCTGGTCTTCTTCAGCGGCTTAGCCATGACGCTGCTCCGCAGCCGCGTCGTAGGGGCGGAATACCGCGGGCCGGGATCTCGCTGAGCGCGCCGAGTAGCGCCGCGAGGAGGGCCTGGTGGCGGGCGGCGACCTCGGCGGTGTGCTGGGTGACGGTGGCGGTGGCGCAGGCCTCGGCGCGTACGGTGTCGAGCACGGCCTGCAGGGCTGCGGCTTGCTGTTCGGCCGAGGCTCGCTGGGCGGCGCGCTCGTCTGCGGCGGCCCGGGCTTCGTCGTGCTGCCGGGCCAGGTCGGTGAGCTGCCGGACAGTGGCCTCGGCCTGCTCGCGCAGCTGGGCAGCGGCGATTTCGGCGGCCGCGGCGCGCGCGCCGGAATCGCCAGCACGACGTTCGGCACCGGTGAACTCGGCGCGCAGTGGGCCACGGCGTAGGCGGCGGCCTGCTCGGCCTGGCCAGCGCGAACCTCGGCAGGGGCGCCCCGCTGGTCGGCGCGCGCGGCGGCGTGGGCCTGGCCGCGTCGCGTTCGCCAGCGGCGAGGCGCGCGGTGCCCGGCGGTGAATCCACAGAATCTCCTCGGGATGGTTGGGTCAGTCCGGGGACTGCCCGGGTGACCTTGACGCCCCGAGCCGCCCAGGCCGCGGCCTTCCGGCCGACCTTAATCCGGGCCTCGGTGTCGGGCATGACGGTGCCGCGGATGTCCCTCAAATATCGAAAGATCTTTAACAGATGCCGCACATGGTCGCGGTCCGACCCGGTGACCAGCCAGCCCGCCTCACGGATTCGAGGAATGCCCGCCACCACCACACTCTATCGAACATGCGTTTGAATCGGACCCGATGAGGGCGTCGCCCGCGATGGTCGATAATGACCGCGTGGTGTTCAGCGTGGAGTTCGGCTGCGGGCAACCGTGACAACTCCGGCTGCTCTGACTTCCCTACTCGGCCTGGTTCAGGGCCCTCCGGGCTCCCCTGTGGAGTACATGATCGGTGGCAGAGCGCTCACCGGTGCAGACCGCGAGGCCGCGGCACAGTTGCTCGCCGATGACGCGGTCGCCACCGCGTGCGGGACCGCTCCGGTGCTTGAGTGGTGGCGCGACCGCCGTGATGGCGGGACTCCGCATAGTGGAAACCGGCAGCAGATCGTTGCGACCTTCGTCGGCATCGCGTTCGGTACACCGGGCAAACCTGCCGATGTCGACCACATACAGGGGCACATCGCTGAGTTGCTGTGGAGCCGGATCATGCGGGAGCGGTCCACATGTCGCGATGGCCGGCAGCTCGTCAAGGCGCACCCGGTCAAGGTCGATCCCCTCGAACCAGGCGGGGACGGGCTGATCATCTACAAGAACCCGGACGACGTGCTGGTGTTTCGCCTGTGGGAGATCAAGAAGCACGATGCACAGAACAGGGTGTCGGCGACGATCAACCGGGCCAGCAAGCAGCTCAGCGAGCGGGGATCGGAGTACCTCGCGAAAATCGTCGGCCCCGAGACGCTTGAGGCCACCGGGGCGATTGCGGACCTGTACGCAAACATGGTCGAGCTGTGGTTCGACCGCAGCGAACGCGCGGGAGTAGGGGTGTCGGTCGGTACGTCGGTAAAGCATGAGCCGACGACGCCGCGGGCGTTCGGGTCGATCCGGACCGCTTTTCCGGAATTTAAAGCGTCAGGTCAGACCGAGTGTCTGGTCGTAGCGGTTCCTGATTTCGCGGGATTCGCCGAACGCGTGAAGGAGATCGTGTGGAGCGGTCTCTAGACCTGGCGCTGTTGCGTGACGCGCTGGCGGGCAGGACCAACCTGCCGAGCGCGGAGGAGCTTCAGCAGCTCATTGCCGATGTCGAAGTTCATCTGTTCCTGCGCGACCCCCAGATCGCCCAGGAACTACTCGACTCCGCCTGGTACCTACACGCCGTCGCGTCGATCCATGAAGCCCGGGAGCGATACACCCTTCCACGCCAGCGGCAAGCGTTCCTGGTCAGTGCCCACATCTTCGACCTTGCCCTGAATCAGGACGGCTGGGGCCGCGCCGAGCGGCTGTCGTTTGGGTTCGCCGCCGCCATCGGGTACCGGCGCGGCGGCCGCGATCCGAACGGCACCGCGATCATGAACCGGCTCCGGAACGACATCGACGTCACCAGCCCGGTCACCGACCACATCGCGACGCTGTCCCTTGAAGCCGGTCTGGCGTTTCTCGGCTTCGAGACCAGGACCTTGTTCCGCTGGTTCGGCACCTGGCGCCGTCAGCTCAACACGGTCGCCCGCGACGCCGGCGCCGACGATCTGACGACCACCGCCCTCGGCCCCAGCCAGATGGTGGTGCTCGGCGCCGAAGACCTCCTCATGTACCTCGCCACCGGCCGGTCGGACCGGCTCGAAACCGGCGTTGGGCGGCTGCGGATGGCCGCGGTCGGCGAGGCTGGCCCCGAAGACCTGCACTCGCGGTGGGTAGCGAACCATCTGCTGGGACTCTCCCGCGAGGCCCAAGCCGGTTCGCTTTGGAACCCCAACGTCCTTCCGCCGGACGTGTCGGCGCTGGTCAGGCAGTCGTTCACGATGGGCAGTCCGCCGGTGATGACGCTGTGGGAGCCGCAACGTGCGCTGCTGACGGAGGCGAGGTCGCCGTTCGATCCGTACGTACTCCGGATGGTTCTGGCCGTGCCTACCAGCGGCGGAAAGACGTTGGTCGGGCAGCTGCTGGCGGTCGAGCACATCGACCGGACCGACCGAAGCGTCTGCTACGTCGTGCCGACCCGCAGCCTCGGCCGCGAGGTCCGGCGCGCGATGTCCAGCCGCGTGCGGGTGCTTCAGAAGGAGACCGGCGCGGAGCAGGCCGACTTCTCGAGTCTGTGGGGTTTGTTCGACGCCGTCCAAGACGAGGACCCGGCCGACGTGGAGGTCATGACCCCGGAACGCCTCGCGCACCTGCTCCGCCACGACGCCGCGGCCGTCCTCGACCGGTTCGGGCTGTTCATCTTCGACGAGGCGCAACTACTCAAGGAGACCGGCCGGGGCTTCACGCTCGAAGCGGTGATCGCCCTGCTGGACTACCTCACGGCGGAAACCGACCACAAGATCGTCCTGATCTCCGCGGCGATGGGGAACGCCGGGGAGATCGCCCAGTGGCTTGACCCGGCCGGAGGTTGCCTGCGCTTCGAGTCCCAGTGGCGCGGGCCGCGCCGGCTGCACGCTGCGTTCACCACCACGGCCAACTGGAATGCCACCCGAGTCGAAGGAGGGGCGGGCCGCAGGTGGCGGTTTCGGCATACCACCCCATTGACCGGCTACATCCGGCTCAGGCTGGCCGAGAACCGCACCGCCGGGCTGACCGTCACACCCGACGTCGAATGGGTTCTCGTCCAGAAGTCCGAAGAACGCACCTCCCGCGAGAAGGTCATCGACAACGGCCGGACCACGAAGAAGTACATGATCGCCAGCGAGACGATCACCCTACTCGGTCACGCCGGATCGGTGCTGGTCGTCGCGACGACCCGCGCACAGGCCCAGCAAATTGCGGAAGGCATCGCCGGATTCTGCGAAGAACAACCCGGCCTGGCCCCGCTGGTGGACTTCGTGCGCCAGCAACTTAGCGACGACCACCCGCTGGTCGGCGTCCTGAAACGTGGCGTCGGTTTCCACCACGCCGGTCTGCCCGTCGAGGTGCTGGAGGCGCTCGAGGGCGCGGTCCGCGACGACATGCTGCCCTACCTGACGTGCACCTCCACGTTGACCGACGGGGTGAACTTGCCCGTGCGGACCGTGGTCATTTACGACCAGCCGTTCCCGGACCAATCCGAGGAGAGCCGGCTCAGCGGTGCGCGCCTAGTCAACGCGATGGGACGGGCGGGCCGAGCGGGTAAGGAAACCGAGGGGTGGATCGTCCTGGTCCGCGCTGCGGGGCCGACCGAGCAGGACTTCCACGACCTCAACCCGAGCGCCGAGTCACTGGCCGTCACGTCGTCGCTGATCACCGATGAGGCGCTGGACGCATTCGCGAACCTGGAGGACGAGCTACGCGCCACCGAGGACGCCATCTTCACGACGTTCGACCAGGCCGGCGATTTCATCAGTTTCGTGTGGCTCGTCCTATCCATCGAGGAGGGCCGCGGGATCGATCCTGCCGACGTCGACCTCGCCGGCATCGTCGACGCAACCCTCGCCGCGAGGCAATCGCCCGAGGCCCGACAGGCGTGTGCCCAGATCGCTGCTACCACCCGCCGACGCTACCTGGCCAGCGAGCCGCAAAGCCGCCGTCGATGGGCGCGAACCGGGACCTCGATCGGATCAGCGCGGGCGATCGACACCCTGGCCACCAGAATCGCCTCCGCGATCCAGCGCGCCGAGGCCGCCGGCACCCTGCCGGACCTGCTCACCCCGGCCTCGGCCATCCGCCAGCTGCCCACCTTGTTCACCGAGTTGCTCGACCTCGCCGAGGCCCCCGCTTGGCAGTTCAAGGTCAGCCCGCGCGGGGACGACATCGCGGTACGCCCGGTCGATCTCCTTGCCGACTGGGTCTCCGGCCAGACGCTGCCCGAACTCGCGAACACGCACCTTACCGCAGTCACGGACCCTGCATTCCGCATCGAGCAGATGGTCGGAGCCGCCTCGGAGAATTTCGAGCACTTCCTCGCCTGGACGGTGGGCGCGGTGGTCGACATCGTCAACACGCACCTGCTGGACGCGGACGCCGAGGCGCGGCTATGCCCCGAACTTGCAGGATACATTCGGTACGGTGTCGATTCCCCGCACGCGCTGCGGCTCATGACGTCGGGAATCAGGTCACGCAGATTGGCCCACGCGATCTCGCGGGACCGGCCACGCGATCTCCAGGCCACCCACGACGACCTTCGCGCGTGGCTGGCGGGGATGGGAATCACCGAATGGCGTGACCGCTACGACGCCTCCGCGTCCGAGGTTCTGGACCTACTCGACTACACCCGGCTGCGCAGCCGCAGCCTACTCAAGACTCTCCTGGAAACGGGCTCGGTCACTCTCGACGTACTCGACGTCCAAGACCCCAACGAGCTCCAGGATCTTGCGGTCCGTCCGGTTGAGGACGATCCAGAGCCAGCCCGTATTGCGGTCTCGTCCGGTACCCAGCCTGTAGCGTACGTATCTGCCGCCGACCACACGGACGTCCAGGCGATTCTCGACACCGGATTGGCCTTCGAAGCCGCACTCTCGGGTACCAGTCTGCGGATAACACTGCCTCTGGAAGCGGCCGGGCAGTAGTCAGCGCTTCTAGGGTGACCGTAGTCCCGTGCCTACGATGCGCGGATGACCGCTGATCTGCTCGACATCGTTCGTGATGCTGGAGCCGAGCATGCCCTGCGGCGGTACTTCGCCGAGGACGCCGCCGAGCGGTTCTCCGGGCGCCGGTTCGAGATGTGGCGCGGTGGCGATGACCGCGCCGATACCCGCAATGTGATCACCGACGACGACCTCGTCGCCATCCAGATGCTCAACGTGAAGGTACCGGCCGAGGTGGCGATTCATCTGCTTGACGGCACACTCGGACGGAAAATCAGCGGGTTGCTGGCCGGCATCGACGCCACCACCGAGCTGGGCACCGCGGCGGCGGCCGACCTGCTCAACGCAGGGGCACCCGCCTACCGTGCTTGGCAGCTGTTGAAGCAACAGCATGGCATCGATTACGTCATCGCCAGTAAGCTGCTGGCGCGTAAACGGCCGGCGCTGATCCCGGTGTACGACGGTGTGATCCGATGTCGGTTCGGGGCGCCGGCCCAGGTGTGGCGCAAGCTCCACGGGCAGCTCGCAGCAGACGATGAACGGCTGCGCCGAGAAGCGGCCAACCTACGCACCCGTGCGAACATTCCGGCAGCGGTGAGCGTGCTTCGGGTCCCCGACGTGGTGCTGTGGATGCGGCACCACGTCCAGCACACGAAACGGGGCTGTCCCGGCCGCGGCGCTGTGCCGTTGGTGTGACTCGTCATGGGCACAACTCGCGGCAGGCGTCCGCGCCGGTGAGTTTCGGCCGCCGTTCGTCACGGACCCCGGAGATGACTTGCCGGTCCGTCTGCGAGATGCTGCCGCAGTGGAGCTTCCCGGGGTCGAGCATGAGGCGGTTGTAGTTCTTGGTGGTGAGTCGGCAGATCATCCGCATCGCGGTATCCGCTGGAGCGGCCGACGATCGTGCAGGCCTAGGCAAACCTTGCCGCTCCGCCTCATGGAACAGGTGATTGCGGACCAGGTCGGACGCTCGCACCGTCGGAGCAGGTCTTCCTGCGGCGGCTGGCGGCGTTGGACACCACCCAGCGGCTCAACCAGTCCGTCTCCAACGGCCCGTGGGTGGCCAGGCGGAAGGAGATCCTGGAACGCAGCGCGCTCAACATCAACCGAAGCCTGCCCGAGGAATGGGACGACCGGGCGATCCAGGCGCGCGGTGCATCGCTGGCCTCGGTGCTCTGCGACGCGCTGCCGAGACCGGCCGCGACGGACCGGGCGGCTGAGCACCACGAGGAGACCCTGGAGGTCGACGACGACCCGGCGGCCACGCCGGAGATCCGTTCGGTGGCCGGTCGGCCCGGTCGGCGTAACGTGGCGAAGCACATCCTGGCGGTGTTGCACGCCCATCCCGTCGGGGCCGTGCTGACCGTGTCGCAGATCGCCAACGCCGCGTCCCCGGAGTATCCGGACGCCGACGTGAGTCCCGGCGCGGTGTCCCAGCGTCTACGGGCCGGGAACGTCAGCGGCGTGGAGGCAACCACGAACTCGGCGGGCTCGCTTGCCGCCACTCTCCGGCGGCATTGACCTGGCCATCACGCCCCCGCCCCGAGCTCGCCGTCACGGCAGCGCTCGCGGTGGCACCCTCACCCGGCTCGACTACCCGGCACCGGCGCTCAACCTGCGCCTCGTCGGGCGCACCGCAAGGGAGCGGAATCACGGACTCCTTTACTCGGCGGTTTATGCTTCCAGTGACCTGGGAGAATGTGCTTGAGCACGTCGCTGGGGCCTCCGGCTCTGGGGGTCACGGGGTCGTGGGTTCAAATCCCGCTGTCCCGACCGGGTGATAACGGCCGTTGATCTAGGCGAAAGCCCAGGGGGATTTCAAAGTCGATTGATCGTCGTTTGTGCTGCTAGCTTGGCCTTGGTCCGAGGGTGGAGATAGATGTAGCCCCTTGCCTTGGGATGATGTGGATCTCTACAAACACGTCATCGAAAGCAAGGAGCTACGGGTGTCAGTGTCGCATGCCTCGGTTGGGTCGTCTGGTGTCGGCGTCCTGGGCCTGGCGGGTGTGTTGCCGGATGCCTGGGCGGTGCGGGAACTGGCGTCGATGCTGGGGACGGTCACGGATCCGCGCAAGCAACGCGGGATGCGTCACCAGTTGGCCACGATCCTGGCGGTGGCGGTGTTCGCGGTCCTGGCCGGGGCGAAGACCTACCGGCAGGTCGGCGACCGGGTCGCTGATCTGCCCCAGCCGTTGTTGGCTTTGGCCGGTGCCCGGTCGTGTCCCGCGTTGGGTGTGGTGCAGGCCCCCAGCGGCTCGACGATCCGTAGGGTCTTGATCGCGGTGGATGCCGACGCGGCTGACCGGGTGGTCGGCTCGTGGCTGGCGTCGCTGCTGGTGAACGACGGCAAGGCGCTGCTCGGGTTGGCCATCGACGGCAAGACCGTCCGCGCCGCCGGGACCGCCGATGGTGATGTGCGGTTGTTCTCCGCGATGGCCCACGGGGCGGCGATCGTGGTGGGGCAGGTGCGGGTGCCGGCGGGCACGACGGAGGTCACCCAGGTCCGCGCGTTGCTGGATGGTCTGGACCTGGATGGTCGGGTGGTGACCGCCGACGCCGCGCATGCCCAGCACGAGACGGCCGACTACCTCGTGGCCGAGCGCGGCGGCGATTACGTCCTGCAGGTCAAGGCCAATCAGCCGGGGCTGTTGCGGCAGATCGCCGACGCGCTGCCCCCGGCCGTGGTGGCCGGGGCCGATTGGAGCGCCGACGAGCAGCGTGACGGGGACACCGTGCGCCGGTCGATGTGGGTCGCCGATGCCGACGAGGTGGACTTTCCCGAGGCGGCGAGGGTGTTCCGCCTGCTGCGGGAGCGTTTCGACCCGTTCGGGGTACGGGTGGCCAAGGAGGTCGTGCACGGAGTGACGAGCCTGTCCGCCGACCGGGCAACACCGCAGCAGGTCGCCGGCTTCATACGAGGCCAGTGGGGCATCGAGAATCTGGTCCACTGGCCACGCGACGTGGTCTTCGGCGAGGACCAGCAGGGTGCGTACATCGGCAACGGCCCGCATGCCATGGCGATCCTGCGCAACCTGGTTCTCGGTCTGTTCCGCCTGGCGCGGGTCTCCCAGGTCAAGCGCCTGACCGAGAGCATTGCTGCGGACCGGATGCGGATCCTGCCGGTGCTGGCAGCAGCTCTCAAACGTTGATCAACAAGCACCTGACCGACTTTGAAATCCCTCTGGGAGCGCTGGAGCAATAGTCAAGACTTGTGGATGAGAAATCTTGATCAGGCGGCTGCGGCCTCGGTCGTGACGAGTTCGGTGGCGGGCCGTTCGACGAGTTTGC
>NZ_JBICTV010000072.1:0-13370 GCF_043197855.1 Dactylosporangium sp. NPDC048998
TCCACCACCCGCAAACACGGCATCAACGCCCTCGAAGCCCTCACCGATCTCCACAATGGACGGACCTGGCTACCAGGAACCAGCTGAACAGTTACTTTCTATCGGGGCGTTCGATGATCTGCTATGCGCATCGACGATGCGGTCCGGGGCCAGCTCGTCACGAGGTTCGAGGTGCTGCTGCCGCATCTGAACGAGCGTCAGCAGCGGTTGGCCCTCGCGACCGAGGCTCGTCTACTCGGCCATGGCGGCGTGCGGGCAGTCGCGGACGCGGCAGGAGTCAGCACAACCACCGTGCGTCGAGGCGTGGCGGAGCTGGAAGCTGGTGAGGATCCGCTGCCGGCCGGGCGTGCCCGGCGGCCGGGTGGCGGACGTAAACGCGCCACTGAGCACGACCGTGAGTTGGTTGCTGCGTTGCTGGCGTTGGTGGAACCGGACGAGCGCGGGGATCCAATGTCGCCGCTGCGCTGGACGACCAAGTCGCTGCGACACCTGGCCGCGGAACTGACCAGGCAGGGGCATCCGGTGTCCGCACCAACGGTGGGCCGGCTGTTGCGGGCAAACGGCTTCAGCCTGCAAGGCACCGCCAAGACGCTGGAAGGCGAGCAGCATCCCGACCGCGACGCGCAGTTCCGGTACATCAACGAACAGGACAAGGCCCATCAAGACGCCGGAGCACCGGTCATCAGCGTCGATGCGAAGAAGAAAGAACAACTCGGGCAACTTTCCGCGGCGGGCCGTGAATGGCGCCCGAAAGGTGATCCGGTCCGGGTCGAGGACCACAGCTTCTTCACCACCGGCCCCGAGGCGCAACAGGCCATCCCCTACGGCATCTACGACCTGACGGCGGACAGCGGGTGGGTGAACGTCGGGGTCGATCACGACACCTCCGCCTTCGCCGTCGCCTCCATCCGGCGTTGGTGGCAGGCGCGAGGGGCGGCCGACTATCCGGGCGCGACCAAGCTCTTGATCACCGCCGATGCCGGCGGGTCCAACAACCACCGCTACCGGCTCTGGAAGGCCGAACTAGCTGCGCTGGCGTCGGACATAGGTCTGACGATCACGGTCTGCCATTTCCCGCCGGGCACGTCGAAATGGAACAAAATCGAGCACCGGCTGTTCTCCCAGATCACGATGAACTGGCGGGGGCGACCGCTGACCAGCCATGAGGTCGTCGTGGCGACCATCGCCTCGACCCGCACCCGCACCGGACTGCGGGTGGAGGCCGAACTGGACACCCGTAGCTACCCCCTTGGGCTGTCGGTCACTCGCGAACAGCTTCGGTCGCTGTCCATCGTGGCCCACGCACAACGCGGCAGCTGGAACTACACCGTGCACCCGGCCGGCACCGCCCCGACGGCCGAGGGCCACGCCGATCAGCGTGCCCACACCAGACAAGCGGCCCTGCAGGTGCTCACCGACGAGCGGCTCACCGGAATGCGACCGGCCGAACTCGCGCAGCTTGCCGTGCTGCTCGCCCCCGCCCAGGCCGCCCAGGCAGCACAACGCCGTTACGAACAACGCGGCGGGCAACGCCGCCGCGCCCCCGGCGCGGGCAGCCGTGGCCTGCTCACCGACGCCGACCGAGTCCTCGTCACGGTCGTCTACCTGCGCCAGGTCTGCAGTCAGAACGTGCTGTCCGACCTGCTCGGCGTCAACACGAACTCGATCGGCCAGGTCATCGCCGAGACCCGCCAACTGCTCACCGAGCACGGCCACACGATCGCGCCGGGCGCGTTACGGTTCACCACCGCGACCGCGCTGACCGCCTTCGTGTCCAGCAGCGACCACAACCCCGTTCGCTCCCGGGTTCCCGGCCTGCTCACCCATCCCGCCCTGACTGGAATGCCTCCGGCTGACCTCGCCGCGATGACCCAGCGCGTCGCGCACCTGCAGGCCGCCCGGACCGAACGCCACCGTCACCGCCGCCGCGGCGGGGAACGCCTGCCCGGAGCCCGCGGCGGCGTCTTCAACCAGAAGATCACCGACGCCGAACGCGTCCTCGCCACGGTGCTCCACCAGCGCCGCGTATGCACCCAAGACGTCCTGGCCGACCTGTTCGACGTCAGCCGACGCACCATCGGCAACGTCGTCCGCGAGGTCGGCCCGATCCTCGCACAGGACGGGTACATCGCTGCGCCCGGTGCACCACAATTCACGACCGCGGCCACACTGCTCGAGTCCCTGACCACCGACATTCTCAATGCATCGACACCAGCCAGTTGATTCTTTACGGGTCCACAAGATCGCCAACGTCCTCGCCGCGCTGCCCAAGTCCGCACACCCCGGCGCCAAACGGGCCCTGGCCGAGATCTGGAACGCCGAGGACCGTGACCACGCCCGCCGCGCCGTCGCGGCGTTCAAGCTCGCCTACGGCGCGAAGTTCGGCAAGGCCGTCGCCAAGGTCACCGATGACCTCGACGAACTTCTGGCGTTCTACGACCTCCCGGCAGAGCACTGGGTGCATCTGCGCACCACGAACCCGATCGAGTCGACCTTCGCCACCGTCCGGCACCGCACCAAGATCACCAAGGGGCCCGGGTCCAAGGCCGCCGGCCTCGCGATGGCCTTCAAACGGCTCCGTTGCATTGAGCGTCGGCATGATCGAGGCACGCTTGACCGGTGAAGCTGCCGACCCTTCGTCGCCCGTGGCTGCCTCCGAAGTCGGCGTTCGCTGGGTTTCGGTTCCCACGGGAGGTGATCGTGCTGGCCGTGCGCTGGTACCTGCGCTATGGCTTGTCGTACCGCGACGTGGAGGAGTTGCTGGTCGAGCGTGGCGTGGAGGTCGATCACGTCACGGTCTTCCGATGGGTACAGCGGTTCACGCCGCTGCTGGCCGACGCCGCCCGGTTCTGCCGCCATTCACCCGGTGATCGGTGGCATGTCGATGAGACGTACGTCAGGGTCAACGGGGTGTGGCGGTACGTGTACCGGGCGGTCGACCAGTACGGGCAGGTCATCGACGTGCTGGTCTCGGCGCGCCGTGATGCCGGCGCGGCGCGGAGGTTCTTCCGACGGGCGCTGTCGACGTTGAAGGTGACACCCGATGAGGTCGTCACCGACGCCGCCGCGGTCTACCCCGGCGTGCTGGATGAGCTGATCCCGCAGGCGTGGCACCATGTCGAGCGGTATGCCAACAATCCGATCGAGGCTGATCACAGCCGGCTCAAGCAGCGGCTGAGACCGATGCGCGGACTACGAACCGACAACACAGCACAAGTGGTCGTCGCCGGACACGCGTTCATGCAGAACCTCCGCCGCGGACACTACGAACTCGCCGTCGACGCCCCGCCCGCTCTGCGCGTCGCCGTTGCGTTCAACGAACTCGCCCAAGCGATCTGACCGCGGACCCCACGGGCCAACCGCGTCCGCCGATCCCACAACGCAACGGCGCCCTTCGGGCTCGCCCAAATCCGCAGCTCAACCGCACTGCGCTCGACCCGCTCGACCGTCACGCCGGCCAGCTGCGGCAACAGCACCTCAAGGCATCGATCATCGCACCGGCAGCACGGTACACAGTGGACAATCAGCGATCCCTCAAGGGACCAACTTCAATCAACCAAAGTGGGCCAGATCCAAATTTCAGCCGCCGTTGACACCTGGCCACCGGGGAGCGCTACGACGAGCAGCGCGCGTTCCCGTGCCACTCCGCTGGCCCGGGCAGGTGAAGCGCGACAGGCGAGGACGGTGGCGGCGGCCGGGACATCTGAGTCATCCCGAGCCCGGCAGACCGCAGCTCTGACACGGGAACGATGCCCCGGCCGCTTCTGGCCGCTCCCTGCCGCGCTCAGCTACCCCCGTTATCTCCGGCATCGGTCGCTCCCGGCGCGCGGGGGCCGCACCCGGGCCTTATCGCCGATTCACGGCCGCGGCGTGCGCAGTTTGGCCTACGGCTTCAATCCACGCGTGACCTGGGCAATCGGTATGAGCGGGCTACCATGCCTGACGCATCAATGGTTTGATGTCTGCCCATGAGGATGGAGCGGATGCTCGTCGGCGCGGCGGTGGCGGCGACGGTGTTGACTGGTGGCTGCGGGTCGTCGGACACCACCGGTGACGCGTGTGCCGATGTTCGGAGCACCTTGACTCGCTACACGACTGACGCGCCTGAGTACAAGGCGATGGCGGCTGAGGTGGAGAAGGGGTACAACGGCACGAGCGATCCGGGCGAGGTCCAGGCGGCGCGGGACGCCTACTACAAGGCTTTCGGCAGCGCGTTGCGGCCGATCGCGGACGAGGCCAAGACGCCGGAGTTGAAAGAGGCGATCACGAACGTCGCAGACTCCTACGACAGGGGCCACGGCGACGTCCAAGCGCTCGATGCGATCCTCAAGCAGTGTCAGCACCAAGCATCAATAGGCCGGTCCACAGGTGCAGGCCGCGCGGTAATGCCGCGCCCGCGCAAGGTGAAGCAGGCGGCGTAGGCGAGCCGGCTGCCAAGCGGTGGGTGGGGCCCGCGGGGCAGTTCACGATCAAGCCTCATGAGCCGCGCTTGCCGGCGTGGACGCCCACTACGGGGTAGGGCTGCAGCCGGTCGGTCTGCGGCGGCCGGAGCGCGTCCGGCCAGTGCGTCGACGCCACGACCAGCCCTGACCAGCGCGGCCAGCAACGCCCGGGCGATCGACGCGCTGGACCGCCAGGCGCGGCCAGGATTATCGCGACGAGCGTGGCTGCGGCCAGGAAGGCCGCGATGGTGAACTACTCCAGGATGTCGGCGCTGTACCAGGCCATCCATCCGGCGGCGGCGCTGCAGACGACGGCGGCGATGAAAACGCCAGCGGACAGCAACACGGCGACATTGGATCACACCGCCTTCGCGTGATTAGCCCTGCCGGCGCGCTTGAGCGGCGCGGCGGTGCCGGGGATGTCGCTTCGGATTTCACCTGTTTCGGCCCCGTGGCGAATCCAGGATGGGTCCGGAATGTGGCATTCGCACACGGAAATTCGTGCTACGGAGTCGGTATCGGACAGCTACTCAGTGTCAGTTAGTTACGTGATGTCTGTCACGTGGAGCTGGCAAGGTGTGTGATGGTGAGCCGTCCGGTCGCCCAACCTGGTGACGGTTTGTAGCGGCGGTCTTTCAGCTTATTCCCAGGATCGGCGGTGATCTCTATCGTGCTGTCTGCATGATCGGCACGGGGGAGGTACCCATGATGCGTCGTCGGGCTGGATTCTCGCTTCGTCTGCTGGGGCGTGGCCGGGGTCGGTGGCTGGCTGGCGGTTCGGCCGTGGCGGTGTTGACGGCGGTGCTGGTGGCGCCGCCGGTCGCTGTGGCGGCCCCGCCTGTGTGGCAGCCGTCCCCGCCGCCGGCGGAGAAGTCGGTACCGGTGACGGGTGTGCCGGGTCGGGATGTGCCCCTGCCTGAGTCGGATCGGGAGCCGCATGCGTCGGCTGGGTCCCCTGCGTGGCCGGCGGGTGGTACGGCGTCGATCGCGGTGGACACCGGCACCCTTGGCGCGGCGCGGTCGGCGGTACCGGCGAAGTCTGGCGGGGCGGGTGCGGGTCGGGCTGGGGGGCTTGCGGTGCGGGTGCGCAAGCAGGGTCTGGATCCGTTGGATGCGCAGGCGGATCCGAAGGCGGAAGCTCGGCTGCTCACCATGCCGGGCCCGTCGGCGGTGCGGTTGTCGGTGGCTGGCCGGGCGGTCGCGGACTCGGCCCGGGTCCAGGGTGTGTTGTTCACGTTGGTGCGTGACGACGGCGGGTCCGGCACCGGCAAGGTTGCCCTGGATGTGGACTATTCCGGGTTCGCCTCCGCTTACGGCGGCGGTTACGGCGGCCGGTTGCGGCTGGTGCGCCTGCCCGGGTGTGTTCTGACCACTCCGGAGAAGCCAGAGTGTCAGGTGCAGACGCCGGTGGATGGGGCGGTGAACGAGGTTGCGGCGCAGGTGGTGTCGTTCGACGCCGCCGATGTCGCCGACGGTGCCGGGGCGGTGTTCGCCGCGAGCGGCGGGGCGGATGCGGTGGTGCCGTCGGGCGGTGCGGCGGGCTCGACCGCGGTGTCGTCGGGTGCGGCCCAGGCTGGGGCGGGCTCGACGGCGGGGTCGTCGCCGCTGGCTGCTGCGGCCGGTGGGCAGAGCGTGTACGCGCTGACCGCCGGCGCGTCCGGGCAGGGGGGCGACTACACGCACACGTCGCTGGCGGAGACCTACGGCTGGGCCGGGGGTTCGCAGGGTGGCGAGTTCAGCTACCAGGTGCCGCTCAAGGTGCCACCGGGTCTGGGTGGGCCGGTGGCGGATGTGACGCTGCACTACTCGTCGGCCAGCGTGGACGGGCGGACGGTGTCGAAGAACAGCCAGGCGTCGTGGGTCGGTGAGGGCTGGGACTACGCGCCGGGCTACATCGAGCAGGCGTACCGCCCGTGCAAGGAGGACCAGTGGTCGAACGACGACCTGTGCTGGTTCTCCGGCCGGGTCATGACGATGGCGTTCGGTGGGCGGTCCGGGCGGCTGGTGAAGGATGACGCGAACGGCAAGTGGCATCTGGAGTCCGACGACGGCTCTCGCATCGAACTGCTGACCGATAACAGCAAAGGCAACGGGGACTGGCTGGGCCGGTACTGGAAGCTGACCACGCTGGACGGCACGCAGTACTTCTTCGGCATGAACAAGCGCTACGCCGGCGACACGCAGCCGACCAACAGCGCCCAGAACGTGCTGGTGTACAGCAACCACGCTGGTGAGCCGTGCAAGAACGACGTCCACGACTGGTGGTCCGGCTGTGACATGACGTACCGGTGGAACCTGGACTATGTCGTGGACCCGCGCGGGAACACGATGACGTACTTCTATACAAAGTATCAGGGCAAGTACGGCAACTGGAACGGCACCGACACCCACGTCTACGACATCGCTGTCACGCTCGACCATATCGATTACGGCACCCGTGCCGGCGGTGAGGCGAGCTCGACCGCGCCGATGCAGGTGCTGTTCCGCAGCCTCGGGCGGTGCCTGACCGAGCCGTGCATGGATCATGCGGAGAACTGGCCGGACACGCCGTGGGACCAGTTCTGCGCGCTGGACCGCACGTCCTGCACGCAGACCGCGCCCACGTTCTGGACCCCGTACCGGCTGGACAACGTCACGACCAGGGTATGGTCACCGTCGACGAGCAGCTACCAGAACGCGGACGTGTGGTCGTTGCAGCACGCCTTCCCGTCCTCGGGCGAGACGAACGTACCGCCATCGCTGTGGTTCGATTTTCTGACCCATACCGGCTGGGACGGCGGCAACAGCCAGGCCATGCCCCGGACGCACTTCGGCGGGGACCGGTACCCGAACCTGGTGGCCAGCGCCGGACCGTACTACCAGCATTTCCGGCTGACCTACATCGACACCGGCACGGGCAGGACTACCACGGCGGCGTACTCGGCCCCTGAGTGCACCGTCTCCAACGTCAACGGCGTGCCCTGGGACCAGTTCCCGCTGCGCTGCTACCCGCAGTGGAACGGCGTCGGCTGGAACTACTACCAGAAATATGTCGTCACCAAGGTCACTGACATCGACGCGCTGACTAGTGCGCCGAACATCGAGACCAGGTACACGTACAGCACGGCCGGGTCGAGCACGAACACGCTGTGGCACTTCGGCACCGACGAGGCCACCGTCAGCGTTCACCGTTCCTGGACCGACTTCGCCGGCTACAGCACGGTGACGACGACCCGCGGCCCGGTGGGCGGACAACAGTCGATCACGAAGAAGTTGTACTACCGGGGCCTGGACGGCGACCTCACCGGTAGCGGGACCCGCCAGGCGACGATCACCGACTCGGTGAACCCCGCGGTCACCGATAGTGACGGGCTCCGTGGCACGGTCCGCGAGGAGCAGTCCCTCGACGGCACGGCGGTCCTCGCCAAGACGATCCACCAGCCGTGGCAGTCGGTCACCGGCACCCGCACCGCTACATGGACGCAGGGCACCATCACGTCGAAGTACACCCGTGAGGCACAGACCGACACCGGCGCGTGGCTGGCCGCCGGCAGCAGCTGGCGGTGGGCCCGGGCCACCCAGACGTACAACTCCTACGGGCTGAACGACACCAGCAAGAACTGGGGCGCGACCACCACCACGACCGACGACACCTGTACGACCTACACGTACGCGCCGCCTGACACCACCAAGTGGATGATCGACTATCCGGTGCAGGCGTTGACGACGAACTGCGCCGCCAGCCCGAGCGGCGCCGACTACCTGTCCGGCAGCCGGACCTTCTACGACAACCTCGGCTTCAATGTGACACCGACCAAAGGCCTGGCCACCAAGTCCATGAAGCTGGGCTCGGTGACCAGCGGGACGACCCTGAACTGGGTCCAGGACGGCCGCGCCGGCTACGACCCCGTCTACGGCCGGGTCACCGACACCTACGACGCGCTCGACCGGCAATCGACGATCGCCTACTCGCCGGCGAACTTCGCGGTCACCCAGACCACGGCCACCAACCCGCAGGGCCACATCAGCACCACGACTTACAACCCGCTGCGGGGCAACGCCACGTCGGTCACCGACCCCAACAGCAAGACCACCACGGCGCAGTACGACCCGTTGGGCCGGCTCACCAAGGTGTTCAAACCGCACACCGCCACGGTCAGCTACACGGCGTCGACGGCAACGCAGACGTTCACCGACATCATCAGCACCGGCACCGCCGTGGCGTTGACCGGCGACGACAACCAGACCCAGATCAGCCTGCCGTTCGCGTTCACCTTCTACGGCCAGACCTACAGTTCGGCGTGGCTGTCCACCAACGGGCTGTTGTCCTTCGCCGGCCAGGGCGACGACACGAACCCGCAACCACTGCCCAACCCCGACCCCCCAAATGCTGCGATCTATCCGTTCTGGGACGACCTGCTGCTCGACGCCGGCTCGGCGGTGGCCACCAAGATCACCGGCACCGCACCGAACCGGCAGTTCACCATCGAGTGGTCCAAGGCCCTGCTGTACGGCCGGTCGACACACGTCACGTTCACCGTCACGCTGAACGAGAACGGCGTGATCGTGTTCAACTACACCGACATCAACCCCAACGGGCACGACCAGGGCAGCGCCGCCACCGTCGGCATCGAGAACGCCACGGGGTCTGCGGCGACGCAGTACGCCTACCACCAGACCCTGCTGGCCGACAACAAGGCGATCACCTTCACCCCGAGCACCGGGGCGGCCGTCACCGTGCCCGACATCGAATACGCCTACATCCTGCGTTCCACCGGCGGGCCCAACGTCGTCACCACCAAGGTCCTCGGCCCGGCCGGCAATCAGATCACCAGCTACGAGCTCTACGACGGCCTCATGCGGCTACGCCAGACGCAGACCCCGTCGCTCTCGGCGCAGAACGGGCGGGTCATCGCCGACGTCCAGTACGACAACCGCGGCCTCGCGGCGAAACAGGCCACGTTCTGGAACAGCGCCGCACCGGCCGACACCATCGCCGGGTTCACCGACACCGACATCGACCTGCGCTCGGTCACCGTGTACGACAACCTCGAACGCCCCATCCGGGCCGAGCAGTGGTCCAAGACCAGCAAACTGTGGCAGACCCAGACCCAGTACGACGGCGACCGCACCACCGTGATCCCACCCGACGGCGGCGCCGCCGTCTCAACCTTCGACGTCTTCAGCAAGACCATCACCCTGGACCGCTACCCGACCAGCTCACCCACCGGCACCAAAGAATCCACCAGCTACACCTACGACCGCCTCCGACAACTCACCAAGGTCACGGACGCCGCAGGCAACCAGACCGACTACACCTACGACCTGCTAGGCAGGCGTGTCAGTCTTACCGACCCGGACGCCGGCACCAGCAGCTTTGTCTACGACGCCGCGGGCCAACTGACCTCTACGACGGACGGGCGCGGGCAGACGATCTCCCACGAATACGACAATCTCGGCCGGGAAACGGCCCGCTGGGCCGGGAACATCGGCACCGGCACCAAACTCGCGACCTTCACCTACGACAGCCTGACCAAGGGGCTGCCGACCTCCAGCACCCGCTGGGTCGGCGCAGACCAGTACATCCTCAGCGTCGACGGCTACAACGACCAGTACCAGCCGACCGGCCAAACCTGGACCATCCCCATGATCCAGGGCGCTCTCGCCGGCACCTACCAGATCGGCTACACCTACGACCTCGTCGGCAACCTCGCCACCATCAGCTACCCCAATGGCGCCGGCCTGAACGCCGAGACCGTCACCCACTCCTACACCACGCTCGGCGCGCCACGCTCCACGCTCGGCGCCACCTCGTACGTGACCTCGACCAGCTACGGCGGCCTCGGCCAGCTCACCCAGCGCATCAACGGCTCCAACGGCGCCGCCTCCCAGCTGACCCGCACCTACACCTACGACCCGGCCACCATGCGCCTGGCCAGCGTCAAATCACAGCTGCCGGACCAGGCCGTGCCAGGCCAGTTCACCACCATCGCCAACGACTCGTACGCCTACACCCCGACCGGCGACATCACCAAGATCACCGACCTCACCGACAACCAGTCCCAGTGCTACCGCTACGACGGCCAGCACCGCCTCACCGAAGCATGGACCGCTGTCGACGCCTGCGCCGCCAACCCCACCACCGGCGCCATCGCCGGCTCCGGCAAGTACCCGTACTGGGACAGCTATCAGTTCGACACCGCCGGACGACGCACCACCGACACCCACCGCACCAGCAGCACCAACGCCACCACCCATACGTTCCACTACCCAGCCGCCGGCGCCGCCCGCGTGCACGCCGCCACGTCCGTCGACTACACCGGCGCGATTAGCCGCACCGACAGCATGACCTACGACAACGTCGGCAACACCCAGCAACGCACCATCAACGGCGTCGTCACCGACTTCACCTTCAACCCCGAAAACCAGTTCGCCGCAGCCACCGTCCACGCCACCGGCGGCGACCAGCAAACCACCCACCTCTACGACGCCACCGGTAGCCTGCTCATCCGCAAAGACCCCACCGGCGCCACGCTCTACGCCGCCGGCCAGGAATACAAAACCACCGGCACCACCGTCACCGCCACCCGCTACTACACCCACGGCGGACACACCGTCGCCGTACGCAATAGCAGTGGCAGCTACCGGCTGGCCACGGACCACCAGGCATCCGCGAACCTGACCGTCAACGTCACCACCGCCGCTGTTCAGCGCCGCTGGTACACCCCATACGGCGACGACCGCGCCACCCAAGGCGGTTGGCCCACCGACCGTGGATTCCTCAACAAGCAAACCAACGCCTCCACTGGGCTGCTTGACGTCGGCGCCCGCGAGTACGACCCCAAACTGGGCACCTTCATCAGCCCCGACCTGGTGATCGCCCCTGGTGACCCGAGCACCTTCAACGCCTATGCCTACGCCGGCCACAGTCCGATCACCACGAGCGATCCGAGTGGCCTCATGCGCGACAGCGACGGCGGTGAAGCATGGATCCCTCAGCAGCAAACCGAGTGCGTGGGGTCCTGCCGCGCCGACAAACTCTCAAAATGCCACTACCAAAGTGCAAGCTGTACCGAATATACCCCGAATAGGGGGGGCTGGAGCCAATCCCAGCAGATCCTCAAGAATGGCACTGTACTCACGATGGAGGACGGCCGGAAATACATTAATGATGTCGATGTAACCGGTGCTCTGACGGTTTATGGAGCGCCTTCATATTCTAATCTCGCCACCGCTTTCGACAACTACGTCGGCGACCACCCGCCGCAAAATGGCGACTCGATATATGACGTTGACAACACAAACAGGGCGCTTTATTTGGCGTGGACCAGAGGCTATGCCGATAATCCGAAAAGCGACGATAATCTGTTCCGAGTCGAGCTATTCGGGGCGACGCCCGAAGGGGGCTGGGTCCTAGAGCACGTCATACTCGCCAACGGCGGCGGTATGGGACCAGCCGAGGTTCCAGTATTCCTGAGGGGGGGAGGCGCTGCCCGGGTGCGCGCCTGCGGGAACAGCTTCTCGCCCGACACAGAGGTCCTCCTCGCCGACGGATCTACCAAAGCAATCGCGGATGTCGAAGAGGGCGATCTCGTTCTCGCTTCTGACCCGGAGACCAATGCGACTGCGTCACACGTTGTTACGACGCTCCACGTCAATCTGGATATCGACCTCACAGTCCTGACGGTGCTCGACGAATCGACCGGTCAGATCTCCGTGCTCCGGACGACAGAAGGGCATCCCTTCTGGAGTAGTACGCGGCGCAGTTGGATATTTGCTGGTCAACTGGAGCCGGGCGAGCAACTTCGTTCCACTGGTGGACAGGACGGTCGAGTCCTGTTCCGTGAAAACTATGTCGGCTCGCAGTGGATGTACAACCTTACCGTTGACGCCTTGCACACGTATTATGTGATGGCAGGCGCCACGCCGGTCCTCGTCCATAATGATCCAGCGCCCCCGCCGCCTATGGTTCAGAACGCAATTGACGCATATAATAATGGTCAACTCACTCAGCGAATGACAGGCCCAAAGGACGCACAAGTGCTTGATTTCTTCCGGGGTGACACTGGGCCGATCGGAGCGCGCAGGTTCTGGAAGGGCGCAAAGATTTACGAAATGCCTGGTGGTGGTAACGATTGGCGGCTTCTGGTGAAATCCGACGGTACTATAGGTTGGGTCGGACCGACGGGAGGAGTGAGGGGTGCGGGCCATAACTACGACCGGATCTTCACGTACATGTCGCCTTGTTAAATTGCGAGAATGTTAATGTTCGATCAGCAAGCTATTGAGGCGTCACTTCAGACCGCGGGTATCGCCATGCTCGACTTCATATGGCCTTCATCTACATTGCCTGCCAGTGCAGCGTGGATGCTGACGGCTTGCCTTCCTGAAGACGGCAGAATCGACCGCGTGTTCGACCTTGACGAGCCCGATCTCACTGGGAAGGCGAACGGTGCTTGGTGGGAACTTGTAGTCGAGTACGGCTTACTCGACGAGGATCGAAATTTCCTCGTCTCTGTCGGTCCCGTGGATCAGGAGATTCCGGCAAGACCGCACTGGGCGCGTGTAAGACTGGAGCACGATTGGAACATCGTGGGTGGAGGTACCGACAATGGAGTGCTAGGTGGCCCTCCAGGCCGTCCGGGTTTCGTGATGTTGTCGCTGGATGAAGGCGTTTTGATTGGAGGTACTACATGGCATGACTCGATTGGCATTATCGCGCTTCCAAATCCGGTTGCTGCGAGCGCTATTCGAAAGTTCGTGGACCGGCTGTAGGTAGTTGTATTCGTCACGCAGCGGTTGAGCAATGCTCGAAACCTGTGGATGAGCGTCGGGAGGCGTACCCTCCCGGCGACGCTCCATGTCCAAGGAATCGAGTAGAGCCCGCGCGCCAACGCGGGCCGGGAAGGGTACGCCCGTGCTTACCGTAGTCAACCCGGAAGCGCCCGC
>NZ_JBICTV010000073.1:0-12318 GCF_043197855.1 Dactylosporangium sp. NPDC048998
TCCAGTTGGGCGTAGACGGCGGCGGGTTCCCAGCCCGTGTCGGCGAAGACCGCGGCGTCGAACCGCGGGATCTCCCGACGGGCGGCCAGCAGCAGGCAGACCGAGCTTTGCACGCCGGCGCTTCTCTCGGGTGGTTGGGACTGTTGTAGTTGATGTTCTGGGGGGGGTCCCAGCGTGCTGAAGCAAGGGGCTTTCCTTTGGCTGAGGCCGGAAATGGAGAAGGCCCCGGCGTGTGCCGGGGCCTTCTTGGCGGGTGGATCTCGCGGGGTCGGGTTGAGGCGTCGGGGGTGCTGGAACGCGAAAGCGGCGGCACCCTGGGAGGGGTGCCGCCGCTTGTAACGGTGTACGTGGTGCTATGCAAAGCCAGGTACGCCAGACGTACGAAAGGTTGCAACGCTGGCTCGACGCCTCGACAGGCGGGCTCTGCAGCGGCCACCGGATCGTTGAGGGCGCCAGCCCGAACGAGGCGCCGTTCGGGGAGGATTCTACGGCGTGCCGGGAAGCCGGACCGTGACGAGGAGACCGCCGTTGGGGCTGGGGCCGAGGTCGAGGGTCCCGTGGTGGGCGCGGACGATGCTGTGCACGATGGCCAGGCCGAGGCCGGCGCCGGCGTGTTCGTCGGTGCGTACGCGTTCCGTTCCGCGCTTGAAGGGTTCGGTGAGGGTCGGTATCAGTTCCGGTGGGAGCTGGCGACCCGTGTTCGCGACCCGCAGCACGCTGGTGTCGCCGTGCGCCTCGGTGTGGACCGTTACGGTGCCGTCGGCGGGGTGGTTGTGGACGATGGCGTTCTGGACGAGGTTCGTCACCATCCGCAACAGCAGCTCGGCGGAGCCGCTGGTCCGGGCCGCCCCGCCGGTGACGTCCAGCGTGATCCGGCGCTGTTCGGCGAGGGGAAGCAGTGTTTCGACGGCTTCTTCGGCGGTGAGGGAGAGGTCGACGCTCTCGTGGGTGAAGTTTCTGCGGTCGCTGCGGCTGAGCAGCAGGAGGGCCTCGGTGAGGTCGATCGCCCGCGTATTGACAGCGTGCAGGCGTTCGATGAGTTCGTCCCGGCCCCGCGTGGGGTCTTTGCGGGCGACGTCGAGCAGCGTCCGCGAGATCGCCAGCGGGGTGCGCAGTTCGTGGGAGGCGTTCGCGGCGAACCTCTGCTGCTCGGCGACGTGGGACTCGAGTTGTTCGAGCATCGAGTCGAACGCGTCGGAGAGTTCACGGAATTCGTCCTGGCGGCCTTTCATGCGGATCCGGTGGGACAGCGACCCGTTTCCGGCTATCCGGGCCGCATCCGTGATCTGTTTGAGTGGTGCGAGCATCCGGCCGGCGAGGAGCCATCCTCCGACGAGGCCGAACGCAAGCAGGAATGCCAACACGGCGGCGGCCCTCGGAGCGAAAACGTGCAGGAGGCTGGATCGGACGGGAAAAACACCAACAGCGGGGATGTCACTGGAGCTGGGGAGGAGGAGCGCACGGTCGGGGACGTAACGCAGGAGGAACACCCACACCGTCGCGAGCAGCAGGACGCCGGCAAGCATGAGGAATCCGGCGTAGCTGAGGGTGAGTTTGACGCGAACGCTCAACCCCGGTTTCCTATCCACGCTCGCCTCCGGCCGCCGGTTGCGTGTCGATGCGGTAGCCGACGCCGGGCACGGTGGCGATGATCCATGGTTGGCCGAGCCGTTTGCGCAGTGCGGAGACGGTGATGCGTACGGCGTTGGTGAGGGGGTTGGTGTTCTCGTCCCAGGCCCGTTCCAGTAGCTCTTCGGCGCTGACGATGCCGCCCTCGGCGGCGATGAGGACTTCCAGCACGGCGAACTGTTTGCGGGTGAGTGCGACGTAGCGACCGTCGCGGAAGACCTCCCGGCGGAAGGGGTCGAGGCGCAGGCCCGCGATCTCGCGGACCGGGGGCCGGGCGTACGCGCGTCTGCGGTCGAGCGCCCTCAGCCGCAGGACGAGTTCCCGCAGCTCGAACGGTTTGGTGAGGTAGTCGTCGGCGCCGAGCTCGAACCCGGAAGCCTTGTCGTCGATCCGGTTGGCGGCGGTGAGCATGAGGATCGGGATGCCGCTGCCGGACGCGACGATGCGCCGGGCGACCTCGTCGCCGGAGGGGACGGGGATGTCGCGGTCGAGGACCGCGAGGTCGTAGGAGTTGACGCTGAGCAGTTCCAGGGCGGCGTCGCCGTCGCCGGCGATGTCGGCGGCGATCGCCTCCAGCCGCAGACCGTCACGGACGGCTTCGGCCAGGTAGGGCTCGTCCTCCACGATCAGCACGCGCATGCCGAAAGCCTATGATCGGTTTGCCTACTGGACACGCGACTCAGTCCGTCGAGGCCGACGCGGGGTGAGGCTGGGGTCCGACGGCACCTCCGCCGCATTGCGCCACCAGCGGCGTGACGCCAGCCCGGCCAGCAGAGCGCCGGCGGCGTTGACCAGTACGTCATCGACAGAGGACACCCGGTCCAGCCGGAAGACGTACTGTGCGGTTTCGATCAGGGCCGAGCAGCCCGCCCCGAGCGCCAGAATCCGCGGCACGGACCCCAGTGCCGCGAAACGCATCGGGGCGAAGAACCCCAGCGCCGCGAAGACGAGCAGGTTGCCGCCGATCCCGACCGGCCCCATCGTGATCAGGTCCCGCAGCGGGATCAGGCTTACCCGGCCGGGGACGATGCCGGCCCCCGGGCCCGGTTGCAGGGTCAGCCACACCATCGGCACCGTCCCGTAGACCATGCCCACCTCGGCCAGCGACATCCGCCACGCCGAGGTGACGCCCGCGGCGCGCCGGAGGCTCGCCAGAGCCCACACCAGCAGCGCAGGCAACGGCAGCCCGACCAGCATCATCAGCAGCGGACCGTTGAACGTGTCGTAGCAGCCGTGCCACCGCCCGGCCATGCACGCTGGAGCGGTCATCATGAGCGGCCGTCGCACGAGGACCGCGACGCCCGCCGCGCCCAGGATCGCCAGACTGACGAGCACGATCCTGCGCGTGCGGCGGGGTGGTGCGGACGGGGGTGCGCTGTGGTTCATGCCCTCATTAGACACGGAGGGCCGTTGCGGTGGCGTACGCAGTTTTGGATACGCTCGCGATACACGGAATCCTCGCCTACCCCTCAGCCACCCGCCCCGCCAGCGGCCGGGGCCCCGGTGATGGCCTGCGTCTCCTGCTCGAGGAGGTCCAGCAGGCTGTCGGTGTCGCGGTTGATGAGGGTGACTGCGACCCACCCGGTGTACGGGTAGATGCTCCAGTTGGCGCCGACACCGGGGTTTCCACCGGCACGCTGGTACTCCCACTGTCCGTTGACGATGTCGATCGCGAGCCCGTACGCACCGAACGACGCCGGCCCGTGGGGGATTTTGGCTCCGAGGAGCACGTCGGCCCAGGGCCGCTCGAGCAGCGTGCCGTCGCGAAGCGCGTTGGCGAACCGGACCAGATCCGGCGCGGTGGCGAAGCCGCCGTCCCCGGGGGCATCGATGAAGGCGCGGCCCGGGTTCTTGCCGAGTATGTACGGGTACGGGCTGCCCTGGTCCAGGTTGCGGAGGGCGTCCACCACGCTGCCGTTGGCCAGCTTCATGTACGGGTGCGCGATGTGCTTGTCGGTGAGCCACTGCGGCCGGGTGTAGAACGCCGAGCCGGTCATGCCGCAGCGCTTGAAGATGTTCTCCTGGACGTAGTCCCAGTACGTCGTGCCGGCCACGGCCTCCACGATCAGCGCGGAAATGGTGACCTCCGCCTCCGCGTGGGCGGTGTCGGGATTGCCCGGGACGCCCACCAGTTTCGCCTGCCGGGCCCGCTGCTCGTAGTACTCGTGCACCTCGTCCCGGCTCTGGAAGACGCGTTGCACGTTCTCATCCGGGCTGTCCAGCCCGGATGTGCCGGACAGCAGGTGGTGGATGTTGACCTGCTCGGCGATGTCGTTGGCGAAGCCGGTCAGGTGGGCGCCCACCGTGTCCGACAGCCGCAGCTTGCCCTGCTGGGCCAGCTGCAAGATGGCCACCGCGTGAAACGGCTTGCCCGCCGAACTGAGGCTGAACGCGGTGCCCTCGCGGTTGAGGATCCCCTTCTCCTGGTCGGCCATGCCGTAGCTGCGGGACAGCACCGTCCGGCCCCGGTGCGACAGCAGCACCACACCGGAGAACTTGCCCTCGGCGGCCAGCTGCGCCACGTACCGGTCGTAGGCGCCGCCGGGCAGGGTGTCCGGCGGGATCTGGTCGTGCCCGGACGAGGCGGTTGGGATCGAGTCGGCGTGGCCGAGCCCGGCGTTCACCAGAGGCGCGCCGGCCGCCACCACGCCGGCGGCCGCCAGTCCGCCCCATCTGAACAGCCGCCGCCGGTCGATGCCCTGTACCGAATCCGAGTCCATGATCACGGTCCTTTCCCAGTCGACAAACCTGGCGCTGACGGTGGTGCGCTGTGGTTCATGCCTCCACTGAAGACGGAAGACTGTTGCGGTGGCGTATACATTTTTCGATACGCCCACGAAACACGTTCCGGGAAGAACACTGATCGTCGTATGCCGTGGCGATCTCGCGTGCGACCTTGTCGTCGCTGTTGGCGAAGGGGCGTCGAGGCGGCGCTCAGGTGGGTCGGGATCGCGGGCGGAGGGGGTGGACGTTGCCGGGCTGTTCGGCGCGGAGCTGCTGAAGCTCGGCACTGAGGCGGTAGATGGCCTGGGCGTAGGCGTCGACGCGTTGCTGGAGTTCGCTGTTCTGGGTGCGCAGTCGCTCGTCGGTGACGGTGAGGTCGCTGATCTGGGCGGCGAGGCCTTGATAGGCGGCGGGGACGCCGTTGACAGCGGCTCGCCGGCGTTCGAACTCGGTTTTGAGGTCGGGGTGTTTGTGGGTGAGTACCCAGCGTTTGACGCCGGCTTCGGCGGCGAGTTGCAGGACGGTGAGGGCGCCGGTGGACCGTTCGGGCCGTCCGTCGAACAGTCGTTGCATGGCGGCGGTGATGGCGTGTCGTTCGGCGTCGCGGTGCGGGCTCATGCGCGGCCTCGGTCGTGGCGGGTGATGATCTCGGTGAGCCGGGCGAGTTCCCGGTGCTCGCGTTCGGCGCGTATCGGTGGTGCGAGTGGGTCGTCGACCAGGGTTTGCAGGTGCTGGGCGCGGTCGCGCAGTTCGGTGATGTCGCGGTCGGTGCGGGCGATGTTCGCGCAGGTCGGGCGGCAGTTGTCGAGGTCGGGGGTGTGCCGGAGGCCGCGTTCGTCGTGGGTCAGGCGGCAGGCGGCGCGGTGCGGGTCGAGGACGCAGGTCATGCCCTTGCCGGGGTGGATATGCAGGTCGGGGTCGGCCAGCAGGGTCGCGGCTTCGCGGTTGGTGCGCAGGACGCGCCCGGCGAAGCGGGTGGCGGCTTGGACGCGGTGGCGGTAGGTGCCGGCGGCCGGGCCGCTGATGTGTTCGCCGTGTTCGAGCCGGTCATGGGCTTCGGCAATGGTGTCGAGCTGGGCCAGCCACTGTTCGAAGGCGAGGTCGTCGGGGAAGCCGGAGGCGTAGCTGCCGGAGTAGCCGAGGGTCATGGTGACGTTGAGGTGCCCGTATTGGATCGCGACGGCGACCAGGCCGCGGGGTTTGCGGGCGATGAACCAGGCGAGGGTGCGGCGCAGCCGTGATGGGTGCAGGCTGGCGTGGTTGGGGTCGGCCGGGATGTGCTCGTCGCGGCCGGTGCGGTGGCAGTAGTCGTTGATCCAGTTGCAGAGCACGCCGATGTCCTTGGCGATGAGCTGGTCGTTGCGGGCTTGGCCTTGGCGGGTTTGCAACGGTGTCTCGGCGCGGCCGTTGATCTCCAGGGTGTTGGGGAATAGCAGGTCGCCGTCGTGGAGTCGTTCCAGCACGGCGATCGCGGTGGCGACGGGTGCGACCACGACCCACGGGTCCGGGCGGAGTGTGCCTTCGGCGAGGTGGTTGCCGTTGGCGTCGCGTGCGCCTTTGAAGTGTTTGCCGCGTAGGAAGGTCAGCCCGGTGCTGTGGTCGTGGTCGATGCAGCCGCGGCGCAGGTTGAGGGTTACTGGTGGAGAGTACTTATTCGAAGCGTGCGCTATTCCCGTGTGAGGGACCTGTCACGCCAACGTTAGGGCGGCGGTGATCATCTGTGGGGAAGCTGCGACGATCGGACCTGGTGACACTGCGTCGCGCGGCTGTGGTCTCTCCCTTTCCATGCCGAGATGAGGGTCATCGCCTGCCGCCGGAGTTGTAGCTTTCCCTGTCAAGTCTGCGCGTGTTGTTCGGCAGGCCTCGTCACATCGGCACCACTCCGCCGGGTGCCGCGAGGCAGCGGCCGTTGGTGAAGCGTGCGGCACCTCGTTGGTAGAACGGCCGCGGTTGAGCGACCGCAATCCGCTGGCATGATGGGTGCGATGCTCACCGCCCGACGTTTCCGCCACGACCACGTTTCAGCCTCGCTCGCCGCCCGCAACGACGACGAGCTGGCGGCCTTCCTCCACGCCGCGCCCGCCGGCGCTGTGGGCGTGGGCGGCGGCTCCTCGGTACTCGACATTGATGGCGTGCCGGTGTTCGCCAAGCAAATCCCGATCACCGATCGGGAACTGGCCCATCCACATAGCACGGCAAACCTGTACGACCTGCCGACCTACTGCCAGTACGGCATTCACCGCTTCGCCGGCCCGGGCTTCGGCGCTTGGCGCGAGCTGGCCGCGAACATGGTCATCACCGAGGGAGTCCTCGCCGGTGAGGCCGAGTCTTTCCCGTTGCTGTACCACTGGCGGGTGCTACCCGGCCGCCCACCTATCGCGTCTGAGCACCTCGACATCGCCGCCGTCGTCGCCCACTTCGGCGGCGCCCCGACCGTGCGCCTCCGGTTCGAGGAGCTGGCCGGCGCGGCTGCCAGCCTCGTGCTGTTCCACGAGTACGTCCCCTACCCTCTGCTCGACTGGCTGAACGACCCGATCGACAGGGCTGAGACGTTCGAGCGGCAGCTGCTTGAGATCGCGGCGTTCCTGCGCACCTGCGAGCTGCTGCACATGGACGGACACTTCGGCAACATGCGGGCCGACGGTGATCGGATCTACCTCGTCGATTTCGGGCTGGCCACATCGCCTCGGTTCGACCTGTCACCCCCCGAGCGCGACTTTGTCGCGCACCATGTCGGCCACGATGCCGACTACGCCGTGATGTGGCTGGTGAACTGGCTGGTCACCACGGTGTGCGGAGTGCCGGCGCCGGTCAACGGTGATTATGTCGCCCGCGACAGATACGTGCGCCGCTGCGCGAGCGGCGACATTCCACAAGGCGTCCCGGCGGCCGTGGCGGGAATCCTTGCCCGGCACGCCTCACGGCAGTGCGGATAAACGACTTCTGTCTGCGGCTGTACGGCGGCGACATCCACGCGGAGTATCCGGCGCACCAATGAGCACATGGGTGCACGACCGGCACGAGTACTATAACGACCTACCGATGGGAGGTGTCATTGGGAGCGTGCCCCACTTCCCTGCGCATTGCTCCTCCTTCTCTGCTCGTCGGCTCGGTCTGCGAGGTAGTCGGTCCAGTCACGACGTGCGTAGATCACCCAGCGGACCGCGGTGTTGACGTGCATGCCGAGTAGATCGGCGAGGATCGCCGCGGGTAGGTCGGCGGCAAGGGCGGCGAGGGCTCCGTTGCGGGCCGCGCGGACCGTGATTCCGTAACGGCTGAGCTTCTGGGTATGGCGTGCGGCGAGATCGGCCGGCCGGGGACCATGCCGGGGAACAGAAGGCGCGGTCCCTGGTCGTGGACCTGGCTGAGCAGCGGCCGGGGCTGGGGCTGTTCGGCCAGGCGTCTGAGAAGGTCGGCCAAGCGCGGAGGCAGTAGCACCGGTCGTTGTCCGGCCAGGAGGTAGGAGGGCCCACCCAAGGAGAGACGCCATGCGACACCACCACACCGCCAGGCGCCCGCGCGTCGCCACCTACATCCGCGCCCCCGCCAGGCCGGCCAACGACGACTCCGTGCAGGCGCAGGCCGAGCGCGTACGCGCCTATGCCGACTCCCTCGGCTGGCAACCCGTCGCCATCTTCGAACTGCCCGGCCCCGGCGCCGCCGTCCGCGCCGCAGGTGACCCGCCCTCGAGCGAACGGAGCCGTCATGCCACGACGCCGGCGCCCGACGTCGCGGACGCCCTCAGCGCCATCGGGCCAACGACGAAAACGCCCAGCCGGACGAGGCGCATCTGTCCAATTCACGCGCGGTTCGCGAGCGGAGATCCGCAGGTTACAGCATACGAACCGCTGCGTCACGGCCGTGACCTGAGGTGTCTTGCTTCCAATTGCTCGCGAACGCCGCACGCGTGCCGTCCAACTGATTCATCATCGTCGATGAAGATTCGCCGCACCATGGACGAGCGTCGACTCGCCGCACCTCCCGGACTCTGGTGGTCTACCTGGCTGGTCGTGCCCCATACTGCCTGATCTCAACGAAGCCGAGTCAGTCATCATCCCGGTCCGGACATGGCAATGTGGACGGTGCCAGGCCTGCTGGGGTACTTCCTGGCGCTGAGCCGCACCGTCGGGTTCCTCGTCGCCATGCTGCTGCTCCGCGACGGTGGATACCGCTTTCTGACCTCCAGGCGCAGCGGCTTGCGTCCGTCAGGCGACGCAGGAGGTGCGATCGCACCGCCCACCTCACAGCTCCGGGTACAACGGGTGAGTGCGGGCCAGGGTTGCCACGCGCTCCCGTAGCTCGGCGGCGACGCCTTCGTCGTACCCGGGCTTGAGGGCCGTCGCGATGATCTCGGCGACCTCCGCGAACGCCGTGCTCGCGAAGCCGCGGCTGGCCAGGGCCGGCGTACCGATGCGCAGTCCCGAGGTCACCATCGGCGGCCGGGGGTCGAACGGTACGGCGTTGCGGTTCACGGTGATGCCGATGTCGTGCAGGCGGTCCTCCGCCTGCTTCCCGTCGAGCTCCGACTCGCGCAGATCGACCAGCACCAGGTGAACGTCGGTGCCACCCGACACTACGGATACACCCGCAGCCGCGACATCGCGAACACTCAGCCGTTCCGCCAGGAGCCGAGCGCCCGCAAGGGTGCGCTCCTGGCGCTCGCGGAACGCCGGCTCAGCAGCGAGCTTGAACGCAACCGCCTTGGCCGCGATCACGTGCTCCAGCGGGCCGCCTTGCTGGCCAGGGAATACGGCGCTGTTGACCTTCTTCGCCACGTCCTCGCGGTTGGTCAGGATCACTCCGCCACGCGGGCCGCCGAGCGTCTTGTGCGTGGTCGTGGTGACCACGTCGGCGGCCGGTAGCGGGTTCGGGTGGAGCCCGGCGGCGACGAGTCCGGCGAAATGCGCCATGTCCACCATCAGGTACGCGCCGACCTGGTCCGCGATCCGCCGGAAGGCGGCGAAGTCCAGATGCCGTGGGTAGGCCGACCAGCCCGCGACGATGAGCCGTGGCCGGTGCTCCTCGGCGAGTCGCCGCACCTCGGCCATGTCGACGCGATTGTCCTGCGGGGACACGTGGTAGGCGACGACGTTGTAGAGCCTGCCGGAGAAGTTGATCCGCATGCCGTGGGTGAGGTGACCGCCGTGCGCCAGGTCCAGGCCCAGGATGGTGTCGCCCGGTTCGAGCAGAGCCATCATCGCGCCAGCGTTCGCCTGGGCGCCCGAGTGCGGCTGCACATTGGCGAACCCGGCACCGAACAAGCTTTTCACCCGCTCGATGGCGAGGCGTTCGGTCACGTCGACGTGCTCGCAGCCGCCGTAGTAGCGCCGGCCCGGGTAGCCTTCGGCGTACTTGTTGGTCAGAACGGAGCCCTGCGCCTCCATCACCGCAACCGGTGCGAAGTTCTCACTCGCGATCATCTCCAGCGTGCTCTGCTGACGACCCAGCTCGGCACGTACGGCGGTGTACACCTCGGGGTCGACGTCGGCGAGCCGACGATCCAGCACGGCCATGGTCAGGCTCCTTCGGTGAGACGTCGCCGAGCGCGTCGGCGGCGTGGGCGGTGATGTGTTCTCTTCTGCCAACGTCGGTCAGGCTTGGCGGCGGTAGAAGGGCAGCTGGACGACCGTGGCTTCCTGTCGGCTGCCCCGGATGTCGACGAACACCTCTGTGCCGGGTCCGCTCCGATCGGCCGGCAGGTAGGCCATCGCCACGGGGTGGCCGAGGGTGGGCGACAGGGCGCCCGAGGTGATCTCGCCGATGCGTTCGCCGGTGTCCGGGTCGAGGACGGCATAACCGGTGCGCGGAGCTCGGCGCCCGGTGGAGGTCAGCCCGACCAGGACGCGGGTCGGGCCCTCGTCGCGCCGGGCGGCCAGGGCCGCCTCGCCGACGAACCCGCCCGGCTTTCCGAACGCCACGACGCGGCCCAGTCCTGCCTCGAACGGCGTGGTGCGAACGGTGAGCTCCTGGCCGTACAACGGCATGCCGGCCTCGAGGCGCAACGTGTCACGGCAGGCCAGGCCGCACGGGACCAGCGCATGCTGAGCGCCCACCGCGCTGATCGCCCGCCAGAGGGCAGGGGCGTCCTCCGGGCGGCAGTAGACCTCGAAGCCGTCCTCGCCGGTGTAGCCGGTGCGCGCGAGGAGCACAGCGCGCCCCGCCAGCCGCGCCGGGTCGACCGCGTAGTACTTCAGCGAGGCGACGTCGACATCGGCGAGTTCGCCGATGATCGCGGCGGAGTTGGGGCCCTGGACCGCCAACAGCGCCCACTCGTTGGACGCGTCTCGGATCGTGGCGGCGTAGCCGTCGATCCGATCACGCAGGCAGGAGCACACGGTCACCGCGTTGCTGGCGTTGGCGACGATGAGATACCTGTCTTCGCCCAGACGGTAGACGACGAGGTCGTCGAGCACGCCGCCGGTCTCGTGGACCAGCATGGAGTAGCGGGCGCGGCCGACGGCGATCTTCGACGGCTCGCCGACCAGGGCGTGGTCGAGAGCCCGGCCCGCCTCCGGACCGGACAGCTCGATCTCGCCCATGTGGGTGAGATCGAAGATTCCGGCGCTGGTCCGGACGGCGTGGTGCTCGGCCAGTTCGGACGTGTAGCGCAACGGCATGGACCACCCGGCGAAGTCGGTGAACGATGCGCCCAGTTCCACGTGGATGTCGTGCAAGGGGGTCTTTTTCGACATGAGGATACCTCTCAGCTGGTGACCGCTCGGGTCACGACTCGTGCGACTCGATGGGTGGGCAGGGGCGACCAGATTCGGGTCGCCGTGCGCCTGGTCGACGGACCGATGCCAACCGAGTACAGGTCGAAGGCACTCAACACCATGGGTGTTCCTCATCTGACCGTCGGCCGTCCGCAACGCCGCCGGTCATCCGTTGTCCCCGGAGATGAGGGCGCGGTAGGCATCGGCGTCCAGCAGCGGCGGCAGGTCGCTGACGCGCACCTTGAACAGCCAGCCGGTGCCGAACGGATCGCTGTTGAGCAGTGCCGGGTCCGCGGTCACGTCGTCGTTGACCGCCACGACCTCGCCGGCGACCGGGGAGTAGAGGTCGCTGACCGACTTGGTCGACTCGATCTCGCCGCACACCGCGCCGGCAGAGACCGTGCTGCCGACCGCGGGCGGCTGGACGAAGACGATGTCGCCCAGAGCCTGGGCTGCGAAGTCGGTGATACCGACGGTCGCGATGTACTCGTCGGTGCGGAGCCACTCGTGATCGGTGGTGTAGTACAGGTCGGGCGGTACGCTCATCGATATCTCTCTTCGTCTGGATGCGGGCTGGTAATGTCACGAAGCGCCGCCGCGTCGATGGACGACATCGCCTGCTCGTCATCGGGCCCGGCGAGGTGATACCGCGAGAAACGGGTCCAAGGAGCTGTCCACGGGCGCAGACGGCCACGGCGTCAGGGCCGGGAATCCACCCGATGGATGGGCTGATCCGCGCTGTGCTGGGCTGTTCCGGGAAGGCCCGAGCGACCGGCTGAGCGGTCCTGTGTGTCGATGCGGCAGGGCACGGCGGGAGGCTCCTCTCGACCCAGACCGAGGTCTGGGTCAGGTCTGCCTCCCCGCTCTGTCATCTGTGCCTGAGAGCTTCACCGTCAGCTGGACGGTTTACACCTTCGGCGCGGGAAGTTCCCGACTTTCCAGAGTCGCCTGTCCGAGCGGTAACTGGGCCTGAGAGATTCTGGGGAGAAGTTACTCCTACGGCGGCCGGCGTCAGTGACGTCGGCACTCTCCCGCCCGGCATAAACGGCGAGTATTCACGTGTGTGGGCTGGGCCGAACGATAGCGGCTCGGTGGGCACCTGTCCACCATCGAGCGTTTTCCGGCATCCGTGCGCGGCAGCGGATGGCCCGGCACGCCTTAGAACCGGAACAGTGATGCTTGGAATCGGTAGGCGTCTCCGCGATAGAGTTGGCGGCCGACGTCGAAGCATTGGTCGTGCTGGTCGAAGGTC
>NZ_JBICTV010000074.1:0-12083 GCF_043197855.1 Dactylosporangium sp. NPDC048998
CGTTGGCGCGCGGGCTCTACTCGATTCCTTGGACATGGAGCGTCGCCGGGAGGGTACGCCTCCCGACGCTCATCCACAGGTTTCGAGCATTGCTCGTCAACCAACCGGATGAGCGGTGTCCAACATGACGGAGGGGAACGTCGGGCCTCTATTGCTGCATCCATTGCCTTGCCTGGAATCGGCACCCCTGTGGCCGATGCATGCGAGATAGCGGTCACGATGCGTGCAGGGGCATCCGCACATGCCGCCGGTCGCGCGTGATCACGTTTGCGCTCATGCCGCGGGTCTTGCGCCGTGACCGCTTGACGCTCGTTACGCTCGGTAGTGAATTGACCGTGCGTCGGACGATGCAGTTGTGCACGCTCGCGTCGCAGCCTCTCGGCCCCAACACACACTACGTCGAAGAAGGTCTCGTGGTGATCTCAGCCAGCACCACCACTTGATCGATGTCCGCCTATCAGTTGTGCGCGGGGACTCCGCGTGCCGAGTTCGCCGCTGTCACCGAGGTCGTGCAGCCGTTGTGATTTGTGCCGACTCGGGCAACTGGCTTCCGTAGCGTCACGTCGGCATGCATCCGCATGTGCCCTGGCACGACGCACCAGAAGCCCTGCCATGCCGCCGTTCGCGACGTGGCCACCAAGCGACGACTCCTTGAGCCCGGAACCGCACGGTCGCCAGCGGAAGCGTACCCCGCCTACCGGGCACGAGCTCGATCGGCGCCACTGTGCTGGCCGCTGGCATCCGCGGGTCAAGGATTTCGGCATAGATGAAGCGATACCAGTTGACCAGCCTTGGCCCGAAGCGCTGGGCTTGTGCAGTGCTTGTCCGTCAGGACACTTCGGGACCGCTGGTCCTGTCAGCGTCCTTGGGCGGCCCGGTACTAGTCGATGATCTTTGCAGTGAAGCGTGCACACGGCGAGCGGCGTTGCCGCCGTCGCGCCTAGATCGGTATTACAGCCGTCGCCTCGGCGAACCGCCCTCGACTGCTGCAGCTTTGGCGATCCCAAGATCGGCGTGCGCCTGTCCGTCGTGACGGCCCGTTCGTGCGGATCAACCCGCTGGCGACGTCTGCACCCTCGAGATGCTCCTGGCGCCGGCGTCCTTCTATAGCGACGGGTGCGACGCCGGTGAGAACGTCGGCTTGGTCCGCAGCTGGCCGGATGAGCATTCATTCATCCGCGCCGTTCGCCGCATCCATTGCCCAACGTAGTGAAACTAATGCATTCTGTGTGGCTGGCTAGTGGGGAGGCGTGCCTTGGAGTCGAGATCGACAACGAATGCTGACGTGCGGACACTCACCCGGGCACTTGTCACGCACCTGCTGGATCAGCTGCGCGGCCGCCGGACGATGGTACGTGACATCAGGCCGGACAAACCGATCTGGCTTCCCGAGGAGCTCCCACCAGGCGATACGATCATGCTCGCTGAACGCGAGTCTCCGGCCAGGCCGCCAACACTGCCAGATATTCTGCGCGGCCGCATCGACCGCCGGGATCTTACCCGCGTGGAGCAGCCGTGGCCACAGCTGCGGCCGGTGCGAGGTGAACCGTCGGTGCCGGACGCTGTCCACGACGCCTTCGAGGCCTGGTACGAACGGTGGCAACGGTGGGCTACCGACGAGCTGGACCACGACCGCCCGGGCCGCCGGGCACACTACGAACAGTTGCGCGACCTGCGACGCAGCGCTGCAGAGCAGCAGGAATCCCACGAACTGGTACTGGGTGTGGGGTTGGTGAGCGCGGTCGACGCACGAGGCGATGCCGTGTGCCGGCATGTGCTGGTCTGGGACGTGACGATCGAGCTCGACCAGGGCACCGAGGCGTTGCGTGTGGTCCTGCCGCGCGGCGTGCGGCCTCGCATCGAGGACGGGGAGTTCCTGGCGTCGGTCCACGGGTTCCGGCCACCGGGCGGTGATTCGCCGTGGAAGGTCGTCGACGGCCCGGACGGCGGTCCGCTGGAGGCGACGACGGAGGCGTGGTTGGGCCGCTGGTGCGGTCGTGCCTGGTCCGTGCCGGTGAGGTTCGATGCGCACGGCCGTGGCGATCGGGTGCCGGAGCCCGACGGTGCGGTCACGGTCACCGCCTCACCAGCGTTGATCTTGCGGCAGCGCGACAAGACTGGTCTGGAGCAGTGTTACGGGCACATCGCTGAGGCGCTGGACCAGCCAGGTGCGGCTGTGCCGCTAGGGCTGGCGCAGCTGGTTATGCAGCTGGACGCTGAGCAGCGGATGCATTGGCCGCGTGCCACGCGTCACGAGCGGCCGTTGTTCCGCGACGATCCGTTGCTGCCGTTGCCGGCCAACGAGCAGCAGCTGCGGATCATCGGGAAGCTCCGGGAGGACACCGGCGTCGTGGTGCAGGGCCCGCCCGGCACGGGCAAAACGCACACCATCGTCAACCTGCTCACGGCGTTGCTGGCCGACGGTGTCCGCGTGCTCGTCACCAGCGAGAAGGACGAAGCGCTGCGGGTCTTGCGGGACAAGCTGCCAGAGCCCGTGCGGCCGTTGTGCGTGCCGATGACCAGGTCCCGAGGTGGCGGCAGCGACGAACTCGATCGCGGTATCGCTGCCCTGACCGAGCTGGCCGCGACTGCCAGCGTCGAGTCGCTGCAGCGTGACATCGCACGCATTCAACGCCAGCGTGACCGGGCGAAGAAGCGGCTCGACGCCGTCGATCATGCGATGCGTCTGTCGCGGGAGGCCGAGCACACCAGGCACCCGGAGATCGCCCCCGGCTACGGCGGGACTCTGGTGGAGCTGGTGACGGCCATCAACGCCGGCCGGGAGCGGTACGCGTGGATCGACCCGTTGCCGACGGATGCACCCGCCGAGCCGCCGTTGACCGGCCCGGAGCTGCAACGGCTGCGTGCTCTGCTGGCAACCGCGACGCCTGAGCAAGCGAGACGGGCCGGTCAAGCAATGCCCGACCCAGCGCAGCTGCCGAGACCGGCCGAGCTGCAGGCCACATTCGATGCCCTGGCCCAAGCGCAGCAGATCCTCGGCGCGCACCCGGGCGCCGATCCCGCTGGGCTCTCCCTGGCCCGGTTCACCGACGGTCTGATCGCGGCGCTGACCGTCGAGGTCAACGCCGCGGCGACGGTCCTGCGCAGGTCCGGACTCGTGGAGCTCATCGACGACTGGCCGATCGACGATTGGCAGCGCAAGACGGCCGCGGCGATCCTGAGCCGCCGCGATCCGGCGTCCCTGGCCATGCTATTCGACGATGTCATGCGGCTCAGGCCGCTCATGGACGCCGCCTCGGCCGTCCTCGCCGCCCACGACGTCGAGCTCGACGTCGGCACGCCCCCGGGGCGTCTGCTCGGCCAGGCCAAGCGGTTGCGGACGTACGTGTCGCGCGGCGGCCGCATCCGCCGCTTCCGGCCGGCGCAGGCCCAGGCCGATGCCGCCGAGCTGCTCGAGTCGTGCACGGTGGACGGGGCCCAGCCGCACACCACGCGCGACCTCACCGCCCTGGTCACCGTCCTGCAGGCCGACCAGGCCGTCACCGCGGTCCTCGAGGACTGGTCGAACTGGACCGATAGCAGCGCGCAGCCGGCCGGCGGCTCCCTGCGACGGCGCTTCGCCCGGGTGCACGACCTCGCCGACGGCATCAGCGCCTTGCGCAAACTCGGCGACACACGCGACACCATCGAGCATCTGCTGCACCGGGCCGACATCCCGTTCACCATCCGCAGCATCCACGACTGGGATCTGCTCGTGCGCGTCGTGCGCAGCGCTCCCACCGTCATCGCCGGCCACCAAGCCGCGCAGCAGCTGGACCGGCACGTCGCCGGACTCGCCAGCTTCTCGCTGCGGCCCGACGCAGCCCCGGAGACCGCCGACCTGGCAGCAGCGCTGCGCGGACGCCACCTGGCCGGCTACGCCAACGCATTCACCGCGCTCGAGGTGGCATGGGACGAGCGGCGGGTCCACGAGGAGCGCAGCACACTCGCCGATCGCCTGGCCGGAGCCCACCCGGCACTCGCCGCACAGCTGCAGGCCACCGCCGGCGACGCCGCCTTGGCAGACCGGCTCGACGACTTCGAGTCCGCCTGGAACTGGGGCCGGGCCGTCATCTACCACCGTGCGGTCCGCGAACACGGCCCGGACGAACACCTGGAGCATATCGTGGAAGAAGCCGAGCAGTTCCTCGGCCGGCTCACGACGGAACTGGCCTCCAAGCAGGCCACGCTGCGGTGGCGGGAACGCCTCACACCCCACCAACAGCAGGACCTGCAGTCCTACCGCAGCTTCATGCGCCGGGCCGGCAAAGGCAAAGGCCCGCACAGCGCCGCCCACCAGGCCGCGGCCCGCGACGCCATGCAGTCGGCGATGCACGCCGTCCCCGCATGGGTGATGCCCATCAGCCGGGTCGCGGAGGTCCTCCCGCCCGACCCGGACTCGTTCGACGTCGTCATCATCGACGAAGCCAGTCAGGCCGAAGTCGACGCCCTCTTTCTGCTGTGGCTCGCCCCGCGGGTCGTAGTCATCGGCGATGAGTACCAATGCGCGCCGGGCCAGCGCAAACCCGACGCGATCCGAGCCACGCAACTCAGTCTCAACCGGCACCTCGCCGCGATGGACCTACGGCTGCGGCACGCCTTCAACGCCCAGTCCAACCTCTACGAACTGCTGAGCACCCGGCTGCCGGACCAGATCCGCCTGACCGAACACTTCCGCTGCATGCCCGAGATCATCGGCTGGTCGTCGCAGCGGTTCTACGAGCCGAACCTGATCCCGCTGCGGCAGTTCGGTGCCGACCGGCTCGACCCGCTGCAGGTGGTACCGGTAGCCGACGCCGTGCTGGAGGGGGCCGGCGCGACACTGCGCAACCCGACCGAGGCACAGGAGATCGTGGAGGCGGTGTCGAGGATGGTCGCCGACCCGCGCTATCAGGGCAGAACCATCGGTGTCATCGTGCTGCACGACTGCCGGCAGAAGGCGCTGATCGACCAGATGCTATCGCAGCGCATCGGCGCCGCCGACACGGCCAGGTTCGAGATCCGGGTCGGCTCGCCCACCGACTTCCAGGGCGCCGAACGCGACGTGATCCTTCTATCGATGGTGGTGACCGACGCCTCGCAGGCCATCAACGGTCCGCAGGTGCAGCGGCGTTACAACGTGGCGGCCAGCCGCGCCCGCGACCAGATGTGGCTGTTCCACTCCATCCACCCGACGCGTCGGCCGAGCAGTGGCATGCGCTACGAACTGCTGCACTACATGGAACAACCGCCGGAAGACCTCAACGCCGACCCCGCGCTGGACCTGGTGCCAGCACAGCGGTTGACGCCGCCGTTCCGGTCGCTGCTGCAGCAGCAGGTGTTCCTGCAGCTGCGCCAGCGTGGGTTCGCCGCGCTGCCGAACTACCCGATCGCCGAGCACACCATCGACCTCGTCGTGGTCGGTGACAACGCCCGGCTCGGGGTGGAGTGCGATACCCCGTCCGCCACGACAAGCTTCGAGGAGATCGAGCGGGCGTTGCAGCGTGAACGCGACCTGCGCCGCGCCGCATGGGTCATCGTCCGGGTCCGGCACAGCGAATACCTGCTGGACGCCGACGCCGCTCTCGAGCCGCTCTGGCAGCGGATCGAGGACCGGGGCATCAGACCGCGCCCCCTTCCGCGGCGCAACGCCACCGCGCCAGACCTTGTGGGCATCGACGACAGCGATCCATACCCGGCCGATGAAGTAGACGACGACGTTTCCCTGTCGTAGGAGGCAGCATGCTGGAACAGCTCGACGACAACACGGTAGAGGAGATCGCCCGGATCGCCTGCGGCGGCGAGGGCTATCCCGTCTACCGCCGCGGTGCGGACCTGCCCAAACTGTTGCGGCAGTCCGGCTGGCAGGACGTGCCGGACTACCGCGGCGAGCAACGCCGCGCCTGGCTGGTCGAGCAGCTGCTCAGCCGGCGTAGTGAGCCCGGCGCGCTCGACGCCGTCGTGTGCCGGCTCGCCGACAACCGCGAATACCTGGCCCGCAACGAACCGCTGGCGGCCGCCGAGGTCGCCGCGAAACTCAACCAGATCCTGGTCTTCGAAGGGTTCGAAGTCGCCCACCACCGGGGCCGGCCGACCGTGCGCCCATACCGGCCCGAACCCGAAACCGTGCCGGGCGAGCCCGGGGGCACCCTCCACGTCGCCATGACCGACCTCGTCAGCGACCCAGCGCTCGCCGAAGTGTTGCAGGGACGCCTCGACGAAGCGCGCATCTGCGATCGCAACGGAGCGTTCGCCAGTGCCATCATCATGCTCGGAAGCCTGCTCGAGGGCGTCCTGCTCGACGCCGCCATGAGCCGCCTGCCCGAGCGCGAGCGTCCAGCGGAGCGTGACTTGGTCCTCAGCCGTTTGATCAACCTCGCGCACGAGCACAAATGGATCCAGGCCGACGTCCACGGCTTCGCCGACAAGCTGCGCGAGTACCGCAACCTCGTCCACCCGAACGCCCAGATCCGCAAAGGACACGCACCCGACCGCGACACGTTGAACATGTGCTGGCCGGTCATCAACGCCGCACTCAACGACCTGGCCGCAACGAGCACCGCCCCCTAACGCGCTTCGGAGGATCTCGACACATCCCCAGCCGGACAACGGGGCTGTCGTTCGCCCAGCGCATCCGCATGGCGTCCGCACGTCGGTGGCTGGATCCGGTGACGTCAAGATCGGTGTCGCCACGAGCCTGCGCCGCGCCGATTTTGACACCGCCCGGGTCCTCCCAGTCCCCGGCAACGCGACGCAGTTCCCGCTGACCGATGACCAACGGGCAACCCTCGCATACTTCGCGCCGCAGCGAACTGACGCTCGAAGATGATCCGGTACGCGGACATGCCGCCGAGCGAGCACGTTGGTACGCCGATGCGTCGGTTACCGTCCGTCCATGGCCGTCCTCAGGGGCGCGATCATCCTGTTCGGGCCGATGTACGTGCTCCGTGCCAGTCGCACGCCACGCCTCGAGCGTTCGCTGCGCCTGCCATGCACGAGCGCCAGGCATACTCGTGCTGTGGCAGCACGAGTGCGCACCCAGCCCTGGGCTCCCTGCGCAACCGACGCGAACCTCCGAACGCCCCCAACCTCTGTCGGACCGGGAAACTGTCCACCCGGTGGCGATCTCGATCTCCACGTCGGCTGGGACCGATTCGAGAAGCTCATGTTGGATCTTGTCCAGCGTGTCCTGGGTTTGCGCGGCGTCCGGTTCCGCCGCTACGGAACGCTCGGCCAGAAGCAGCATGGAATCGATCTTGCCGGCCGGGACCCTGACGGCGCCTATGTGGTTGTGCAGTGCAAGGACTACAGGTCCTTCACGAAGGCCGACCTGCGCAAGGCCGTCGCCGCATTCACGTCCGGTCGGCGCCCGTTCCACGCGACACACCTGATCGTGGCGACCTCGGCGAACACCGAGCCGACCCAGGTCTTCGACGAACTCGCGACACAGCAGGCCGAGCACCCAGAACTGACACTCGACCTGTGGGGCGCGGAGCAGATCAACGGCTACCTTCGCCGGAATGCCGATATCGTTGCCCGCTTCTGGACCCGCGAGACTGCAGCCACATTTTGCACGGCAGCCCCGCTGCCGGGCGTGCCCGCGCCACCTCCTGATCGGCAGCTGCAGGCCGCTCGCGTCCTCGTGGGCCCCCTCAAGACTCCAGACGTCCTAGTGAGGTTGCGGCAGGCCGATGACAAACGAGCAGGCACGCCGCACGAATCCGCTGTGCTCTACCGAGAGCTGGCCGAACAACTGGAGGCCGCCGGACACCGAGGACACGCCGCCGTAATGCGTGACCGCCAGACCGGCGCACTTCGAGAGGCCGGTCAACCGGCAGAAGCCGCCGCGGTGATCGCCCGGCTAGCCGTCAACGCGCTCAACCGCGGCGAGCGCGACGAGGCCCGCCGCTTGAGAGGCATCCTGACCGAAGCCGTCAGCGAAACGAACGCCGGCGCGGACTCCGAGCCCACGCAACCACACCGGCACGCGGCGCTCGTCTCGGCAGCCGTGAACTACATCTGCGACCCACTCGACGGACCCGACGATCTCCTCCGCGCGCTGTCCGACCCGGACGCGACGACCGTTCCGTACCACCCAGAGTTGGTCTTGCTGCTAGCCGAGGGTGTCGCGGCCGGCCGTCCCCAGCAACTGGGTGAGCTCGACCCGTTGCTGCGTTCCACCATCGGGCAGCTCGGTTCGACCGGCTCGGAGGAGATCGGGATTCGGCTGCGTCTCGTCTTGGCAGAGTACGACCACGAGGAACGCCGGGTGCTGGGTTCGGTCGCCCGCAAGCACGAGCTGCCGGGTCGCCTGGCCGCGCTGGTCAGTGCGCGAGAGGCACGACGCTGCGCGCAGGAAAGCCGACTCGACGAAGCAGTCGAGCACTGGCGGGACGCGGTGCTCTACGGCATCCACGCTGGCTTGGCCGACGACGCTGCGGACTGGCTCTACGCGATCCGGTCCGCCAGACACTTCCTTGGCCCATTGATTGCCGGCATCGACGATGAGCACCATCTCGCCCAGGCGTTACGGCACACTGCGTCGAACCGCTTGCTCAACCGCGCCCAGCACCCGAGCGAACGAGCACGAGCTGCAGTGCTCGGCCAGCGTCCCAGAGTGGCGGTGCTACACGCCCGGCAGTGGCTCACCGATGCCTTCATCACCGGCAGCTGGGCCGACGAACTGGAAGCGGCCCGTTTCCTCGGCGACCTGTACCGGGACAACCAGGAACCTGAAGCCGCCGCCGAGCTCTTCGCGCGGTCGGGCAGTGCCGAGAAGATCGAGGAACTGGCCGAACAGGTCGGCGACCGCCTGATCCCCGTCACGCTCGACCGAGACGAGCCCTGGTGGACCACGAACGCTCGGATCGCGCTCACCATCGCTCAAGCCGACCTCCTGCCAGACAACGCAGCGGCGGCGTTGCTCGAGGAACTGACCGAGTTGGCAGTCCGAGGGCGTGACGGTGAACTCATCGACCGTTTCGGCGGCGGCGGGCTGACAGCCCGGGCCACGGCCGGCGCGTGCGCCATTGCCCATCGCGCAACCGCCGAGCAGGCGATGACGGTTCTTGAACTGCTTGCCGCAGATCTTCCGCGAGAACCGAACCAGTTCAGGGACAGCGACGACGCACACGCCGCCGCCTGCATCGACATCGCGATCGCCCACCCGCAACTCGCGGTACCGGCACTCACCCGTCTCTTCGACCTCGCCAGCCACGACGCCAGAAAAGCAGTGGCTCTTACTGCCGACGACCGAGTATTGAACCTGATCAAGGGCAACGTCGGCACCAGCGGACCGCACCTGCCACTCCTGACCATCGAGCACCGTGACGTGCTCAGAACTGCTGCGCTACGGCTCGCCGACGGCCGGTCGCCAATAGCCCAGGCGCTTCGGCACGAGCTGGCGCCCCACGAGCCGGCCGCGCTGGCAGCAGCGCGTCTTGCCGCCGACCGAATCTTGACGCGGCCAGATCCGCAAGCCGGGCATACCGCATTCGGCTCCTTGATCGTGACCGACGCCTACCTCGCCGGTCTCCTCGACCAGCCGGAACGAACGGCGTGCCTCGAGAAACTTCTCAGCATCGCCGGCGATGCCCGCGAGGCGGCGCGAAATCGGCAAGACGCGCTGGACGCCGCAGCCAACCTCGTCCTGCACGCCGAGCCAACGGTCCGAGCAGCCGTCTTCGAGCGCAGCAAGCACTTCGTGACCGGAGCCCAAGACGGCAGCGCCCACGACGACGAATTGATGGGACCCGCCCATCCACTGAGCTTCCTTCGGATCTCCATGGGGGCTGCGACCCTGCGCGGTCAAGGTTTGCGGCTTGCCGGATGCGCTTCGAGTGACGACGTCGAACGTCGATGGGTACGCGACCATGCGGTCGATCTGCTCCGCAGCGGCGAGGATTCCCTTATCCAGCAAGCCGTGCTGGTGTTGGCTGCCATGGATTCCGTCACCACCGAGCTCGACGCGGATCTGCTGGCCGCTCATCACCACGTGAACGTGCGGCAGCTCAGTGCACACCTCTGCGTCCGCCAACCGGAGCGATACCGGGCAGCCGCCCTCCGCCTGGCCGAGGACCGCAATCCACGGGTGCGACGTGTCCTTGCCGAGGCAGCAGCACGCGCCTACGACCAGAACCCTGAGGGTCTGCGGGAGATAGTTGGTGTTCTCGCCTCCGATGCACGCCACAGCATTCGCACCGCGGCTCGACCCTCGGCAGGCGCCGATCAGGGTTCGTCGGCGGCAACAGCCGACCCGTTACGAGACCGACTTGCTATGTAGTCCCGCCGCAGCCCCCCGGGTGCACTTGAGGCAAGGGGGCAGTGCGCACGAAGACAGGTCTGCTCGCACGGGTTGAACGTCCGGCCGAGCGGCTGCAGTTATGGCTACTGTGGCAGCTGTGGAGAAGCCCCCATCGAAGAGCACTGGACGCGAAATTACGGAGAAGGCCGTCGAGGTCGGCCTCAACCTGGTGCCGCTGGTCGGCGGTCCGTTGGGCGTGGCGTTCGCCTACGCGGTGGGTTTCACCTACAACCGCCGCATGGCCCAGTGGCTCGAGGATCTGGCCGAGGCCGTCGACGAGCTCGCCGACCAAGTCGAAGGCATGGATCTTGAGAGTTTGGCAGCAAACGACATCTTCGTCGACGCCGTCGCCTCCGCCACGCAAGCCGCCACTCGGACCCATCAGGCACTGAAAATCGACGCGCTGCGCAATGCCGTGCTCAACAGCGCACTCCCGGGCGCACCAGACTCCGACACGCAGCTGATGTTCCTACGCTGGATCGAGGACTACACCGCCGCTCACCTCCAGATTCTGACGCTGCTCAACAACCCGGAGGCGTGGTACGACCAGCGAGGCATCCCCACGAAGAAGGACATAATCGCGGGATCGCGGCGCCAGCTCGTCGAGGAAGGCATCCCGGAGTTCGCCAGTCAACGTGAGTTCACCGACGTGGTCGTGCGCGACCTTTCCAACGCCGGCCTGCTGAGGATCGACGGTCTCGGCGGCATGGTCACCGGTCACGGGATGTACCAGGCCGTCACGTCGGAACTGGCGGCCAAGTTCATCGCCTTCATCACCGATCCCCGCAAGGACGGCTCGCCGTCGTCCACATGAGCCTTGGCAGCCCGCGTGTGCACCGCGAGCCGGATCACTCGATCAGGGGTCCTCCGATGGAGGGATCGCGGTTGTGAGTCCCTCCGCACGGCGGTCCCATGAAAAGGCGGGCCCATCTCCGGGCCGTGCATCAGCGGACGGCGGAGGTTGTCATGGCCGATGTCGATGTGATCGTCCAGAATCCGATCACGGGGTTGTTCGGGTTCCGGCTGGAACTTGGTCGCGACCGATCCGGAACGCGCATGCAGGCCAGACGGGGCGGGTTCGTCACGGAACAGGCCGCCCTGGCCGAGTACCGGCGGCTGAGCCGGCAGCGTGACGCGCAACGGCCCCGGCTACGGCTGTCCGACACCGTGCAGACGCTATGCGAGGACTGGCTCACCGCCCGGGCACAGGAACTGCAGCCCAACACCGTCTACAACTACGGCCGCCTACTCAACCTGATCTACCCGCACATCGGCCGGGTCCGCGCATCACGGCTCAGCGCACGCATGACCGAACACGCCTACCAGCACCTCGAGGCCGCCGGCTACTCCCGCACCACCCTACGAACCCTCCACCTCGTCCTCGCCAAAGCGTTCGTCGAGCAGACCGGCCGCACCCTCGGCGCCCGCAAGCCACGGGAAACCGACGACCTACGACCGGTCTGGACCCTCACCGAAGCACGCACCTTCCTCAACCACACCACCAGCGACCGCCTCTACCCACTCTGGCGACTCCTGCTCACCACCGGCCTGCGCCGCGGCGAACTCTGCGGCCTGCAATGGTGCGACCTGGAACCGGACCTCGCCGCACTGACCGTCCGCCGACAACGCGTCGTGGAAGACCCCACCAGCCAAGTGCGGGAGAAGCCACCCAAGTCCCACAACGGCACCCGCACCCTGCTCCTCGATGTCGGCGATCACGTAATTCCCCCATCTGACGGGGTTTCGATCACGTAATTCGGTTCTGTCGCGGGAAGTGTGGTGGGTGTTCGGGCCGCGGGTC
>NZ_JBICTV010000075.1:0-11991 GCF_043197855.1 Dactylosporangium sp. NPDC048998
CGCACGACGGCATCACCGGCTACGCCGCGTACAAGGTGGCCAACACCGTCACCTCGCACGAGGCGTGGGGCATGGGCAGCTACTGCGTGTTCACCGCAGACCCGTCCATCGCCGCTTACCACTCCTACGAAGCACCGGTCAACGCCAACGTCAAGTTCCACGACATCCTGACCGTCTCCCTGGGTAAGGGCTCCATCACCCACGTCATCAACGACACGGGCGATGCCGCCCTGCCCTCCAGCGTGACGCCACACAGCGTGGTCAGCTACCCGTAGCCAGTCTGGTGCCCGGCCGCCGCGCGGCGGCCGGGCACGCGGCCAGCAGGACCGTCGACGCGGGCGAAGGCGGCCGCGTCGCCTACGACCACGCCCAGGTCACCGGCATCGCGGCGGCGCACGTCGCGGACGAGCTGCTGTCGGCGATGACGCCCCGGTGTCGGTGTTTACGATGTCGATGGATGCCGTTTCCATGCCGGCCACTTCCTGACATCGGGTCGTCCCTACGCTCCGTCCCGTGCCCACCGCCCGCCTGTGCCGCGCATCCACCGCGACCGCGGTGGCTATCGCCCTGACCGCCGCCGGTCTCACCATCGCCACGGCGCCTGCCGCCGCCCTGGCACCGGACGTGATCGACGTCGTCGCCGTCGGCACCGGCACCGGGGCGCTCACCAGCTCGGCGACGCCGGTGTCGATCGTGCCGATGTCCTCGGTCGGCGCCGTCGGGACGCCGATTCCGCTTCCGACCGCCGCGTCCGGGTCGAACTTCCCGTTCGCGCTCAGCGGCACCGCGACGAGTGAGGGCGCCCTCGCGCTGTCTGGCGACGGCCGGTACCTGACCCTCGCCGGCTACGCCACGACACCCGGCACCGGCTCGGTGGCGTCCACCACCACGACGCCAACGGCTCCGACAGTGCCACGGGTCGTCGCCCGCATCGACGGGAACGGCGCGGTCGATACGTCGACCCGGCTGACGGACGCGTTCAGCGGCAACAACGTCCGCGGCGCGGCGACGAATGACGGCACCGGGTTCTGGGTGACCGGCGCCGGAGGCAGCAACACGCCGAAGGCGGGCATGGTGCAGGTACCGCTCGGCGGGTCCACCTCGACGCCCATCGTCACGTCGATCAACGCCGCCCGCGTTCCGCAGACCATCGACGGAAATCTGTACCTGAGCACGGACAAGACCACTCCCGCGGGTGTGTCGCGGATCGGCACGGGCCTGCCGACGTCCGGCGCGCAGGCGCTGACGTCCCTCGCCGGCCCGGCCGATCCGTACGGGTTCGCGCTGCTCAACGTCGCCGGCGGCACAGGTCCTGACACGCTGTACGTCGCCGACGGGACGACCGGCGGCATCACGAAGTACTCGCTCATCGGCAGCACCTGGACCGCTGAAGGCACCGTCGCGGCCGGCACGGTGCTCGGCGGGCTCACCGGACGGATCAAAGCCGACGGGGTGCACCTGTACGCGACCGCGCTCAACGGCACGAAGGTGTACTCGTTTGTTGACACTGCCGGTGCAGCCGCTCCCATCAGCGGTGGAACGCTCACGACGCTCGCGAGCGCCCCGGCCAACGTCGCCTATCGCGGCATCGCGTTCGGCCCGGCCGGGCAGCCGACGCCGCGGCCCGCGCCGACGGCGAACCTGGCCGACACGGTGCTCGGTGCGGTCATCGGCGACCCCGACAACCCGACCCTGAGCTTCACCCTTGCCGACGCGGACCCGACCGTAGACCCGGCAGGGCTCACCGTCACACCGCTGACGTCCGACGAGGCCGTCGCGCCGCTCGCCGGCATCACGATCACCGGCACCGGCGCGACCCGCACCGTCAGCATCAGCCCCGGTGGCACCGTCGGGTACTCGACCATCACGCTGAGGATCACCGACCCGGGCAGTGGCGCAACCGGCACCACCTCGTTCCTCTACGGCGCGTCCGCCGCCGCTCCCGACGCAACGAGTCACTGGCTCGCCGGCGCATCCGACGCCTCCACCGCGTTCGACGCCGGCGACGGCTACGTCCTCGTCGGCGACGACACGTCCAACGCGCTACGCCTATACCGCGGGGACCGCTCCGGGCTGCCGGTCACGAGCTGGGACTTCTCCGCCGCGCTCGGCCTGTCGACGAAGAACAGCGACTCCATCGACATCGAAGCCGCAGCGCGGCTCGGCGACACGATCTACTGGACCGGGTCGATGGGCAACAGCAGTGATGACGGGGCATTGCGCCCATCGCGGGCCATCATGTTCGCAACCCGCGTCACCGGCACCGGCGCCAGCACGCAGCTGACGTTCGCCGGCGCGTACCGCAACCTTCGCGACGACCTCATCAACTGGGACATCGCGAACGGCAACACCTACCGGCTGACGGACAGCGCCGCCGCCGGCCACTCGCCGAAGACGATCGACGGGTTCAACGTCGAAGGCATGGAGTTCGCGGCCGATGGCAGCGGCACAGCCTACATCGGATTCCGCGCGCCGCTCGAGACCGTCACGACCCGCAACCTTGCGCTCGTCGTTGCGGTGACGAACCTGACCGACCTCATCACCGGCACCGCCACAACCGCGAGCATCGGCACTCCGATGCTGTGGGATCTCGGCGGCCGGTCGGTGCGGGAGATCCGCCGAAACGCCCACGGGCAGTACCTGATCATCGCCGGCTCCTACGCCGGCGGTGGGAAGTTCGCGCTGTACTCCTGGGACGGCAACCCCACCGACCAGCCAGTCGCCGCGTTGACCCTGCCGGCGCCGCTCGGCTCGTGGGAGTCGATCGTCGCCGTGCCCGATCCGCTCATCTCAGGCGCCACCGTCCAGCTGATCGAGGACGACGGCAGCGTCGACTTCTACGGCGACGGGAACACGACGGAGGCGAAGGCACTGCCGCTCGGGCTACGCAAGAGCCGCATCGACACCTTCACCCTGACCCTGCCCGGGCAGGCCGTCACCTTCACCAGCACGCCATCGTCCGCCTCCTACGGCGGCACATACACTCCTGCGGCCACCGGCGGACCGTCCGGGAATCCAGTCGTGGTCAGCATCGCGCCCGCCACCGCCAACGTGTGCAGCATGTCCGGAGGCACCGTCAGGTTCACCGGTGTAGGCACGTGCACCATCGATGCCGACCAGGCCGCCGGCCGCGGCTACGACCCCGGTCATGCCGAACAGTCGTTCACCGTTACCCCGGCCATCCTCACCGTGACCGCCGACGACAAGACCGCGGTCCTCAACGGGGCCGCGCCACCATTGACCGCCACGATCACCGGCTTCGTCAACGGCGACACTGCCGCGTCCGCGACCGCCGGCCAACCCGCCTGCTTCGTGCCGACCGGCGCAACCGGCACGGTCGGCGCCGCCGCCATCACGTGCACCGGTGGCACGCTCACCGCGACGAACTACGTGTTCCGCTTCGCCCCGGGTGCGTTGCACGTCATGTACGCGTCGACCGGACGGTGCAACGGGGACGCCGGCCACCAGATCCTGCAGCCGGTCAACGCCGACGGGTCGAGCGTGTTCAAACTGGGCAGCACCGTTCCCGCGAAGTTTCGCGTGTGCGACGCGAACGGCACCTCCGTCGGGCCGACGACCGCCGCCCCGCCGGTCGTGAGCAGCTTCGCGCTCGTCGCCACCAGGTCCGGTACCGCTAGCAACACCGTCAACGAGGCGGTGGCGTCCACGACACCGGACACCGCATTCCGGTGGGACGCCTCAGCGCAGCAATGGATCTTCAACATCTCCACAAAGTCGCTGACTGCGAACACCACCTACACCTACCAAGTCACTCTCGCCGACGGCAGTGCCATCACGTTCGTGTTCGGACTGCGCTGAGGGACGGTCCGAACAAGGGCTCCGGTGCGGACACGGTTTGCGGTTGCAAACCGTGAGCCGGCGGTGGCCCGCTGGCACAAGTTCCGGAACCTGCCGGTGATCCTGGTCGCGGAGGGCGGTCGACGTCATGTGGCCCTGCCGGACCGCGGTCGTGGGTGGGTAGTCTTGCCGCTGAGTGCAGGGGAGGGCTGACGCGATGGGCTTGGAAAACCTCGGCGGCTGGCATTTGATCGTCATCATCCTGGTCGGGCTGTTCATCTTCGGTCCTGACCGGTTACCGAGGGCGATCAGCGACGGCATCCGTATGCTGCGCAACCTGCGCCAGATGGCCCGCAACGCCACCGGCGACCTCAGTCGCGAACTCGGCACTGATATCCAGCTCGAAGACCTGCACCCGAAGACGTTCCTACGCAAACACCTGCTCAGCGAGGCTGACGAGACGGCCCTCCGCAAGCCGCTGCAGGGGCTTTACGACGACGTTCGAGGCGTGGCCGAGGGCGTCAAGCGCGACGTCCAGGCCACCGCATCCGCGGCCAGCCGCGCCACCGCCCCCGGCGTCTCCGCGGTCGCCCCGTCGCCAAATTCGACGACACCACAGCCAACCGCGCCAGCGGTACGCACCTCGTGGGACGACGTCACCTGAGGTTCCCCTCGGCGCGCAGCGATCTGACCGCCGAGGTAGTCGCGGGTGGGTTGGAAGGAGGGTCCGTGTGGTGCGCGCGCGTCGAAGCGGTGCGTCGCTGGCCGCGCTGGTCGTTCTGGCGGCAGGGGCCGGCTGGGCCGTGCCGGGCTGCCAGCGGGATCCTGGTTCGGCGGGTAGGCCGCAGGTCGGGGTGTCCGATGCCGTAGTGGCGCCGAGCGCGGGGGCGGCCAGTCGACCGTCCCCAACCGGCGCCGCCGGCCAGGACCCGGCGCGGTATGCCGCCGCGGTCCGCACGTATGCGGGTCGGGCCGGGGTCAATCCGCAACTGCTGATGGCCATCCTGTACAACGAGTCGGACAAACCACACGATCCGGCCCTGGAGCGGGCCTGGCAGAAGATGAAACCAGATGCCGCGTTCGGGATCGCGAACATGCACCAGTCCGCCTTCGACGACACGAAACGCGGCCGCGACTTCGCCGACCGGCAATGGCAGGAACTGCCCGACGACCCGGGCCTGGCAGTCGAGGCCGCGGCCTGGTATCTGCACGACCTGGCCGCCCGCCTACCGGTACGCTGGGTCGCCTCCTACACCAAGGACGAGCTACTCGCGCTGGGCTACAACGCCGGGCCCGCCAGTATGATCGAGTTCGCCCACGGCGCCAAACCCGGCGAGGTTGCCCAGACCTACCTGGACCGCCTCCACGGCAACTGGGTCGCCGCCGGCACCGCCTTGCAGCCGGCGCACTGACTGCCCGGACGATGACCTCGCTACAGATGGCGCAGGTCGAGCCGTTGTGCAAGTCCGGCGTGCTCGCGGCGAGCGAGCGGGTCATACCGGCGGTCGTTGGGTCCGCGGGTGCGCTGGGGCTGCCCCGAGCCCGACACCTGCCGTAGCCTCAGCGGCCTGCTGGTCGGGGACGGGGGCCGCCCGTCGGCCGTGCCGCGGTCGTCGTTGCTCGTCCGATCCCGAACGGCGCCGCACGACGCCGAGCCAGGTCGCGTTGACGTTCCCATTCCAGGAACCGCTCCGTCTCCTCCAGCAGCGCACCGGTCAGCCACACCGTCAGCCCGCCGGCGCCGACGACTCCGACGATCAGGAAGACCACGTCAGCGATCAGGTCCAGCGGCGAGATCAGGTACACCGCGGCCAGTCCCATGGTGACCAGCCGGAACCCGCCGTCATACTCGCCGCGGCGTGTCGCCGCGATCATCCGCGGCAGCGCCGCCAGCCGCCGACGCACGCCAGGCGTGCTGGGCTTGAACAGCCGCAGCAACCCGATCAACGCCATCCGCCGTCGCAACCTCGCCGCCATCGCCCCTCCGCACGCCTCGCGGGCCCGCAGCGCCCTACCCCATGGTGCGTCACCGGCGTCCAGGCACGGTGATGGCGCTCCCGGAAAATTCCCCACCGCGCGAAATCGAGTTCCCCCACCTGGGGGATCTGGGTGGCAGGGGGAGTGCCGACGGACCGTCGTGGACTGGGCACATGGCGGCTGATCCGCTACGCCGACGCCGGTGTGGCCGCAGTTGCCGGGTGTGGCACGAATCCAGGATCAGTCTGGGTCGGGGTGCTCCTAACGTCAGATGTGTCAACCAAACGCCTGCTGCCGGGAGGTACACCATGAACCGCAGAACCGTCCGCCTTTCGATGGCCGCCGCCGCGATCGCGCTCACCGCGCTGGGTACCACCGGCTGCTCCTCCGACACGGCCGAAACACCGTCCGACTCGCCGTCGATGGTGCAGGCCGGCGCCACCTCCTCGCTGAAGCCGAGCTCGACCAAGAACAGCAAGCCGAGCGGCGCCACCAAGATCGTCGAGTTCAAAATCGTGCAGCAACCCAAATGCCCCGAAGGTACGGCCGTGTACCGCGCCGACGCGGTACCGGTGATCATCAAGTGGAAGGTCACCGGCGCGACCGGCGTGGGCCTGTCGGTGGACAATCCGGACCTGCCCGGCAGCTACGGCAACTACCCGGCCACCGGCACCGAGACGTTCACGTTCTCCTGCGGCGGCCCGGTTGGCAGCGTCGAGACGCACACCTACACGATCACTACGATCGGCGGCAAGCAGACCAAGCGCGCCCAGGTGAAGGCGTCCGCGAAGGTCATGGACACCGGTATCGGCGGGAACTGACCCGCGACGACGGAAGCCGCCGGGCTCCGTTGCGTTGCTCGGCGTTCGCCGGGTTCCGGTTTCGAGGACGAGTTCAACGCGTCCATCGATCCCGCGACGCAACAGCGCCCAGGTGGTTCCTCTGCTTCGGAGTGCGGGGTCAGGCGGGGCGGCGGTAGCCGGTGATCGGGCGGCCGTCGAGTTTGGCCATGCGGACGTAGTCGCCTGTGGTGGGGGCGTGGACCATCCAGCCGCCGCCGACGTAGATGCCCATGTGGTGCAGGTCGCTGTAGAAGAACACGAGGTCGCCGGGGCGCAGGTCGGCGCGGGAGACGGCCTTGTTGTCGTCCCATTGCCATTTGGTGTAGTGGCGCAGCGTGACGCCGGCGGCGGCCCAGGCGGCGAGGGTGAGGCCGGAGCAGTCGTACCCGTTGGGGCCGGCCGCTCCCCAAATGTAGGGCTTGCCGATGAGGTCGCAGGCCTTCTTGGCCGCGGTACCGCCGGGGCCGCCGAGGTATTCGACCGGGCAGGCGACGGGCTTGAGGCTGCCGGTGCCGCCGCTGCTGCCGTACGCCTGCTGGCGCAGTTTCTGCAGGTCGGCCATCTTGCCCTCGATCTGGGTCTTCTTCGCGGCGAGGTCGGCGTCCTGCGCGGCGTCGGCATCAGCGCACTCACCGCCCGCCGGCGCCTCAACGCACTTGTGCGCGGCCACGTCGTTCGCCTGGCCACCGAGGTGGACCTCACACTGCTCGGCGTACACGCCGAGGCCCTGATGTGGATCAGCGTCCAGCCCGGCGCACTTGAGGAGACCGCCGAAGCCCTCACCGTCCACCCACAGGTCCGGTTCGTCGCCGCGACGACCGGCCCGGCCAACCTCCTGGTCGCCCTGGCCGCCACCGACCTGGACGCCGTCTACGCCTTCCTCGTCACCACGATCGGCCCGCTGAGCCGGATCACCGCCATCGACACCACCCCGCTCCTCGCGACCGCGAAACGCACCGGCCTCGCACGACGCTGATCCCACATGCTCAGCTGACAGCTCCTCGTACCCGCGTCGGTCAGGACAACAAGGCCGACCGCGAACGGATCAGCGCGAATCGAATGTACGGTCCGCGGCCGGCCCGGGCCGCTTGAGCCGGGACCGGGGCCGCCTGCGGCCCCATACGCACGCCCGTCGCCGCCGACCTTGCCGCCCACGTCGATGCGGGCGGTGTGCGAGCGCCCGTCGTGCTGCCACGTGACGTCGCAGGTCCGCTCGGCTCGCTGGGTGTGGTTCGCCCCGCGGTGCACGACCACCGCGGTGCACCGATGGCTTCGCAGCGGTCAGCAGCGATTGCGCGAAGTCTGGGATGACTTAGGGGGTATCGCTGGGGTCTAGGTAGGAGCGATCTGCACTCACACTGGGATCCGGCCCGATCACGTCAAGGCCGCTATGACACCCGCAAATGCCTCGTCACCCAGGAGGTGTGGTCCATGCTGCGTACCGAGTTGATCCGACCGCTGCACGAACTGCTGCAAGCGAACGCAGCGCGGTTCGGTGCGAAGGTCGCCTTCCGGGACCAGCACCGCGCCGTGAGCTACACCGAACTGGAGCAACGCACCCGGCGCATCGCCGGCCACCTCGCGGCGCTGCGGCTGCAGCCCGGTGACCGCGCGGCCATGCTGCTCGGCAACCGGGTCGAGATGATCGAGAGCTACCTGTCGATCACCCGTGCCGGTGCGGTCGGGGTGCCCCTCAATCCGCGCGCCACCGAGGCTGAACTGGCCTACCTGCTCGACGACAGCGGCGCCCGCGTGGTCATCACCGATCCCGCCCACGTCGACGTGGTGCGAGCTGCGCTCGGCGTGGACTCGGCGGCCCGCATCGTCACCACCGGTGGAATGTTCGAAGAACTCGCGACCACCGAGCCGGCTATGCCTGCACGCGATGACCTCGGGCTCGACGATGTCGCCTGGATGCTCTACACCTCGGGCACCACCGGCAAGCCCAAGGGGGTCCTGTCGACCCAGCGTAATTGTCTCTGGTCGGTCGCCGCATGCTATGTGCCGGTGCCCGGCCTGTCGTCCGACGACCGCGTGCTCTGGCCGTTGCCGCTCTTTCACAGCCTCGCTCACATCGTCTGCCTGCTCGGCGTCACCGCCGTCGGCGCGACCGCCCGCATCGTCGACGGGTTCGCGGCCGAGGAGGTGCTCGACGCACTGACTGAGGAGCGTTCCACGTTCCTCGCCGGTGTGCCGACCATGTACCACTACCTTGTCAGGGCCGCCCGCGAGCGGCGCTTCGAGGCACCCGATCTGCGGATGGGCCTCGTCGGTGGCGCCATCACCACCGCGGCGCTGCGCCGCGCGTTCGAGGAGACGTTTGGCGCGCCCCTGCTCGACGCGTACGGCAGCACGGAGACCTGCGGGTCCATCACCATCAACTGGCCGACGGGCAGCCGCGTGGAGGGCTCGTGCGGCCTGCCGGTGCCCGGCCTCGGTGTGCGCGTGGTCGACCCGAACACCGGCACGGACGTGGCCGCCGGCGCCGAGGGCGAGGTCTGGGTGCGCGGACCGAGCGTTATGGTCGGTTACCACAACCAGCCCGAGGCAACGGCCACCGCGCTCCGCGAGGGCTGGTACCACACCGGCGACCTGGCCCGCTGCGATGAGGCCGGCTATTTCACGATCACCGGCCGCATCAAGGAACTCATCATCCGCGGTGGCGAGAACATCCACCCGGGCGAGGTGGAGGAGGTGCTGCGCGGCGTCTCCGGCGTCGCCGACGTGGCCGTGGTCGGCAAGCCGCACGAGATTCTCGGCGAGGTGCCGGTGGCGTTCGTCGTGCCGGGCCCGGGCGGCTACGACCCGCACGCGCTGCTTGCGCACTGCCGCGGACGGCTGTCGTCGTTCAAGGTCCCCGAGGAGATCTACGACATTGAGCGGGTGCCCCGCACCGCGTCCGGCAAAATTACCCGGCACGTGCTGCTCGAACAGCCCGCCCGGCTGCGCGCCGCCGGCAGCAGCCGCTACGAGTCGCTGTTCAAGCTCGACTGGATCCCGCTGCCCTCGGTCCCCGCCCCGCCGCTGCTCGGCCCGCACTGGGCCGTCGTGGGCACCGACACGGCAGACGTGGTCGCAGGCCTCGCGACCCGGGTGAGCGAGCTCGACGAGTACACCGACCTGACCGCGCTTCGTCGCGCGCTCGACGCCGCAGCCCCGGTGCCCGACGTGGTCGTCCTCTCCACCGATTCCGTGCACGCCGGTCACGCGGTCGTGGCCGCCAGAGCAGTTGCCCGGCGGGTCGTCGACGACCTCGACACGTGGCGCGCGGACCACCGGCTGGCCGCCGTCACCTTCGTCGTACTGACCCGGCACGCGGTCGCGACCGGCGGCGACGACGGTGTGGTCGACCCGATCCGCGCCGCGGTCTGGGGCGCCGTACGCACATCACTGGCCGACCGGCCCGACCTGCTGGTGCTGGTCGACCTGGACGACTCCTCAGCGCCGTCCCTCGCGAGCGCGGTGTCGTCGGGCGAGAACCAGCTGGCCGTGCGCCGCGGTGTGGTGCTCCGGCCGCGGCTGTCCCACGTGCCCGTCGCGGACGACGACGCCGGCAGCGGTCTCGATGTCACCGGGACGGTGGTGGTCGCCGGTGTCGACGGGCCGCGCGGCGCGGCGGTGGCCCGGCACGCGGTGCGCGGGCACGGCGCCCAGCACGTGTTGCTGGTCAGCGCCCTCGGTGCTGCCGACGAGCGGGTCGCCGGCCTGGCGGCCGAGCTGACCGAACTGGGTGCGCAGGTGGGCGTCGCAGCATGCGACCTCGCCGACCGGCCCGCGTTCGCGGCTGCCCTGGGCGCGGCGACCGTGCCACTCACCACGATCGTGCTGGCCGACCCCGACATGATGGGAGCCTGGCATGCGCACGAACTCACCGTCGAACTGCGCGGTCGGTCCCTGGTCCTGCTCGGCGACCCGGCGGGGACGCTCGGCGGCCCGCGCGCTGTCGACGGCGCATTCATCGACGGTATCGCCCAGCACCGCGCCGCGCAGCAGCTGCCGACGCGGGCGATCGCGTGGGACCCCGCGCTGTCCACACAGGATGCGTTGGCGATGTTCGACGCCGCACACCTCGGCACGCCGCGCGCGGTTCTGCTCGCCATGCGGATCGACGCAGCCACACTGCGCCCGGGCGCAGTGCCGGCGCCGCTGCGCGGGCTCGTCGACGCGCCGGAGCGGGCGGGCGTCCCCGACGACCCGACCACCGAGCGGCTGCGCGCCCGGCTCGCTGCGCTGACCCTGGCAGAGCAGGCGCGCGCCGTGATCGATCTGGTGCACGCGGAGGTCGAAGCGGTCTGCGGCAGCGAGTGCGACGCCGACCGTGCGTTCAAGGACCTGGGCCTCAGCTCCGCGAACGTCGTCGAGTTGCGCAGTCGCCTGGTCGCGGCGACCGGGCTGCGGCTGCCGATATCCGTCTTGTTCGACCGGCCCAGCACCACCCGGCTCGCCGGATACCTGCACAGCCGGCTGTTCGGGGAGCCGGCTGGCGCGCCGGTCGCCGAACCGCCCGTGCGTGCCGTGACAGACGAGCCCATCGCGATCGTCGCGATGGCCTGCCGCTACCCGGGCGGCGTCAACAGTCCCGAGGACCTGTGGCGGCTCATCATGGACGGCCGGGACGTGATGTCGCCGTTCCCGTCCGACCGCGGCTGGGACCTGGACGGCCTGTACGACCCGGACCCGGACGCGGTGGGCCATTCGTATGTGCGCACCGGTGGCTTCATTGATGTGGCGGGCTTCGATGCCGAGTTCTTCGGTATCTCGCCGCGTGAGGCGTTGGCGATGGACCCGCAGCAGCGGTTGTTGCTGGAGGTGTCGTGGGAGGCGTTCGAGCGTGCCGGCATCGACCCGACGTCGCTGCGTGGCCAGCCGGTCGGGGTGTTCACCGGCCTGATGTACCACGACTACGCGACCGGCATGGACAGCGTCCCCGACGGGGTCGACGGCTACCTCGGCACCGGCAACGCCGGTAGCGTCGCGTCGGGCCGGGTGTCCTATGTGTTGGGTCTGGAGGGTCCGGCGGTGACGGTGGACACGGCGTGTTCGTCGTCGTTGGTGGCGTTGCACCTGGCGGTCCAGTCGCTGCGGGCCGGGGAGTGCACCATGGCCGTCGCCGGTGGGGTGGCGGTGATGTCGACCCCTGCCTCGTTCGTGGAGTTCTCGCGGCAACGCGCGCTGGCCCCCGACGGCCGGATCAAGCCCTATGCGCAGGCCGCGGACGGCACCGCGTGGTCCGAGGGTGTGGGTGTGTTGTTGGTGGAGCGTTTGTCGGTGGCGCGTGTGTTGGGTCATCGGGTGTTGGGTGTGGTGCGGGGTTCGGCGGTGAATCAGGATGGTGCGTCGAATGGTTTGACGGCGCCGTCGGGTGTGGCGCAGG
>NZ_JBICTV010000076.1:0-11702 GCF_043197855.1 Dactylosporangium sp. NPDC048998
CCAATGATCATTGGGCGTAGGAACCTTCATGATCACTGATGCCTGTGCCCGTCTTCTGCCCGCCCGGTCCTCACTGACCTATTTGCGCGGCCTCTTAGCTAGGGTTTTCGGGGGGTAAACGGGGGGTGCCATTCCGGCCTGCGGGGGCCGTTGGGACGTTGGATGTCGGCGCAGGTTGGTGTCCCGGGCCGGGGTGTGTCACGGGACTGCAGCAGCTGCCGGCGCCAGCGGCTTCAACGGTGCGGACAGTCCTCCGACACGCCTTCCTTCGTAGCCGACAACGCCGAGGCGGCTCGGTTGATAGCCGCGGGCGCTGTCGTGGACGCAGGCAACTACCGTACGTACACGCCGTTGCACAGCGCCGCTGGGATGGCGGCTTCCGAGGTCGTCGCGGTGCTGCTGGACGCCGGCGCGGACGGCCGGGGCCCTAACGACATTCCAGACCACGCCGCTGCACCAGGTGGCCCATGGTCGAGTCGGCGCCGCCGATGCTCGAAGCGTGGTGATCCCGGTGCCTTGATACCCTTTGTCACCCACCATCCCCATACCGCCCGGCTCGTAGTGCCGTGCCCATCGCGCGGCGATCCCGGATTCCCGGAACGCCCGGCTGTCGTGCATCGAGCCGGGGGCACGGATCGCCGACATCCCCCAGACGCCCCGACAGGGTCGCGACAGCCTGCAAGTTCTGTCCGCAATAGCCCTTCCTGTCGGAGAACAGGCCCTCGATCCCGTCCCGCTCCCCGATCGGCACCATCAGGCCGTCCACCAGCACCGCGTCCCGCTGCGCCTGCGCCCGGATCTCCTCATACAGGGGTGAAAGAACCATATCGATCAGTGTGACCGCTCTCCAGCTTGTCCTGGTACCGCTCCACGGTCGTGGACCCGCACCCGAACACCTCCGCGAGCACATCAGGCGCCAGATTCTGCCGCAAACCGAACAAAATCATCACCAGCGCCGTGTACAACGGCAACACACGCGGCCGGCCGGCAGGTCGACGACGAGTGGGCCGTGGTTCCGGCGGGCATGCCGACCCAGCCCCCACGGCTAGGCTGGCTGCCGGGCTGCGGTGTCGCCGGGACGGACGGCGAAGCGCGCCAGGTGCCGGGCCGCTCGGTGCGGACCCGGCTCGTATCCGCGTGCTGGTTGTTGGTCACGTGGTCAGCTGCACCTCGTCTTGTGGTCGTTGCCGTGGTGTCTGGCCCGGCCAGCGGTCGTTGGCAGTCTCGGATGCGGGGGCCGTCCAGTCCGGGAAGCGCATGTTCCCGTCGGGCACGAACACCCAGGCGGCGGCCTCGGGTGACCCCTTCGTTGCCTGCGGGATCGTGATCCGCATGTACCGGTCCCGGCCGTGCTTCACATCTTGATAGACCGGATCTGACACAGCCACCGCCATGCTGGCCTTCGGATGCGCGTTGAGGGCTTGCTTCAGCGGCGGCGCGTCGACCATGCGGGTGACGGCGGTGGCCGCCTGCCCAGCGACGCCGTCGGCCGTGTAGGCGGCGACTCCTTCGTGCACCGCCACGCGCAGCCGTAGCCGCGCCGCATCGGTGGCGTAGCGGTTGTATTCGTGCAACTGCCGGTCTACCGCACCCAGCAACTGGTCGAACACGACCCGCCACGATGTTCCGACCGGCAGGATCGCCAGCTCGCCGTCACCGGCGGCGTGCCGTTGCCAGCGGCTGCTGTCCAGGCCGACCTGGCTGGCGGCGTCACCGAGAACCTGACGGACAGCATGTTGCCAGCGCGAGCGTAGCCCGGCATCCGCACGACCGAAACCCTCGACATCGCACGCGAGCAGCAGACGGCGGACCGGCGAGAGAATCGGTAGCGGCCCACCGACGCGAGGCGACGTGGCCGCCGACTCAAACAGCTCGGGGGCGCGGCGCACCCACCCGTGGTCGGCCCTGGTGGTCATGAGGGTCGACCACCACGCGGACCAGGATCCGCCCGAGCGGCCCGGCTGCCTGCGGTCCGGCCGATCACCACAACGCATCCAGACCAGGTGAGCAACGCGCTCGAATTCGGCGCCGTGGCACTCGCCCAGCAGCGCCGCCGCGAGCACCTCGCGGCCGTCCGGCAGTAGCCGCTCGGCCCACAAGCGGTCGGACGTGCGTAGCAGTGGGTGGCACTGGTCCCGAAGGACATCCGGCAGAGCCGCGCTCTTGCACTGCCAGAGAACGACCGCAGCAGCGGGGTGGTCCTCGGTCGAGAGAAGGTCGGCCCCCGCCTCGCCTATGTCACCGTGACAGGTCAGCCACAACGGGACGGGGAGTTGGTAGGTGAACGGAACCTGCAGCCGAATCGGTCGATGCCCGGACAACGGCTCGCTCCAGCCACTGGCCAGCAGCGTCAGCAGCTGAAGATCGGAGTGGAGTCGCCCGGTCCCGGCAACAGTCACCAGAGACGGGTCCGATCCCAATCCGCCGACGTCGTACAGAAGGGTCTTCAGCGTCCACGAGCCGGCGGCCCGGGTCGGCACCACGGCGCGCATCGCACTGCCGCTCGAGGCAGGAAAGCCAGCCGTTCTCGACGGCGGGTGCTCATCGGTTGTGGGGCCCCCGGTGTCCGGGCGTCCGGCCGTCATCGCCGCCGCCATACGGCGTGCTTCGTCCAGGATCTGCTGCGCCTCGGCGCGCAGTTCGTCGGCCTCCTGCTGAGCCTGCTTGACGATATCGGCGGCCTTGCCCAGCGCACTGTCGCGGTAGCGGTCGGCGTCGGCCAGCGCCGCCGCTGCCACCGCTGGGCGTAGATAACGGAGCACCGAGGCTTCGAGCATGCCGTTCGGGTGCAACGGCGAGCGGGTCGGCGGGGGCCAACTGGTGGTCCACCCCCCGATCCTGGTGTTGCCTTCCAGTACTCGCCAGTACTCGGCAGCTGGCCAAGGTGGCGTCGATGGCCGGGCGGGGAGCCGGTGCGGGCGGCTTGGCTTCGGCCGGTTCGGCCGTGGCGCGGCACACCCGGTTCATGATCTCCTTGCGACGGCGGTCCAGTTCCCCGCCGCTGAGCCGCTCCCGGGTCATAGTGTCGACCAGCTCGATCATGTCGGCCAGCTCGCCGAAGAACTCGTCGCCGTCCACCGGGTTACGGTCGAAGTCGTCGCGGTTCATCGGTTGTTCTCCCTCGTCGTGTGCGCGCGGGACGGGCAGGGTCTACTTCGGTCGTACTCGTCGACCAGCGGCCGCAACCGGTCACGGGCCAGCTTGAGGTTCTGCCGGATCGTCGACTCGGTCTTGCGAAGTTCGGCGGCGATCTCGCTCATCGACAGTCCGTGTAGGAACCGGCCCAGGACGGCCCGCTGGGTCGGCGGAAGGCTCTCCAGCAGTTCCTCGACCCACTGCTCGTCGACCATCAGGTCGAGCTCGAGGCATCGTTCCGCCTGATCGGGTAGCAGGTCGTTCGGCACGGCGACGTACCCGTTCGTCGTGGCGATCCCGGCGGATATTGAGGATAGTCCGGGTTACGGCCAGTCGCGCGTAGGCGACCGGGTTGTTGATCTCGCTCCAGTGCCCGTAAATGTGGGCCATGACCGTGCCGAGAGCTTCGTCCGCGTCGTGGTAGCTCTTGCCCCACCAAGTGGCGAAGGACAGCAGCGGCTCGTAGTGGCTGTTGAAGAAGGCCCTGAACTGCTCGTCGATCGAGGACGGCGACGCAGCAGGTGGCGGCCCGGCATGTGGCTCCGGGGCCGCGGGGGACAACCCCTTCTTCGCTTGGACCACCGACGGCCCCTCCGATCTCGTCTCCGTTGACGTCTGACAGCCTGCGGGACCGGAGGACCGGGCCGTCGGCGTTGGGCCCCCGCTCGGCCGGCCCCTATTTGGTAGGACCGACCGCGGGCTGCCGTGTGAAGTCCGCGCTCAAGATTTTTCCGGCGGTTATCAGCCGGTTATTACGATCACCGCCACGGCGATCGCCACCGCGGCAACCGTGGCGATCGCGGTGACCAACACCGAGGCGGTGCTCAGGAAGACTCCGCCAACCCCAATCAGCACTCCGTTGACCAGCCACAACACCTTCCGGTGGCCATCGCCGCCCGCTCGCGGCCGACCTCGCCGGTGTCTGTTGCGGGCCATGCCGCACCGCCCTTCCTTGATTCGGCGTGTCCCGTTCAGCACGCTCTACCAACGAGGACCGGTTCGACCCATCCGCGTGAAAACCGCAGGTCGTGCACCCCTCTTTTGGGTGACGCCGGGCGGCGGACGGCCAGGAGATGACGTACGGCCCCTGGGGTCAGCGGTGCGGGCCGCCGCCACCCGCTGGCACGACCGCGTATCTTGGCTCGTTCGGCAGTACCGGAAGCAGGGCCGGCTGCCGGGCGAACTGCTTTTTGCCGGGTGTGGATGGTTGAGACGACTACACTTCCGTGCTGCGATCGATCTGGACTGGCAGGACTACAAGGACCTGTTCAGGGCCGGGATCTGTTGATCGAGATACGTCACGATGTCACCTGCATCGTGATCCACGACGACCACATGGCCCAAGACGAGACCCGACCGTGACTCACTGCCGTCGAGGACGTCGCGAGATCGACGGTCGGTTCGGCGGGCGTGCACGTGGTTCCCGCGCAGCTGCAGACGGAGCTGGTCGTCGCAGCGGTTCGATCTGTCGACCGGGGGCGGTCAGGCTGGGAAGGTTTAGCTCGGCCTAACCTCGTGGAGGGGTGTTGGATGCAGGTCTGACACGCACCATTTCCCAACGGGACGCCCTGCCGTCTACCTGGCTTGTTCTGCCCCCAGGCTAAATAGACCCGCGCAGCCGCGGCGAGGACAACCGCGTGCCGAGGTAACCAACTATGCCCATGTTGGGCGAGACTGATCAGGTCAGGGACCGTGGTACAGATTTGAGGTAGCTGGCGACGAGGCTGATCTGTTCCACCATGCTGTCCACGACCGCGTCGATTTCAACGTGGACCGGAAGGTCGATCGCGACATCTACGAAGTTTCCGTCGCGGACGAAGACGCGGTTTCGTTGTGCCTGGAGTGGTCCGATGGCGTTGAGGATGACCGCGGCTGACGGTTTGCCGCGGTAGCCGATCTGTAACCAGATCGGCGTCGCGCGGCCGGTGGCCCACGAATGGGCGGAGAGGCGGAGCAGGCAGGTGACGCCGGCCAGGGCGAGGTAGCGACCCCGCCAGCCGTCCCCGGCGCTGGGACGAAGGCTGCTGCCATCGCTGGCCGTGTTCGACGCGGCCCCGGAGTTCACCAGCCGCTTGACGGTCCGGTTGATGAGATCGTTGTACTGCAGGAGCCGCACGGCGACGGAGCCGCTGAGGTCCTGCACGGTCAGAGGGACGAACGCCTGGCTGTCCATGCGCTCACACAACCCGCGCAACTGGTCGAGATCGGACCGAGCGGGTCGGTCGTTCGCGGCGATGGCGGCGTCAACGAGCGCCGTCAGCAGCACACGCCAGCTCGTGATGGCGAGCACCTGCTGCACACCGACCAGGGCGTGACGGTACTCTCCGCTTCCCTGTTCGTCGATTGCTGCCAGGCCGGCTGCCGCAGACCGGGTCAGTACTTCGGTCCAAAGTAACTCCAGGCGCGCCGAGGGAACGATGAACAAGAGCATCGCCGGCTGGTCGACCGGTAGCCGCTGCAGGTAGCTGACGGGTTGGTGGTCGGTGAGCCCGGCCAGGAACTTCGCCTCGACGAGGAGCGGAACGCTGCCATCACCGGCAATCCCGGCCAGATCTGGAATCGCACCGTCATCGCCGGCGGCCTGGGTGACGTAATGCAGTCCGGCCGGCAGACGGGCGCACCGACTCAGGTAGTCCTCGAAGGCACGCGCCACGGGCGTCGAGTTCTGCAGAACGTAAGCCAGTCCCTCGGTGGCCACGTTCTCCGGATGAACCGAAAGTCGCGTCGCGAGGAACCCGAACATCCCAGGAAGGCGTTCGTGGTCGGTCACGGGCATCACCTTACAAGGCTCGTGCCGCGCTGTGCGGATACGACCACCACCACGATGTTGTGTAGCTCGACGGAGGCCACTACCTCGTCAAGGACGGCCATTGCCGCTTGCTGATCGCCGAGACAGTTCACGTCGACTCCCTTCCGTCGACTGGTGACGCGCTCGACGGAAGGGAGTGGCCGTTGTTCAGGTAACCGTGCATGGGTGGTCGGCATACGAAGATCGCAGTTACACGATGGTTAATTAAGCGCTGGGCGTGATTGTGCAGCCGGAACGGGAGGCTTGCTGTCTGTCGCAGATGTTGGTCTTGTGAGGCGTCGGCGCGGCGGGTCGGCGCGCCGGCCGAGCAGCGTGGCAGGCAACACCTGTGATTGTTCGAGCGACCAGTCCTGGAGTTCCCCCCGCCGTTACCGTAGCGTCCGCCGTGTTTGTCCCGTTGTTTGCCCTCAGCGGTACGCTCTCTCGAGACGCACGGTGCCGGCCCTGCGGCCTGGCGGCGACAGGCCGGCGACCGTTGGCTTCGACATGGCTCTGTGGCCGAGCAAGAGACGATTTGAGTTGACAACCCCTTGTTCTGAACCTTCATCAAGGCTTGTCATCTGTTGTCGAGAACCCGCAGTTACTGAACGTAACGACTCCGGGCTTGTGGCTGTTCGTCAATTCTTGGCGCTGAACTGCGCAAACGGGCTCCTATGTTAGTCGAAGCTTGTTGTCGATGGTCAACGCTTAGCTAGGGTTTTCGGGGGGTAAACGGGGGGCCATTTCAGCCTGCGGGGCCGTTGGGACGCGGGCTGTCGGCGCAGGTCGGTGTCCCGGCTGACTTTGTTGGTGACTGTCACGGACGAAGCCATCAACGCCTACGTCCTCGACGACGCCGGGCCGGTTGACGGCGGCCGTCTTGCTCGTGCCGTGTGGCCATCAGAAGTTGCCCGTGGCCTGCCGTTGCACGACCTGGAATGACAGCGAGGTGCCAAGGGCACGGTGACCTTTGGCTTGGTTGGCGAGGTGCACTATGCGAAGCCGCGGCGCCTTCCGTAGCAGGCTCAGGTCGGCTGTGCCCGGACCGATCAGGAACAATCGCTCAAGGGCCGTCATCTGGGCTATGTCAGCGAGATCGGCCTCGGCGTCGACGACCAGCGCTTCGCATCGGGTGAAGTGGTGGAGGACTCGGAGGCTGACCTTAGGGCAGCCGACGAACGCGGCCGCCCGCAGGTGCGGCGCCCACGGCAGAAGGCCGTCGATGTTCGAGAGGTGCGGACTGGAGAAGACAGCGAAGTAGCGTGGTTCGGCGCCGCTGGCGGCGACCCCTGGGCCGAGGCGCTCGATGCCGCTGACACAGACGCCGGTCGCCGGCAGTCCTGCACCGCCGCCCAGCGGCGCTGGCCAGTCCAGGCTGGACCATTGTGTGTACCCCACGGTTTGACCTTTTTCGAAGGCCGTGGACAGGTCGCCGAAGACGGCGTCGAGGAATGCGCCGACCAGGAGTGGATTGGCCTGGGCCGTCGAGCGCTCTACTGCGAGTGCGGCGCCACCGCTGCGGGCAAGTGCACAGGTCAGCGACGGTCCGGTCGATGGGGAGAGGATCGTCAGGGGCCTCGTGGCGGCGGATAATGCCCGGAGGATCTCGGGTTGTTCTCTGATGTGATTGGCGGAGAGTTCGATGGTCTGCGTCTCGGCGACCGCGCGGACCGCGGCGGCGATTTGCGCTGGCTCGTTCAAAGACAGTACTCGTACGGTCTCGGGTGCGAGTCGCGCGATGATGCGTTGCGCGTACTCGTCTGCGTCAAAGGCGGACCAGGCGGCGAGCAACACCTCCTGCACGGCCTTGCGTCGCACGCCGACGTACCGTTCGAGCAGCCCGATTCCGGCCGGGTCACCGATCTCGAGGACAGTGCGGATGATCGCCACGATCTCAGCCGGTGCGGGGTTGGTGACATTCGAGAGCAGATCGAGTACATATGGGCCACCAGCGGCGAGGATTCGCGCCTGTGTCGCTGTCTTCGGCGGGATGAGTGCGGCAGCGGCGGCCTCGACTCGCGTTCGGAGTTCCGGTGCGAGTTCCGGTGCGGTCTCCAGACAGGAGATGGCCAGTAGGTGCAGTCCTTCACGGCGCCGGGCCGCTTGGTCGCCCTCGTCGAGGAGGCCGGACATCAGCTCGGCTCGCTGGGAAAGGTTGGCGTGGCCGGCTGCCATGACGATGGTCTCGCGCCACTCCGCGTGGCCCGCGTTGGTCAGCAGGACGCCGACGTCGTCGTGCCCGACAGCGGCCCTGCCCGCCAGATATTCCTGAAACGTGCGGTGGACGAAATCGGTGTGCCGATGCGCGGGTTCGCGAATCAGCCCGCTGCGTTCGAGGATGTGCCGATAGACCGCGTCAGGGCTAAGCGGTATCGACAGGGTCGGCAGGATTGCCGCGATTCGATCGATCACGCGGCGGGTCGGCGCCTCCGTCAGGCCGTTACGGATGAGCCAATAGGCGATGTCCTGTAGCACCATGGTCTTCGCGGTCCGGGTCATGCCCTGTGCGGGTTCGAGGCCGCGCTCGGTGTCGCGGCGTTCCAGCAGCATCTGCAGCGCGACCTCATACAGTTCCATCCGGCTGGACGGCAGGTTGGCGTTGCGGTCGCGGTGCAACGCGCAGATCAACGCGCACAGCAACGGAAAACGCGCGAGCCGTCGGAGATGGTGCCGGCGTTCCAGTTCCAGGATCAGTCCCTGCTGGTAGTCCGTAAGGAGTTGCTGTTCGTCCGCGTCGCGGGCCTGCTCGCACATCGCCGAGTGCCAGCGTGTCACGAACTCCCGGATGTCGGCGGGAGTCATGGGTTCTAGGTCGCACACCGCGAATTGCTGCCAGCCGAGCCAGTCGGTGGGGGCGGCGGCGGGCCTGGAGGTGACGATGTACCGTGCGTCGGGAAAGGTCTTAGTCAAGCCCTGCAGCCAGATCTGGACCTCGTGGCGGCGCTTGGCGTTGAGCTCGTCGAGTCCGTCGACGAGCACGACGCCCTTGCCGGATCGCAGCTTCTCGTGGACCCAGTTGTGTGGCATCTCGTCAGCGATGTGCCGCCCGATGTGGTCGATGAACCGTTCGGGCGGCGGGAGCTCGGTGCTGCCGTAGTGCCGCAACGCCAGGTAGAAGGGGACGGTGGCGTTCCAGTCCTCCAGGTCCGGCCCGAAACTTGAACGTGCACTCTGCACGGCGACCCATTGCAGCAGCATCGTCTTGCCCAGGCCTGCCTCGCCGCGTACGAAGAGCATTCGGTGCGCGCGGAGCACATCGGGTACGCGAGTTGCCGCGTCGGGCGATGCTGCCTCGGTGTCGCCACTGCTGGGCCCGTAGGCGTCGGCATGCCGATCTATGCTCGTCGAGCCTAACGACACGGTCAGGCTCAGGTAGGCGACCGATAGCGGGTACCGGCGGCTGGCATCGGACAGCGTGGCACCGAAGAATTCAACCTGATCGAGGCGGTTCGCGACGAGCTGCCGATAGTCGCGCTCGAAGTCGGCATCACCGCGCCGGACCGGCAGGCGATCCAAAGCCTGCTCGACGAGCTTGTGCAGCTCGGTTTCGCGGCGCAGCAGCTCGACCAGCCCGGCCACACCCGATTGGGGCAGGACGGTGCGATATTGGATTACATAGGTGCAGGACTCGCGCAGGACCAGGTCAAAGAGTGCCGCTGCGTCGCTGGACAAACCAGCCCGCTGCTTGGCGTCGGGCGCCGCCTGCTGCACATGTCGGAACAGCCGCCCGGCGTCGAGGTCGATCGCGAAGAGGTCCTGGTCAGTGAGCGCAACTCTGGACAGAGTATCGGTGACCGCGTCGACAGCGGCAATGCGCTCATTGGTGGCCAGTGCCCTGAGTTCATTGAGGATGAAGGGCTCGAGGCGCGCGCCGATGGTGTCTGCGCTCTGCTCCATCGTCCGGCTGAACCGTCGCTGATCCCGGTGCCCGCTGATACGACCGGCGGCGATGTCGATCGCCTTGTCAGCAGCGCCGGCCACGATCTCGTGGCCTCCGAGCCAGATGCCGACCGCACTCTTAACCACAGCGGTACCTAGCCCGATGACGGCCGCCTCGATGCTCATCACACCATCGTGCCGAAGCGCCGCCCAACACCACAACGCATGCCGTCGGATAGGGCGCCCCGGGGGCATCGCGCTACACCCTCGAGGGTGTAACTTCATCGATGCAGCCTGCGCAAGCGCGGACCCTGGTAGGCGAGGGGCTCCGGTCGGCGGCTGCGGGCCTGGCGGAGATCACTGCCCGCTCGTTGATTGCGCCGCGGCCGAGGCGAATTGAGCCGACAACAACCTGTTCTGAACCTCGTCAAGGCTTGTCATCTGTGGTCGAGAACCCGCAGTTACTGAACGTGACGGTCCCTAGCTTGTGACTATTCGTCAACTCCTAGCACTGAACTGCGCAAACAGGGGTATATGTTGATCAACACTTGTCGTCGATGGTCAACGCTTAGCTAGGGTTTTCGGGGGGTAAGCGGGGGGTGCCATTCCGGCCTGCGGGGGCCGTTGGGACGTAGGATGTCGGCGCAGGTTGGTGTCCCGGCCGGGGTGTGTCACGGGACTGCAGCAGCTGCCGGCACCAGCAGCTTCAACGGTGCGGATAGTCCTCCGACACGCCTTCTTAGCCGGCAACGCGGCTGCGGTACGGCGTGAGGAGGCGGTCGCGCCGTTCGGCGTCGGGAGATACGGCCGAACGGTACCGGCGAGCCGTCGGGCCGTACAGACCGACATGCACCAGCACGCGCACGGCGGCAAATGAGTGTGCCCTGGGGAAGGTCGAGCGGATAGCCTGCGCGCTCGTGGACAACCAGCCAGCCCAGGCACCGTTGCTGTGTACAACTTGGCCCATCTTCACGACCGAGCTCGCCGCGGCCCTTAACGCGCACGGCGAGGATCGGCTGACAGACCAGGTCGAGCAACTGCGCATCGTCGAGGTCTGCGGCTGCGCAGACGACTTCTGCCAGAGCTTCTACACCCAGCCGAAACCGGCTGGCGCCTACGGCAACGGCCACCGCAATGTCAGCCTCGAACCGCCGTGGCCCGGTTGCCTCATCCTCGACGTGCTGCACGACGACATCGTGTACGTCGAGGTTCTCTACCGAACGCCACTGAGCTGACGAACTGACGTGACCGACTGTGACGTCGTTGGCAGTCAGCGGGCGCACACGAGGGCGCGACTCGCGGCATGAGCGGATACCGTTCAACGGCCTGAGCGTTGCACGTGCTGATCGATGGAGCGAGGCTCGAGCTGGGACGCCGGGGTCGCCGCTGGTCGTGCGGCGAGTGCTCATCTGTCCGTGTACGGCGTCGAAAGTGATTGCGGATGGTGTCGAGAAACGCGGGATCCGCTTCGACGTTCAGGTGACGGCGCCCCGAGTGGGGCCATCCGATGACCAGGAGCGACCGACGTGATGCCGTACTTTTTCGGCCTGGAGCTGACCACACCGCAGACCGGACCTCAGCAGCGCGAGCGTGATCTGCGCATGGGCCAGTTCGTCGCCCGCCTGTCGTTCCGCCGCAACGCGAGGCTGCGGCGACAGCTGCGGAAACAGCTCGAACCGGACTCCATCGACGCCCGACCCACCGCGACGCCATCGACAGTCGCGACTGTTCAGGTCGAGTGTGTAGCCATATGTAGTCACTGAGGGGCGTCGCGAACGCGGTGGGTTTCGCGGCCGCGGCCGTATTGTGGGCGATCGAGTAATTCGGTTCTGTCGCAGGAAGTGTGGCGCGGCGGTCGGCGGTGTGGAACTCGGTCGGCGGGCGGGCTCGGCTGACGGCG
>NZ_JBICTV010000077.1:0-11613 GCF_043197855.1 Dactylosporangium sp. NPDC048998
CTGGATCGGCTGTGGGGCGTCGGGACCGCGCTCACCGCAGGCATCTGCGAGGAGATCGTCTTCCGCGGCCTGCTCTACGGCGCCGCCATCACCCTACTCGGGCTCGACCCGTGGTTCGCGGCGCTGATCAGCGCAACCCTATTCGGGCTCGGCCACCGCTACCAAGGCCCGGCAGGCATCGTCGGCACCGGACTGCTCGGACTCGCCCTCACCGCGCTGTACGCCACCAGCGGCAGCCTGCTCCTACCAATCGCCCTGCACGTCGCCCTCGACATCGCCGCCTTCGTACTGCCCACCACCATCGTCGAGCCCACGCCCGACCCGGGCCCGCCGCCGGGCATCCCGCCGGCAGCGCCGCAGCCGCCCGTCGACCGCGCGGCACCGGGCATCCGGCTGCGCCCGGCGTCCCCCGACAGCACGACACCGGCCTGAACGATCCCCGGCCGCTCAAGCCTCGACCTTGCCAACGGCGAACGCAACGGCGCCCGGCCGTCCGGTCTGCTAGATGCGTAACGGCGGCGGTGCGTACCGCGTCGTGCAGGCGGAATGGGTGGGTTCATCGGATGATGCGCGGGATCGTTCGTTGGACGATGCTGGTGGGGACCGATTGCCACATATGGGTGGCTCGAACGTATCGTTCGGGGATTAATTCGCAGCTGCTGATGACTGGCGGCAGGGGCCTGTGGTCGAATGTGGTGGGGGTGAGATTTGATGTCGATCGATCCGATGGTGTCCGCGGTGCAGGCCAGAGGTTCTGAACGGATCCACGCTTTGCGTACCACCGCCCGGCGGGGTGCCCGTGGAACCGCTCCAGCATCGACTTCCGCGGCTGTGTCGCCGGAACGCATGCGGACGCGCAATGTTGTGCGGACCGGTGCGTTGGTGAGCGTGGTGGCCGCTGGGGCGGGGTTGATCGTGGCGTCGGGGGTGTTGCGGCTGATCGGTGTGCGGTCCGGGATGCTGGCCGTGGTGTTGCTGATTTTGGGGACGACGGCGTTGGCGGCCGCGACCGGTCTGGCCGCCGGCCACACGCTCAGCCGGCGGGACGCCGCCCGCAGCTCCATCATCGAGTGAGCCACGGGCGGCGTTCCCCGTCCGCGAGTCGGCTGGGTCAGCCGTGGTGGCCAGCACCGAGCTCGGGCGCCTGCCGCCCGTGGTCGGTGACCTCGCCCGGGTCCTGATCCACCGCAGCCTCGGCGCGAACAGCCTCGTCATCACGCGCCGCTGCGCGGCGCCGGCCCAGCATCCGGCCAACCGCGTATCCGCCCGCTCCGCCGCCGGTCGCCGTGAGCAGTGCGACGGCGATCGCGGAGAGTCCGACGTGCGGCAGGAATGATGTCGCGCAGAAGATGGCGGCGATGACCGCTCCCGCTATGCAGCCGAACATCGTCATCCATCCGAGCAGCGAGCCGGTGCGGTCGAGCTGGCGTTCGACGAACGCGAGGAACATGGCGAAGTTCCCGGACGCCCGGCGGGTCTCCGGCACCGCTGCGGCGCGCGGACGGGCCGGGGCGAGCGCCATGACCGACTGCCGGAACCCTGCTGCCGACGCCACGGACTGGCCCGGCTGCGCCGGCGGCGGTTGTACCTCGGCGCCGGTCGGCGGACTCCCGGCCGCGGCCGTGTCCGCGTCGGCGAGATCACGGTCGGTCCGTGCTCCTCGGGGAGACTGCTGACCAGGATCGCCCGGACCGCTGCCGTTGACACGCGGCGCGATCGCGCCGCCGACGGGCGTCTGCGCGTGTGTGGTCAGGCGGCGACGCGCCGCCGCGGTGTTGCGCAGGCGCGGGCCGTTGGCTTGCCTGACGGGGCCACGGGTCCGGGTAGGGACGGGCGAGGCGGGGTTGCTGGGCACCGGTCTTCACTCCGAAGGACAGTGACCGTCCCACGGCGGGACGGTCGCAGGGACGGTCCTGCCGGGCAGGTCCTGTCCACGACGGCGGGGACACGAGCAGACGTGCGTTGCGGTGCGAATCAGCTGCGCAAGAAATCGTGGTGCGTCGCGGCCCGGCCAGTGGGTGAACCGGCGAGGGTCCGGGTCGTCGCTTTCGGCCGCCCCGGGTGGTGGGGCCTGGTGTGACGCCGGGAAGATCGCTGGGTAGAGCACGCACACTGTACTACTCGACCAGCGATGTGGCACTATGCTGCCAGCAACGCCGGGATGCAGATCGATAACGTTGAGCACTGTGCGTGCATCCGCGCAGCGTAGGCTGCGTTGGCATGCCGCGACCTGGGGAGGCGCGGGTGGCCGTGACCGGCAAGCCGGCATTGGACCGGTTGTTCCTGCGCCGCGCGCTGCGCGCCGCCCGCGACGCCACCGGGCACACGCAAGCCGAGGTGGCCGACGCGATGGGCTGGTCATCGTCGAAACTGCTGCGCATCGAGAGCGGCCAGTTCGGCATCCGTATGAACGACCTCGTCGCCCTCCTCGACTTTTACAAGATCTCCGACGAGGACGAGGTCACCCGCCTGCGCGGCTATGCACCCGGCAGCCGGGTCGACGACTGGGACAAGTACCGCCACGTCCTCAAGCCCGAGTACCGGGCGTACCTGTCACTCGAGGGCATCGCCACCCGCATCCGGCACTTCCATCCGATCGTCGTCCCGGGCCTGCTCCAGACGCCCGGGTACGTCCGCCGCGGCATCGAGGCGTTCGCGCCACCAGGCACGGACCCGGACGTGCAGCAGCTCCAGCGGGCCGCCCGCCTGCAACGCCAGGAACAGATCCTCGCCGCACCCGACAGCCCGGACGTGCACTTCATCCTCGACGAGGCCGTGATCCGCCGCATCGCCGACAACACCGCCCGCGACGACGTCCACCGCGGCCAACTGGAACACCTCCTGGCCATCAGCCGCCGCCCTGGCATCACGCTGCAGGTGCTGCCGTTCGACCGCAGCCTGTATCCCGGCATGGGAAGCCCGTTCACCATCCTCGACCTCCCAGACGGCGACACCCGCGGCGACTACATCTACCTCGAGCAAAGCCGCGCCAACTCGGCCCTGCGCGACGAGCGCACTGACGTCGACCAGTACCACGACATCTTCGCCACCCTCAGCAGCCTGGCCCTCAGCCCCGAGGGCACCGCCGCCCTCATCACGAAGCTCCTCGCCGGCGGCGACTAACCACGACCGTTGCGGGCCAATCGATCATCGCTGCCGACGACGGCCTCGAGGAACTGCGACCAGGCGCCGGCGTCAAAGGCCAGCACTGCACCGTCCGGCTGGGTCGAATCCCGGACCAGCACCCGACCGCCGGTGACCGCCACCTCGACACAGTCGCCGCCATCCATCGAACAGCGACTGCTCCGCCGCCAACGCACACCATCGACGTTCACCACACACCCCCGGGATCTCGCCGCGCCCTGCGGGCCGCCCCCCAATGGACCACCGCATCATGCAGCGACGTACGTGAATACATGATTGCCATGAGAAGGGCGCGCTGCATAGGGGCATTCACCCGCAGTAACCAGAGTGCGAAACACCGGAGCCGAACGGCTTACCCATTCCGGGAGTCGGCCGTCCACAACGGCCCATGCCGGTCGAATACCAGCAGGCACGGCCGCGCACATCGCCTTTGCTGCACCGCCGACATGTGATGAACCGTCACGTTGTCGTCCAGCAAGGTCCGCTGGCTTCCACCTCGTCGACGGGTGCTGCGTCAGCAGCGTCGCCAAGCAGCCGATCGAGCGAGTCGACCGTGTACGCGACGGCGAGCCGATGGACCTCGTCGCCGATTCCGGACGTCAGTTCTGGCCGCTAGTCTCGTCCCGTGAGCGACGACGATCGCGAGATTTTGGTTGACGACGATCCAGGGACCGGTTCGGACGCGGCCCAGGAGGCTGGGCAATCCGCCAAGTCGGCGACGACCGATCCCACGCGACTCGAGCGCCTCCGCAGCAGGGCCAAGGAGGTCAGCGACAAGATTGTCAACGGCGGCGTCGACGGCTGGGGCCCTTGGAAGGGATCAATCGAGGTCGCGGAGGAGCACCTCACGAAGCACGGCGACGTCGAGAAGGCCATCCAACGCCTCATCGCAACGCACGTTCGACTCACTGCGGGCACCGGCTTCCTGACCGGTCTCGGCGGGCTGATCACCCTGCCGGTCACGCTGCCCGCCGACTTCACGGCATTGTGGCTCGCCGAGGCGCGCCTCGGCGGCGCGATCGCGCACCTGCGCGGGTACGACGTCCGCTCGGAAGAGGTGCGTTCCGTCGTCCTCATTTCGCTGATTGGTTCTTCGGCGGCTGAGGCTCTCTCGCAGGCGGGCGTCCAGATCGGTACGAGGTCAGCCGTCAGCGCCATCAAGCAGGTTCCCGGTCACGTGCTGATCCAGATCAACAAGATGGTCGGCTTCCGCCTGATCACCAAGGCCGGCACCAAGGGCATCGTGAACCTGACCAAGCTCGCGCCCCTCGTGGGCGGGGTGGTCGGTGGCGGCATCAACTTCACCAGCACCCGTGCCGTCGGCGCCTGGGCAAAACGGAACTTCCCGGCCGCGGACGAGGCAGCCCCAAGCGCACCCGCTCCTCCTGAGAGCGGCGGGCCACAACCTGCGTGAGCCTGGAAGCGGCGGACAGGCAGTGCTTGCCCATCGCTGCAGCGATGCCTTCCATATGGAAATGGATCGGCTGGGACATCGTCTCGGTATCGACGGTTGGCGTCCCGGGCGACACGGCGGCATCTGGCATGTACGTGTTCCGCGGCGCCTCCACGGGACGATGGAGCTGACGATCGGTCGCGTCCGCGCGGCGCGTCGCCTCGCGGCTAAGCAGCGACGCCCTGACGATGGAGTGCCGCGCACAACCGACTCGCCGCAGGTGCCCGAGTGCGAAGCTCTCTGAAGCCGCGGGCTCACCGACGTGTTGCGACGGGTCGCGCTCGGTCAGCGCATAAGAGCGATTCCGGGGTAGTACTGACGCTTAGTTAGACTGTCCGGTTGCCGGAGGTGCAGGTGCTTCCGGACGGCTATCGTGCGGGGCCATGACGGTAAGTGGGGATCCGGTCACCGACTCGCCTCCGGGAATCAGATCACATGATCTGGTCGTGGTTGTACCCGGCATCATGGGCAGCGAACTGAAGGACACCGCGACCGGGGCGACGTTGTGGGGGCTGCGGGAGTTAGCCTGGTACGTCCGGGCGTGGAGCAGCGGTTCCGGGCTGGCCGCGCTGCGCCTCACCGACGACGAGCGGGCTGGCCGGTACGGACGGGTGACCGCCAGCAGCCTGCTACGGTTCCCGGCCTTTGCCCGGGTCCTGCAAGGGATCGAGCCCTACACGCATCTTGTCGCGGCAGCCCGTGCGGCGGTGTACAACGACGCTCAGGTGGTCCAGTTTCCGTACGACTGGCGGCTGCCCGTCGCCCACAACGCGGCACTGTTAGCGGATCGCGCGGCTGGCGCGTTGGAAGAGTGGCGGCGCAATCCGGATCATGACTACTTGCGTCGGCGCCACCCGACCGGCCGCCCAGCCCAGCTGGTAATCGTGGCGCACTCGATGGGCGGTCTGCTGGCCCGCTACCTGTCTCGGATCCCTGGCGTCATCGAGCACGTCCGGGCCACGGTGACACTCGGTACCCCATTCTACGGATCCGCAAAAGCCGCGGTCCTGCTCAACACCGGCCGCGGCGCTCCTCTGCCGCTGCCGGCCCGGCGACCAGTCCGCCACCTGTTCGAGGCAGACGTCGATGACGGGGTACGGCGGCTCGCCGCGTCGCTGCCCGGGCTCCATGACCTGCTGCCCAGCTACCGCTGCGTCAACAACGGACCGCCCGGCCGACGCTTGACCGAGGGGGACGCCGTCACACTCGGCGGCGACCCCGATCTAGTCGCCAACAGCTGGCAGCTACACCGCGACCTCGACACCGCCACGCTCGCCGGTCACCGCTGCATGGTCGGCACGTTCCAACCCACCGCCCAGAGCCTGACGATCACCGACGGAATCGTCACTCTCCACCGCGGGGTGTGGACGGACGGTACCGACGCCGCCCGGTGGATTGACGACGGTGGCGACGGCACCGTGTTCCGCGGATCAGCGACGCTGCCCGGTACCGGTATCGCCCACACCTATCTGCCTCAACAGCATGGCGCGTTGGCCCGCACCGACGAGGCGTGCACCTTTGCACGTGCGGTGATCACCGAACAAGACCTCGACCGACTCGGTCCGCCCCTCGCTGGTGCCGGACTAGGCCTCGACCTACCTGACCTCGCCACGCCCGGCGAGGAATGCATCGCGACGATCACCGGCATCACCCGGTCCCGTGACGCCACCGCCGTGCTAATCGATCTCAGCAACGGCCAGGTCATCGACCGGCTGGCTATCCATCGGCGCGACGGCCAGTGGTGCGCCCCCATAATCGCCGACCGGCCTGGTCTCTACCGGGTCGAGGTGGCCGGCGGCGGCTACAGCGCGGTCCAGCAACTCGTCCTGGTCACCGATCCGGACCTTGCCGCCGACAACCACGCAGCATGACTCACGCGAACCCGCCGCTTTCCGTCTACTCAATCGGGATCGGCACCTATGCCGACCGCAGATTCCAGAAACTGCCGGTGGATGCCGAAATCGAACGGGTCTGCCGGGTCCTCGCCACCTTCGGTGGACGACACGTGCCCTGGCCGGTTCGGATGGATGAGCGCGGCGGCGACGCCGTCACAGCCCGTCTGCGTCAATGGGCCACCGGAGACCCCGACCGCAACACGTTGCTGTACTGGGTCGGGCACGGCTGGTCCAACAACGACACTGCAGCCCTCGCTCATTACAGCAGCCCGGCCCACGTTGGCGTGTACGGCCTGCGGCCCGAGGTCTTCGCCGCGACTGTTGCCGAACGGCAGGACCTCGCGCCGGATACATGGGCTGTCGTGGTCGTCGAGACGTGCCGGTCGTCGCGATTCGTGGAGCTAGTCGACTCGCAGCTCGGACAGATGCCGCACAGCCCCGAACGCGTCCTGCTCATCGGCGTGTCCGGTCACGGCTCCACCCAGCTCGGCGCCTTCGCCGACGCGCTCACCCATTGCCTGGACAACACCTTCCGCACCCAGACCAGCATCGAATTATGGGACCTCGCCAAGGAGCTGGAACGCACCCTGCACGGCAGTCGGGTTGTGCTCCGCCAGCTCGGCGCCGCCGTCCTGACCCGCGCCCTGCCGCCGGTCGCCCCACCCATCACCGTCGACGCCGACACCGAGCTCAAGAAGCTGCTGGCAGCCCTGCCCGACGACGTCCGCGGACACTTCCTGACCAAGGCCCAAGGCGGCGAAACCGGCGACCTCCTGTGGTACTTCGAAGGCCGCCAAGCCGAGCAGGAACAACTCGCCCATTGGCTGCGCACAACACCCACCGGCATGCTCGTCGTCACCGGCTCGCCAGGCAGCGGCAAATCCGCGCTTCTCGGTCAAGTCCTGGCGCAGTCTCAGCCCGTCCTCATCACCACTTTGGCCAACCACGGACTCATGCAGCCTGTCCCGGGCGCCGCCCGGCCACCCGCGTACGTCTTCGATACCGCGCTGCTGCTCACCGGATTGACCGCGGCGGACACCATCACCCGCATCGCTGCCGACATGCACCTCGGGCATCCACCGACCGAGGCCGACACGCTCGAGAGGCAAACCCACTGGCTCGCCGCCGCGCTCCACACCGCTGCCACACCGCGGACCCTTCTGCTGGACGCGCTCGACGAAGCCCAGCAGCCTCTTGACCTTGCCCGCACCGTCCTACCCGCGCTGGCCACGATTCCCGGCATCCGACTCGTCGTCGGCAGCCGCCGCTCCACCCGGGAAGGCCCAGATCTTCCCGACCCACCCCACAGCGACCTGCTCGACGCACTGGCCACCGCCACGCCCACCGTCCTGCGGATTGATCGCGACCCCGACGCGCTGCACCGCTACACGACCCGCCGCCTGACCACCCTCACCACTGCTGCCCCAGCCACTATCAATTCCGTCGCGACCGCCATCGCTGGACAGAATCAGCAGTTCCTCTTCGCTCGCCTCGTCATCCACGAAATCGCGGCCCGCCCATATCTGCTCATGCCTACCCACGAGCGCGAACTCGCAGGACTGCTCAACGCGGACCACCGCCGCCTCTTCGCCACCGCCGTCGGACGGCTCGCCCGCCACACATCGGCGTACCCAATCCTGCTGCACGCTCTCGCCCTCGGCCTAGGCCGTGGGCTGCCGATCCGCGACGGCGTCTGGGCCATGTTCGCCAAGTCGCTATCGGCCAACGCTGACATCGACGATGCCGCGATCGCTGGCCTGCTCCAAGACGCCGCTCCCTACCTGATGGTTGACGCCGAAGCGGAACAGAGCGTGTACCGACTGGCGCACCGGACGTTCCAGGAACACTTCCTCAACCTCACCGAACCGCCCGTCAGGCAACGCCATCAACGCGTCCTCGACACCCTGCTACACACCACGGCCGACCTCCCCGATCCGCTCAACCCCTACCTCACCCATTACCTGCCCGGCCATGCCGCACAAGCCGGTGGAAGCGGCTGGCAACAGCTGAGCCGATTCCCCCACGTGCTGGACAGACTCGACCCCGCCAGCGTCGCCACCACCGCGGTACAGACCGGCGCATCGGCCACGGACCTGCCACCGGCCATCGCCGCGATACTGGCGGCACGCAGTGACCTGATCAACGCCGAGGCAAGCGTCCGGCCTGTGCTTCGACAACTCGCCATGGCCCGCACTGCGGCGGTGACCAACTTCACCACCGAACCCACAACCCCACACACGTGGCACCTCAAATGGGCTCACCTCGTCCCGCAGCCCCACCATGTCACCCTCCGCAGCTTCCCCGGCGGGATCTGGGCGTTAGCGGTGCTGCCCGGCCCGGACGGGCGGGCCGTGCTCGCATCCGCAGGCGACGACGGGACGGTGCGACTGTGGAACCCGGACACCGGCACCCCGGCCAGACCGCCGTTGATCGGCCACACCAGCGCGATTAACGCGTTGGCGGTGCTGCCCGGCCCGGATGGTCGGAAGCTGCTGGCCTCGGCCGGCAACGACGGGACGGTACGCGTGTGGAACCCAGACACCGGCAACCCGGCCGGACCGCCCCTAACCAGCCACGCCGGCCGGATCCGGATCCCGATCTGGGCGTTGGCGGTGCTGCGTAGCTTGGACGGGCGGACCCTGCTCGCCACCGCCAGCACCGACGGAACGGTACGACTGTGGAACCCACACACCGGCGTCCAGATCGGACCACTCCTGACCGGCCACACCAAGGGGATCAGCGCGTTGGCAGTACTGCCCGGACCTGGCGGGCGGACCCGGCTCGCCACCGCCGGCAATGACGGCACCCTGCGGTTATGGGACCCGGACACCGGCGCGCTGGCCAGACCGCCGATAAGGACGGGCAGGGTCGACGCGTTGGCGGTGCTGCCTGGCCTGGACGGGCGGCCCCTGCTCGCGTGCGCGCGGGCCGACGGGACGGTGGAGTTCTGGGACCCGATTACCGGCGCCCCGATCGAAGGGCAATTGACCGGCCACACCAGGGGGGTGAACGCGTTGGCGGTGCTGACTGACCCGAACGGGCCGCCCTTGCTCGCCTCCGCCAGCGACGACGGAACAGTTCGACTGTGGAACCCCTACACCGGCATCTCGGCCGGCCCAGAACTGACCGGGCACACCGACGCGGTCCGAGCGTTAGCCGTGCTGCCGGGCCCCGACGGGCGGCCCCTGCTCGCCTCCGCCAGCGTCGACGGAACGGTGCGACTGTGGGACCCGGACGCTGTCACCCCGGCCAAGCCAGGCCTGACCAGCCACACCGGCCGATTCACTGCGTTGGCGGTGCTGCCCGGCACAGACGGGCGGACCCAGCTCGTCTCCGCCGACGCCGAGTGGAAAGTGCGGCTATGGGACTCCGACACCGGCGCCCCTGCCAAACAACCGCTGACCACGCACATCGGGGGTATCCGGGCATTGGCGGTGTTCCAAATCTTGAAGGGGCGGACCGTGCTCGCTTCCGCAGGCGACGACGGGACGGTGCAACTCTGGAACCCGGACACCGGCGCACCGGCCGGGCCGCCGCTGAAGGCATCGGTGCAACTGTGGGACCCGCGCAGCAGCACCCCGCCCAAGCCGCCGTTGACCGGCCACATAGGCTCGATTAATGCGCTGGCAGTGCTGCCGGGCCCGTACGGCCGCACCTTCCTCGCCTCCGCAGGCAACGACGGAAGGGTGCAACTGTGGGACCCGGACAACGGCACCCCGACCAGGCGACCGTTGACCGGCCACTTCGGCGCGGTTAGTGCGCTGGCAGTGCTGCCGGGCCCGTACGGCCGCACCTTCCTCGCCTCTGCAGGCAACGACGGAAGGGTGCAACTGTGGGATCCGGACCGCGGCACCCGGACCGGGCGGGGCCTGACCAGCCACACCGGCCGGATCACCGCGTTGGCGGTGCTGTCGGGTCCGCACGGGCAGATCTTGCTTGCATCGGCCGGTGACGACGGGAAGGTGCGACTATGGGACCTAGATACGGGCACTCCGTTCGGACCCCCGTTAGCCGGCCACACCGACACAATCTCTGCGTTGGCAGTCTTGCCGGTCCCGGGCGCATGGCCCGTGCTGGCTTCCGCAGGCGACGACCGGACGGTGCGGCTATGGAATCCGATCACGCAGCAGCGCCTGGCCGAGCTCGCATGCGATGATCGAGTCAATGCGATGCTCTGGACAGGGGGCTGTCTAGTTGTAGCGGGCGACAACGGGCTCTTCTCAGCAACAGCCGACCGACCGCGTGGCCGACGCCAGCACGATTCCAGAGGTCACCTTCGCCCGGTTGAACCGCATTCCGAGACGACGGCCGCGGATCTAGCTGGGCGGTGATCTCCATACTGGTGACAAGCCGCACTGTACTTGCTTCGGCGCGTCCCGCCACATAAAAGTGATTTCGATGCTCACCTCTGCTTGCCGCGCCAGCCGTCGGGCGACGGACGGCTGGCTTGCTGGCCCGTCGTAGTCACAGGCTGTGGGCGTCGAGGAGTGCGGTGAGTGTGTTGATTGACTGTTGGTCGAGGGTTTGGCTGGCGGTTTCGGTGAATGTGTCGGTCCCGAGGTGGTTGCGGAGTTCGGCGAGGCGGGTGATGTTGTTGGCTGCTTGGGGTATGCCGATGGTTTGTTGGATGCTGAGGGCGCGGATGTGGAGGGTGACGGCGTCGGTGTGGTTGCCGGTGTCGGCGCGCATGATGCCGAGCTGGCTGAGGGTGATGGCGAGGCCGGCCTGGTTGCCGAGTTGCTCGTTGATGGTGAGGGATTGCTGGTAGCGGCGTTCCGCCTCGGCAAAGTCCCCCCGCAACTGGGCGAGCCTGCCGAGCTGTTGGTAGCCGCTGGCCAGGCCGGACTGGCCGCCGAGCCGCTCGAAGATGGTGAGGGCTTGCTGGTAGCGGCGTTCCGCCTCGGCGTAGTCCCCCCGCAACTGGGCGAGCCTGCCGAGCTGGTGGTAGCCGCTGGCCAGGCCGGACTGGTCGCCGAGCCGCTCGGAGATGGTGAGGGCTTGCTGGTAGCGGCGTTCCGCCTCGGCATAGTCCCCCCGCGCCTGGGCGAGCATGCCGAGTTGGTGGTAGCTGCTGGCCAGGCCGGCCTGGTCGCCGAGCTGCTCTTTGATGGTGAGGGCTTG
>NZ_JBICTV010000078.1:0-9970 GCF_043197855.1 Dactylosporangium sp. NPDC048998
GCCTGCTGCAACGGCACGGACGAGACGTCGTTGAGGAACGCCAGTTCCTCGGTCTGCTTCCACGCGGTCAGCATCGCCGAGGTCGCGTTGTAGCCGACCCGTTCCTGCCGCAGCGTCCACGCCTCGCTGCGGGCCGCGAGGGCCAGGTTGTAGACCTTCCGGACACACCCGAACGTCCGGGCCAGTTCGGCGGCCTGCGCGTCGGTCGGGTAGCAGCGGTACTTGAACGCCCGCTTCACCGTCCTGGACATGCCTCACATCTTGGCCGATCTATTTTGTGAGCCTTGCGGTGACACGCCGGTGGACGCCGATCCGCCCTGGCGGCGAACCGGCTATCTCTGCCCTGATCCGCAGGGGTTCCGTTTCCTCCCCCGCCTGAAGGCGGGGGTCTCCACGGAAGGAATCCGATGAACGAGATCCAGCCGATCACCCATCCGAGCACCGGGTTCGCCAGTCGCGACGTCCACTGGTACGCGTAGCCGGTCACCGGGATGCGCGACGCCAGCGCGCCGATCACGAAGGCGACCGCGAGCTGCCCGAGCACGGCGACGGGCCAGGTCCAGATGCCGAGCGGGCCCGACGAATTCAGCACGGCGCCATACGTGGTGAAGATGCCGGTCGCGATGGACACGAACGCGAACGCCACGGCGAACGACGCGAACCTGCCGGTCCGCCGTTCGAAGGACGGCTCGTACCCGAACCGGGCGAGCTCGTCGCGATCTGCTGTTGCACTCATGACAGCTCCAGGACTTGGTATATACCATGTGGTCGAGGCCACAAGGTATCGTCCACTCCCGGTAGGCTGTCAAGGTGTCGAAAGGAATTTCGCGCGGCGCAACCTCGCCGAGATACGTCGCCATCGCCGCCGAACTGCGTGACCGGATCACCGGCGAGAAGCTCGCGCCGCACACGCTCATGCCGTCCGAGCGCGAGCTGAGCGAGGCGCACGGGGTGAGCCGGATGACCGCCCGGCACGCGCTGGCGCTGCTGGAGAGCGAGGGCTACGTCTATCGCCGGCCGCCGCGCGGCACGTTCGTGGCCGAGCCCCGCGTGCCGTTCCACATCGGCAGCTTCTCCGACGAGATCATTCGCGCGGGCCGCCGGCCCGCCGCCCAGTTGCTCTGGGCCGAAGAGCGCGAGCCCACCGCGTCGGCGCAGGCGGCCTTCGACCTCGACATCGGCGCCCGGGTGCACGCGCTGCACCGGCTGCGGTTCGCCGACGACGAGCCGATCGCGCTGGAAACCACGTACTTCCCGGCCGCTCTGACGCCGGGCCTGCTCCACCAGCCGCTCACCGGCTCACTGTGGCAACTGCTGCGCACCCACTACCGGATCGTCCCGATCAGCGCACACGCGACGATCCAGTCCATCGTCATCGACGACGCCTCGTGCGCCCGCCTGCGCATACGCAACGCCTCGTCCGGCATTCTGCTGACCCGCTGGACCCACGACGAGTCCGGCCGGTGCATCGAGTTCGCCCGCGACGTCTACCGCGCCGACCGCGCCTCGTTCGAGGTCGAGGCGCGCATCCCCGTCCCGGTCGACGAAGCCCCATGACCGTTCGCGCCGGTGCCCGATAAACTGTGGGATGGGCATCCCGGGAGGACGCCATGTTGCGGCACACCAGACTGGCCGGGGAATCAGCGAGCTACCTCGCCGCCCGCGAAGAGCTGCGCCTGGACGAGATCGACCTCATGCGCCATCGCGAGAAGGTCGCGGCCCAGCGACGGTCGCTCCCCCCAGGGGCCGCCCGTCGACGACTACGTCTTCGTCGAGGGCCCCGCCGACCTCGACGCCGGCGACACACCGGTCCGCGAGGTCGCCCTGAGCGGGCTGTTCAGCGCCCCGGACCGTGCTCTGATCGTGTACCACTTGATGTACGGCAAGCTGCAGACCGATCCCTGCCCGATGTGCACCCTGTGGATCGACGGCTTCAACGGCATCGCCCACCACATCGCCCGCAACGCCGACTTCGCCGTCGCCGCGGCCGCCGACCTGCCCGCCCTGCGCCAGCACGCCCGCAACCGCGGCTGGCACCGGCTGCGGCTCCTGAGCTGCGGCGACAGCACGTTCAAGTACGACCTGGGCAGCGAGGACAAGGACGGCGAACAGGACTCCACGGTCTCCGTCTTCACCCGCGACGGCGACGGCACGGTCCGCCATTGCTACTCCGCCCACCCGCGCATGGCCGACGACATCGACCAGCGGGGCATCGACCTGCTGGCCCCCGTCTGGCATCTGCTCGACCTGACCCCGCAGGGCCGCGGCGACTGGTACGCGAGCCTCGACTACTGATACACGCCTGCAGCTCCGAAGCGGGCGAGGCAGTGCCAGACTCGTTTGAGGTCCTGCTGGTCGTACCGGCCGCTGCGGGCGGCATCGCCGATGATTCGCGGATCGAGGCGCCCGTCGACGGCGATGGCGGTGCCGAGGTCGACGTAGGGCCGGCCGCGGTAATCGGGGTGCCGGCGGAGTTCGGCGACGGAGAGCCGGAAGCCGGGGTGCCATTCCAGCCGGCAGGGCAGGCGCCGGGCAGCGGTTTCGACGTCGGTACCGCGGTAGCAGGGGTCGAGCACGACGGCCTCGACATCGCGGTCGAGCCGGACCTCACCGTGGACCTGTGCCTCGATGTAGTCGTCCAGGTCGTCTTGCTCGTCGGACAGGGCCAGGTCGATCAGCGACATGCGGTCGGCCACCGCGAACGCGGTCGGCTCCCAGTAGCTGTCCGGGTAGCAGAAGGTCGCCCGGGCCAGAGCGGGCGCGGTCAGCCGCAGGTGCGCCGAGCCGAACCGGGGTGCGGCGCCGAAGGGCTTGTGCCGGAAGTTCAGCGCGCCGTAGACCGGTCGCAGGTGGCCCGGGGCGTCGTCGTAGGCACCGCCGAACATGCGCTGCTCCCAGCGCCACCGGTCCCCGCCGGGATAGGCGGTGAGCCCGCCGTTGCTGGTGCCGGTGACGAACTGGGACAGGTAGATCCCGCCCTCGACGAGCTCATCCAGGATAGGAAGACCTGCGGCAACGCGGTCAGGATGGAAGTTGAGCGTGATCCGCAGGGATGCGTCGACCGGAGGCCCGGCCGACAACGCCGCGACGTGGCGCAGTGCCCGCCGAGGTGCCGCCTCGCTTCCGGCATCCGACGCATCCACGCAGAGGATCATGCCGGTGGACGCGATCCGGGTCATTCGGTTTATCGTTACGACCGTGGCGTGGGCGAAAGACTGGGATGATCGGATCTCCGGCCGGCAATGTCAGTGGTGTAGCCACGGCCGCCCGGACGAGATCGACTTCGGGACACGCGTTTTTGCCGGACAGGTCAGCGACGCCTACTTCGCGCGACGCGCCTTCGTCCGCGGATATGCGGTGGTGGTATGGCGTGGCCGGCATGTCGTCGAGCCGATCGACCTGTCCCCGGCCGAGGCGGATCAGTACCAGCGGGAAGTCTTGACGGTGGCTCGCGCCATCCGTGATCACTTCCAGCCCGCCAAGCTCAACTACCTCACCATGGGCAACTGGGAGCCCCACCTGCACACCCATGTGACCGCCCGCTACCCCGACGACCCCGGCGACGGTGGCCCTCTGCCCGCGAAGACACCTCCGTTGCTCGATCTGCGGCAGTGGCGGACGGACGCGGAGGCGGTCCGCACACTCCTTGAACAAATTCAGTGGCATGCGTCCGGTGCGCTTCTGCACCCTGACGGTCATGGCTGACGTCGACGCACTTGCGATTCGGGTAGCAACTGAAGGTGATGCCGTACGCCTCGAGGAACTGCTACGCGCGAACTGGATACCCGTGGTAACGCCGGCCGGTCCGTACGAGCCACGCGGCTTCTTCGATCGCCACGCTCCGGACTCGGTACTCGTCGCGGTCACCGGCGCCCTGCCGATCGGATACATCGTGGTGCGTCGCGCCTCGCCGATGCCGAGCCACGCACACGTCGCATCCATCCACGGACTGGGCGTTGCCGCAGAGGCGCGCCGGCGAGGCGTTGCAAGCGCCCTGCTGCAAGCCACGGAACACCGAAGCGCCGAACGCGGGTTCACACGCCTGACGTTGCGTGTCCTGAGCTGCAATGTGGCCGCCCTTGCTCTGTACGCCAGACACGGCTTCGAGACGGAGGGCGTGCTCCGCGGCGAGTTCCAGCTACCCGTCGGTCCCGGCGGGGCGATCACGAGCGTGGATGACATGTTCCTCGCCAAAAAGGTGGCGTGAGTGTGGTTGCCGCCGGGCATGACGGCGCGTTTTCGATCAACCGGGTTGGACTCGACGGCACGCCGTTTCCGCTGAGCTTCAGCGTTCGCGAGGTTTCCGGTTGCTGGGTGGTCCAGGCAGCAGCTGCGCAAGCCGCGGAGCTTGCGGATGTTCTGGTCAACGCGGCGGAGGGCACCGTCGTCACGGTCGACATCGCTACCAACAGCTTTCTGGACGAGCGGTACGAGCAGTGGCAGCCGTCGCGGATCGCAGCGGCGCAGGGCATCACTTGCTCGGTACACCACTTCGGTGCCCTGGCGACCGGCGTCATCGGCCTCAGCGAAGAGGCCTTGGTGATGCGGCGTGACGACCTGCCCGGTTTCCTTTCCGGCTGGTCGCCGTACGAGTTGACGTTGGTCGGCCTACCCACCGAGCCGACCCCCGAGCGGCTGGACGAGATCGGGCTCGCCATCGGTATCGCCCAGCATGACCAGCCTGTCTTGCCGACCCTTGCCGGCTGCTGTCTGTGGTACTCCGGACACGACGACTGCTATGTCTGGGTGGAGTCAACCGATCGAGGAGTTCCCGCGGCCATCCTGGGCCGTCTGCTGGCCCTCCTTGCCGGCTCGGCCTTGGTCGACGCTGCGCCCGTGGAGGTACCCGATGCGGCCGGCACCATCGTTGAAGCCTTGCTCGAAGAGAGCCGCCACTGGGTTGGGACGCTCGGCGCCGTGTCGCGGAACGCGGTGGCCGTCAGCCTGTCCGCCGTTTCAGCGCCGTGGCGGCTCGGCCAGCCGCTCCCGGAACGAGTCGACCGCACAGCCGTCTACGACTTCACCGAGGGCGTGTGGCACCTGCGGTTCGGCCACGGCGGCTGACGAGGAGCCGTGGCACGACCGCCGCCGCAAGGTCGAAGCCATCGCTACTCGCCTGGCTGCCTTTCGCCGGTCGGCGTGGGGTTCGGCGCAAACCACTCACGGACGCCCGACCGGGTCAACAGCACCAGATACGTCGCCGGCCAGACGGCCTGCGCGACGGCCGCTTGCGGGCCACGGGCGAACAGGTAAACCGTCGCCACGGCCAACCCGACCCAGCACAGCGCCAGTGCGACAAGCCGCGCCCAGCGCAGACCCAGTTGCAACGCTCGCGCCAGCCCGACGTACAGCGCCCCGTACAGCGCCTGACCCCACGCCGGCAACATACTGGTCACGGCTCCGGCAGAGCTGCCCATGCCGATCAATGCGTACACGATGACCAGTCCGCCGCCGACGTACAGCAAGATCGCCAACACCGTTACCGGGGGCGGCGGCGCAGTAGGACGTTGGGCCATCGCGGTATTGAACCAGAGCCGTCGCAGCCGCACCATGCTCTCGACGACCGACTGCGCGCCAGACAGGCTGGCGGCGAGTTCGGCATCGCAGCTGCTCCCGTGGGCTACCGCGAGCGGCCGGGGCTCTGCTGGGCAGTCTCGCCCCGGCACAGCGCGTCCGGCTCCTGCCGCCAGAGCCCTATCCGCGGCTGACCGAGCACACGACGTCGCGACATTCGCGGCCGCATTGCGGTGCTGAGCCGGCATCGACTCGGGGCGATGTCGGTTTGGGGTGGCTGGCCGGGTTCACCCCTCGCCGGAGCGCTTGCGCCAGTCGCGCATCGCGTCGCGGACCTTGTCGAACACCGCGGTCGGCGGGCCGACCAGGAGGTTGACGACCGCGGACTCCCCCGCCGCCGGATGCGGACGGGTCGGCGCCACCGTCTCGGCCGCCTCGAAGGCGCTCGCCATCCGGCGCAGCCGGTAGACGTCGGCGTGCTTGCGCAGCTCCGCGAACTCCTTGTACTCCTCTTGCGCCGCATGGGCCAGCACCGATTCGGCCAGCATGCCCAGGTGCTCGTCGAACTCCGGATGATCGACCCCCAGGTCGTAGAGGTCGGCGAGCGCCCGCTTGGCGTCCGCCTCCTCCCGAAGGCGTTCCTCGACCACCGTGCCGCCGCCCGGAATCAGGTCACGCGCCGCCGGATGCACGATCACCTCCTCGGCGTTCTCGTGCACGGCCAGCAGCCTCACCAGGTCGTGGAACAACTCCTTCTTCCGCGCCCCCTGAGCGTCGCCGACGCGCGCGAACAGGTCCTTGATCTCGGTGTGCTGGGCGAGCAGGATCTCCACGACGTCGCGCTGCTGCGTCGCCTGCTTGCCGAGGGCCTGGCTGACGTCGTTCGATGAGGCGAACCGGTCACGCGGAAGGTCCTGCAGGGTCCGGACTACCTTCTCGTCGGCGCCGTGCTGACGGGCCTGCTCGACAAGGCTCTGCTTGCTCGTCGGGTAGTCCACGTCGCCGATGTACCGCTGGACCTCGATCGGGTTGGCAGTCATGTGCTGCCGCTACCCGCCGGTACGACGTCCAAGCCCGGGCCGCGCCGCGAAGTTACGCGACGGGTCACCCGCCAACCAGGATGGGCTGGCCAGGCATGAATCACCTCGTGCGGGGTAACGCGGCAGTATGGCTGCACGCAGACAGAGAACGCACGAACTGGACGCCGCCGACCGCAACGCCATGCCGGACCGCACGTTCGCGTTTCCCCGGCTGCGCAAGGAACCGCTGAACGACGCGACGCACGTCCGCAACGCGATCGCCCGCTTCGACCAGGTCCGCGACGTCACCGACGACGAGCGCGAGGAGGCGTTCCGCCGGATCAAGCGCGCCGCGAAACGGTACGGCGTGGACATGACCGAGCGGCACTGGCAGGAGCTGGGCAAGCCGACGGCCACCATGAAGTCCTCCGACAAGCCGCGGACCCCGACGAAGGCCCGGCGCAACCAGCCTCGCAACGCATGGTCCCGCGACGAGTTGTACGCCGAGGCGAAGCGCCGCAACATCAAGGGCCGCTCCGCCATGAGCAAGGCCGAACTGGTCAACGCGCTCGAAGGCCGCTGACGTGGCGCGGCCGCGGATCGTCATCGTCGGGGCGGGGTTCGCCGGCTACCAGGCGGCCCGCGGGCTGCTGCGCCGGGCCAGGGGCAACGCTGACGTCATCCTGGTCAACCCGAACGACTACTTCCTGTACCTGCCGCTGCTGCCCGAGCTCGCCGGCGGCGTCCTCGACCCGCGGGCGATCACCGTGCCGCTGCAGGACACGCTGCCCGGCGTACGGCTGGTGCTCGGCGAGGTCGACGGCGTCGACACCCGGGCGCGGACCGTCTCGTACACCGGGCCGGAGGGCGAACGCGGCACCCTCGGCTACGACCGTCTGGTCCTCGCCGCCGGCAGCGTCAACAAACTCCTGCCGATCCCGGGCGTCGCCGACCACGCGCACGGCTTCCGCGGCGTCGGCGAGGCGCTGTACCTGCGCGACCACCTCATCCGCCAGATCGAACTGGCCGACGACGCCGAGGACCCGGCCGAACGGGCCGCTCGGATGACGTTCGTGGTCGTCGGCGCCGGATACACCGGCACCGAGGTCACCGCGCAGGGCCAGCTGCTCACCGCCGACGTCGCCGCCCGCCACCCGCGGCTGCACGACACGCCGCCGCGGTGGCTGCTGCTGAACCTCGGCGACCAGGTGCTGCCCGGCATGGACAAACGGATGGCCGACGGCGCCGAGCGGGTGCTGCAGGGCCGCGGCGTCGAGGTCCGTCTCGGCACCTCCGTGCGGGAGGCCACCGCCGACGGCGTGCGACTGACCGACGGCAGTTTCGTGCCCTCGCGGACCCTCGTCTGGTGCATCGGCGTCCGCCCCGACCCGATCGTCGAAAGCGCCGGACTGCCCACCGAGAAGGACCGGGTCCGCGTCGACGCGTATCTGACCGTGCCCGGGCACCCCGAGATCTATGCCTGCGGCGACGGGGCCGCCGTGCCCGATCTGTACCATCCCGGCCAGCACACGGCGATGACCGCCCAGCACGCCGTGCGGCAGGGCCGGCTCGTGGCGCACAACATCGCGGCATCGTTCGGGATCGGGAAGCCTCGGCGCTACCGTCACCGCAACCTCGGCTTCGTCGTCGACCTCGGCGGCTGGCAGGCCGCCGCCAACCCGCTGCACGTGCCGCTGTCCGGCCCGCTCGCCCGCGTCGTGACCCGCGGCTACCACCTCGCCGCCCTGCCCGCGAACCGGCTGCGCACCGCCGCCGGCTGGCTGTTCACCGCGGCCGACTCCCGCCCCGGCGTCCAGCTCGGCCTCGTCCGCGGCCGCGCCGTGCCCCTCGACACCGAAGCACCCGAGCTCGCCCACCACCGCTAACACCAGGACACGGTCCTGACTCGGCCGCTGACGCCGCGATCCACCTCGTCGCCGTCAGCTGAGTTCATCCGGTCTTTCTGCGGTAGCGCCGTGGCCGCAGCAACGGCACGGGCGTGGGCGCTCCACCGAAGTAGAGGATAAGCAGCCAAAGGTGGCCGGCGAACGTCAAACCGCCGAGCCAGCCGGCGAGCACGCCGGTCATCAGGACGATGAGCGGTGAGAACACGATCAGGGTGCTGAACCGGCTGAGCCGGTACCGACTGCTGTGTCTGGCGACCAGGCTTTCCAGCCTGGGCTCCCGACGCTTGGCCGGACCGGCCGGCCAGAGCCGGCCGAACCCCGGTACGTCCACGACGAACGGACCGCGACCGACCCGCCTGCCCTCGATCACCAGGTCTTCGGCGATGCTCGGTACCCACGGCTCCCACATCAGCCGCTGGTAGTAGGTCCGGTCACCATCCACAATGGCCAGCCACGGGATGCCGATCACGTTGCCGCGGCCGTAGCTGTACCAGAGCTGGGCCCGGTGACGCTTCGCCGGCGCCCGGACCGCCCGCCGCCACTGGACCGCCCGGCGTATCCACAGCACCGGGGCACCCAGGCTCGCCACGACCAGCACGACGAGCCCGCTGATCGGTAGCGCCGTCTCATCGATGCTCGTCCGGTCTTCGGGATAGATCTGGTCGGGCACCGTGGCCGATACCCGAATCGGCAGCGTGCTGCCGACCGGGAAGTCGCCGGCCTCGTCGACGTCGAACTCGTGCCGCCTCAGTTCCCCGTTGCGATCACGCCACTCAACTTCGATGACATCGGGCCCCTTGGTGAAGTGTTCGGACCTGACCACCGTGGCCGAGACACCCGGCGTCGCCGCCGCGTACCCGGCGTTGTAGACCTCGATCCTGTTCCATAGCGAGACGATCACCGCGGCGCTGAGCAGGAGGACGGCGATGCAGCTTGCGGCCGCCCAGCGCGGGCTGGTGCTGGGATGCCTTGCTACGGAAAGGAGGCTGCTTCGGGCACCGCCGGCGGGCACATGATCTCCGGTACGGGAGTGGTCGGGAACTCAACTCTTGACATCCTCCCCTCCCTAAAGGGAGGGGAGTCCCTGGGTCGCCCCAGGGATTTCCTGCTTCACCGCTGACTGCCCCGTCCGGGAGGACTCCCGTTGAGGTCTTACACCAGCTCCACAGGCAGACACCGCCAGCCCGGCGGCCAGAATGTTGCGTGCCGCGTTCACGTCCCGGTCGTGGACGGTGCCGCACCGGCACGTCCACGTCCGCATGGTCAGCGGCATCTGCTCGGTCAGCGCGCCGCAGGCCGAGCACAGTTTGGAGGATGGGTACCAGCGGTCGACCGCAATCAGGTCGCGGCCGTACCAGGTGGCTTTGTACTCCAGCATGGTGCGGAACTGCCGCCACGCCGCGTCCGAGATGGCGCGGGCCAGGGTGTGGTTGCGGACCATGTTGCGGACGGTCAGGTCCTCGATCACGATCGTTTGGTTGTCACGAACGAGCCGAGTGCTCAGCTTGTGCAGGTGGTCGCGGCGCCGGT
>NZ_JBICTV010000079.1:0-8520 GCF_043197855.1 Dactylosporangium sp. NPDC048998
TGGTTGCCGAGCTGCTCTTCGATGGTGAGGGATTGCTGGTAGCGGCGTTCCGCCTCGGCATAGTCCCCCCGCAACTGGGCGAGGATGCCGAGCTGGTGGTAGCTGCTGGCCAGGCCGGCCTGGTCGCCGAGCTGCTCGAAGATGGTGAGGGATTGCTGGTAGCGGCGTTCCGCCTCGGCATAGTCCCCCCGCAACTGGGCCAGGATGCCGAACTGTCCGTAGCTGGCGGCCAGGCCGGACTGGTCGCCGAGCCCCTCGAAGATGGTGAGGGATTGCTGGTAGCGGCGTTCCGCCTCGGCATAGTCCCCGCGGTCCTGGGCGAGCATGCCGAGCTGGTGGTAGCCGCTGGCCAGGCCGGCCTGGTCGCCGAGCCGCTTGCTGATGGTGAGGGATTGCTGGTAGCGGCGTTCCGCCTCGGCATAATCCCCCCGCAACTGGGCCAGGATGCCGAACTGGTGATAGTGGGCGGGGCGGCGAACATGGTCGGATGGAAGCCATCGCAGGGTGTCGTGGATGAGGCTGGTTTCCCGGTCCCAGGCGCCCCAGGCGTGAAGCTGATGACAGATGTGTTCGGTGAGTTGGCCGGCGGCGTCAGTGTCCCCAGCGGCCAGCAAGTGATGGCGCGCTTCCTCAAGATCGTGGATGTCGGCGAGACGGTCCTGCGGCCATACCGCAACTCGCCAGCGCCAGAAGGCTGCGGCAGAGCGGTGCGCGCGCGTCACTGCGTCAGGGCGTCGCGTTGCGGCTGCATGGTGATGGAGTTCGGTGGCGGTCCATCGGTGCACGAACGCTCTGCCGGCGGCGTCGATGGTGAGCAGGCTGCTGTTTTCAACGACCGCCGCCAGATGGTCAAGGTCGTGGGGCGCTACGCGGGGGGGTCGGGGCGGCTCATGGAGGGATGCCTTCAGCCTGCTGACGGCGATGCGTTCGGATGGCGGCAGAGGGCTGTCGTGGTCGGCGGCCCGGTCGAGATCTTCAAGCGTGAGGCTGTGTCGGTTGAGGATGGTGGCGAGCTGAGCAGCGATGCCTTGCCGATCGGGAACGAAGGCGGCGGTGTCGTCGGGAGTTCCGATGGCGAACAGCATGGCGTTGTGGTCGACGGGTTCGCGGTAGACGCTGACGCCGATGAGCAGGTCGAGGGCACCGGGGGTGTCGGCGAGTCGGGCGAGGTGGTCGGTGAGCAGGATGTCGTCGGCGGCGAGGGTAGCGACTTCGGCGAGCGCGGCGTCGAGTGTGCGTTGTTCGGCCAGCCAGTCGCGGGCGCGGTCGGGCCCGAGCCGCGTCCGCACGGCCCGGTCGAGGCGTTCGGTGACATCGGTGAACCGGGCGTGGCCGTGGCCGAGGAGTGCGTCGAGATATTCAAGGCTGCGGGGATGGCCGCCGACGGCGCGCCAGATGTGGTCGACCGCGGCGGTGTCAACGGCGTAGCGGTCCAGGTTCGGTAGTGACCACAGCAATTTCTGGGTTTCCGCCGCGCTCATCGGTCCGAGCTTTTCAAACAGCAGCCGCTGATGGGTCCCGCCGGGCAGTGTGAATGGATAGCGGGATGTGATGAGCAGCCGGCTGGTGGCCGGGTTGGTGGACCAGTCGGCAAGCAGTGCGGCGACGTCGGGGTCGGTGACGGTCCAGCCGTCGTTGGCGGCGGTGAGGTTGTCCTCGAAGTTGTCGAGCACGACGAGCACGGGCACCACGCCGAGGGCGTCGTCGCGCAGCAGCGCGTGGCGGTCCTGCCATGGCACGTCGATGTGCCCGCAGACTTCGACCGCGCGAAACAGCGGCCCGGATGTGATTCCCCGACGCAGCAGGTCTCGGCGGATGCTGGTGGCGACGGTTGTGAGTACACCGTCCACGGTCAGCGGGCCCGCAGTAGTGGCGATCCGCCATGACGGCGTTCGACTGACGCTGCGGCGCAGGATCTCGGCGGCCAGAGTGGTTTTGCCGATCCCGCCGATGCCGTACAGCACCACACCCGCATATTGGGTGTCTTCGAGCACCAGAGGAAGGCGTCGCTGCTGGGTACGGCGGCCGACGAAGTGACCGACCGGTCTGGCGACCAGCCCGCCGGCGTCCGCGGTACGGGCCGGTGTCGATGCCTGCTCGAGGGTTGTGCCGTCGATGATGCGGACCTGGGGGTGGCCTGCGGCGAGGGTGACGACGCTCCATTCGTCCATCCCCGCCAGCAACTGCCGCAGCGGCTCGGTGGCGGTGGCCAGGTCGCGTTGCACCGCCCGGCGTGCATCGGCCACTGCTTGGACCACGTCCGGTAGCGCCGACTGCGCGAGCTCGGTGTAGACGCGGGAGAACAGTTGGGTGGCGTACTGGTCGGTGACCGTGGTCTGGGTGGCGATCACCGCCCTTGCACCGTGCTCGGCCAGTTGCACCGCGTACGAGGCGACGTGCTCGTCGCCGGCCACGTCGGTGTAGCACGCCGCCAGCGCGATCACTGGTGGCATCTTGCCCGGCGGTACGGCTTCGGCGAGGAACGTTGCCGGGGTCAGCTTCCGGGTTCGGCCTTCCTCGTCCTCCAGCAGCAGCACGCCCGGGGCGCCGTGGGCGGACACGTGCAGCACATGCACCCCGCCGGGTGCGTCGAGGGCGGCGCGGATGGCGGCCGTGGTCGCGAACGGCACCACGGTGACCGCCGCGTCTCCCTGCCTGGCACCGCGTACGGCCGCGATGACGCTACGCAGCTCGTCCTCGTAGGCCAGCAGTGCCCCGCCGCCGTCGTCCGGAGAGGCGATCGCGACGGCGATCCGCAGCGGTCCTGGCAGCAGTTTCTCCCCGGCGGCCGGGCCCTTGCGGTATACCGAGATCAGCGGATGCAGCGCCAGCGGCTGGTAGGTCACCGGTTCCGGCATCGCCTCCCAGGGCAGTTGCGGGAAGCCGGGGGCGTCGATGGCCAGCCGTACCGCGGCAGTTTCCCGCTCCGCCCGCCGGATCTGCGTTGCCAGGGCCTGCGCCACCGGCGCGGGCAGGAACGACTCGGCCAGCAGTTCCCCGGCCCGGCGCAACGACACGTTGCCCACGTCGAGCGTCGGTGCGCCGGTGTGCCGCTGCGGCACCCGCAGCGAGGCACGTTCGCGGTGCACGTCATGCAATGCGTTGACCAGGCCGGGCCGCAACCCGCCGTGGGCGGAGCTGGCCTCGACGCCGGCACCGGACAGCCGGACGGTACCGGCCGACACTGTCAACGTCAGGTCCAGCGGTGACCCGGGTGGCGCGGCATCCACGAACGGCACGTCGACGAGGCCGGCCAGCAGCGGCCGGAGATCCTCGGTCCGGGCGATCCACACCGTGTCGCGCTGCCAGCCGTCAGCGCTGTTGTACCGGGCGGTCACCACCCCGACCACATGGTCGTCACTGACCCGCCGGGCCGGCGCCCCGCTCATGCCGCGTGCCACACCGGAGTTCTTCAGCACGCCCAACGCGACCTCGTTACCGCGCATGGCCTGGCCCTGCCAGTCGCCGGTCGCGCTGCTGTACCGCAACGACGCCTCGCCCAGCACCTGGGCCACGCCGGTCACCGTCACCACGGTCGCCGGCGCCACCGACTCGGTCGCCGCCCAACCCACGACAGGCTGTCCTTCCAAGCCGGCGGCACACGTCAGCACCGCCAGATCCCGCAACGGATCAACCGCACGAACCGTCGCTGTACCGAGCCGGCTGCCACCGCCGAGCACATCGATCGATACCGAGCAGCCTTCATCGCCCGCTCCGACCTGGTCCAGCACATGCCAGGCGGTCACCACCACATCCGCCGCCACCCAGAAACAGGTGCCGACCGGCACACCCGCAGCAGTCAAAATCCGGCCGAGATACCGCGGAACGCCCGTCGTTACGTGATCTGCCGGCATCAGCGGACAACCAGCCCACGATCACCACAGGTGCGGCGCCCGCCGCTCACGGCACCCCTGCCGGGCTGCCGTCGATGATCTAGGCCCGAACCGGCGCGGCCGGCACCCGCGACTGCGGCAACTCCCCGGCGCACTCGGTGGCCGAGGCCTGAATCGATCTCCGCACTCGCCGCCGTCGCCTGGCGATCACGTGGCGGCCGGCCGCGGCGCCCTCGCGATTCCGCCTGGACCAACGCGGCCGTGACGGCAAGCCGTGACGGGGCCATCGCCAGAGCAGCATCGACACGCATACGCAGCAACATGTCACACATCGCTAATCGTCAACAGTCGGAAACCAGTCAGCCGACCAGGACTGCTCGGCCACTGCAGCATCTCGGCGCGGTCAGCACCCGCCGCCGTCCGGGCCATCAATACCGGTGCCCCGTGATCCTTGGCGCCACGCCAAAGATCGCCGGAGCTTGCTGCGTGGTGCCGCGGCATCCGGACTGGCTGGGACTCTTGGTTGGGATGCGTCGGCGGAATGGTGGTCGCGCGGTGGCCGTTTGGGCGGATGTGGCCTGGCGTCGATTTGAGGCTGTCGGTGGTTGACCCGTTGTGACAGCCTCTGAAGCTATGAGTGATGCCGTGATCGCGGTGCCGGTGACCTTCGCCGGCGTGGACGTGTTGGTGCAGGCGACGCCGGTTTCGGTGGTCGGGTCGGAGCCGACGTCTGTGTCGGGGAAGGTGGTCGCCGCGTACGCGCAGGCGGAGAAGGCGATCATGAGCGTTGCGGAGTCGGTGGCCGGGACGGTCGATGTACTGGCGAAGTCGACGGTGTCGCCGCAGCAGGTCCAGGTGCAGTTCGGGGTCAGCGTCAGTGTCGAGGGCGACATCATGGTGGTGAAGGGCACAACCGGCGCGACGTTGTCGATCACATTGACGTATGGGATCCAGGCCTGACGTTCCGGGCTACCTCGGCCAGGTCGTCAACGACGCCGGGGTGGCGGTAGGGACGTGTTTCCAGATCCAGCCGGGGGTGCTGGCAACCGCCTGGCACGTGCTCAACGACATCGGCGCAGGGACGGTCGGCGCGGACGTGGCTGTCGCCGCGCTGGCCGGCGACACGTCGGTGCCAGCGACGGTGCATGCCGTGGACGAAGCGCATGATCTCGCCGTACTGACGTGCGACATGCCGCTGCCCGGGTCGGTGCCCGGGTTGGTCGCGTCGTCGTCGGTGCAACCCGCGACCAAGGTCACGGTGACGGGGGTGTCGCAGTTCCCCAACGCCACGCCGTTTCGGTACACCAGCGTGGTGGGCGTCTGGCAGGGCGGCGCCCTGCGCGTGGACGATGTGGCATTGGGGCAGGTGACCGCGACCGGGCTGGCGAAGGGCATGAGCGGCGGCCCGGTCCGCAGGATCGACGATGGCCGCGTGGTGGGACTGGTGTCGGCCCGCTACAACAGCGCCACCATCTGGCTACAGGGCACGGTGTGGGTGGCCCGCGTAGAGGACCTGCTGCCGCTGCTCGCCGGGGTGGCCGAGGTCCAGCTGACGGACGCTGGCCCGCGAGGCGCCCCGTTGGATGTGACCCTGTCGGTGTCGGACACGACCGTACGGCTGCTCGGCCCGGGCGTGGACGTCCAGGCAGCACACGGCGGGATCCGGCCAGGCCTGGCCAACGCCCTGCATGACGTGCGGCGGGAACGGGCGCGGCAGGGCCGATTGCCGGTCCGCGCCGATACGACGACGCGCCAGACAGCCTCGGGCATCGTGTCGCTGCGGCGGGCGGGCGAGCTGATGGCTGCCTCGTTCCTGCCACTGGCGATCAGCGAGAAGCTGGGTGGGCTGCTACGGCGGGCGGAACAGACAACGGTCGCGGTGCGGCTGGCGGTCGACGCCCCACGGTTCACCGCCTTGCCATGGGAGGCGCTGCCGGATCCGGTCACTGGCGAGCCGCTGGCGTTGCACCAGTTGGTGTCGATGTTCCGGGTGGGTGTGACGCACGGGCCGACAGCGCTACCGGGGCCGTTACGCATCGTGGTGGCGATCGCCTCACCCGTCGACGGCGGGCCGGTGCTCGACTACGAGGCCGAGTTGAGCGCGGTGCTCGACGCAGTGCAGACAGCGCGGCAGGTCGCGGCGGACGTGCGGATCGTGCCGTTCGCGACCACGCAGGCGATCCGGGAGGCCCTCGACGGCGGCGGCGTGCATGTGCTGCACCTCTCCGCGCACGGCGCTCCCGGGATGCTGGTGCTGGAAGACCAGGACGGTCGAGCCCGGCAGGTTGATGCACAAACATTGCTGGCCGAGGCGGTCCCGCCAGGCGCGATGCCGCCGGTGATCGCACTCGCCGCCTGCTACACCGATGTCGCCGGACAGGAACAGCAGGCGTCGTTCGCAGCCGGGCTGGCGGCATGTGGCGCCGCCGCGGTGATCGGCACACAGACATCCGTGACGGACCACTACGCCACCCGATTCTTCGCCCGGGTGTACGCGCAGCTGGCCGGCGCCGCCGCACCGGACGTGATCGCGGCCGTCGCCGAAGCACGTCGCGCGGTGCAGCGTGACCTGGCTCGCTCAACCCAGCCGATCGATCAAGCACTGGCCCAGTTGGATGAATGGAGTGTCGTCACGGTGCTGGCCGGCGGGCCGCAGGTGCCGGTCATCGGCCCGGCCACGACCCAGCGGGGCCCATCACCGTCATCGTCCGCGGCCTCGTGGACCATGGTGTCACACGATGCGAGCGGCCTGCTGGCCCGGCCCGTGGGGCAATTCGTCGGCCGCCGCGACGAGCAACGGCGGCTACCACTCCTGCTCCAGCAACACAGATTCGCCGGAGTGGTCCTGCACGGGATCGGCGGCGTCGGCAAGACCACCCTCGCCGCCGAGATGGTGCGCCGCGTCCGCCAGCGCTCCGCCGGCTGGCGGGTAGTGACCTGTACCGGGCCGCTCAGCGTCGACGGCATACTCGTCGAGATCGCTCAAATGCTGCGGCGTGATCTGCTGCGCCGGCAGGTGTTCGACGGGCCGCAGGCCGTGGCGGTACAGGTGTTGGCCCGGATGGACCTGCCCTGGCGGGACCGGCTCCTCCTGCTCCGCGAAGACGTGCTCAACACCATGCCGGTCCTGCTCGTGCTGGACAACTTCGAGGACAACCTCGTTCCGCGCCCAGACGGCACCGGCTGGCAGATCACCGACCCGGCACTAGCCGACCTGCTCACCGCGTGGGTCGCCAGCTCCGGCGGCAGCCGGCTGCTCGTGACATCCCGATACCCGTTCGCCCTGTCCACGGAAGCCGACGATCGCCTGCACAGGCATCACGTCGGGCCGATGACGTTCGCGGAGACCCGAAAGCTGGTGTGGTCTCTGCCGAACCTGGACCGCTACGCCATCGATGTCCAAGCGTTGGAACGGATCTGGCGGGTCGTGGGGGGCCATCCACGGTCCCTGGAGTACTTGGATGCCTTGCTGGCCGCAGGGGCGGGCCGATTCCCCGATATCACCCGCCGCCTTGACGCTGCTGTCCGAGCCAAGCTCGGGGCCAGGCAGGCGGCGGGCTGGCTGGCGCGCGGCCGCACCCTGGACGCTGCGTTGGCTGACGTGGTGATCCTTGCCGCGGACGACGTCCTGCTCGACGAACACCTCACCCGTCTCGCGCCCCACCCTGGGGCGATCCAGCTACTGGCGGGCATCAGCGTCTACCGCGAACCCGTCGACATCACCGCCCTGTACTTCCAGGTCGGTAGCCCGGACGACACCGCCCGATTCGAACCCGACCGTGCCGCAATCCAGCGGCACATCATGGAACTCCTCGACCGCTACGGCCTGACCATCCGTGAGTTGTCGACCGCGACCAGCGAAACAGGACCGCTCGCCCGCGCCGACCGGGAACAGCTCATCGAACTGATAACTGCCTCCCAGCAGCCACCAGCACCACCGATCCGCCCACCAAACAATCTTGAGGACCTACTCGATCAACTGCTTCACGGCAGCCTGATTGCACGCACCGAGCACGGACGCGTCGTCATGCACCGCTGGACCGCCACGGAACTCCACCGCCACTGGCGCGACGACAGTCGGCAGCAACCGTCCCTGGTCGACGAGGCCCACCGGGCGGCCGCCGCGTACTGGCAATGGCGGGTCGACGTCTGGCCTCAAGACCGTGTCGCCGACATCCACGACCTCGAAGAAGCACGCCACCACCTTCTCGTTGCCGGAGATATTGACCCCGCAAACAGTGTCACCGAAGCAATATGCATGCAACTCGATACGTGGGGTGCCTGGGATCGCGAAACCAGCCTCATCCACGACACCCTGCGATGGCTTCCATCCGACCATGTCCGCCGCCCTGCCTACTATCACGAGCTCGGCATCCTGGCCCAGTTGCGGGGGGACTATGCCGAGGCGGAACGCCGCTACCAGCAATCCCTCACCATCTTCGAGCGGCTCGGCGACCAGGCCGGCCTGGCCCGCGGCTACCACCAGCTCGGCATGCTCGCCCAGTTGCGGGGGGACTATGCCGAGGCGGAACGCCGCTACCAGCAATCCCTCACCATCAAAGAGCAGCTCGGCAACCAGGCCGGCCTGGCCGGCAGCTACCACCAGCTCGGCAGGCTCGCCCAGTTGCGGGGGGACTATGCCGAGGCGGAACGCCGCTACCAGCAATCCCTCACCATCAGCGAGCAG
>NZ_JBICTV010000080.1:0-6201 GCF_043197855.1 Dactylosporangium sp. NPDC048998
GCTCATCATTCGGTGACACGTCACCCTTCCGCGGTGGCGTCCCCTTCAAGAAGAGGAAGCTAGGAATGATCAAGGTCGGAATCATCCTCGGGAGCACCCGCCCGGGCCGGAACGGCGAGGCCGTGGCCAAGTGGGTCTACGACATCGCCAGCCGGCGCGGGGACGCGGAGTTCGAGCTGGTCGACCTGCTCGACTACAACCTGCCGCACCTGGACGAGGCCGCGCCGCCGTCGATGGGCCAGTACGCGAACGAGCACACCAAGCAGTGGGCGGCCACGATCGCCGAGTTCGACGCGTACATCTTCGTGACGCCGGAGTACAACCACTCAACCAGTGGCGCGCTCAAGAACGCGATCGACTTCCTCTACGCCGAGTGGAACAACAAGGCGGCGGGCTTCGTCAGCTACGGCTCGGCGGGTGGCACGCGCGCGGTCGAGCACCTGCGGCTCATCGCCGGCGAGCTGCAGATCGCCGATGTGCGCGCCCAGGTCGCGCTGTCGCTGTTCTCGGACTTCGAGAACTACAGCGTCTTCAAGCCCGGTCCGCAGCACGAGGCCACGTTGAACACTGTCCTCGACCAGACGGTGACTTGGGGCAAGGCTCTCGCCACGGTTCGCAAAGGCTGATCGACCCGCTTTTCCTGGCCGGCCGGAGTTCCGAGGGAGGGTTCCGGCCGGCCTTTTCCTTCATCAGTACGCCCAGCGCCCGCCGGCACGCCCGCACCCGACACTCTCGATCACCGGCGCCGTTATCTGCCAGCGCGAATGGCACTGCTCCATCTGGCGACAGCCCGAACGGTTCGTCCATCTTGTGACGACCCTGCCCTTGCCGAAAACCCCATCCGCCCTGGTCGGAGCCGGCGCATGGGAGGACCTGGATGTCGACAGCGGTTCGCTCAAGCCGGCCTCTCGCGCGGCAGGCATCGCCGCGACATGATGATCGACCGTGCTGCTGCGACTGGCCTACCTGGCCGTGATGAACGCGTTCGCCCTGCTACGCCTGCTGCCGATGAGCGACCGGGACAAGGACGTGGAAATCCTGGCGTTGCGCCATCAGATCACCGTGTTGGAGCGGCAACTCGGCAACGACAGGCCCCGGTTCGACCCGAGCGATCGGGCGTTCCTGGCGGCCCTGCTGCACCGGCTCCCGCTCAACGTGCTGCGTCGGTTGCGGCTGCTGGTGCGCCCGGACACTATTCTGCGGTGGCACCGTGACCTGCTCGCACGCCGCCACGCGGCCCAGTCCCGGCCCAAGCGGCCGGACCGGCCACGGACCGTGCACTCGATTCGCGCCCTGGTGCTGCGGCTGGCGCGGGAGAATCCCGACTGGGGATATCGCCGCCTGCACGGCGAACTGCTCGTGCTGGGCATCAAGGTAGCCGCGTCCACCGTGTGGGAGATCTTGCGAGAGGCCGGGATCGATCCGGCGCCCGAGCGCGCCTGCAGCACCTGGGCAGACTTCCTACGCTCACAGGCCGAGGCCCTGCTGGCGTGCGACTTCTTCGAGACCGTCACCCTGACCGGAGCCCGGTTGTACGTACTCGCGGTGATCGAGCACGCCAACCGCCGGGTCCGAGTGCGCACCCGACCGCCACGTGGGTGACGCAAGCGGCGAAGAACCTCGTCATGGACCTCGAAGACGTCGGTTGCCGGGCCAAGTACATGATCCGCGACCGGGACAGCAAGTTCCCTGCGTCGCTCGACACCGTGCTCAAGGATGCGGGTGTCGAGGTCGTGCTCAGCGGGATCCGGATGCCGCGCATGAATGCGATCATGGAGCGGTGGGTACAGAGATCTGTGTCGAAGGTCAAACACAACGGATGTTCACACAGTGATCGCCTCGCGGGAGATCAAGCTCTGCCTTCTAAGGGATTGCAGATAATCAACTCGCAGTCTCTGTCCGTTCTGTGATGGTTTGCAACAGGTGGGCCAGCGTGGTCGGCTCTGGCGTGGGCGCGATCGTGGTCCCGTGCAGCGCCAGCAAGGGCTGGATTTCGTTGATGGCTCGGCGGATGGTGTGGCGGCTGGTGGTGAACATCGCCGCCAGGGTTGGCTCGGGCAGTTGCAGGCGCAGGTGCAGGATCGTGGCCAAGACCTGGTCGGGCAAGGTGAATCGGGGTGGCCGGCCGGGCCGTGGCGCGTGGGCGCGTTTGCCTTGCTGTTCGGCGAGGCGGGCGGCCTGCTCGTGTCGGGCGTTGCGGTGGGTCTGGCGCAGCGCGTCGAGTTCGGTGGTCAGCTGTTGGAGGTCCTGTGTGGACAGTCCGGTCAGCAGTGGATCTGACAGCAGGACTGGGTCGGGTGCCGGCCGGTCGGGCTGGTGGGCGTCCCCGATCGCTGGTTGCGGGTGCAGGGTGTAGTTCCAATCGCCGTGGAAGGCGTGTCTGGCGATCGGCACGGCGGCCATGTCGGCGTCGCTGACCTCGACGCCGGTCGGGTACTGACCGGTGTCCAGCTCGGCGTGCACGCGCAGTCCGGTGCGGGTGGTGGTAGCGGCGATGGACTGCACGACGACCTCGTGGCTTTCCAGGGGCCGGCCACGCCAGTTCATCGTGATGTGGCTGAACAGCCGATGCTCGACCTTGTTCCACTTGGAAGTGCCGGGTGGGAAGTGGCAGACGGTGACCTGCAGCCCGGTCTGCGCGGCGAACGCGGCCAACTCGGTCTTCCAGGCCCGGGTGCGGTACCCGTTGGACCCGCCCGCGTCCGCGGTGATCAGCAGCCGCCCGGCGGTCGGGTAGTCGCGGTGGCCGATCGCATTCCACCAGCGGCGGATCGACTCGACCGCGAACGCGGCGGTGTCGTGGTCGGTGCCGACGTTGACCCAACCGGCGTCGGCGGCCAGATCGTAGACGCCGTAGGGCACGACCTTGCCCAAGCTGTCGCTGGGAAAGTCGTGGGTGCGCGTGGCGACCGGTTCGCCCTTGGGCCGCCACTGCCGACCGGGGTTGCTGAACTGCCCGACGAGTTCCTTCTTCTTGGTGTCCACGCTGACCACCGGATCCCCAGCGTCCTGATGGTCTTTGACCTGGTCGTTGATGTAGCGGAACTGGGCGTCGCGGTCCGGGTGTCGCTCACCTTCGATGGTCTTGGTCGGGGCCTGCAGGCTGAACCCTTCTGCGCGCAGCAGGTCAGCGACGGTGTCCGCGCCGATACGGTGGCCCTGCCGGCCCAATTCCTCGGCCAGCCGACGGGTGGACTTCGTCGTCCACCGCAGCGGCGACATCGGATCGCCCCGCTCGTCCGGCTCCACCAACGCCAGCAACGCCACACGCAACTCAGGATTCAGCTCGACCAGCCGCTTACGACCTCCACCCGGCCGACGCGTGCGACCCAACGGTGACCCGCCAGTCTCCAGATCGGACACACCACGAGCCACCGTGTTCTCCGCCACCCCGGCCGCCCGTGCCACCGCCCGGATCCCGCCATACCCCAACGCGCGAGCCTCGGCAGCCATCAACAACCGACGCTGCCGCTCATCCAGATGCGGGAACAGCACCGCGAACTTGCCCGCCAACACCAGCTCGGTCTCCACCGTCACGGCCATACCACATCAGACACCCGTACGGAGCAGAAACGCTAGTTATTTTTCGGCAATCCCTTAGCTATAATAGTTGATCAGCCGGCGGGCGGCCCCCGTCCCCGATCAGCAGGTCGCTGAGGCTACGGCACGCTTCGACGGCTGTGGACCCGGTCCTCGACGAGCGGCCGATCGGTGTCGACCACGACTACTGGATGCACGGCGAGTGCGGCGGCGTCTCGCCCCTCCTGTCGCGGACTGCCACGCCGAACCGCCCGTATGCCGTGCATCCACTGCGCCGGCACCATCCACTTCGGACCAGCCGTCGCCGCGATCCGCGACCCGGACGAGACACTGTTGCATTGAGCGTTGGCAAGACCACGTCGGCGGCATCGTGCTCGACCACACGGTGGAGCGGGCAATCCTCCCGACGGCCCGCAGCCGGCCCGGGCGGTCGAACGGGTCACCGCCACACCGGCCGACCGCGCGCGGTGGCTGCGGACCACGGCTACGGCGAGGCGGCCGTGGAGACCGACCTGCGCGACGCTGGCGTGAAAACGGTGGCGATTCCCCGCAAAGGCAAGCCGGGCACCGCCCGGCAAGCCCGCGAGCGGCAACCCGGCTTCCGCCGCTTGGTCAAATGGCGCACCGGCTGCGAAGGGCGGATCAGCCACCTCGAAGACCGCTACGACTGGGACTGCACCCGCCTCGACGGCCTCTCCGGCGCCAGCATCTGGTCCGGCTACGGCGTGCTGGCCCACAACCTCACCAAAATCACCGCCCTCGCCGCCGCCAGCGCCTGAAACACAAGTCCCACAGGCCGTTCAAGACACCGCCAAGGCGAGTAGCACACGCGTCGCCCACCCCGCCAAACTCACTTTTTCAGGCCGATGTGGCTACATATGGAGGTGGTGATGGACGCGGATCGTTCGCTGGTCGACTCTCCGATAACCGCAGGCCACAGTTGACGAGGCCCACGACGATCACGGCCCCCGTAGCCCTGCGGGGCCGAGCGGCCCGAGGTCGAGCCACTCGGCCCCGCGCAGCGGGGGCACGTGCACCTGCGGCCGCCAGTTCCGGTACGGGGTCAAGAACGCGGTCAGCGCCGCGAGCATCTGTTCGGGAGCCGTCTCGCCAACCCGGTGGCCGACACCGGGAATGGCCACGGTCTGCGCCGGGGTGGTGCCTGGGGCGGCGCTTTCGCCGCCCCAGGCACCTGACCTAACGCAACGACCTGAAGGCCGCGCGGACCTCTGTGGAGAACAGCTGCGGCTGCTCCCAGGCGGCGAAGTGGCCGCCTCGGTCAACCTCGTTCCAATAGATGAGGTTGCCGAAGGCCCGCTCGCCCCAGCTGCGAGGCGCGCGGTAGATCTCGGCCGGGAACACCGTGACCGCGACCGGGACGGTCGGGATGTCGAAGGCGTTGAACGGGCCGCCACCGGCCTGCGCGCCTTCCCAATACGACCGGGATGACGATGTCCCGGTGTTGGTCAGCCAGTAGAGCGAGATGGCGTCGAGCATCTCGTCGTACGTGAAGATCCTCTCCGGGTTGCCGTCGGTGTCGGTCCACTCCGCAAACTTGTCGTAGTAATACGCCGCCATCCCGACCGGCGAATCCGCAAGGGCGTAGCCGATCGTCTGCGGGCTCTGATTCATCATCGCCGCGTAGCCGAAGCCGTCACGGTAGAAATGCAGCAGCCGGTCGTAGGCGATCTTCTCGCGATCCGACAGATCTGCGGGCGCGGGGTCGAGGTTGCGGAGGTGTCGCAGGACGTCCGGCGGCACGGTCCCGGGCATGTTGACGTGGATGCCGAGGAGCCCCTCGGGCTGCTGGACCGCGAGCACCTGCGAAATGATCGCGCCCCAGTCGCCTCCCTGGGAGACGTACCGCGGGTAGCCGAGCCGGAGCATGAGCTCGTGGAACGCCGTCGCCATCCGGGCCGGGTTCCAGCCGGTCGACGTCGGCTTGCCCGAGAAGCCGTAGCCGGGCATCGTCGGGAGGACGAGGTGGAAGGCGTCCTCGGCGCGCCCGCCGTGGGCCGTCGGGTTCGTGAGTGGTCCGCAGACCTTCAGGAGCTCGATGATCGACCCGGGCCAGCCGTGCGTCATGAGCAGCGGCAGGGCATTGTGGTGCGGCGAGCGGATGTGCGCGAACTGGATGTCCAGCCCGTCGATCTTGGTGATGAACTGCGGCAGCGCGTTGAGCTTCGCCTCGACCTTGCGCCAATCGTAGCGAGTGCCCCAGTACTCGACGAGCGGGCGGAGCTTTGCTAGCTGGACACCCTGCGACCGGTCGGCGACGGTCTCCTTATCCGGCCAGCGCGTCATCTTCACCCGCTGCCGAAGCTCGTTGATCTCCTTCTGCGGGACCTCGATGCGGAAGGGGCGGACACCATTGGTCTGCTTCACGGAGCCGGAGGACGCGCTTCTCACCGGCAAGGCGCCCGCCGGTGCCGTCGCCTGCGCCTGGCCGGGTATGCCGAGCTGGGTGGCGACGACGGCACCAGCGGCGACGCCCAGAAACCGGCGGCGGTCAGTGTTGGCCCGGCCGGCATTTTCGATCGTACCCAACAGGAACTCCTTCTCTTGCTTGCGAGTGACAGCTGATTTCTCGTGGCTCGTGTGATGGAGCGCGCCGTGGCGTGATGGAACCCCTCGCTCACGGTGCTACCGCGCCTGATGAGG
>NZ_JBICTV010000081.1:0-6147 GCF_043197855.1 Dactylosporangium sp. NPDC048998
CGACACGGCGGCCGGCTCCCGCTCGACGGTGGTCTCCGTCGTCATCTGGCGTCTCTCCCTTGATCAGCAGATCCGCCGTTATTTGTACAGTCCCGTGTAATCGGCTTTTGCGTGGTGTCCAGTGCGGCGATGATCAGCTCGTGGACGTGGTGGCGCAATGGGTGAGAACGTCGTGGACGGTCCGGTCGCGGGGTGCGCCTGGCGCGGCTGCTCGAAATGCCGTTGCTGTCGGCTTCCCGCTTCCGTTTGTCGCATGCCCCGCGGTGCACGAGGTGGTGGTCGACGAATCACGCGACTTCGTACCCGAAGGCCGTTTCCGGGTTGCCGAGCCCGACCGCAAGGACGTGCTATTGCAAGAGGCCGGTGGCCGGCTGCGGGTCGCTCTGGTCGCCGACACCTGGGGAATGCCCCGTCGTCGGCGCCGCCCACCCGCCGTATGGCTCGCGTGTGGCGAGTGGGTGAGATGGCAGATCAACTACCGTTTCTCATGGCCCGCAGCCCGCGGTGGAGCCTGGCGCTACCGCCTGGACACGCTCAACCTCGGCTACGGCACCGTAGCAGCGGATGCATTCACCGGCGTCCCCACCCGGTACGTCGACGAACGTGCCCACCTGCGGTAGGCGCCGGTTCGCGGGGCCCCGCACTCGTCCGGCTGCTGAGGCAACCCGCCGGGAGGCCGAGGTGATATCTTGCCGCGATGCCGATCAAGCCCGTGACGGGTATGGCACCGATACCGCTAGATAGCCCGGACGATGTTGCCGCGCTGATGGAACTCCTCCATGGGCCCGACTCGGACACCCGCTGACCGTGTCCACCTGGTCGGGATACGGGCCGCGTGCTCGTCGACTCTCCACGCAGGCATCGACGACTATGGCTACCACAGCGAGGCCATCACGTACGACGAGCCGCCCGCCGTGAGCGTGCGGCCGGTCAGATGCATCAGTCCAGTCCGCCGGGTACGCCACCGGCACATGAGTGCAGCGAGGAATCACGAGTGGGCCCGGCCCATCTCGACGTTGATGCGCTGTTGCTCCGCATCGCAGAGCCGCTGGTAATGCTCGGCCCTGGTCTGGGCACCCACCTTGTCGGCCGCTTCGGCGGCGGCCTGCAATACCACCAGGGGCAAGTCGGGAACCGCGCGCGCCTGGCGATCGGCCTCGGCGAACACCACATCGGCCAACTGACCGTCTGCGGAGCCGGCCAGCCGGAATAGCTCCTCCACGTACATCCGCCCCAGGCCCACCGCCGGCCAGTCGGACACGTCATCCAGCGCTCGGCGGCACTCGCGTAGCGCCGCCCAAGCGGCACGGTGGTCGCCGGCCTGGCGTTCCAGTCCGGCCAGGGTCTGACAAGCCGACGCGGAGTCCCAAGCATTGTCCGCGAACTCCAGACTCTCCCGCTGCGCCGCAGCCGCCTCAGCGAATGCCCCTAAATCGGCCAACTGGTATCGGAGCTGGCGCAGCGTGTCCTTGTCCCGCTGGCGACCGGCCGCCCACGAGTCCAGCCATTGGCGAGCCAGTTCACGGTCGCCGGCCAGTTTGGCGCGTGCGACCCACGTAAGCGGGTCCTCGGCGGCCGGATCAGCCGGGAAGCGCGACCGCTGGCATTGCGCCCACTCCGCCAACCCGTCCTCGGAGACCCACGGCCGGCCCTGTTGGTCGAGCAGACGCTCCAACAGATCGTCCCGGCCGGCATGCCCGCTGTCGCGCACGAAAGCGATGGTGGCCTGCACCCCGGCAGCGAACAGGTGCTCAAGGTCGTAGCCACACCAGGTGTCGAAGTTGGCCCGCTTGATCTCCCAGTGCAGCCACACATCCAGCATCTGTCGATGCTCGGTGAGCAGAAAGCCAGCCAGCTCGGTCTCTTCGCTCAGCCCCTGGAACGGCGCCTCGCGTCGGCACCACGCCTCCTGCTCGGCCAACCACCGCACCAGCGGGAGGTCCTCCGGACGGTGATCGTACTGCAACGCCCACAACACCTGCGCCCGCCGCGCCGCGTTCCCGTCGCAGGCATATCCATCGGCGCCGGTCGCGCGCTCGTAGCGCAGCTCCCGCCACGCGACTGACGATTCCCGCATCCGCTCCAGCTCACGCCGCGCAGCCTCCATCACCCGCCAAAGATCGCACCACCTGCGGTGTCCTGTCACGCTGTCGTCGTACCAGTGCAGGCGCACTCATGCAGCAGTGGGCGCCTGTTGGTCAGCCGTGATCCAAGCCTTACAGCAGCGGGAGGCGGTTGCCGGCAGCCGGGCTGGCGTGGTTGTCCAGGAAATAGCTGTACACCTGTAGGTGGTGTTTCAGGTCGCCGTCGAGATAGGTGAGGTAATCGGCGAGCCCGGTCGCGGCTTCGCGTTCGTCAGCGCGGTCCGAGACGTGCCATTGGCGATGTTTCGCGGTGATCCAGTCGCGCACACGGCCGCGGTCGCGCCACCATTCGCGCACCAAGCTCGGCGTCCAATGGGTGTCACGTCTGGGATAGCGGGGTTCTCTGCCGCCAGCGTAGCGCTCAGGACGTCTTGCTCGGCCAGCCGGACTCGATACTGCCCTCCGTCGCCAGGTCGCAGCGGCGCTTTATGCGACCGAGACGCCGACGCGGCAGTCACGGCCACGACACCTCACTGCGAGGCAGGGCACGCTTCCCTTGAAGACGCGGAGCTTCCTCGACTCCGCCGTGGCCCGTCTGCGCTCAGCGCTCGCCGCGCTGCCCGGCGGCCGACGCCCTCAGTCCTTCGTGACGGCGATACAGTCGACCTCGACGTCGAAGGGGCCCGTCCACTCCGGCACGCAGAAGAAGATGCGGGCAGGCGGGTTGTTCGGAAAAAAGCGCTTGTAGACCTCGTTGAAAGCGTTGAAGTGCTCGGCCGAGACGCACATTACGTTGCACTTCAGCACATGCTCGAGGTCCGAGCCGGCGGCCTCGAGCGCCTTCTTAATCTGGGTGAGGATGAGCTCGACCTGGTGTTCGAACAGCGCGTTCGGGAGGATTTCCCCGGTGTCGGGGTCGAAAGGCGGCATGCCCGAGACGAACACCATGTTGCCGGCCCGGGTACAGGTCGACACCGGCGCGCCCCACTTCTCGAAATTGCTGTCGACGGGTTCGACCCGGATGATTTCCCGTTCCATGCGCTCGCTCCTGGTCCGTTTGGAGTCAGTCAAGCCTGGATTTTCGCGAAAGTCCGCCGATGAGTGCGTGTGAATGCGAAGGTGTGATCCGGCACTAGCGATCTTGAACGTTCGTTGTTCAACAGGCCGTCACCCAAGCTGAACAGCTAGCTCTGGGGTCTGGCGTGCTGCAGTGCGATCTGCTGGAAGACCTGGGCCTGCGTCGGGTAGCAGTGAACCGTGTTGGCCAGCGCCTCCAGCGACATCTGGTTCGTGATTGCCAGCGTAAGCTCGCTGATCATCTCACCGGCGTGCGCCGCCACAAGCGTCGCTCCTGCGATCTCGCTGCTGCCGCTGCGCGTGTATATCGCCCCGAATCCCTCCTCCTCGCCGTCGATGAACGCCCGAGCCAGCTTGGCCAGGTCGAGCCGGTAAGCGTCGATGGCGACACCTTCGTTGCGGGCTCGGCGCGGAGTTAGGCCCACCTCGGCCACCTCGGGATCGGTGTAGGTGCAGTGGGGAATAACGAGCTCTCGTACCGGGCGATGCGCTCCGTCCAGCGCGTTCGCGATACAGAGCCGCGCTGTCGCATTGGCCGCGTGCGTGAACTTCTGCGGGAAGGTTGCATCGCCAATGGCATAGATGTTGGGGTTGCCAGTGCACAGGTATTCATCTACCTCCACGCCGTCCCTGGCGACGTGCACCCCTGCCGCGCCCAGGTCCAGGTGCTCCACGTTCGCCTTGCGGCCGGTGCCGAGCAGCAGCGCATCATAGGGCAGCTCGCGCGTCCCGTCGGTGCCCTGCACCAGCAAACGGCCGGCGCCCGCCCGTACTGCCATGAACCCCAGATGGAGCCTTATCCCCTCCTGCTCGAACCGGCGACGGATCAGCTCACTGACCTCCGGCTCATCATGGGGCAACAGGGTCCTGGAGTGGCTGACCAGGTCCACCTCGCTGCCGAGACGGCGGAAGGCCTGGGCCAGCTCGCATCCCATCGGACCGCTGCCGATGACGACCAGCCTGGCTGGCAACTCGGTCAGTGAGAAGACGGTCTCGTTGGTCAGGTACTCCCCTGTCCGCAGTCCCTCGATGGGAGGCACCACGGGCTCCGATCCGGTGGCGATCACGGCTGTCCGAAATTGCAGTAGCCGGCCCTCGACCTCCACGGCATTCGGCGCGGTGAAGCGCGTGTGCCCGAGGTAGACCTCCGCCCCCGCTTGCTCGGCCACCTCGACCGCATCGCCTGAGCTGCTGAGGGAACGCATCTTGCGGACCCGATCCATGACGGAGCCGAAATCAGTTTGGGGTGGGGCGTCGAGCCGAAAGCCGAACTCGGCCCCGCGGCTCGCTTCGTGTACCGCGCGTGCGCAGCGAATCAGCGCTTTGCTCGGCGTGCAGCCGAAGTTGACGCAGGTGCCCCCGGTCAGTCGCTGCTCGGTCATAGCGACGCGGTGCCCGCCTCCGGCGGCAGTCGTGGCGGCGGTGAGGCCGGCCGGTCCGCCGCCGAGCACCACCAGGTCGTAGTCACCACCTTCGCGGTTGACCCAGTCAGGTGGGTGGCCCTGGCGGATCGTCCGCTGGTTGTGAACGTCGTCGGGGTAGAGCGCGATAGTCGCCATGGCGCATCCTCCGTGGGCCACGTTGGACGAGTGCCCGAGCGATCACGGGCGCACAGGTCCAAAATCTCAACCGCATAACCTAATCTACCGTTTACGGGCAGTTTCGCCACATGGCGGTGATCGTCGACGCCACGCTGAAGAGTGAGCCATTCCGGGTAACGGTGGCAGGACGGTTGGTAGCGATTGTCCGGCTGGCTGAGACACGCCGACTCCGTTGCGGTCCAACGGAAAGACGCAGAACCCCGGTATGAAGGTGGTCCTTCCGAGATCAACTTCATAGGGTCCTGCGTTGCCCGCCAGTGTCACATACACCGCCACGCTCAGCGTGCGCGAGGAGACCGTGCTGTCCGTCTCAGCCCTGCTCCACGCCGAACCCCTGTCTGGCGCCGCTCTTGGCCCGCGCGCATCCGGATCTACCGCGAGGCGCGTGCAACGCAGCGTGACGAGCCGGGCCAGCGCCCGGTACCCGCCGGTGTCGGGAAAGGGCCACTCAGCGTTGCGTTGCGCGGCGACGGCGACGCCGCTGCACGACGACTGTCAGGAGCACCGTACTGACGAGGAAGAACGCGATATAGAGGATTACGATCGCCGCGAGGACGAAAAACGCGTACCTGCGTTGGACGAAGGCGATCGTCACCGCCGCAAGCCCGCAGACCGTCAGTAGGCACAAGTACAGCGACCGGAACAACGCCCAGGACTTCGCGTCCGGCGCCCATTCCTTGACCGTACGCCGCCAGGGCCCGACCAGTGATGCCGCCGCCAGGACGACGCCCGTCGCGGCGAACACTACCAACGGCAGTACCACGGGAAGGTAGGACGGCAAACGGTCCGCGGCCATGATGATCCCTTCTCGACAGTCTGATCCCTCGCCTGCCGGGACATTATTCGCACCTCGGCCAGAGTTCGTCATCGTCCACTGGGACGTAGTAGCCGAGAAGGGTAAACACGTCAGAGGGGTTGCCGCAGGCGCGTGGAAGGCTACAGAAGTCTGCGGCCGGCCGCGGTGATGTGAGCCGCCAGTACGGCGTGCGCCGCGTCGTCGGACCAAACCTCAGCGCGTGTGCTTTCTCGCGCGAGGTCGTCCCCGGTCAGCGGGACACCTTGGTCCCACTGCGCCGGCCAGTTGGGGAAACGGCGCACTTCGACCAAGCCTCGCGCTGCCAGCGAGATCAGACCTGGCGCGAGGATGTCTGCGAGTTCCTGCGGTGTTGTCGCCTCGTGCCAGCGAAGCTCCCAGAGCGGCAGCGGCGAGTCCTCCAAGGGGTCCAGAACCAACACCTCGGAGTGGTCCAGCAATTCGTCGGCCATTCTCCCGTTACCTTTCAGCGCGCTTTAGTGAGCACACGATCGGTAGTCCTACCTTACGGTGGGACGGTCCCGGTCTGACCGACTGGCGTCGTGCCGGGTTCACGCTTCACGGCCACCTG
>NZ_JBICTV010000082.1:0-5962 GCF_043197855.1 Dactylosporangium sp. NPDC048998
CAAGCTCATCGAACGGCCCGCCACCGAACTCGTCACGACCGAGGCCGCAGCCGCCTGATCAAGATTTCTCATCCACAAGTCTTGACTATTGCTCCTCGGTGCGCCGCGTCGAGATGTAGGTAGTTCCGATGGTGTCATACAAGTGTGCCCTGGACATCAGACCTCCACCTCCAGCAGCAGATCATGTAGCGACCTCTGCCCGATGTATCGAACCGATCAAAACAAATGATGCCGGGTAGGGACCGTGCAACGTGGGCGGAAGCGGCTTGCCCTCGACAACTTCCAGTTTCGCAGTGTCGAACATGTGGCCGCCATGCGCTCGCGCCGCGGGTCGCGGGGTTATCCGGTTCTGCCGCGAAGTGCACGGCACGAAATGTGATCGGAATGCCGAAGCCCGAGCCGTCGACCGATCGGCGGGCACTGCCATACCCGACCCGAAACCCTACGGAACAGGCTCATCGCCGCTGCGGAGTACGTCGGCGTAGTCCGCGCCGGGGTCTACTGGCACGGCATACCCGTAGTTCGGATCGAACCGGACGTCGCCTCGATCGAGGGCGGCAAGCCAGCGATGCAGAAGATCGGTGAGCGACAAAGCGACGACCACGCGATCGACCTCGTCGAGCGGGAGCAAGACCTGGCCGACCGTGCCCTGCGGCCCAGGCTGGAAGTCCAGCACGATCGAGCTGTCGTCGTTCTCCGCTACCGGCAGCCACGACCCGATCGCTGGCCAGTCGTAGTGCGTGTCGGCATCGACGAGTTGCGGCGTCCCGCCCTGTAACTGCGCTATGGACGCGGCCCAGTACCGCCAGCAGGTCAACATCGCCTCGTACGGCAGCAGCGACATCCCGTACGGCAGCAACGGCGCGTACGAACCGCCCTGCACCGCATACAGTGCCCGCAGGTCCATTGGCAGCGTGACACCGCTCTCCGACTCCAGCACCCGCGCGACGGCATCGTCGCCCGGCGGCTCGAACAGCGGCCGGCTGACCCAACCGTCAACGACCGCCGGACGGTAGCTCGGCGGTAGGCACAACCACCCTGCGCTGAGCACTGGCGGTGACAGCCGCCACCGCACCGCCCAGTCGTGCAGGCGCGACCACAGCTCGACCGGTCCGCCATCATCCACTGCGACAACCTACCGACACAGCCGAACGCAAGCTGCTCCGCCACGGCGTCCAGATCGAGTGTTCTGTCATGCCGCGAGGCGCGTGTAACGCAGTGTAACGAGCCGGGCCGGCGCTCGGCGTCCGCAACGTGGATGGTCGGCGACAATTCCCTTTGCCGACATCGCCGGAGCGGAGCAAGATCGGCAGAAGCCAGAAGGATCCCCGCGGCCGGTGGACGCCCTCGCACCCCTGCACGACGCCGAGTTCGGGGGTGCGCTGTCACGCCGCCGAGCGCGCTCGATCACGTTTCCGCTCAATGCCGCCAACCGTGCGCGACGCGCCAACCGCTACAGATGCTCGCAGTACGGAGAGCATCGACGGCCAAGGGCGTGCCCCAAGTCCTGCAGGAGACTGCCGAGCCGCCCGACCTCCTCGGTGGTGGGCCGCGTGATGGGGGCACCAGCAGCGATGTGTTCTCCGACCTCATACAGCGCGGCGTACAAATCTTCGGCAGTCGCGCGGTCGAGCCGCAGAACGATGTCGTCCGGCATGCGCACGAAGGTACCCCGTACCTCGTGCCGCCGTGCCAGCGAAGATCAGGTGCACGGTCATGCCGCGACTCGCGCACGCTCGGGATGGGTGCCTGACGAGTGCCGGGCATGCGCCTGTGGCGCATTCGGCGCTGAGCTCGGCTTTCCGTGCCGCGTGTCCGCCGCGGCCTGTTACTGCTCGACCGTTAGCCGGACGCCGAGGACTTCGATCGGGCCTGGGCCGTCCATGCGCAGCCAGGTGAGTGCGCTGCGGTTGTTGTGGTGGTGGAGCAGGTGTTGGACCTGCTCGGGCCAAGGGCCGTGCTGTGGCAGCTGGAGCAGCGTGACTTCGTCGACGAAGTCGTCCCACGATCGCGAGGTATCCATCTCGATGTGGAGGACGTCCTCGACGAGCAGCGCGACGCTGTCGGCGCCGTCGCTGGCGACCAGCGTGATACGCACGACGCTGGCCGCGCTCGTGGCGGTGACGGCGACGTCGCTCAAGGAGTACCCATGAAACCGCTCAAGGTCCATGTCTCGCCCGATCCTCCTCCCTAGCTGCTCGCGAGCGGCTCTGCGCGGCGTGCAGCGTGATCCCAGTTTCGTGACCATGCCGGTGCATCCTGATGGTTACGGTTCCGCGGTGGTCGAACGGCGGCGGGATCATTGCGGACCCACCTACCGCAGACGCCTGGCCAGGTCGAGCACCTCGGACAGTTGCTCGCCGGTCAACCGCCGGGCATCCCAGGCCAGCCGGGCAAGTTCCACGCGGTTGCGGTGCAGACGTGGATCGGTGGCCGCGGCAACCCCGGCGACGGCGGCCAGGTCGTCGACGGGAATACCCAGGACTGTGGCGAACGCGGTCACGTACTGCGGCGTCAGCCGCGTACGGCCAGGTCCCAGCATCGCCATCGTGGAGTACGACACCATCGGCCCGTCGCCGATGAAGTACAACACCTTCGGGCTGTACGGCCCAATATTGCGGTTCCGCAGTAGCCGCAACATCATCTCGCCAGGCTCCAGCGGGTAGCTGTAGCGCGGCCGCACAGGCGGCCACGTCGGCGGATGCTCGGGTAGCGACCGGACGAACTCGTGCAACCGGCGCATCGACTGCGGCGCCAACTTGGCCGCTTTCTCCAGTACCGTCCCGACATGCCAAGGCCCGGTACCGCTGGCAGGCACCAAATCTTGCGGCAGATCGAGCCCGGCGATCACGAACAGATCCGCCGTGTGCAATCCAAGCGTCGGCGCCAGCCGCCGCACCAACGAAGGACTGGCCGCGCCGCCGGTCAGCACAGCGTCGAATTCCGGCCGCAGGACACCCGCTGTCGCGGCAACCTCCGGCCACCGATGCGCCAACAACCGCCCGAACGCGGTTCCGCTCCCAGCCTCCACCATCGCGGTCAGCGTAGCCACCAACAGGCACCCACAGCATGCACGCATCCATCGAGAGGAACGCCCTGATCTGCCGCGGCTCGTGCGCACTGCCGCCGAGACCTATGACGCTCGGTAAACCATGCCAGGTCCCGCCGCCTATCCGAGTGCAACTTCCTCGCCGGCCGCGAGCCGGTAAGTTCCCGTCGCACGTGTCGGTAGGCGGGTTATTGGATGGTGATGAAGTCACCGACCAAGGGCTCGACTTCCCGGCTGGCGGCGGCGAAGTCGGTGTCCTGGACCAGGAACGCGATGAGCACGCCTGGTCCGATCCAGGTGCAGGCTGTGTACGCCGTGCCGAAGGAGTCCGTGCTCGCGCACGCCGCCTCGCCGCCGATGTGGCCGTCGACCCACCTCGGCGCGGTTGGGTGGCTGGCGCTGAGCTGCTTGTTCAGCGCCGTGAAGAACGCGTCCTGCTGAATTGTCGCGTCGCCGGGCTGGAAGCGTGCGCCGGTTCCGCCCAGCACGATCAGCGTCCTGGGCGGTTTGGTCGGCTGCTCGTACCGCACGGCGAACGTGTTTCCGGCATAACTGAGCACGGTCGCCAGCGAGCGGGCGGCCGACTGGTCGCCGGACTGGTGCCACGATCCGAGCGTTGCTGGCGCGCTTAAGGTCACCTTCGGCGTCGGCGAGGCGTTGCGAGCGGAGGCGCCACTCCGGGCTCCGGGACCGAGCCCGCCACAGGCTGAAACGACGGCCGCCGCAAGCATCAGCGCTGCGATGACCGCGGGCGGTCGCCTGACCAACATGCCGGCTCCTTCATCCAACGGCGGTGAACGTTGCCCGAGCATTGGCGAACCTTGCTTGAGCAATACAGTCGACTGGCGGACGTTGGCCTTTGCCACGCCGGACCCAATCGCCGGCCCGCGCGTCGTCGCTGATCTTTGCGCCCGCCAAGGGCCCGGGTCAATTGCGTGGCCAGACGTGGCCTGGACGTCCGGATCTGTAGCCGCGATCAGGGCGTTGACCTTCGCCGTCGAAACCGGACGGAAGGAACAACGCCGCCTCTGTCCCGCAGGTCACTCGCCCGGATCGGCGATGCCGTCGTGGTACCCGTCCGCGTACGTCATTGGCTCGGCGATGTGCTTGGTCGCAGTGGCGTCGTCGAAGGGGCGCGGAGCGGAGGCCCGCTTGGATGGTTGGCGACTTGCGATGATTGGCCGGTGGATGACCGCTTGTCTGACACGGTCCTGGTTGACATCGAGCAGCGCCAAAGGAGCTTTGATGATCACTGATCCAACGATCGTTCGCATCGGCGAGGGGGTGGAGTTGCACCATGGTCGAGGGCAGCGTGGGGCTGCGCGCCATGTGTTTGCGGAGATCTGGGAGGAGATCGGCGGGGAGCAAGGGGATCCGCTGCACGTTTGTGTGCTCGCACACTCGATGGCTGATGTGCAGGACGATGTCCACCAGGAACTGGTCTGGGATCAGCGGGCCTTGGCGGCGGCCGACCTGCTCACCGATGACCGGGTGGCGCAGGCTGGGGTGACGCTGTCCGTGGCCGGCCTGTATCCGTCGTTGCACCTCAACCTGGCTGAGTGCTATCGCAGGCTCGGTGATCTCGGCCGCGCCCGGGAGCACCTCCAACAGGCGCAGGCTGGGATGGGCGCGCTCGGCGATGACGAGTACGGGCAGCTGATCAAGAGCGGCCTGGAGCGGCTGACGCAGCAACTGACTGCCAAGTAACCGCGCCCTGCCACGGGGATCAGGTGCTCGCTAGAACGCCTACAGTACCGATCATGGGTGCGTCTGGGTGGAGCTACTCCGTGGAATATCAGCTCGACCTGGAGGCGGCCTTCGCGGCGCTGCAGGCGAAGGTCTTCGCCGAGGGCGACTACTGGTGGGCGGTTCCGGGCGGATGGGGTAAGTCCGCACGCGACTATCCGAACCGCCCCCGAACCATCGACGAGCTCTTCGCCGACGAAAGCGTCCGGGAGTCGGGCACCCACTCGATCCTCGACATGCGGCGAGTGCTGCCCGAAGGTGAGCCACAGAAGTTCGGCTGGCTCAATGCGGCCGTGACCTCACCATTCGAGTTTGAGCGGCTTTCCACCGAGTACGGCAAGCCCGAGTACGGAACGATCGCCCCGGTGACCGCCGCGGAGGCGCTCGACCGGGCTGGCGTCGAGAAGCTCACTCGCGACCACCTGGAGGCAATCGACGATCTGGCCAAACACCGCTGGTTCGGACGTTGCGCAGTCCTACACGATGCCGCCGGTACGCCGACTGAGATCTACTTCTGGGGTTGGTCCGGGGACTGACTACCCGCGCACTCATGCCGCTGAGGTAGCGCGCCGGCCGCACCTGCAACGGTCACCCTCCGTGCCTTCCAGCGGATCATGCCGGCGTGTGGTCGTGCCGAATACAGTGCGCCCTTGGCCGCACCTCGATGACCGCCCCGTTCCCCCGTCCGCGCAGCGAAGTGCAGTTGGGGTATGAAAACGTGGTGAGTGACATCGACCGCGTCGTCGGAGCACTGCTAACGGCCATCGCCTCCCTCGAGGACCTCGCCGAGTTCTACTCGCACGAGTACATGGCCATCAACGCGCTGGAGGGGATCGCCGACGAACTCGGCCAGATGAGCGACGGGGAACGACACGCGTTCAACGCGGCCGTTTCGCGTATCGCGGATGCACGCGACAACAACGAGGCGGGAACCGGCGACTGGGTCCGCAACGTGCCGCGCAGCCTGGGCCTGTCGTAACGCCCGCCGACCTCGGCCGCATCTGTGACGTCACAATCGAGGTCGGCTCGCTTGATCGCATGCACGCACATGCCGAAATCAATTCGCTACAGAAGGGAGTGTCAAGTTAACGGCTGATCTGGATTGTTGAATTGGTCAGTGGTTGGTCGGGTTCAGGCGGCCCTCGAACGCGATCTGGAACGCGTTCA
>NZ_JBICTV010000083.1:0-5805 GCF_043197855.1 Dactylosporangium sp. NPDC048998
AACTCCGGCGGAAACGTCGAGGTCAACAACCCGACCGCAATCCGATCCGACAACCGCTCACCAAGCGGCGCTTTCACCTGTCCAGCACGCGGCACACCGCACTCTAACAGCCATCATGCTTAAGTCAGCGGTATTGGGGCTAGGGCCTGACCGCCTGCCTGATCCGCGCCCTGGCCCACGACATCAGGGTCTACGGCGAAACTCCGTTCCTGCACGCAGCCGCAAACAACACCACCGCCATCGGCCTGGACGAGTCCCTGGACTTCGAGCTGCGCAAACACACCAAGTTCCGCACCTTCCGCACCCCCTGACGGCCACCGCCGATCGTCACGACGGGGCGTCGGCAACAAGCCGGGGAAACCGGCCAAGCTCGTCCCGGAACAGCGCAAGCTCCGCCTCGCTGTAGGCGAGGAAGTAGATCTCCCTGACCTCGTGCCGCCCGCTGGCCGCCGGGAATCGCCCGCGAGTCAGGTAGTCCACCGCAGCGCCGGTGAGCGCCGACACCGTGGCCCGCTGGTCCCCGCCGCCGACGCCGGTTCCGAGCAGCGGGACCAGGACGCTGAGCGGCGGCGGCTCGGGGTCCTCTAGCCGGGCCACCTCCGCGAGTGCATTGAGCAGCCCCCGGCCGATGCCCCTGACCTGGCGGTAGCCTTCGCCCGGCTCACCCTGTACGGCCGCCACGTGGACGACGTACCGCACGCCGTTGCTGTCGCGCAGCCGTCCGGCACCGGTGAGGACCGCGGCGCACGGTGGCAGCGGCGTCCGCCCGGCAACCTTCGCGGTGAGCTCGTCGGCGATGAGATCCTCGACGGGCCGGCCGGTCTCGTCGCGCGCCGAACCCTCGAACCGGATGACTGCCGAGATCGAGAAGTCATCGACGCGCGCCATCTTCATCTCGGTGTTCTCGGAATTGATCCAGACATCGATGAACCGGATCCGCCGGACGTCGCCGGTGACGATGCCGACGACGGCGCCCCCGTCGACGCGGTAGCGGTACACATCGGTGGAGTGGATGGGCCGCGATCCGCGCACCTCACTTGGACCCTGCTCCCGCCGTGCCCGGCCCGCCTGGGCATCGGCGACCCGCTCCCACGCGGCCAGCCACAAGCGCCGCTGATCGGCCGGGACGCCGAGGAGCCGCAATATGTCCAGATACACCTCGTGCGGGCACAGCCGCTGACCGTTCAGATACGGCTGGATCGTGCTGGGCGACTTGTGTACCCCGCGGGCGATCGCCCGCAGCGAGGTCGGCCTGGAACCGTGCCGCGATGCCATGAGCCGCAGCCGGTCCAACGCCCGGGCGAGGTCGTCGAGGCTGCGCACCGCCGCGACCATGGTGGCGATGTCGGCCTCGCGGTCCATCCGACCTCCCGGGTGGCGGCCGTCCGCGAACGTCCGCGGACGGCCGGAAATTCGGTCCGGACAGCATACCGTTCGGGAGCATTGCCCGGGGATCGGGAATTCACTGCGATCGCTTCGGGCCCCCGACGAGCGGTGGACCTTATATTGATCTATGTCAAATGATACGAACGTCCACGTGGAGAGACGAACGCGATGAGCGCCACCGAGGGCCGTTACAGTTTCTTCCGCCCGCGTCCGCAGCCCCGTGTGAGCGCAGGCCAGCAGAGCTGGCTCAGCGCCGCGTCCCCCGTGCGCTGGCTGCGACGCGCCGAGCGTCCGCCGTCCCCGAGCGACCAGTTGACGACGAGAATCCTGTGCGCCAACTTGTACCTCGACGCGCAGGCGTGCGACGCGGTGTGGAACGAGTTCCTGTCGGACCCGCAGGGCGGATGGGGCACCTCGCCAGGGCTCGACCTGACCGCGCTGCTGCGCCACGCCCGGGTGGCCCGCCGGCTGCTGCTGTTGCGCGACGCTGCGCTGCTCGCCTGCTTGCTCGCCGCGCCGGCCACCTTCGTCGCCGAGGCCGGCGCACGGCACGGGCGGCACGGCCTGGTCGCGGCCGGCGCGGCGATGGTGCTGCTGTACCTGGTGGCCCGGCGGGCCGGTTGGCTCGTCGGGAGGCTGGGGGCCAGGCTCCGCGCCCGTTTCAAGCGCAAGCGCGAGCAGACGGTGCGGATCGTGTTGCTGACCGCGTTCGCCGCGATCCTGGCCGGGATCTGGCTCGCATCGCTCGACATTGTGGTGCGGTCCCTGGTAGTGCTGGCCGGCGGCGTTGTCGTCGCGTGGACGGTTTGCGTCGCGGCCCAGTTCGCCGCCATCCGGCATGCAACGCGGTGCCGGCGCGCTGCGGAGTCGCCGGCCCAGACCGCTTCGAGGTTGTCCGCGGCGGTGGAGGCCCGGCTGGAGGGTGTGGCGAAGATGAACGTGATCGCGTACCGCGAGACGCGGGCCTCGACGCCGTTCATCGGCAGTGGCCTGCGGATCGAGCACTGGCCGACCTCCGTCGACATCCGCCACGCGGCGGATCCGGACGGCGACGGCCCCGAGCCGTTCGAGGTCGGCGACCTGCTCCTGTTCCTGGAGCGAGACTGGCAGGCGGACAATCCTGAAGGGATCCGCCACGGGCTCCGGTTGTACGTGCACGGCGGCAAGCTCGAGGCCGACCGCGATCTGTTGCCCAGCCCGTCGAGCCCGCCCGTCGACCGGCTGGCGCCGGAGACCATCGCCTACCGCAACGAGCAGCGCGACAACGAGGACTTCCAGCGGGTCTTCTTCCTCGAGTCGCTGACCCGCCGCGACGACCTCGTTGTCACCGCCTCCGCGCGGGCCGGCCGTCGTGGTCACTTGCTGTTCTTCGAGGTGACGCTGAACGCGCTGCTGCCGCTGCTGCCGGCCATCGTCGACCGGGTCCGCCGGCTGCCTGCGCATCGGCGAGACCTGCTGTACCGGGTCCTGCGCGAAGGCACGCGCCACCTTCCGAGGCATTTCCTGAGCGCGCCGAACCGGCTTGCCGGCCGGCTGGTCGACGCCCGCGTGTTCTGGCGGGGCCGGCGCCTCGCGGCGCTCGTCGCCAAGCGGTTTCGGTACCACGACTACGGGGCCAGCATCACCGCCCGGGAAGGACTGTCCTCGGACAACTTCAAGGCGCCTGACGACAACGTGCGGCGGGCGCTCGAGCGCGACACGGTCTACATGGTCACCCGGCTGGCCCGGGGGCTGCGCGCGTTTCTCGTCGAACGCGGGATCAGCACCAGCTCGCTGGACGGGCCCCAGTCGGTGACCACCATCATCCAGAACTGGAAGGTCGACACCGTGAAGGCCGACATTGTCGGCTTCGGCAACGCCAACACGTTCATTGCCAAGGCACCGGGCGCCTAGTAAGAGGGATGCAGTCGCATGAGCCAGGACTTTCATATCGGCGACGTACAAAGCAAGATCGCCGTTTTCGGCAACAACAACACCAGCACCGTGCACGAGGCCGCCGGCGCCGACCGGTCCACGGACCGCCCTCAGCGGCCGCGACACGACCGGCCGGTCGCCACGATCGGCATCGTCACCGCGCTGGCCGAGGAGTACGACGCGGTCACCGCGCTGCTGGACGGCGCCCGGGCCTGCCCCGTTGTGGGCGACCCGGCCACGTACAGCGTCGGCTACCTGCCCAGCCGCGACCCCGACCACGCACACGTGGTCGCCGTCAGCGTCCTGCCGGAGGGTGGCAACGACATTGCGGCCACCGCGTGCACCAACCTCACCCGCAGCTTCCCCACCGTCACCTGCGTGCTGTTCGCCGGAATCGCGGCCGGCGTGCCGGACCCCGGACGCGCGGAGCGGCACGTCCGGCTCGGCGACATTGTGGTGCCGTGGGAGGTGGTCGACTACGACCACGTGGACGTGCGTCCGGACGGCCCACGCCTGCGACCCGGCTTCCCGCAGCCGTCGCCGAGGATGACCGCCGCGGTGAACCGGCTGCTGACCCGGGACCGGCGCGGCGACCACCCATGGGAATTCTGGTTGGACACCGGCCGGCGACCCGACCTCGCGCGCTTCCAGCGGCCGCCGGAGGACACGGACGTGTTGTACGCCCCGGACGAGTCAGGCCGGCGCATCAAGCATCCGAGCTTGCGTCGCAGCGGGCACCGCAAGGGCGCACCGAAGGTGCACCGTGGACGGATCGGCAGCGCCGACCGGTCGCTGCGCGATGCCGTCACCCGCGATGATCTGGCCCGCCGCCACGACATCCTGGCCGTGGAGATGGAGATCAAGGGCTTCGGGCGGGCGAGCTTCCTTAACGGCGTCGAGTGGTACGTGGTGCGCGGCATCAGCGACTACGGCGACAGCCGCACCACCCCGATTTGGCGCGGTTACGCCTCGCTCGCAGCGGCGGCCTTCACCCGTGCGCTGCTCGGCGAGTGCGACCCCCTCGGTCGGCCGGACTCGGGTGGCGCGGCCGGGCCGGGCGAGGGCCGGTAGCCGTGCTTCAGCATGCGGCGTCCCTGGTCGCCGCCGCGGTGTTCCTGGCACTGAGCCTGGCCACGTTCGGCTGGGGCACGCGGGCCGCCGCGATCGGGCACCGCCACACAATCCTGGTGTTCGCCTGGCTGTGCGCCGCCCTGAGTACGAGCCTGATCATCTTCTCGCTGTTCCCTGCCGCGACGGCCAGCGGCGAGGTGTTCGGCATGACGTTGTCCGGCGCTGGCGCGTTCGTGCTGCTGGTCTGGACCGCCGCGCTGCGCGCGACCGTTCACGCGGCGCGGCGGGACGCCGAGGAGGCACAGCGGGCCACGGCCGGAGCCCGAGCCGCGGCGCTGGAGCACCAACAGACCTACTTGTTCGGGCTGGCCCGGACCCTGGACGGCGGTGCGCGCCGCGTCGGCGTAGTCACCGGGGACATCCGGCGCGTCCGCGGCGTCGACGCGTGGGTCAACCCGGAGAACACCGACATGATGATGGCCCGCGTCCACGAGAACTCCGTGTCGGCGTCGATCCGCTATGAAGGCGCCGCCCTTGACGACAGCGGGCGGGTGGTGGCCGACCTGGTGGCCGACGCGCTGGCCCGGGCGGTGCGCCACCGGCGGCCGGTCGTCGCCGGCACCGCTGTCGTCGCCGAGCCTGGCGAGCTGACCCGGCGCAATGGCGTGCGCTGCCTGATCCATACCGCCGCGGTGCAGGGCGAGCCGGGCATCGGCTACCGCGCCGTGCGGGATCTCGGCCGGACGGTGGGCAACGCCCTGCGCGCGGCCGAGGAGCGCAGCGAGCGCGGCCCACGGCTGCGCAGTATCCTCTTCCCGCTCCTGGGCGCGGGCATCGGCGGCGCCGACGTTGGGACGACCGCCCGCACCCTGATCCTGGCCGCGGTCGACCATCTCGCGAGTAGCCGGGCCGCCGGGCCGTCGACCGTGCTCTTCCTCGCCTACACCGCCGAGGAGCTGACCGCCTGTCTCGCCGTGCTGCGCGGCTGCGCGGCGCTACGGCCGCTGCGCCCGCCAGACGAACTGCCCGGTCAGCCAACCGTGGAGGACTTGCGGTTGCCTCGTTTGAACTCGTAGAAGCCCTCAGTCTCGGCGGCCAGGTACATGGGGTCGAAAATTTTGCTCGCGGCCCGCCCGCGGATGCAAGAGTTGCTCCTCCGCTGCCGCCGATGGATTCGGCAGCGAATTCGACGATCTGCAAACGGCATCAGTCTGCGCACCGACCACCGCTGAGTCTTGGTCCGGACGCTCGATGCGTAGACCCCTTTACTCGGCCAGTTTATGCTTTCAGCGACCTGGGAGAACGTGCCTGAGCACGTCGCTGGGGCCTCCGGCTACTGGGGGGAATCGTCGCTGCAACTCGTCCAGCGGGACGACGGCTGGGCGTTTGCCGGGCCGGGTTCGGTGGGGTTCGAGTTGGTGAACGAGTACTTGT
>NZ_JBICTV010000084.1:0-5747 GCF_043197855.1 Dactylosporangium sp. NPDC048998
TCGCTTGTTGCGCAGGCCGCAGCGTTTGACACGGTCGACCCGATCCATCAGACTGGTTCAACATACAGACCAGTTAGCTTCACGTGCTTGGCTGGATTCAACGTGAAAGCGTCCGACCCGAGAAGGCGAAATGACAGACGAGACCACCCGCGAGCCGGAAGTCCTTCGATACCAAGACCTCGAGCGGCGCACCTGGGGTGACGAGACCACCGGACGGCTGTGCGACTGGTTCTACGCTGACGACGCGACGATGAACCTCAACATCGTCGGCATGCCGCCGAACGGTTCCGCGATCTCCTCGCCCGCCAACCCCACCGTGTTCGGAGCGGACGAGCTCTTCTACGTGCTCGAGGGGCGCATGGTCCAGAGCAACCCGGTCACCGGCGAGGTCTTCGTCGTCAACCCTGGTGAGGCCATCTTCTTCCGCAAGGACACATGGCACTACCAGTGGAACCACAGCAATGTGCAACTGCGGATGCTCGAGTTTTTCCAGCCTGCTCCCAAGTCCGGAACGGGCGGAGCCTACGCTCGCGCCCAACCCCCGCTCGAGGGTCCGCCGAAGCAGGGCCAGGACGAGCTGCTCGGAAACTGGCCGATGGCCCGCGACACCCCACGTGAGCGGACCACATGGATGATCCGGGAGGCCGACATCCTCTGGCGCATGGAAGGCAGCATTCGGGGCCGCGAGATCCTCGTGGGAATCCTGGCCAGTACGGAACACCTCACCGCCGGGAAGATGTCATTCCTGGGCGGCCAGCGAAGTGGCGAATACAGCCACGGCGCGGACAAGGTGGTCTTCGTGGAGTCAGGCAACCTGCACGTCGAGTTCTCCGGCACGAAGAAGTGGGTCGAGCTGAACCCGTGGGACGGTGTGCGAATCCCGGCCGGCACGCAACACTCGTTCTACAACATGAGCCACGACCCCGCCTCGTGCATCTTCTCGGTGGCCGGCGAGTATCGGCCGGGCAGCGTTGGCTGATCCCGCGGTCGACGGCGGTCACGACACCCTCGTGGCCGCCGTCGACTGGGGTGGGACTTGGATCAGGGTAGCCGCCGTGTCGGGCGGCACGGTCGTGCGCAAGGACCGGCGCGCCAAACCGCAGAGTCTGGCAGAGCAGTACACCACCGTCGCGGACATGGTCCTACGCATCACCGCAAACCTCGCCCAGCCTCCCATGGCGGTGGGCGTAGGACTCGCGGGTGTGATCCAGGAAGGCGTCGTCGGCACCGCCCTCAACCTCGGTTTCACCGACGGGACCGACGTCGCCGCCGCCCTGCGTCCGCACCTGCCACTGCCCACCTACCTGCTCAACGACGCCCAGGCCACAGCACTGGGCGTGGCAGCGCGCTGGCCGCACGGGACGACCGCCGTTTTGACCATGGGTACCGGCATCGGCGGAGCGGTGGTCAAAGACGGTTCGCTGGACCCCGGACTCGGAGGAGCCGGTGACTTCGGCCACGTGGTCATCGACGTCGATGGCCCACGCTGCCCGTGCGGCGGCACCGGCTGCCTGGAGCAGCTGGTCTCTGGACGGATCCTGGCTGAAGCCGCAAACGCACTCGCCCAGACAGGGTCGAGTCCCCTGCTCGCTGCGCGCGCACGCAGTGGACGCGTCCTGCACGCCGGAGACCTTCAAGACGCCGCCCGGGACGGCGACAGCCGGGCGGCCGAGATCCTCAACCGGTCCGCCGTCGCATTGTCCGCCGGCATGCGCACGATCGTCGCGACGCATGATCCCCGCCGCATCATCCTGGCCGGCGCGACCCTGGCCCCGGACACATGGTTCGGCCGAGCGGCACGAACGCACTGGGACCAAACCCGGCCGCACTGGGCCCGAACAGAGCTGCACCACGTGGCGGACGACGAGGACGCGGCACTTCTGGGGGCCGCCTCGTACGCACGCAACAAGTTCACCTCAGCCCAGCCCGGCTCCTGACCCAACGCATCCGAACCGCAGCCTCGACGGCCCGGATGACGCCGTTTCGCGCGGTCTAGTGTCGGCAGTCCGGCATCACGACCAATCCCGGCCAGCCATCAGGCGAACCGGACGCATGCGGATCGGCGGGCCAAACGCCCAAGACCGCCAAACTCGTGTTGCACGAGCGGTTGCGTGAGTAGGTGCAGGACCGACTGTCCGGCGCCGTGCGCCTGCCCGGCGGCAAGTTTGCCGCCGGGCCGCAGATCCGGGCGTGGAACGGCCGGAACAAAGCCCCGCCGTGAAGACCGTCGCTGGGTCACCAGACGAGTACGAGGCCGCCTGGTACACAAAAGAACATCGATACATCGGAACCGTTGAACATCACCCATGAGCAGGCTCTGGCCTGCTCATCAACCCTCCGCGTTATCGGCGGAACCGCACGCTGCGCTTCATGGCGGACCTTCCCAACCGAATAATCGTGTGGCACACTGCAACTGGTTCATCTAGCAGACCAGTTATCTGAGAGGTCAGGCCACTCCTCATGACTTTGTCCAATCGTTCGATCGTCGTCTTCGCCTTCGACGGCTACCAGGAGCTTGAGTTCTGGTACCCAGTCCTGCGCGCCAGGGAGGAGGGGGCGGAGGTCAAGGTCGTCGGTCCGGGGGAGGGCCCGTGTGAGAGCCACTTGGGATACCCGATTCTCGGGGACACGGCCTCAGGCGAGGTCGTGGCCGAGGCGGTGGATGCACTAGTAGTGCCGGGGACCGTTGTCGGTCGCCCGGCACTCAGCGACGAGCAGGTGGCTCTTCTCAGGCGGCTGCGCGCTGCGGAGGTGCCCATTTTCGCGAGCGGCTCTGGTGCTCACCTGGTTCGGGAGCTCGTCCTCGACGTCGATCCCGACCGTGTCGCGGTGGACGCCGATGCCCTTCCTTCCCTGGTCGCCCGGCTGTGCACCGAGCTGGCCGGCTGAGCCGCCGTTCCTCGACGTCAAAGGAGAGTTCGTCATGCACATCTTGCGAACCGTGCTGGGTGACGTCCCGGCCGAGCAGTCCGGTCGCATCCTCACCCACGAGCACCTGCTCTACGGGTATCCAGGGGCCGAGCTGGACCACCGGACCGTATTCGACCACCCCGCCGCCGTAGAACGGGTCAGCGGCCAGATCACCGATGGCATGCTCCCCAACGGTTACAAAACCCTCATCGACATGACCCCGGCGGAGGTCGGCCGTCACCCGCAGTTCATGGTGGACGTCGCCAAGCGCACCGGCATCAACGTCGTGGCGATCACCGGGTTCTTCCCGGAACGCATGGGCGTGCCCTACTACTGGCGTCGGCAGACCGTCGAGGAGCTCACGGAGTTCTTCGTGCGGGACCTCACTGAGGGCATGGTGTTCGCGTGGCAGCAGACGCCGTACAAGGCCGGCGCCATCAAGATCGCCACCGGTCAGGAAAGCGTCTTCCCCAAGCCGAGCCCGGTGGGCGCGTACGGTCGCCACGTCCACGAAGTGGAGGACCGCCTGATCCGGGCCGCCGGCAGGGCGGCCATGGAAACCGGCTGCGGCATCAACACGCACATCGACCCGATGGACTTCCAGGTCACCAACCCCGGACGCGAGCAGCTCGAGATCCTCGACGAGGTCGGCATGGACCTGTCAAAGGTGATCATCGGCCACGCCTTCGTGCCGCCTCAGCTCAACATGATGCGCGAGGTCCTCAAGATGGGCGCGAACGTCCAGCTCGACCACATCGGCATTCCCTGGCGCATCGATAGCGCGGAAGAGCTGGACGAGGCGATGGCCAATGCCCTCGTGGAGCTCATCGAGGACGGCTACTTGGATCGCATCGTTCTTTCGTTCGATCGGTGGTTCTTCAACCCCCGTGCGACGGTCACCGAGTCCGACCCGCAACTGGAGAACGAGAAAGTCGACCTCAACTACATGTTCACCAGCTGGGTTCCGCGCTTGAAGTCCAAAGGTGTCACCGACGAACAGCTCGACAAGATCATGATTCACAACCCCCGACGCATCTTTTCGATTGCGGTCTGACGGAGGACTTGATGGAACTGCAGAAGGCTCGAGTTGCTGTCCTTGCCGAGAACCTGTACCAGGAGCTGGAGCTGTGGTATCCGGTCCTGCGGCTGCGTGAGGCCGGCGCGAAGGTCACGATCGTAGGCTCCCGCGCGGGGGAGGTGTACGCCAGCAAGCTGGGCTACCCGGTTGTGGCCGAAGTCGGCATCGCGGATGTGTCGGCAGACGACTTCGACGCGGTGATCGTGCCGGGCGGCTTTTCACCCGAGTACCTGCGCCGGGAACGAAGCTTCGTCGAATTCGTTCGCGCCCTGGATGGCCGTGGCGCCCCGGTCGCGGCGATCTGCCACGCGGGGTGGCTGCTGGCGAGCGCGGACATCGTGAAGGGGCGTGCCGTCACCTCGGTCCCTGTCATCAAGGACGATGTGATTCATGCTGGTGGCGACTGGCGTAACGAGGCCGTCGTTGTCGATGGCAATCTCATCACATCGCAACTGCCGAACGACCTGCCCCAGTTTCTCACACGGATCCTCGACGCCCTGGCCGACAGCCGCGGGGAGGGCGGTGACGTCCCGGCCGTCGTCCGTGATGCCACGCCGAGCTCGGCGGTGTACCGCGCAGCTGCCGTGGTGAAGAACCGTGCGGCCGGGCCGGGATCGGCCAACTACCGGGCGTACGCGGTGACTGGCGCGTGACCTCCGCGCTGGTCGCGGGCGGCGCCACCGGGATCGGACGTGCGACGGTGCGGGCTCTGCGCGCCGCCGGGACCGACGTTTACCTGGCCGACGTTAATGACTCGGCTGCGGGGGAGGTGGCGGCGCAGGAGGCTCAGGGGCGGATCGTCGTGGGGCATCACGACCTGGCCGACCGGCACGCGCCGAAGGCCGCCGTGGCCGCAGCCCTGCAGGCATTCGGGCGGCTCGACCACGTCGTCGTGACGGCCGGTCTGCACGTCGTTGCTCCCTTGGAGTCCTTCCAGTTCGAGGCGTGGGAGGCGACAATGGCGGTGAACGTGCGAGCCCCATATCTGCTTGCGCAGGCGGCCATGGCCGCGCTGGCGAACACCCGCGGGAGCATCGTGTTTACGGGCTCGACCGCGGCTCACCGCGGCAGCCCCGGCACTTTTGCGTATGCCGCGTCCAAGGGCGCACTCATCAGCCTGACCCGATCATTGGCGGTCGAGCTCGCGGGCAGCGGAGTTCGCGTCAACAGTGTGTGTCCGGGGTGGATCGACACCCCATTCAACGATCCGTACTGGAGGGCCCAGCCCGACACGGAGGCAGCCGTGGACGGCGTTGTTGCGCGGGTGCCGCTGGGCCGGCAGGGCGATCCGGAGGAGGTGGCCGCCCTCATCATGTACCTGCTCAGTCCGGCCGCGGCATACATCACGGGACAGTCTGTGGTCATCGATGGCGGCCTTCTCTCCGCCTGAGTGCCCGGTGTGCAAGCTCCCGGCCGCGTTTCGAGCGGCCGGGCTGCTCACCTTCTTCGTCTTCGAGCTGGCGCTGCAGCACCTGCGGCGGGCGAACGCGCCCGAGACCGCACGCCCCGGTGACCTCGCTGAACGTGACTTCACCGCGACCCGGGGCGAACGAGTTGTGGGTCGCGGACCTCACCTACCTCCGCACGAGCGCGGGGTAGGTGTACGCGGCGTTCATCCTGGACGTGTTCTCCCGCATGATCGTCGGCTGGCAGGTGGCCACCTCGCTCTGCACGGACCCGGCCCTCGATGCGTTGCGGATGGCGATCAAACCCGGGGCTTGACAACTGTGCCAAACGCTGCGGCCTGCGCAACAAGCGG
>NZ_JBICTV010000085.1:1802-5463 GCF_043197855.1 Dactylosporangium sp. NPDC048998
GTGCAAGGAGCCCGCACCGCCCGAGTGTGGTGGTGGGGTGCTCAATGGCGGAGACACTGGCGAAGGTCCTGCGGACAACGGTCCAAGGTTCTAGTACTGCTGGCGTGAGCTGGCGTGGAACGGTCCTGGATGCGGTTTGCGGTGATCGTATAGGCACCCTGTTGGGTCCTGAAACAACCAACCAAGGTTTGTTTCGGACAAGGAATCCAAATCTTGCTTGAGAACCGCGGCCGGTTGGTCGGAGGCTGAAGCGTTGCGGGTTTGGGTTTGGTGTTGGTTGAGAATTGCACAGTGGATGCGAGCATCTTAAAGCTTTGTGGTCAAGTTGCTGAGGGCGTACGGTGGATGCCTTGGCACCAGGAGCCGATGAAGGACGTGGGAGGCCGCGATAGGCCTGGGGGAGCTGTCAACCGAGCTGTGATCCCAGGGTGTCCGAATGGGGGAACCCGGCACCAGTCATGTGGTGTCACTCCTGCCTGAACACATAGGGCAGGTAGAGGGAACGCGGGGAAGTGAAACATCTCAGTACCCGCAGGAAGAGAAAACAATTGTGATTCCGTGAGTAGTGGCGAGCGAAAGCGGATGAGGCTAAACCAGGCATGTGTGATACTCGGCAGGGGTTGCATGTTTGGGGTTGTGGGGCGTGTCTTGACTGGTCTGCCGGCTGGTCGCACAGTCAGAAAATCGATGGTTAGTCGAAGTTCGCTGGAAAGCGGTACCGTAGACGGTGATAGTCCGGTAGGCGAAAACTGTCGGTCTGTGTTGATGTGTTCCCGAGTAGCGGCGGACTCCTGTAATCTGCCGTGAATCTGCCAGGACCACCTGGTAAGCCTAAATACTCCCTGGTGACCGATAGCGGACGAGTACCGTGAGGGAAAGGTGAAAAGTACCCCGGGAGGGGAGTGAAATAGTACCTGAAACCGTGCGCCTACAATCCGTCGGAGCGTCCTGCCTTTTGGGGCAGGGGTGACGGCGTGCCTTTTGAAGAATGAGCCTGCGAGTTAGTGATACGTGGCGAGGTTAACCCGTGTGGGGGAGCCGTAGCGAAAGCGAGTCTGAATAGGGCGTTCAGTCGCGTGTCCTAGACCCGAAGCGGAGTGATCTAGCCATGGGCAGGCTGAAGCGCGGGTAAGACCGCGTGGAGGGCCGAACCCACCAACGTTGAAAAGTTGGGGGATGATCTGTGGTTAGGGGTGAAAGGCCAATCAAACTCCGTGATAGCTGGTTCTCCCCGAAATGCATTTAGGTGCAGCGTTGCGTGTTTCTTGCCGGAGGTAGAGCACTGGATGGCCTAGGGGGCCTACAAGCTTACTGAAGTCAACTAAACTCCGAATGCCGGTAAGTGAGAGCGTGGCAGTGAGACTGCGGGGGATAAGCTTCGTAGTCGAGAGGGAAACAGCCCAGATCACCAGCTAAGGCCCCTAAGCGTGTGCTAAGTGGTAAAGGATGTGGGGTCGCATAGACAACCAGGAGGTTGGCTTAGAAGCAGCCACCCTTGAAAGAGTGCGTAATAGCTCACTGGTCAAGTGGTTCCGCGCCGACAATGTAGCGGGGCTCAAGCACACCGCCGAAGCTGTGGCATTCACACGTGTACTCGGCCTCTTTGGGGGTCCAGGTGTGTGGATGGGTAGGGGAGCGTCGTGTCACCGGTGAAGCGGCGGAGTGATCCAGTCGTGGAGGTGACGCGAGTGAGAATGCAGGCATGAGTAGCGAAAGCAGGGTGAGAAACCCTGCCGCCGGATGACCAAGGGTTCCAGGGCCAGGCTAATCCGCCCTGGGTGAGTCGGGGCCTAAGGCGAGGCCGAGAGGCGTAGTCGATGGACAACGGGTTGATATTCCCGTACCCGCGTAGAAGCGTCCATGCTGAACCTGCTTGTACTAACCTCCGGATGGTGGATGGCTTTCGGGTCTGAAGTCTGATGTTGGGAACTTGGGTGGTAGTAGGCAAGCGATGGGGTGACGCAGGAGGGTAGCTGGACCCGGCCGGTGGTTGTGCCGGGGCAAGCGTGTAGCCCGCAGCATAGGCAAATCCGTGCTGCATGTGGGTGAGGCGTGATGCGGAGCCGTTCAGGTGAAGTCAGTGATCCCATGCTGCCGAGAAAAGCCTCTAGCGAGTTTCGAGCGGCCCGTACCCGAAACCGACACAGGTGGTCAGGTAGAGAATACCGAGGCGATCGGGCGAACTGTGGTTAAGGAACTCGGCAAATTGCCCCCGTAACTTCGGGAGAAGGGGGGCCACCGATGGTGAGACCACGTGCTGGTGGAGCGGTTGGTGGCCGCAGAGACCAGGGGGAAGCGACTGTTTACTAAAAACACAGGTCCATGCTAAGTCGTAAGACGACGTATATGGACTGACGCCTGCCCGGTGCTGGAACGTTAAGGGGACCTGTTAGTCTTTCGGGGCGAAGCGGAGAACTTAAGCGCCAGTAAACGGCGGTGGTAACTATAACCATCCTAAGGTAGCGAAATTCCTTGTCGGGTAAGTTCCGACCTGCACGAATGGCGTAACGACTTCCCCACTGTCTCAACCACAGGCCCGGCGAAATTGCACTACGAGTAAAGATGCTCGTTACGCGCGGCAGGACGGAAAGACCCCGGGACCTTCACTATAGCTTGACATTGGTATCTGAATTCGCTTGTGTAGGATAGGTGGGAGCCGGTGAAGCGGTCACGCCAGTGGTCGTGGAGGCAAGCTTGAAATACCACTCTGGTGGATTTGGGTATCTAACTTTGGGCCGTGAGCCGGTTCAGGGACAGTGTCTGGTGGGTAGTTTAACTGGGGCGGTTGCCTCCTAAAATGTAACGGAGGCGCCCAAAGGTTCCCTCAGCCTGGTTGGCAATCAGGTGTTGAGTGCAAGTGCACAAGGGGGCTTGACTGTGAGACTGACAGGTCGAGCAGGGACGAAAGTCGGGACTAGTGATCCGGCACTGGCAGGTGGAAGCGGTGTCGCTCAACGGATAAAAGGTACCCCGGGGATAACAGGCTGATCTTCCCCAAGAGTCCATATCGACGGGATGGTTTGGCACCTCGATGTCGGCTCGTCGCATCCTGGGGCTGGAGTAGGTCCCAAGGGTTGGGCTGTTCGCCCATTAAAGCGGTACGCGAGCTGGGTTTAGAACGTCGTGAGACAGTTCGGTCCCTATCCGCCGCGCGCGTAGGATACTTGAGAAGGGCTGTCCCTAGTACGAGAGGACCGGGACGGACGAACCTCTGGTGTGCCAGTTGTTCTGCCAAGAGCACGGCTGGTTGGCTACGTTCGGAAGGGATAACCGCTGAAAGCATCTAAGCGGGAAGCTCGCTTCGAGATGAGGTATCCCACCCCTTGAGGGTTAAGGCCCCCAGCGAGACCACTGGGTTGATAGGCCGGAGGTGGAAGCCTGGTAACAGGTTTGAGCTGACCGGTACTAATAGGCCGAGGACTTGACCTCTATACAAGCTTTACGATGATTGCATCCACTGTGTGATTCTGAACCAATACCGTTCGCACCCCGGCCCGGTTGGGTTGGGTGTGCGGGGTTGATAGGTTCATAGTGTTTCGGTGGCCATAGCGGAGGGGAAACGCCCGGTCCCATTCCGAACCCGGAAGCTAAGCCCTCCAGCGCCGATGGTACTGCACCCGAGAGAGTGTGGGAGAGTAGGACGCCGCCGGACAATCTTTCG
>NZ_JBICTV010000086.1:0-5279 GCF_043197855.1 Dactylosporangium sp. NPDC048998
TTCGTGTGCGCACTAGCCCCAACTACTCTCTGATCCTCGGAGTTGTACGAGGAGCTCAGGATCTGAGCAGCAGCACGCGGTGCGCGTCTCTTCGACCCCTCGGGGGTTGCTTCAAGCACAACTTTCGTACACGCCGCGTCCGGCGGTCCACGCGGCGGGAGAGCCCCAATCGTCAGTCGCATGCGTTGATCTGGGTGTACCGGCTGTCGGCGTGCACGTGGTGCGGCCGGCCGCTCGCGTCTGCGTGACTCGCCGAAGTGTCGGATACCCTTGCACTGCGAAATTCTAAAGTGCATGATGCTGAGGGGGGCAACGCCCGCTGAAGTGGCGGGTAGGACTGAAGGGGGACGACTTGCAAGGTTCTTGGCTCGATCGGCGCTTCGGGGCCGGTGCTCCCGGCCTGAGGCGGGGGGTGGCCCTTGGGCTCTCCGTTGCCAACAACGAGGCGGCGAACGAATACGCTGGCAGCACGTTCCACAAGAGGGCTGTTTACGGGACCGCCCGCTACTACTACAGCCTCGATGCGGTGGCTTACGCACTGAAGAAGCTCGTCGACGCCGAGATCTTCAAGTTGCACGGTCGACCTTTCGCCTTCGTTGACGGTGCGCTCATCTATCCCTGGTGTTTCGGGAACGCGAGCGATGTCGATCACCGCGAGATCCCCATGAAGGTTGTGTCGAACTTCAAGAGGGATCTGTTCGCCGCTCGAACCGCGAGTGAAATCGAGCGCAAGGCTGGATGGATCTCGACGCAATCGGGCGCGAGCCGGAGAAGGTCTTTCAGCACTTCGAGTCGGGAGTGGACGGGGCCGGCGAAATCAAGGCGGTGCTTGCCGCATTCTGCTCCAACCCGCAGTCGCGTCTGTTGCGGGTGATTCTCGGCGACGTCGAATTGTATCCCAGTGGACATCTTCATTGGAACTTTGACGAAGAGCTGCAGCTAAGCGACGCTCTTGCCGGTGATTTGACTGGCATTAGAGACGATATAGCCGACAACCTTGACCGGTTCGATTCTCGGCCGGAGCCCGAGGTTTACCTTGGCCTTAATGACGATGACGAGGCCATCGGTGTAGATATTGGGGATAATGAAAATGACATCGAAGGACCCGACCAAGAAGAAGGTAACGAATCTTCCAACGCGTCTTAATATACAACTGGAGCTAGCGCTCGATGTTGTAGAACTTTTCGATGGGGCTCGCCTGACACAGGCGCGGCAGCTTGCTGCCCTGACAAAAAGCGCGCTTGCCGACAAGATAGATGTCTCGGCTGCGGCCGTCGGACAATACGAGGCAGGAACCATTCGACCTCGGCCGGAACTCGTTTTGAGGCTGGCCGAGGTTCTTGGTGTGCCGGTCCGCTTCTTTGCATTTAGCGCAGGCCGACCGAAGGCAAGCCTTGATGTATCGATGGCGCACTTCAGTAGTCTTCGGTCGACTAGGGCGTACGAGCGTGAGCGGGGGGTTGCGTACGCTGCACAGGTCTGGGAGTTAAGTCACGCCCTTGGTGAGAGGGTGCGACTTCCTTCGATCGATCTCCCTGGTTGGGTGGCCGGCGAAGTCGTGCCGTCCGTTCCTGGTGAACCAGCTGCAGCGGCACGTGAACTGCGTCGTAGGTGGGGCCTAGGAGAAGCTGCGATTCCCCACATGGTGAGACTGCTGGAGTCAAAAGGGATTATCGTCACGCTTCTTCCGTTCTCCGAAGCGGCGCGCGTGAAGGCGTTTTCTACCGCAAGACTTCCGCGGCCTGTAGTGGTGTTAACAACAGACAGAGACGACGTTTACCACCTCCGATTTGCTGCGGCGCACGAACTTGGTCATCTTGTGATGCATGGCGAGGCGCAGCCAGGTGATATTGAACATGAACGGGAAGCCGACGCGTTTGCTGCCGAGTTCCTAATGCCTTCGGCCTCAATTATGCCGAGCCTGCCAGGCCGCGTTGACTTCAATGTGTACGCTCGCCTACAAACGGCATGGGGAGTTTCGATCAGGGCTCTCATATACCGAAGCCGAGAGCTAGGACTTCTGGGTGATATGCCTTACAGGCGGGCCTGGCAAAGGCTTCATGAACTCCAGGAATCTCTAGTCGTTCAGCCCGAGCCGATAGATGCTTACCCCGGCGAACAGCCCGTCCTTCTTAAGCGCGCTCTTGAGATCTCCACAAAGAGTGGCGTGGGGATCGAGGCTTTGGCTGATCGGCTTCACTTCAGTACCGAGATGATCAACTTTTATCTTGGAGAAGAGGTAAACAAGCTGCCCGAAGTCGACGTTTCGGACTTTCTAGAGCCTGGCGGATCGCCAGCAAGGATGGGTGAGGTTCGAATGTTTTCACGGGCTCCGAGGCGCCGATCGTAGGCGATCCTGATCGATCATCTGATTAGTCGAATCGATCAGCTGATTACTTAGTCTGTGGGACAATGGCTCGAATGGTGGCTGCCGCCGACCCGGCATCCTGATACACAAGGAGCAGCATGTCGCGAAAGACGTGTGAACGGCTTCCGCTCACTGATTCAACGAAGCGTCGCCTCTGGAGCGAGGCGGGTGGGTACTGCACCAACCCTGAGTGTGAAGTTGTCCTATTCGACGACAACGCAGACGTTGACTTCGCCGAGATGGCGCACATCATTGCCGCTTCGACCGGCGGCCCTCGCGACGTGGCGGTCTCTCAGCTCTCGCCGGAGGCACGAGCGCACCACAGCAACGTTGTCGTACTGTGCGCCAACTGCCACAGGAAGGTTGACAAAGCGCCTGATGTGTACCCGATCGAGCTGCTGCAACAATGGAAGGTCCGACATCAGGAATCGCTCCAACGCGCCTTCGGCACGCCGGAGTTCAAGACTCGAGACGCGTGCCGGGCATTCATCACTCCTCTGCTGGAGGAAAACCGAGTCATTTTTATCCAATACGGACCGGTGGCTGGCAACTTCTCCGAAGCACGGGCCACTCAGTGGCGCCGGCACGTGGTCTCGACAATCGTGCCCAACAACGCCACGATCGGAAGGGTGTTGAAACAGAACCGGTCGCTGCTTGGGCCACAGGAGCGCCGCATCGCCGACCTCTTCGCCCTCCACGTAATGGAGTTCGCAGCGCGCCACCTCTTTCGCGATTGGGGCGCCGAATCTACCCGCTTCCCGGACGGCATGGGCTCGATCCTGACTGGAGAAGCGGTATGACCATCCGAAGTTGGATCATCGGTAAACTGCAGGACGAGTATACGATCCATCCCATTGGACAGCACGGTTTGCAGATCGAGCGATGGGTTCGGCCGACCGCATTCGTCTACTGTGTCGAGAGTGGAACCGACTGGTTCACGACAGCGGACCTCAATCTGGCCCATCAGGAGATGCCCAGCGTCGAATTCGTGGTACTCGTTAAACGGCAGGCCGAAAGCGAAGCCTACGAGCTCGCAGATGAACTGGGCATCTGCCTTTCTACCTTCGGCGAGCTCAAGTCCGCGCTTGCCGAAGACGTAAACATCGCCGAACACCTGAGCCGTGAACAGGCATATGTACTAAGCCGGCTGGGCAACAATCGTCATGTCGACGGTTTGCGGCGCCGCGGAGCGGCAGTATACGAGATCTCTCGGGTCGGTGCGCTTTCCACGCTGAACATCGTGACTGTCGACCACTACGAACTCACCTCCGACGAGGTCTACACACTCTTGGACCGCAACGATAACGTTGATCTCGACGTCATTGTAAACACCAATCCGAACTGTCGAGGATTTGCGGATGAAGTATCAAAGGCAGCCGAGCACGCCGGCGTTCGGGTTCTGACGTTCAACGAATTTCTCAACGATCTGGGAAAAGAATGGGCCTGACGGACCGCTGGCCGCATCTCAATGAATTCTGCCGACTAGCCGCTGAGTTTCCAGAGCTGCAGGTGTGGCTGTTCGGGTCGGCTCTCAAGTCGTCCAGCCCTGCCGATCTCGATGTTCTTGTCACGTACCAGGATCGGAGCATTGTGGTAGCGCTAAGGGCCGCCCGCGGGTGGGACGACTATGACCCGCCGTTACGTATCATCGCGATGACCAGAGGCGAAGAACGATTCTACGACTTCAAGGCGTCCACTGGCGCGATGCGTCTGCTGTGACCCAGCCTTTCGCGGCCCCGCTTCCACCCGCCTTGTCGTCGACATGAGCCCGCATCGTGGCTTCATTCCCGACGCAAACCTCCTGGTCAGAAGGATGGCGGGTCACCGTCATATCTCGTGTCGCCCGTGAGGAACTTCGTTCCCGAGGGAGAGCGAGCGCGCAAGGAAGCAATTGTCGGGTCGGCGCCAGGTTAGGCGATGCTGTGGAGGTCGCAGACTGCGCCGAGGGCTGCAGGACTCGGCCTGGGCAGGCTCGCGGCGCGGTCACTGTCGGCGACGACGTTGGCGGCAAGTCCGAGCCTGACGGTCTGCGCTGGTCGTTTGCGAACATCACTCCATCAGACGCCATCAGTTGCGATAGCCGCTGTGCGTTGGGCCCCGTGGGTGGCCAGGCGGCTGGCTCGTGGGTGCCGGATTTCGTATCTATTCCGATGCCGGGCGGATCGGCAACAGCGTCCGACTGCGGCCTGGCCGCGGGTACGCCTCGGCGGCTGCGGCCAGTCGTGCCGCGTGTTGCCGTTGCCGTTGCCAGTGGCCGTACAACACGCCCTGCTGCGAGAGCCGGTCCACTGCCTTGATGGTTTCGGGGTCAACGTCGCCCGGGGCCGCGTCGCGCCAAGGGGTGCCGGGCAGGGGCATGAAGGTGTGGGCATGGATCCGCGCGCCCATCTCGGCCAGATCGCGGGCCAACCGAAGCGAATCGTCGACGTCGCCCTGGTCCTCGCCGGGCATGCCGAAGATCATGTCGACGTTAATGCGGAAGCCTTCCTCGATACCGAGGCGGGCCGCACGCTTGACCTCCTCGACGCCGTGGCCCCGCTTCGCGGCGTCAAGGACGCGGTCCGAGCCGGACTGGGCACCGACGATGATGTTGTTATTGGAGCAGTAACGCTTGACGAGCTTCAGCGCCTCACGGCTCACGTGCTCAGGGCGGATCTCGCTCGGGAACGAGCCGAAGAAGACGCGGCCTTCCGGGCCGATGCCCTCCTTGCACGAGGCGAGCAGCTCCTCGACGGCGTCCAGGTTCGGCGACTCGTCCTGGCTGCCGTACGACAGCGCCGTAGGCGTGATGAACCGGACGTCCCGCAGACCCCGCTCACGCATCTGGTCGACGTGCCAGCGGACGTTCTCCACACTGCGGTGCCGGAACCGTGCCGAGAACATGAAGGGGGTTTGGCAGAACCTGCACGAG
>NZ_JBICTV010000087.1:0-4341 GCF_043197855.1 Dactylosporangium sp. NPDC048998
ATGGAGGTCGCCGCCAGCGGCGTGCGGGTCAACACCGTCTCCCCCGGACCGACGGACACCCAGATGATGCGCCAACTCGCCAGCGACCATGCCACAGTCGACGACCTGGCCGAGGGCAGCCTCCTGGCATTCCGCCCCCGCATTCCCGCCGGCCGGGTCGCCCGCGGCCCGGACATCGCCGCCGTGGTCCGCTTCCTACTCTCCCCGGACAGCTCCCACATCCTGCTGGGCGACATCGTCGTCGACGGCGGCGAACTGCTGGGCATGTGAGGGGCGGGTCGTGATCAGACTTGGCATCGTCGGCGCCGGGATCATGGGCGCCAAGGTGGCGCAGACGGTCGGCCGGCTGCCCGGGGTGAGGCTCACCGCCGTGGCCGACCCGGTGCGCGAGCGGGCCGGCGCGCTGGCCTCCCGGTACGGCGGGACCGCGTTCGACGGCTATCCGGAGTTGCTCGGCTCCGGGTCGGTCGACGCGGTGTACCTGGGGCTGCCGCACGAAGGGCACGTCGACGCCTGCGTGCACGCGTCCGGGCAGGGCGTCCACGTCCTGATCGACAAGCCGCTGTGCAACAGCGTCGAGGAGGCGGACCGGATCATCGCGGCTCGGGACGCCTCAGGCACGGTGCTGATGGTCGGTTTCAGCTACCGGTTCCGGGCCGAGTGGCTCGCGGCCCGGCGGCTGGTCGCCGACGGGGTGATCGGAGAGCCGGTGTCCGTCACCGACGTGATCGCCGAGGCGACGCCGAACACGCCACCCTGGTACTGGGATGCCGGCCGTGGCGGCGGGGTCCTGCAGCTGCAGTCGCACCACTGCTTCGACCGGCTGCCCTGGCTGGTCGGCGAGCCGCTGGCCGAGCTGACCTGCCGGACCGCGGGCCTGGTCGGGGAGGCCGAGTCGGCGGCCACCATCACCGGGACGTTCGCGTCGGGTGCGGTCGCCGGGATCGCGCTGTCGTTCGGCCGCACGCACGAGGCGGAGGCCCGGTCGCTGACCGTCGTGCAGGGCAGCGCCGGGCAGCTGCGGATCGAGCAGGGCGGCGTGCTCGGCGTGCGGTCGGCGACGGTGGAGCGGACCGAGTCGTACGCCGGCGACGACTGGCTGCACCGGCAGCTGTCGGCGTTCGTCGCGTCGTGCGAGGGGTCGGCGCCGGTCGACCCGACGGCCGAGGACGGACGGCGGGCCATGGTCTGCGCCGCCGCGGCGGCGGCGTCGGCCCGCACCGGCGAGCCGGTGAGCGTCTCATGACGACGTTCGTTTTGCGTGGTGGTCTGGTCTGTGACCCGGAGGCCGGTTCTCTGGCCCCGGGCGACGTCGTCGTGCGGGACGGGCGGATCGCCGCGCCCGCAACGGCGGGTGCGGCGGACCGGATCGTGGACGTGTCCGGGCTAGTGGTCACGCCGGGGCTGGTCGACCTGCACACGCACGTGTTCGTCGGCCAGGACCTCGGCGTCGATCCGGACGTCGTCGGCCCGCCCAGCGGGGTGACGACCATGGTCGACACCGGCAGCGCCGGCGCGCACCTGTTCGGGGCCTTCATCCGCGGTACCGTCGAACAGGCCCGCACCCGGATCGCGGCGTTCATCAACATCTCCAGCGTCGGTACCACGAGCATCCTGCTCTCCGGTGAGCTGAAGACTCTCGCCTACGTCGACCCCGCCAGCTGCCGCGCGGCGATCGACGCCCACCGGGACCGGATCGTGGGCGTGAAGGTGCGGGCGTCGGCCGACGTGGCCGGGGACAACGGCGTGGTGGCCCTGGACCGCGCCCGCGAGGTCGCCGACGCCGAAGGGCTGCCGTTGATGGTCCACCTGGGGCCTCCGCCGGCGTCCCTGGCCGACATCCTGGCCCGGCTCGGGCCGGGCGACATTCTCACCCACTGCTTCACCGGCCTGTCCGGGACGCCGTTCACCGAGCACGGCCGGGTGGTCGACCTGGTCGCCGAGGCCCGGCAGCGCGGCGTGGTCTTCGACGTCGGGCACGGCATGTGCGGGTTCGACCCGGAGCAGGCCCGGGCGGCGGTGGCGGCCGGGTTCCTGCCCGACACGATCAGCTCCGACCTGCACACCTACTCCCGGGACATCGTCGGGAGCCTGCCGGACGTGATGGCGAAGTTCCTCGCGCTCGGCGTCGCCCTGCCCGACGTGGTCCGCCGCACGACGATCGTGCCCGCCCGGGTCGCCGGGCTGGACGGCGCCGGCGTGGGGAGCCTGCGTCCCGGGGCACCGGCGGACCTCGCGGTACTGCGGGTGACCGACGGCCCGTCCCCCACCGTCTCGGCCGAGCTGACCGTCCGGGGCGGCGAGATCGTGCACACCGCTTCGAGCTGAAGGGCACCGACACGTATGGACATCTACGCGGACTTGGGCATCCGGACCATCATCAACGCGGTCGGGCCGGCCACCCGGCTGGGCGGCCTGCCGCTGTCCGACGAGGTCGTCGAGGCCATGCGCGCAGCGGGCACACGCAACGTGCGCATGGACGAGCTGCAGGAGGCGGCCGGCGCCGAGATCGCCGCGCTGCTCGGCGCGCCGGCCGCCTACGTCACCAGCGGCGCGGCGGCGGCGTTGAGCCTGGCCACCGCCGTCTGCCTGGCCGGCGACCGGCCCGCGGCGATCGACGTACTGCCGCAGGTGTCCGGGCCACGCCGCCGGGTCATCGTCCAGCGGGCGCACCGGGACCCGTACGACCACGCGCTGACAGCGGTCGGCGCGGAACTGGTGGAGATCGGCTATCCGGGCTCCACCCGCCCCGACGAACTGCTGCGCGAGCTCGACGAGCGGGCCGCGCTGGTGCTGTGGCGGCCCGGGCGGGGCGGCGACCACCTCAGCGTGGCCGAGGTGTCGCAGCTGGCGCACCGGGCCGGGGTGCCGGTCCTCGTGGACGCCGCGATGGACGTGCCGCCCCTAAAGCGGCTCGCGGCCCTGTTCGACGGCGGCGCCGACCTGGTCGCGATCAGCAGCGGCAAGGCGTTCCGCGGCCCGCACACCGCCGGGATCCTCTGCGGCCGGGCGGACCTGGTCGCCGCGGTCGCGCTGCACCACCAGGACATGGACATCCGACCCCGGACCTGGCAGCGCTCGGAGGTGACCGGCGCCGACCCGGTCCGCGGCCGGCACGGCATCGGCCGGGGCATGAAGGTAGGCCGCGAACAGATCGCCGGCCTGCTGGTCGCGCTGCGGGCCTTCGTCCGCGACCCCGGCGCCCACCACCGGCACGGGGAGCGGGAACTGGCCGACATCCGCGCCGCGCTGGAGACGGACGTGCGGTGCACGGTCCGCGACGCCTACGAGCACCACCTGGACGTGCCGGTACTCGAGATCGACCTGTCCCCGTCCGGCCGCACAGCCGATGACGTGGTGCGCGAGCTGGACCGGGGCGCGCCGCGAATCCACGTGGCCGAGGACCTCGCCTGGCGCGACGTGCTCGTGGTCAACCCGATGGGGCTACGCGACGGCGACGGGGCCGCGCTGGCGAAACGGCTGATCGAGGTCCTCGACCGATGACCGGCCGCCCGTACACGCTCGCGGCGACCCCGGTGGCCCGGCTGCCGATCCCGGGCTGGGAGGCGTTCTTCGGCCGCAACGACAACGAGTTCCACGACCTGTGGTTCTACGTCTGGCTGGTCAGCGACGGCGAGCGGACCGGGCTGATCGACCTGGGCCTGCCGCTGGACGATGCCGACCGCTCGGCGCTCGAGGCCGCCAACCAGGCCCTCGACCCGCGGTGCCGGTTCCACGACGTGCGGCTGTTGCCCGAGGCGCTGGACCGGCTCGGGGTCCGCGGCGAGGACATCGACTTCGTGCTGCTCACCCAGACGATCACGTACCACACCGGGGGCCTCGTGCCGCAGCTGCTGCCGCGGGCCACGGTCTACGCCTCGTACGCCGGCGTGCGGGAGATGCTCTGCGCGCCGCCGGGGCACCCGCCCGCCGAGTTCTACTTCACCAGCGGCTCCTGGTCGTTCCTGCGGGAGCTGGCGGTCGCCGGGCGGCTCGTGCTGGCCGACGGGCCGGTCACCGTGGCGCCCGGGCTGGAGTTCGAGACGACCGGCGGCCATCATCCCGGGTCGGCCGGTGTCCGGGTCCGCTGCGCCAACGGCGTGGTGGGCCTGCTGGAGACGGCGTTCTTCGATCGCAACATCGCCGAGGAGCTCCCGATCGGCATCGCCGAGGACGCCGCCGCGTGCCGCCGGGCCATCAAGCATTATCGACGTGTGTGTGATGAGGTGGTGGCGTTGCACGACCCGGGCAACGCGGCGCGCTTCCCGAGTGAACCTGGGCGGGACAGCCGGTCAAACCCCAGTACGCAAGGAGCCCAGCGTCATGACCGCCACCCGTAAC
>NZ_JBICTV010000088.1:0-3751 GCF_043197855.1 Dactylosporangium sp. NPDC048998
AGATCCGGCAACGCCTTCGCACCCGCCGCCGAGGCCAGCTTCGCCGGGTACTCCTCATTCGGGTACGCGGTCACCTGCACCTGGTTCTTGTGCGTAGCGTTGTACGCGGCCGCGAAGGCCTTCGACTGGGTCTCGGTCGCGGCCCGGGTCCACAGGGTGAGCGTCGCGCCACTGTCGGCGTCGGCGGCGGTGGCGGGGGCTTTGTCATCACCGCACGCGGCGGCGCCGAGCAGCAGGGCCGCAGCGACGGTGCTGCACATCCAGCGTTTCACCGATCATTCCTTTCCCTCGACTCCCTCGACGATGGATGGTGGTGCGAGACCCCGGCGAGGCGGGCGATGTCCCGCATCGCCGGGGTCTCCGCACGGTGTGCATGCTCAGCCGTAGGCCTTGACCTCGAGCAGCCCCACCGAGGCGGCGCCGCTGGTCAGCAGCACCCGCAGCCGGGTCGTGCTCACCTGGGTGAAGGTCACGTGGTTGTACTGGTTGACCGCGATCGGGTAGCCGGACGCGCCGGGCACGTCCACGTAGGCGGTGCCGTTCCAGGACTGCAGCTTCCACGACGCCGGCACCCGCACTCCCCCGTTGTCGTCGAAGAAGTACACGTCGGCGCTGGACAGCGTCTGCGCCGAGCCCCAGGTCAGCAGCGCCCACTGCTCACCCGTGTTGGGCCAGGTGCCCCACCGCGGGTTGACGGTGTCGTTGGAGACCGGCGGGTCGATGCCGTCGTTGAGCGCGGCGACGCTCTCCCACGGCGAGGTGTACGACGCGGTCGGCGTGGCAGTCAGGGCCTTGTTCGTCGCGGGCGGGGGCTGGGTGCCGCCGCCGCGGTTGTAGACCTTCACCTCCGTCAGGCCGGTCTTGAACCCGGACGCGTGGGTCACCTGCACCCGCAGCCGCGTGGTGCTGACCGCGGTGAAGCGCACCAGGTTGTAGTTCGACTGCGGCGCGGCCGGGGTCTTGACCTGCGCCGCGGCGTTCACCCAGGCGCTGCCGTCGTAGTACTGCACCTGGTAGGACGCCGGCGGCCGGTAGTGGTTGGTGGCCCGGTCGTTGCGGAAGTACAGCCGGACCTCGTCGACGGTGCGCGCCTGGCCGAGGTTGAGCTCCAGCCAGTCGGTGGCGTTGGGCGATCCCCAGGTGCCCCAGATCGGCTCGTTGATCGGGAACCCGTCGACCGCGTTGGCCCCGGCGGTGCCCGACGCCGTGTAGGAGGCGGTGGTCGCCACGCCCTGGGCGTAGTTGGTGAGGTTGGCGGTCAGGTCGACGCCGGCCTTGTTGAACATGTCGACCATCTGCGCGCTGCTCTGGGTGACCTGGGTGGGCGCCTGCAGGCCCGCGTAGGCCTGGCTGTAGAGCACGGTGGCCGTGGTCGTCACGGCGCCGGTGTCCGGGTTCCAGGTCATCGGCACGAGCCGGTCGATGGTGGCGACGCGGGTGCCGTTGACGAAGATGGAGTACCCCTGCGGGATGCCGGCGTACTTCACCACGCCGTCGGCGGGGTCGTCCCAGACGATGCTCAGGTCGGCGTTGCGGTACCGCAGGTTGTTGGCCGCGAAGTTGGGCCAGCCGATGTTGATCGGGCTGAGCTCGACCAGCTTGTCGGCGCGCGGCCGCAGGCCCATCACGTCCTCGATGACGGTCCAGTTGCTGCTGCCGAGGATGTTGTGGTGGATCCAGGAGCGGTAGTCGATGCTCTTCGTCGACGCGTTCCAGTTGGACCAGAACTCGTTGGCGTCGGGCCACTGGGTGTTGCCGCCGATGTACTGCGCCCAGGCGTTCCAGTACAGCAGCTTCTTGTAGTCATCGGCGCTCATCCACTGGTTGGGGTAGTTGCGCAGCACCGAGGAGTACAACCGGAACTGCACCGTGGAGTTGATGGTGGAGAAGTTGTTCGTGCCCGGCGAGCCCGCGGCGGCCGCGGCGGCCTTGTCCTTCTGGTTCGCGGTGTAGAAGGGGAAGATCGGGTACTCGGCGGGGTCGGCGAACAGCCGCAGCGCCTGCTTGTACTCGTCGGTGTTGGGCATCGCCCCGACGGAGAACGGGTAGTAGTTGTTGATCTCCTTCCACGGCACCAGCGAGTTCGTGGCGATGTGGCGGTGCTCGATGAGCTTGTTGGTGGAGTCCCACAGGTAGGTCAGGATTGCCGAGCGGATCCGGTCGGCGATGGCCTGCATCTCGGCGGCCTTGGCGGTGTTGCCGGCGGCCTGGTAGGCCGCGGCGGCGGCCAGCGCCCCGCTGTAGACGTACGCCGACTCGGCCCGGTCCATGTTGCCGGACTTCCAGTGGAACGACACGGCGTCGGCGTCGTTGCCGGTCAGCGCGCCCCAGTCGTACTCGATGAGGCCGTCGTTGTTGTGGTCGTAGTAGGACAGCTGGCCCTTGACGTCGCCCTCGGCGTACTTCGCGAGATTGCCGGCGATGGCGGGCTGCCCGCCGTGGATCTCGTAGCTGCGCCAGGCGGCCTCGGCGATGTACTGCGTGTAGCTGTTGGACCAGTTCTCGGGGTCGCCGGGGTTGTCCATGAACCGGCCGCCCTTGGAGACCTGCCCGACCGACAGCCAGGGCCCGTAGGAGTAGGCGGGGTTGCGCAGGTACTTCAGGTCGTCGATGTGCATCGGCTGGGTGAGCACGATGGCGTTGTTGTAGCCAAGCGCCCCCTCGACCGAGATGGGGAACTGGTAGTCCTGGCCGGGGATGTCCACGTCCAGGTAGTTGAACCGCATCAGCCACCAGCGGTAGTAGATCTCCTTCTTGATGGCCGGCTCGGGCACGTCGAGGTAGGGCACGTTCTGCGCCCACCAGAGGTTGTAGGCGCGCACGTGGGTGGCGAAGGCGGTCTGCGCGGTGTAGCCCTTGTAGGAGTTGTACTCGGTCAGCGAGTCAGGGATCTCGTTGGTGACGAAGCCCATCACGACCTTGGTGGTGACCGAGGCGCCGGCCGCGAGGGTGACCGACCGGCCGAGCCCGCCACTGCTGACGGTGAAGCCGTCGGCCGACAGCCGCGGGTAGACGGTGGTGAGGTTGTTCTTCGCGGCGACCTGCCCGGTCAGCTCGCTGCCGCTGCCGGAGGTGGCGTAGGGCGAGGTGACCCGCAGCGCGATCGTCTGCGACGCTGTGCCGTTGTTGGTGATGGTGAGGTTGTCGACGGCGACGTTGTTGTGGGTGATGAACTTCATCTGGTCGATGCGCAGCGAGCCGTTGGTGTGCACGCTCTTCCAGTGGCTGGGCGCCTGCCAGCGCTGCGCCACCTGCTCGGTCCACGTGCCGGTGCCGGCGGTGACGGTGAACGCGCTCTGGTCGTTGATGCTCTCCCAGTAGGCGACGGCGCCGCCGAAGCCGAGCGTGCCCGGGTTGTGCGTCTTCATGAACAGCCCCCGGCCGCGGGTCATCAGCCAGGTGCCGGCCGGGTCGTTGCCGGGCCGGGCGAGCAGCCGGTCCATCCAGAAGTCGGTGCCGCCGCTCTCGGCATCGTAGCTGGCCTGCATGGTGTTGCCGGTGGTCATGGCGACCGGCGGGGCGGGCACGGCGGGCCCGCTGAACGTCGGGTAGCCGATGGTCTGGGCCGCGGCGGCGGGGCTGGCGGGCAGCGCCGCCGCGGCGAGAGAGGCGGTCAGGGTTGTCGTCAACGCGAGTGCCAGCCTGGACTTCCAGGTGGGGTGTGGCATCGCGTCACCTCCATTCAGGACGGGATGGTGGGCAGCCAGACGCGCATGGTCGACGGGCCGCGCCGGGCCCAGCGGTGGTAGGG
>NZ_JBICTV010000089.1:0-2797 GCF_043197855.1 Dactylosporangium sp. NPDC048998
TCCCACGACACCTCCAGCAACAACCGCTGCTGCGGGTCCATCGCCAACGCCTCACGCGGCGAGATACCGAAGAACTCGGCATCGAAGCCCGCCACGTCAATGAAGCCACCGGTGCGCACGTACGAATGGCCCACCGCGTCCGGGTCCGGGTCGTACAGGCCGTCGACGTCCCAGCCGCGGTCCGTCGGCAGCGGTCCGACGGCGTCGCCGCCGTCGCGCACGAATCGCCACAGCTCCTCGGGGCTGTTGAGGCCGCCCGGGAAGCGGCAGGCCATCGCGACGATCGCGATCGGGTCGTCGTCCACAGGGGACACTGCCGGGGCCATAACCGCCGGTGCCGCCGGCACCGCTGCGACCAGCTCAACGGCGAGGTGATCGGCGACCGCAACCGGTGACGGGTAGTTGAACACGAGGGTCGCCGGCAGCCGGAGCCCGGTCGCGGCGCCCAGCCGGTTGCGGAACTCGACGGCGGTCAGCGAGTCGAAGCCGAGCTCCTTGAACGCGCGTCGTGGGTCGATCGCGTCGGGTCCGGGGTGGCCGAGCACCGTCGCCGCCTGGGTTCGCACCAGGGTGAGCAGCGCCTCGGCCCGCTCGGCCGGCGACAGGGCGGCAATCCGGCTGCCGAACGACGAGTCGGCCTGCCCTGCGCGGCCGCCGCGGCGGAGCCCGGCCGGCACGAGGGCGCGCAGCAGCGGGTGGACGTCGCCGCGGGCGCGCACGGCCGCTAGGTCGAGCCTGATCGGCACCAGCGCGGGCCGGTCGGCAACGAGTGCGGCGTCGAAGAGGGCGAGGCCGTCGGCCGCCGACATGGGCAGCGTGCCGCCACGCGCCATGCGGGCGAGGTCGACGTCGCTCAGTCGGCCGCCCATGCCGGCTTCCTCGGCCCACAGACCCCAGGCGAGCGCCGTTGCCGGCAGGCCCAGCCCGCGCCGGTACCCGGCGAAGGCGTCGAGGAACGCGTTACCGGCGGCGTAGTTCCCCTGTCCCGCGCCGCCGAACGTCGAGGATGCCGACGAGTAGACGACGAACGCCGCGAGGTCGAGGCCGGCGGTCAACTCGTGCAGGTGCCATACCGCGTCCACCTTGGGCCGGAGCACAGCGTTCCAGCGCTGCGGCGTGAGCGCGGGCACGACGGCGTCATCGACGATGCCGGCGACGTGGACCACGCCCACGAGCCGGTCGGCCACCTCGCCCACCAGCTCGGCCAGCGCCTCCCGGTCGGCCACGTCGGCCGCGACGGCCCGGACGGCGGCGCCGAGCGCCGTAAGCTCGTCGAGCCATTCCTGGGGCGCGCCGGAGCGGGACACCAGCAGCAGCTCGGGTACCCGATGCACGCGCACGAGGTGTTCGGTGACCAGCCGCCCGAGTCCACCCGTGGCACCGGTGACCAGGACGACGCCGTTGGCGAGCGGCGAGGTCTCCTCGGCCCTGGCCGCGCCGGTCACCCGGGTGAGCCTGGCCAGGAGCACCTTGCCGTCACGTACGGCGACCTGGGGTTCGTCCGTTGACGCAGCGAGGCCAGCGGTCACGGTCACGGCCTCGTCCCGGTCGGTCTCCAACAGCCCGAACCGGCCGGGGTTCTCCGACTGCGCCGCGCGGACCAGCCCCCACAGCGACTGCTGCACCAGGTCGCTGGGCCGGGTCAGGAGGACGAGGCGGCTCTGCGCCCATCGGGGGTCGGTGAGCCAGTCTCGCAATACGTCGACCAACGCCAGACCGGCCTCGTGCACCTGCCCGGGCACCGGCCGCTCGGAGTCGGTCGCGGCCGGACGCAGCACCACTACGGCAGGCGCCGCACTGTCGCGCACATCCTCGAGGTACGCCCACTCGGGCGCGGCCGCCGTCGCCGGCGGCGCGGGCACCCAGTCCACCGCATACAGTGCTCCGGTGGAGCCGCCTGCGGGCCGCAAGTTCGCCGGGTCGGCGGGGCGCACCACGAGCGCGGCGACATCGAGCACCGGCGCGCCCAGCTCGTCGACCGCGCTGACGGCGACCCCGTCGGGCCCCGCCGGAGTCAAGCAGGCCCGCAGTACCCGGGCGCCGGTCGCGTGCACGCGCACGCCGGTCCAGGAGAACGCCAGCCGAGGCCGGTCGGGGTCGGCGAAGAAGCCGGACTCCCCCAGCGGGTGCAGGACCGCGTCGAGCAACACCGGGTGCACGCCGTAGTCGTCGGCGTCCTCGGCCTCCTCGGGCAGGGCGACCTCGGCGTACACGCGGCCGGCCGCGACCCACGCGGCGCGCAGCGCACGGAACGCCGGCCCGTAGGCGACGGGCAACCGGTCGTACAGGCCGCCGACGTCGACGGACCGCGCACCGGCCGGCGGCCACACCCGCAGGTGATCGGACCCGACCGGGTCCGGCAGGGCGACGGCGAGGTATCCGGCGGCGTGCTCGGTCCACTTCGCGGTGGACCCGGCGCGGGTGTACAGGCGGACGGCGCGCCGCCCGTCGTCGGCCGGCTCGTCGACGGCCACCTGCACGTCGAGCTCGGTCGTCTCGTCGAGGACGATCGGCACCGCGATCGTCAGCTCCTCGACGACCGGCACGCCGAGCCACCCGCCGACATGGACGAGCGCGTCGGTGAGTGCGCTGCCGGGCACCAGCACGACGTCGCCGACCCGGTGGTCGGTGAGCCACCGCTGGCGCTGCATTGACAGCCGCCCCGAGAACAGGACATCGTCGCCGCCCGCGACCGGAACTACGGCGCTGAGGAGTGGGTGTTCGGTGGGTGTCAGGCCGGTAGCGGTCAGGTCGGCAGTACGGGTGGGTTCCAGCCAGTACCGCTGATGCTGGAACG
>NZ_JBICTV010000090.1:0-2787 GCF_043197855.1 Dactylosporangium sp. NPDC048998
GTCGGACAGGTGCCCCGACCACACCGCTGTATCAGCAGCCGCGCCATGTATCTGGGCACAAACGTCCGCCACGTACGTGGCGAGCACCGGCGCGTTCCAGGACGCGGCGGCCTCAGCGACGGCCTGTTCCAGGTCGGGCGGGTCGTTCCAGCCTGACGTCTCCAGGACCTGCCAGCCACCGCCGAGTTCGCGCAGCCGCCGGTGCCGGAAGCCGATGCCGTCGATGCCCGGCAACCGGCTCATCATGACATCTGCCCGGGTCATCAGGACCGTGCCGTAGTAGCTCACGCCGCGGCAGCGTACCGGTTCGTGATCTCCGCCGGCTCGCCGCCCTCGAAGGTCGAAGCGGCGTCCGCTCATGCCGCTGCCCAACCGCGCTGGAACCCAATCGATGCCAAGGACCGGACCACCACGACCACCTCGGGCGAGATCCCTACGATCGTGAACACATCACGTTGAACAGTTGCCTGTGCCGCCGGAAACCGTCCTGGATGATCGACGCCCTCGATGCCCGCATCGCGCACCTCGAGATCCTGCAATGATCTGCCACGACGAGATCACGCCGCCATGAGCCGCCGGCCCGCCGGGGTCCTGGTTCGGGTGGCTGTCCACAGTGGAGGCCATCGTCGTCAGTCTGGGCAGTTCATGATGGCGGAGGCGACCCATCCCAGGCTGTCGGTGTGTTCGGGTAGCTGTTGGGTGAGTTCGGTCAGGTGGGTCACCCAGCCGACGCGGAGGCGGCCGTCTTTGGGCAGGAGGTTCTTGTGGAACCAGATGTCGTTCCTGACATCTTCCTGGGACCGGTTTTCGGTGATCAGGTCGGCGACGGCCAGCAGGATCGCCTCGCTGGCCAGGTCGTGTGACACGGCCCGGGCCAGCGCGGCCAGGTGGGGCAGCATGCCGACCACCGCACGTTGCCGTTCCACCGGTGTCGCGTCACGGTCGATGTTCAGCAGCGGCGCGGCGATGACGTCCGGACGGTCGTCGCCGGCCTGCAAGTAGGCGACCGCCGCGTCAAACTGTCCCAGTTCGGCCAGGCCCAACACCGCCTGATGGCCGGCGAACGCCGGGTCCCTCGACACGATCTGCTGCACCTGCGGCAGATCCGGCGCCAGCAGGGCCCGGTAGGTATCGTACGTCTCACGGATCCGGCTGGTGTCCCGCAACGGCACCGACAAGAACGAGGCCACCGGCGTACTCGGCCGGTCGAACACCGGCCGCCGCCGGCCCGCCGCCGCCTGCAGCAACTCCGCCGACAACACCTCCGACGACAACCCGGCCGCTGCGGGCTCACCGGCCGGCCGGCGCAGCACCCACGCGTTGCTGAGGTTCAACGCGGCCAGACCACCGGACCGGCCACCCAGCCCGCCACCCACCGCACTGGTCTGATACACCGCCGACACACCATACAAATCCAGCAGGCTCTCCAACGGTGCCAGACGCCCACGGGTCACCACCACCGGCACCCGACCCCGCCACCCGTACACGTTCAACAACGTCCGGACCGCATCGACCTGACCCGCATCCGGCGAGCCACCCGGCGGCACCGACACCACCACCACCGGCTGATCGACACCACCCGCCGCACGCCGCACCGCACGCAACACACCCACCGGCTCACCGGCCCCCGAACCAACCACCACCACCTCACCCGACACACCGCCCGTGTCCACAGTCGACAACAGGTCCGCGCCTGGCGGCAGGAACAACGGCCACGACGGCTCCACATCCCCCTCAACCGGCTCGCCCAGCCGGCTACCCGCCAACGCCGGCAGATAATGACCACCCTCGGTACGCACCACATACAGGCCCGGATCGCCGGCACGGCCCGACGAGACGGTCACACCCTCCGGGGTGACCACATGCAGCCGCACGTCCAGCAGACCGGCCGCCACATCCACCAACACCTCGAACAACGGATGGTAGCCACCCGGCCGGCCCAACGCCGCCAGGAACGCCTCGTACTGCCCCTCACCCCGCGCCGCCGCAACCGCGTACACCGAGTTACGGCTCAGGGCCACATTGTCGAGTTCGAGGAGCAGCCAGGCCCGCAGATCCGCCGGACGCATCCCCGCCATCACAGCCACCGTGCCGGTCCGGCCTTGATGCTCCCCGGCCGCCTGGATCATCGAACCGAACCACGCATCACCATCCACCACCATCTCACCCGCATACCGGCCCAACCCGTCCAACACCCCCCGCTGCGCCCCCGACAGCGCGTTGGAATCCACAAGAACCGACCCCGCCGACGTCCGCACCGGCGATCCGGCACCGGCCGGCACCACATCAGCAGGAGCCACACCACGCGGGAACAACGGCTCGAAATGCCCCACCTCCGGCTGGACCACCCGCCCCCGCCCATCCCGCACCTCAGACCGCACCACCGTGCGGAACACCACGAACAGCGGACCCGACACACCCCGCACCGGATGCGCCACCACACTGCCGTCCACCCCACCCACCAACACCTGAATCCGGAACCCTAACCCCAACAACAAACCAGAAATATCCGGATCATAAACATCCAACTCCTCCCCCCGCGCCAAATCCGCCCGCCCCGCACCCGACACCGGCAACCCATCCTCCAAATACCGGCGCAACCCCTCAGCCGACATCCCCCCACCCACACCATAGAACCGCATCAACTGCGACAACGAATCCACCAAACACAAATTCCCCACACCACTAGCCACACCACGCCGCACATCAACCGGCAAACCCCCCACCCGCTGCCACACCTCATAACCACCATCCACCCCACGACGCCACCCACCAACCGACACCACA
>NZ_JBICTV010000091.1:0-2763 GCF_043197855.1 Dactylosporangium sp. NPDC048998
TCCGGACACACCCGAACGTCCGCGCCAGCTCAGCGGCCTGCGCGTCGGTCGGGTAGCAGCGGAACTTGAACGCCCGCTTCACCGTCCTGGACATGCCACACATCTTGGCCGATCTATTTTGTGAACCTTGCGGTGACACGCGGGCAGACGCCGATCCGCCCTGGCGGCGAATCAGCTTTTCCTGTCCTGCTCCGCAGGGGTTTCCTCCCCGCCTGAAGGCGGGGGTCTCCACGGAAGGAATCCGATGATGACCGACGTTGTCCACCCGCCAGCCGACACCGGCCCAGATTGAGATCCCGGGGTCGTGATGTGTGTGGTGCCCGGCGGCTCGGCCGCCGGGCACCACTGTCTGGCGTCTTACTTGCTGGCGTCGAGGCCGAGGGCGTCGATGATGGCGTGGAAGACTTCAGTGTTGTCCAGGAAGGCGTTGAAGCGCTGCGCGCCGGGCCCGGACGCGACGATGGAGACGTCTTCGACGGTGTGGACGCAGTTGGTCTGGTCGAACGGCAGGTTGCCGGTCTGCAGTTCGGCGCCGGGGTCGTGGGCAGGGTTGGCGACGGCCTTGCCGGTAGCCGGGTCGATCAGCGCCGGCTGGGTCGGCTTCGGGTCGAGCTGGAAGTCGTCGGCGTGGTCGGGGTGGTTGGACCAGCCGAAGAACAGCTGCACATCGGGGTTCGGGTCGTCGGGGAAGCCGTCGCCGTCCTTGTCGACGTAGGTGGGGAACCCGGCGTCGGCGTACACGCCGTTGCCGGCCCGTCCGTCGGCCTTGCCCCGGTCGTGGGTGCCGATGATGCTCATCGAGTGGTTGTGGTCGGCCGTGACCACGATCAGGGTGTCGTCGCGACGGGCGGCCCACCGCTTGGCCACGCCGATGGCCTGGTCGAACTCGATGGTGTCGTACACCGCGCGAGGGCCGTCCAACGGGTGCTCCTGCTTGTCGATGGAGGCACCCTCCACCATGAGGAAGAACCCGTTACGGTTGTCCTGCAGGACGTTCAGCGCCGCCTCGGTCATCTCCGGCAGGGTGGGCTGGTCGGTCCAGCTGCCGAGGATCTCGGGCTTCTTGGTGTGCTGCCGGTCGAGGTAGACGTTCATGTTGCCGGTGTGGAACATGCCCAGCAGGCGGCGGGGCCGGCCGGACATCGCCGACTGCAGCTGCTTGCGGTCCTGCGCATAGGCGTAGCCGAGCGCCTTGAACTCGTCAACCAGGTTGCGCTCGTCGGCACGCCGCGAGCCCGGCTGCGACTTCGGCAGTAGCGAGGCCAAGCCGCCGCCCAGGAGCACGTCGGGCCGCTGCCCGTCGGTGAGAGCCTGGTTCATGATCTCGATGTACTCGGAGCGGCGGCGGGTGTGCGCGAACACCGCGGCCGGTGTGGCGTCCTGCACCTCGGCGGTGGTGACCACGCCGATGGCCTTGCCCTGGGTCCGCTTGAGCAGCTCCGCCATGGTCTCCACCCGCGGGTGGGCGTTGACGTCGGTGGCGTTGGACTCGTAGACGCCCATGGCGTTGACCGACGACTTGTGCCCGGTCATGTACGCCGACATCGAGTTGGCCGAGTCGGTCGCGATCGAGTCCGCGCCGGAGGTGCCCACGATGCCGCGGGCGTCCATCTGGTCCATCTCCAGCAGGCCGCGGTACTTGCCCTCGGTGATGCCCTTGGACAGCAGCCGCGCCGCGGTGATCGCCGCGCCGCCCATGCCGTCGCCGAGGAAGAAGATGACGTTCTTGGCCCGCCGGCCGCCGGCATTGTTCGCGGGGACGACCACCTCGTGAACGACGCTGCCGGAGAAGCTTTCGGCCCCGTTGGTGACCTTCACGGCCACCAGGTGCCGGCCCGCCGCCGGGTAGGCCAGGTGCCGGTAGGTGATCTCCAGGCTGCCGGGCACCGAACTGGTGCGCTCGGGATTGCCCTTGAGCAGGGGCACAGGGCCGTGCGGCCCAGTGACGCTGATCTCGACGCGAGCGGTGGCCGTGTCGACGCCGGCGGCCTCGACCCGCAGGTCGAAGAACGCCCCGGCCCGGAACTTCGCGTCGTTCAGCGGCAGGACCCGGATACGCGGATTGGCCACTCCGGTGATCGGCGCGCCATGACGGCGGCCGGTGGATGCGTGCGGATCCACCTCCTTGAGGCTGGCCGGGTTCGGTGACGCGGCGGCCGCCGTCGACGCGGCGACCGATTGGGTCACCGCACCGCCGAGCCCGACGATCACCGCTGCCGCGGCGCCGGTCCCGCCCAGCAGCGACCTGCGGCTCACACCCGCTGGCTCCGTTGCCTTGTTATCCATGAATGTATTGCCCTCTCCGCACGAGTGCTGGTCCGGCAACCCTCGTGGTCCCGTATGCCGAGATGGCAACGAGTTGGACAACTCTTCACGTATGGCAGTTCAACAATCGCAGCTCAGCGTGGGCCTGGCGCCTGCTGCGGTCACGAGGTCTCCAGTGGTCTAGGCGGTGCGGCCGGCGCGGCGGTAGGCGAGGGCGCCTGCGACGAGGCCGGCCAGGCCGAGGACGAGTCCGGCGACGCCGAGCCCGATGGCGGTACCGTCGGTGTCGTTCTTGCCGCTGTTCATGGTCGCGGCAGCGTCCTGCGCCGCGGTGCTGGTCGTGGTGCCGGCACCGCCGGCGGTGGCGGACTTGGCCAGCTTCAGCGTCGGGGCGGGGTGATCCGCTTCCGCGCCGGGCGCGGGTTCGTCGATCCAGCGCACGACGTCGCCGTCGGAGTAGGTCTGCAGGGCCTTGAAGACGAGCTGGTCGGCCTGCGG
>NZ_JBICTV010000092.1:0-2679 GCF_043197855.1 Dactylosporangium sp. NPDC048998
CGGGAACGCAGCGGCGCCGGCGTAGGCCTTGATCGGCATGCGCGGACGGTACCAGTCCAAGGTTCGGCGGAACTTCACCCTGCTGAACGGATCCGCCATCGGGGAACCGATCCGGTGGCGACAGCCCTCGGAACCTGCCGCTGCTCCTGAGCTCGGCACCCGAGGGCTGGTCGTTTCGCTGGTCAAGCCTGCGCTTGGTCTTCGGTACGTTCGATGCGGTGGACCCCCTGGCTTTCAGGAAGCCAGGGGGTTCGCGAGGTTGTGGCTGGTGCGAGAGGCTGGACGGTTAGCAGGTGGCGAGCATGGTGTTGAGCGCTGATTTCTCTGCGTTGTCGACGGAGAGGTTGTAGTACCACTTCACCTGAATCCACGCCTTGGCGTAGGTGCAGCGGAACGCGGTCCGCGGGGGCTGCCAGGTGGCGGGGTCCTTGTCGCCTTTGGCTTGGTTGACGTTGTCGGTGACTGCCCACAGTTCGGGTCCGCCGAGGTCGTTGGCGTAGGTCTGGCGCTGGGCGGTGGTCCATGCCCAGGCTCCGGATCTCCATGCTTCGGCGAGCGGGACCATGTGGTCGATGTCGATGTCGGCGGGGTTGGTCCAGGTCGCGCCGTCGTACGGGCTGTACCAGGATCCGGAGGTGGGGTAGCAGCTGCTGTCGACGGTGACGTTGGTGCCGTCGCGCTTGAGGACTTGTTCCCGGGTGTTGCACGAGCCGGTGATGGTGATCCGGTGGGGGAACAGGTCGCGATGGCATCTGCAGGCGACGATCCGTGCCGATGGTTGAGGGCCTCAGCAACGTGGCCCCCGGGTGGTCTGGCCGGACGGGGCTGCAAGGGCCGGCCAGGTCACGCGAGACGTGCTTGACTGCAGGGCCGCTGCAGCTCCCGGTTGCTCCGTGGTTGCTCGTTTGTTGGCACTCCGGTCCGTCAGGTGGCCACGAGCGGTGGTACCAACCTTGCGAGGCTGATGGCCTTAACTTGGCCTGAGCTGGAAAAACGCCACGCAGGGAGTATCGCGTGGAACGATGGGCTGCGCGCGGGTACCCTGTCATGCGCGGGCTGCTAGCTCAATGGCAGAGCTGCGGACTTTTAATCGTCGGGAATCGTAATTGCGAACCGCATCGCACCGCGATTTACCTGCGTAAACGTATGATCCAACTGTCCATTGTGGATCTGAATTGCTCCAAGGTTGCTCGGCTGTTCAGGTAGCGGTTTGTCCGTGCCTGTCCGGGCGTAGCCCAGTATTTCCGGCACAGTCCGCACGGCGGGAGTCGACGTGAAGAACGTACCGGATCTCGACTTCGGTCGTTCAAGCGTACGGTCCGAGTGTCCATTATGGATCTCGATCGCCTGTAGGCCGTTCAGCCGTTCGGGGGCCACGGCCATTCTCAGCTGTCCGCATGCCGACCGGCACATCCTGCGCGGCTGACCATTAGCTCGATCACGGCTACGTCGGCGACTGATCGGTGGCTACTTGTGTGTCGAGCAGTGCGGTGAGTGTGTTGATTGACTGGTGGTCGAGGGTTTGGCTGGCGGTTTTGGTGAATGTGTCGGGTCCGAGGTGGTTGCGGAGTTCGGCGAGGCGGGTGATGTTGTTGGCTGCTTGGGGTGTGCCGATGGTTTGTTGGATGCTGAGGGCGCGGATGTGGAGGGTGACGGCGTCGGTGTGGTTGCCGGTGTTGGCGCGCATGATGCCGAGCTGGCTGAGGGTGATGGCGAGGCCGGCCTGGTTGCCGAGTTGCTCGTTGATGGTGAGGGATTGCTGGTAGCGGCGTTCCGCCTCGGCGTAGTCCCCCCGCAACTGGGCGAGCCTGCCGAGCTGTTGGTAGCCGCTGGCCAGGCCGGACTGGTCGCCGAGCCGCTCGGAGATGGTGAGGGCTTGCTGGTAGCGGCGTTCCGCCTCGGCGTAGTCCCCCCGCGCCTGGGCGAGCATGCCGAGTTGGTGGTAGCTGCTGGCCAGGCCGGCCTGGTCGCCGAGCTGCTCTTTGATGGTGAGGGCTTGCTGGTAGCGGCGTTCCGCCTCGGCGTAGTCCCCGCGGTCCTGGGCGAGGATGCCGAGCTGGTGGTGGCTGTCGGCTAGGCCGGCCTGGTTGCCGAGCTGCTCTTCGATGGTGAGGGATTGCTGGTAGCGGCGTTCCGCCTCGGCATAGTCCCCCCGCGCCTGGGCGAGGATGCCGAGCTGGTGGTAGCCGCGGGCCAGGCCGGCCTGGTTGCCGAGCTGCTCTTCGATGGTGAGGGATTGCTGGTAGCGGCGTTCCGCCTCGGCATAGTCCCCCCGCTCCTGGGCGAGGATGCCGAGCTGGTGGTAGCTGCTGGCCAGGCCGGCCTGGTTGCCGAGCTGCTCTTCGATGGTGAGGGATTGCTGGTAGCGGCGTTCCGCCTCGGCATAGTCCCCCCGCAACTGGGCGAGGATGCCGAGCTGATGGTAGCCGCTGGCCAGGCCGGCCTGGTTGCCGAGCTGCTCACTGATGGTGAGGGATTGCTGGTAGCGGCGTTCCGCCTCGGCATAGTCCCCCCGCGCCTGGGCGAGCATGCCGAGCTGGTGGTAGCTGCTGGCCAGGCCGGCCTGGTTGCCGAGCCCCTCGAAGATGGTGAGGGATTGCTGGTAGCGGCGTTCCGCCTCGGCATAGTCCCCCCGCAACTCGGCGAGGATGCCGAGTTGGTGGTAGCCGGTGGCCAGGC
>NZ_JBICTV010000093.1:0-2577 GCF_043197855.1 Dactylosporangium sp. NPDC048998
CAGAAGAGCAGGACCGCCGCGACGAACGCGAACAGCGCGAGCCCGGTCTGGGAGGAGCCTGGGTAGCGCAGCCCGTAGTCGGCGGCGTCGACGCCGCGGTCGGTGAGCAGCGGGAGCAGGGCCACCGCGCAGAGCATCCACTGGCGCGCGATGAACTGGCGGTGGAAGCGCACCCGCCCGTCGGGCCGACTTTCGACGGCCTGCCGCGTGCGGGCGACCCGGGTCGGGGTCGCGCGGGCGACCCGGTACAGGATCCAGGCCGTCACCAGGGCGGTCACGGTGATGCCGACGGGGCCGAAGTGAGGGTCGATCCAGGAGTTCCAGTCGATCACGACGAACATGGTGTACCCGCAACCGCCCGGCCGTCTGCCCCGTTCGACCGCAACAGCGGCAGGGCCGGCGTTCGTTGGTGGCGTACACGCCGGTGAGCATCGAAATCGCTGTTATGCGCAGTGATTGCCGGCTGGCGACGAGGTGGTCAGCCGCCGACGCGATGGTCGCCGCCTGAGCCGAGCCCGCAGCCGGGGCCAAGGGAACCACAGAGCAAACCTTGCGAAGGGGTCGCTGTGCTCACTGCATTGCGTAGAAGGGCTTTCCGTCGACGAAGAAGCGTCGCCACCGCGGGTCCCGGTACGCGAACAGCCTGCCGTCCCAAAGGCGCCAGCAGTCGCCCTCTTGTGTCCAGCACGCCGCCCGGTCCGGGTCCTCGAACGGGTCGTGAACGCGGGTAGCGGCTGGTGTCGGTCGCTTTCGAGGCGCGGCGACCACCTGGTGACCGCCACTGGGCTTCGACACGGTCTCCCCACCGGCCGCATCCGGGGAGGGCGTTGTCGATGCCTCCACGACAACCTTTGAACGTGCCGGCCAACCACTCGCGGCGGGCTCCGATCCGCCATCACCGCTCATGGCCGGTTCCCATTCGTCGTCAGCCGCGACTGGATCGCCAGCTGGGAAGGGGCCGACCGGTGCTGCATTCGCTGCCGGTACGTGGAGGGCTTGCGGTGTGGTGACCGCCGCTGCCGGGGTGTGGAGGCTGCCTTCAGCGACGACGAGTTCGGGTTGGTCGACAACCGTGGGGCTGATGCGCATGGTGCGGTGCAGCAGGGTCGCCGCGAGGGGGGTGCGGGAGGAGCCGCCGACGAGGAACACGCCGTCGACGCGTTCCGGGCCGATACCGGCGTCGCGCAGTACCCCGACGGTCAGGGCGACGGTGCGCTCCAGGTGCGGGCGAGCGGCCTTCTCGAACTCGTCCCGGGTCAGGTGTACCGCTGTGTCCACCAAGGGCACGTACAGATCGGCGGTGGCGTGGCGGGTCAGTTGTTCTTTGGTGGCGCGGGCGCCGGACCACAGCGCGTGCCGCGCTTGCCGGTCGGCGGCGGTCTGTGGCCAGTCCAGCGTTCCCCACAGGTCGGTGGCGGTGCCGGTCAGGCCGCGGGCGTGCGCGACGACCACAGCGTCGAGGTCGAGGCCGCCCACGTCGGTGAGGCCGTCGGCGGCGACCACCTCGAAACCGGTCTGGGCGCGCCGCACGACGCTCACGTCGAAGGTCCCGGCGCCGAGGTCGTACACCACGACGCACCGGCCGACGGCGACGTTGCGCTGCAGGGCGGTGACGAAATAGGCGGCGGCCGCGACCGGTTCGGGGACCAGGGCGGCGACGGCAAGCCCGGCCTGCTCGGCGGCCTGGACCAGCACGTTCAGCCGGGCACGGCCCCACGCGGCCGGGTGGGTGAGGATGACGGTCTGCGGGGTCTCCCCGGCGACCCGGCGGGCCTCCGCGGCAACCCGGCCCAGGACGGCCCCAAGGATGTCGACGACCGGATACTCCCGCTCACCCAGCCACACCGTGTTCTCGTCGATGCGACGCTTCGGGTTGAGCTCCAACCCTTCGGGGCGCGCGGTCGCGGCCCGCTCAGCATCCTGCCCGGTCCGCAGATCGGCGCCCGGGCCGGCGAACACCGCAGAGGACAACAGCGGCGACGCGTCGAACAACAGCGTGCGCGGCGGGCCGACCGGTCCGGCCAGCACCGCCACAGTGGTCGACGTGCCCAGATCGATCCCAAGCCGAAACGTCACCCACCCACTCTAAAGACGGCACTCCACCCGCAACCTCCACCGACGAGCCAGCCATAGCCAGGCGAGACAGGCGGTCATCGGCGGGCCAGTTCAGGCGGCGCCTGGCCAGCGATCAGCCGACCGCGATCGAGTCGCGAAGTGGTGTTGGCGACACGTTCCAGCGCGCTGCCGACCAGTTCGGTGCGTGCTTCCATGGTTGCCCCGTCGAGGGCGCCAGCGAATTCTGCGGCGTCGTCGTTGTCGAACGAGCCGGCGTCCCAGAAACCCATGGCCGCCATCTTCCCGGTTGTCGCCGGTGTGATCTTCGCGCCCTGTTCAGCGATGGTGCCACGAAGGCCTGCATGACGGGACGTTAGTTCCAATTCGTTGCGGTACAGGTCGTGATTCGGCACTCCTCGCAGATGTTCAGGCTGCGCCAGCCGTGCCCGTACTCGCGGATGTGGTTCTGCACCGTGGCTACGTGGAACATCAACCGGTCGCACGAGCGGCAGTGCGGGTTGG
>NZ_JBICTV010000094.1:0-2318 GCF_043197855.1 Dactylosporangium sp. NPDC048998
TACATGCTGTGGGACGCGGCGCCGGTCGTGACGATCACGGCGGAAGTCCTGGAGGCCGTCGAGGCGCAGGCTGAGCCGGTCGGGGTGGTGGTCCGTCCCGGCGACCCGGCGTACCTGATCTACACCTCCGGCAGCACGGGCCGGCCGAAGGGCGTCGTGGTCACCCACCAGGGGCTGGCCAACCTGACCGCCTTCGAGCACCGCGACGTGATCGGCCCCGCGGCGCGCCGGGCCGGGCGGCGGCTGCGGGCGGCCCTGGTGGCGGCGCTGTCGTTCGACGGCTCCTGGGACCTGGTGCTGTGCCTGGTGGCCGGCCACGAGCTGCACGTGCTCGACGACGACGTGCGCCGCGACGCGCAGGCCCTCGTGCGGTACGTGCGCGAGCGCGGGATCGACCTGCTGGAGGTCACCCCCTCCTACGCCGAGCAGCTCCTCGCCGAGGGGCTGCACGGGCCGTCGACGCTGCTCATGGGCGGCGAGGCGATCGGACCCGGGCTGTGGGCGCGGATCGGCCGCGACGAGGGCATGACGGCGTGGAACTTCTACGGGCCCACCGAGTGCACAGTGGACTCGGTGGTCGCCCCGGTGACCGGTGACCGGCCGGTGATCGGTCGGCCGGTGCCGGGCACCCGGGCGTACGTGCTGGACGAGTGGCTGCGCCCGGTCCCGATCGGGGTGCCGGGCGGGTTGTACCTCGCCGGCCCGCAGGTGGCCCTCGGGTACTGGAAACGGCCGGGCCTGACGGCGCAGCGGTTCGTCGCCGACCCGTTCGGGACCGAGGGCGAGCGGATGTACCGCACCGGCGACGTGGCCCGGTGGATCGGTGACGGCCGGCTGGAGTTCCTGGGCCGGGCCGATGACCAGGTGAAGATCCGCGGGTTCCGGATCGAGCCCGGCGAGGTGGCCGCCGTGCTGGCCGAGAGCCCGCTGCTGCGCCAGGCCTCGGTGGTGGCCCGGGACGGCCGGCTGGTGGCCTACGTGGTGCCCGCCGGCGGCCCGCCCGACGCCGCCGAGCTGCGCCGCCACGCCATGACGAGGCTCCCCGACCACATGGTCCCGGCGGCGTTCGTGACGCTCGACGCGCTGCCGCTGAGCCCCAACGGCAAACTCGACCGCCACGCCCTGCCCGACCCCGCGGCCGAGCACGTCCCGGTGGGTCGGGGCCCGCGCGACGAGCGGGAGGCGGCGCTGTGCGGGATGTTCGCGGAGCTGCTCGGTCTCGCCGCGGTCGGGATCGACGACGGCTTCTTCACCCTCGGCGGGCACTCGCTGCTGGTCACCAAGCTGGTCAACCGGATCCGCGGCGACCTGGGCGCCGAGGTGAGCGTCCGGACGGTGTTCCAGGCGCCGACCGTCGCCGAGCTCGCCGCGCAACTCGCCACGGCCCGGGCCGCCCGTCCCGCGCTGCGCCGGATGACCGACCCGGCGATGACCTGAGGAGACCCGTTGATCCCGTTGTCCTTCGCACAGCGCCGGTTGTGGTACCTGAACACCCTCGAAGGGCCGAGCGCGACCTACAACATCCCGGGTGCGCTGCGCCTGCGGGGGCCCGTGGACCGGTCGGCCATGGCCGCCGCGCTGGCCGACGTCGTCCATCGGCACGAGGCTCTGCGGACCGTCTTTCCCGACACCGGGGGAGAGCCGTATCAGCACGTGCTGGGCATCGACGAGGCCCGGCCGGAGCTGAAGATCGCCGACTGCGCGCCCGGTAACCTGGCGGCGCTGGTCAGCTCGGCGGCGACCGAGCCGTTCGAGCTGGCCGGCCCGCGGCCGCTGATCCGCGCGACGCTGTTCGCGCTCGGCCCGGACGAGCACGTGCTGATGATCGTGATGCATCACATCGTCGGCGACGGCTGGTCGACGGCGCCGCTGCTGCGCGATCTCGCGCAGGCATACACGGCGCGCCGCGACGGGCGGGCACCGCGGTGGGAGCCGCTCCCGGTCCAGTACACGGACTACACGCGGTGGCAGAGCGAGCTGCTCGGCCGGGCCGACGACCCCGGCAGCGTGCTGGCCGGCCAGCTGGCCTTCTGGGCCAAGGAACTGGCGGGGGCGCCGGAGTGTCTGGCCCTGCCGACCGACCGGCCGCGGCCGCAGTTCGCCTCCTACCGCGGCGACGCCGTCTCCTTCGCGGTGGACGCCGACGCCCACGCGCGCCTGGCCGACCTCGCCCGCCGCGGCCGCGCGACCCTGTTCATGGTGCTGCACGCCGGGCTCGCCGTGCTGCTGAGCCGGTGGGGCGCGGGCCTGGACATCCCGGTCGGGTCACCCCTCGCGGGCCGCACGGACGAGGCCCTGGACGACCTCGTCGGGTTCTT
>NZ_JBICTV010000095.1:0-2043 GCF_043197855.1 Dactylosporangium sp. NPDC048998
CCAACCCGCACTGCCGCTCGTGCGACCGGTTGATGTTCCACGTAGCCACGGTGCAGAACCACATCCGCGAGTACGGGCACGGCTGGCGCAGCCTGTACATCTGCGAGGAGTGCCGAATCACGACCTGTACCGCAACGAATTGGAACTAACGTCCGGTCGGCGCATGTGCGTTCCGACGTACGCATAAGAAGCCATTCCTGTGCACCGCCGGGCGCGGACTGCTCGGAGCGTTCGAGATCCACTTCGTGGATGAGGCCCACTGGGACACCAGCGCCGCTTGCGCTAGAGCCGAATGATCGCCAGGACGGGTTGCGTGCTTCGGGGAACGTCGCCGCCGCATGGTTGGCCGCCGTAGCGCAGGAATCGCTTGTCGCCCAGTGGAATCCAGGTGGCCGCGTCCCGGCAGGCGTCCAGTTGCCACATGCCGGTGCCGGTGAACCTGCCGATCGAGAAGCCGTGGACGTAGTAGCTGTCGATGGCCAGCCAGTTGTCCCCGTCGCGGACAGTGCGGCTGGTTTCGGTGCGGGTTCCGAGACCGGGCGTGAACGCGGCGGCGTCGAAGTCAGCTTGGCGGTCCGGCTGACCATTCGGGTCGAGGCGGTAGACCTTCGTCGTGTCGTGGTCCGAGACAGCGACGGTGATGGTGGTGCCGTCGTCGGTGACGGCGATGTTGTCGGAGATCAGCAGCCCTGGGCGCAGGACTGCGAACTGCGGTTCGGCGGGCTGGTCATGCCGGAACCGACCGAGTTGCAAGGTCCGGTTGTCGGTGCCGCGTGCGACGGTCACGATCCGGTCTGGGGAGGCCGCGAACGCGAGAACGGTGACGTGAGCATCGATTGATGTCCACGTCTTGCGTTGGGTGTCGTAGATCAGGATCAGGTTCCCGTTGCGCCCGGAACTGTCGGCACCGCCACCGATGATGATGCGGTCGCCCTGGACGATGGCCTGGGCGGACGCCAGTCCGACGGGCGCTGGGGGGATCGGCTGCCACGTGTTGGTGCGGGGGTCGAGGACGGCTCCGTCGGCGAAGACGGTGCCGCCGTTGCTGCCGCCCCAGAGGTAGACAAGGCCGGCGTGTGCGGCGGCCACGTGCCGGCTGCGCGCCGCGATCGGGCCCGGGGCGGTTCGCACAGGGGGACGGTCGGCTGCGGTCGGCACGATCCAGCCGTCCGCGATCTGCCGAGCGGCGTCGAGTTGGCCGATGGTGCCGCCCCACACGACCGCGCCGCTGTCGAAGACGGCACCGGCGGCGTTGCGTACCGGCTCCTGCGCGATCGTGATGGTGTCGACGTTGACGGGGTGTTCAGGGATCGTGTGCGCGCACCCGGCGGCGAGCAGGATCGATCCGACGGCGAGCAGTATGCGGTAGCGCTGACGGTAGGTCACGGGTCCTCTTCGCTGACGGTGACGGCCGCGCATCCCTGCAGGCCGGCGGCGTTGGTGTGCGCGGTGTGCGTGACCTCGTACCTGGCCTCTTTGAGCAAGGGCTCGACGGCGCTGAAGGGAACGACCGCGTCCCGGTCGGAGACGACATAGCAGGGGTGGACGGGCTTGTCGAGCAGGGTGGAACGGTGGACCGGCTCCGGCGGGCAGCCGGCGTGCAGCGCGGTCAGAAAGCCGGCCGTGTCCGTCCGGTTACCGCTCCAGGAGGCGGCGTCAGTCGTGAAGCCCGTGGCGCCGATCTTGGTCGAGGCGATCCGCGGATCAGCGGGCGTTGAGAATATAACGACCTATTCCCGATACATGAGGATACGCAGCCTGCCCGATGCGATATCAAGCATCGTCCACCCGCCCTGCCGCCAATAGCCTGGCGCACGAGACGAACGACGACGCTCTGGCTCCCCTGCCTCCCGGATACAGCGATTTCAATGCTCACCGGCGTGTACGCCACCAACGAACGCCGGCCCTGCCGCTGTTGCGGTCGAACGAGGCAGACGGCCGGGCGGTCGCGGGTACACCATGTTCGTCGTGATCGACTGGAACTCCTGGATCGACCCTCACTTCGGCCCCGTCGGCATCACCGTGACCGCCCTGGTGACGGCC
>NZ_JBICTV010000096.1:0-1861 GCF_043197855.1 Dactylosporangium sp. NPDC048998
GGCGCTGAGGAGTGGGTGTTCGGTGGGTGTCAGGCCGGTAGCGGTCAGGTCGGCAGTACGGGTGGGTTCCAGCCAGTACCGCTGATGCTGGAACGGATAGGTCGGCAGATCCCGACACGCGACAGTCCCAGCCGGATACGCCACCGACCAGTCCACCGCCGCACCACTGACCCACAACTCAGCCGCGTTCAGCCAGAACCGGTCAAGATCACCATCATCACGCCGCAACGTCCCGACCACAACAGCCTCATCCAACGCCTCCTGCATCGCCATCGCCAACACCGGATGCGCACTGACCTCAACAAACCGCCCGAACCCCGCCCCAGCCAACGCCACCACAGCCTCATGGAACCGCACCGACTGCCGCAAATTCCGGAACCAGTACTCCCCGTCCAGCGACACCTCCAACCACCGATTGTCCACAGTGGAATAAAACGGCACCCGCGCCCGCCCCGGCCGCAAACCCTCAAGCTCCGCAATGAGACGCTCCCGAACCGTCTCAACCTGACTGGAATGCGACGCATAATCCACAGCGACCCGACGAGCCCGGACCCCCTCCAACCCCGCCAGCTCCACCACCCGATCGACCTGCTCCAACGACCCCGCAAGCACCACCGACGCCGGCCCGTTCACCGCCGCAACCTCCAACCCCCAACGCCCGGCCTCCCCCACCGGCACCGCCACCGACACCATGCCACCACCGCCCGCCAACTCCTCGGCAATGACCCGACTCCGCAACACCACCACCCGCACCGCATCCGCCAACGACAACACACCCGCCACACACGCCGCAGCAATCTCACCCTGCGAATGCCCCACAACAGCATCAGGACGAACCCCATACGACTCCCACAACGCCGCCAACGACACCATCACCGCAAACGACGCCGGCTGCACCACATCAACCCGATCAAGCCCAGCACCACCCAACACGTCAAACAACGACCAATCCACAAGCTCCGACAACAACCGATCACACTCAGCCATCCGAGCCGCAAACACCTCCGACGACGCCAACAACCGCACACCCATACCAACCCACTGCGAACCCTGACCCGGAAACACAAACACCACACCACCACCCGCACCCGCAACACCCGTCACCACATTCGCGCCACCCAACCCCACCAAACCCCCAGCCGCCCCCGCCCGATCCCCCACCACCACCGCACGCCGCGGCCACACCGCACGACCACCCACCAACCCCAAACCCACACCAGCCGGATCAGCACCAGCCAACACACCCGCAACACCACCAGCCAACACACGCAACGCATCATCCGAACGCGCCGACAACACCAACGGCACCACCCGATCCACCACCGGCAACGACTCCACCTCAACCGGCGCCTGCTCAACAATCACATGAGCATTCGTCCCACTCACCCCGAACGACGACACACCAGCCCGACGAACCCGATCCACCACCGGCCACCCACGCACCTCAGTCACCAACTCAACCGCACCACTACTCCAATCCACCTCCGACGACGGCGCATCAACATGCAACGAAGCCGGCACCACACCCTCACGCATCGCCATAACCATCTTCATCACACCAGCCACACCCGACGCCGCCTGAGTATGACCAATATTCGACTTCACCGAACCCAGCAACACCCGACCACCACCAACCCCATACACCCCCAACAACGCCTGCACCTCAATCGGATCACCAAGCCTCGTCCCAGTCCCATGACCCTCCACCACATCAACCTCAGAACCCGACACACCAGCAACAGCCAACGCCCGCGCAATCACCCGCTCCTGCGCCACACCCGACGGCGCCGTCAAACCATTCGACGCACCATCCTGATTCACCGCCGAACCCCGCACCACACCCAACACCCGATGACCCAAC
>NZ_JBICTV010000097.1:0-1785 GCF_043197855.1 Dactylosporangium sp. NPDC048998
ATTTCCCCGAAAAGTGCCACTTGCGGAGACCCGGTCGTCAGCTTGTCGTCGGTTCAGGGCAGGGTCGTTAAATAGCCGCTTATGTCTATTGCTGGTTTACCGGTTTATTGACTACCGGAAGCAGTGTGACCGTGTGCTTCTCAAATGCCTGAGGTTTCAGCAAAAAACCCCTCAAGACCCGTTTAGAGGCCCCAAGGGGTTATGCTAGTTATTGCTCAGCGGTGGCAGCAGCCTAGGTTAATTAAGCTGCGCTAGTAGACGAGTCCATGTGCTGGCGTTCAAATTTCGCAGCAGCGGTTTCTTTACCAGACTCGAGTACTTACTTAAATGTTACTAGACGGCCGCCTCGTCGAGCGCGCGCAGCACATCGGCCACCAGGTCGTCCGGATCCTCGGCACCGGCGGAGAAGCGGATGAAGCCCTCTGGGACATCGTCCCCGCCCCAGCGGCGACGGCGCTCGGCGGTGGACCGCACGCCGCCGAAGCTCGTCGCGTCGTCCACCAGCGTCAGGGACTCCATGAACTGCTCGGCACGCGCGCGCGTGGGCAGCGTGAAGGAGACCACGCACCCGAAGCGCCGCATCTGCTGAGCGGCGATCTTGTGCGAGGGGTCGTCGGGCAGACCCGGGTAACGCAGGCCCTCGATGTCGTCGCGGTCGCGCAGGGCGAGAGCGAGCGCGAGAGCGTTGGCGTTCTGCCGCTCCGCCCTCAACTGGAGCGTGGCGAGGGAGCGATGGGCGAGCCAGGCCTCCATCGGGCCGGGAATCGCGCCGACGATCTTGCGCCAGCCCCGCACCGACGCGGTCAGCTCGGCGTCGCGGCAGGTCACGTAGCCGAGCAGGATGTCGCCATGGCCGGTGAGCTGCTTGGTGCCACTGGCCACGGAGAAGTCGGCGCCGAGCTCCAGGGGGCGCTGGCCGAGCGGCGTGGCGAGCGTGTTGTCGACTGCCACCAGGGCGCCACGCGCGTGTGCCGCCTCGGCGAGCCGCCGCACGTCGCACACGTCGAGGCCGGGGTTCGACGGCGTCTCGATCCACAGGAGCTTCGCGCCGTCCAGGACGTCGAGCTGAGCGTCACCGCCGGTGGGGGCGGTGCGGACCTCGATGCCGAACGCCGTGAGCTGCTCGCGGACGAGCGGGAACACCTGGTAGCCGTCGCTCGGCAGAACGACCATGTCGCCGGCCTTGAGCTGCGAGAACAGCACCGCCGAGATGGCGGCCATCCCGGACGCGAAGACGAGGGTGTCGACATCCTCCTGGCCGGGCGCCTCGAGCTCGCCGATGGCCCGCTCCAGGTGGGTCCACGTCGGGTTGTCGTCCCGGCCGTACGTATAGGGCCCCGAGACATCGCCCGGCAGGTGGAAGTGTGCGGCGAAGACAGGCCCTGGGAGCGTCGGATCGTTCTTCGAGGCCTCGGGCAGACCCGCCCGCACTGCCCTTGTGCCGTCCCCGATCTGCGTCGATTGAGTCATCGACTGGAAATAGAGGTTTTCGTCCCCCGGATCCTGGCTGTGGTGATGATGGTGATGGCTGCTGCCCATGGTATATCTCCTTATTAAAGTTAAACAAAATTATTTCTACAGGGGAATTGTTATCCGCTCACAATTCCCCTATAGTGAGTCGTATTAATTTCCTAATGCAGGAGTCGCATAAGGGAGAGCGTCGAGATCCCGGACACCATCGAATGGCGCAAAACCTTTCGCGGTATGGCATGATAGCGCCCGGAAGAGAGTCAATTCAGGGTGGTGAATGTGAAACCAGTAACGTTATACGATGTCGCAGAGTAT
>NZ_JBICTV010000098.1:0-1684 GCF_043197855.1 Dactylosporangium sp. NPDC048998
CTCCGAACGGACCTGCCGCCGGATGATGGCCGACATCATGGAACGCCTCGGCGCCCGCAGCCGCTTCGAGGCCGGCCTGCTCGCCGCCCGCGCCGACTGGCTCTGAACCCGGCTCGGCGCGCGAGGCGTGACGCAATCCCATGCGCGCCGACAACTTGACAGCAGCCGCCCCGGCTCCTGACCGGAACCAGGGCGGCTGCCCTCTCATCGATCGGGTCAGAAACCGGCCCACAGCCCGCCGGCGGGCCACATCAGCGCGCCGCCGGTGAGGCTGCCGCCGCCCGTGGCTACGACCGGGCCGAGGTCGACACGTTCGTCCAGAAGGCCAACGACGCCATCGCGTCCGACGACCCGACCCGACGGGCCAAGGCCCAAGCCGATGCCCAGGCGGACAGCTTCCGGGTGGCCCTACGCGGGTACAACCGGCAGGAGGTCGACCACTACCTGCGGTGGCGCCGATGCGGCCATCCTCCCCGCGAAGGCGGCTATTTCCCTCCGGGTACCTGGTCCGTGACCTCGTCGTAGCCGACCTTGGCGGGTGCCGCGGTCGGCGAGTAGATCACGCGGATCACGCCCGTCGGAAACGCCTCCGTCGCCGTCATTCTCAAGTGGTACGGCGCGTCGCCGTCATCGAACAGCTTGCGGCCTTTCCGCGCCGCCACCGGATGCACCAGCAGGCGCAGCTCATCGACCAGCCCCTCGGCGAGCAGTTGCTGCACCACGGAGATCGACCCGGGGATGAGGATGCCCCTGATGCCGTCATCGGCCTTGAGCGAGGCGACGGCATCGAGGAGATCGCCCTTGATCAGCTCGGAGTTGCGCCAGGAGAACTCCAGGGGCTGGCGCGAGACGACCACCTTGCGCACGTCCCCGAGTTGCTTGGCGAACGGTGCGTCGTCCCCACCCGCGGCCTCGCGGCCGGGCCAGGCTCCGGCGAAGCTGTCGTAGGTCTCGCGGCCGATGAGCAGCACATCAGCGGTGTCATAGTCCTCCCCGACGGCGCGGCCCATGTTCTCGTCGAAGTACGGGAAGTGCCAATCGGGGTCGATCTCGGCCACACCGTCGGCCGAGATGAACAGCGTGGAGATGACCTTTGCCATCGCGGTGATCCCTTCGAGTCAGGTGGTGTCGGTAGGTAGACCGGCGCAATGGTGGAGATCGGCATGGACAAGAGCCACCACGGTGGTGTTCTCAGCCCCACTGCTGCCGCTCGACGGGTTCGTTCGGCCGATCCACCGTTGACGACAGAACAGCTGCTGGACGACGGAACAGCTGCTGCGTGCCCGCGATCGTCTCCCCACCGGTGATCCTGACCGTGAAGCGTTGCAGACGCAGGCCATCCTCGGCATGGTGCCGCTGACCGACCGGCTGGCACAATGCTACGCAGGGCGCGGCGAACGCGTCGAAGACCTGGCGCAGGTCGCCGCGCTGGCGCTGGTCAAAGCCGTCGACGGCTACGACCCGGACCGGCTCGCACCCTTCCAAGCCGCGGCCAGCGACCTCGAACAGCTGCGCGGACGCACCCCCACACCCGTCGAGCTCGCCACGTATCTGCGTGTCGAGATCGACCTACGCACCGGCTGACCCTCGGTTGGGCAGGGCGAGGCGGAAGATGGTTTTCCAGACGCTGGCGGTCTGGTGGGCGAGGGAGCCGGTGTTGTATCGCAGCCCGAATCGTTCGCAG
>NZ_JBICTV010000099.1:0-1538 GCF_043197855.1 Dactylosporangium sp. NPDC048998
AGATCCGGCAACGCCTTCGCACCCGCCGCCGAGGCCAGCTTCGCCGGGTACTCCTCATTCGGGTACGCGGTCACCTGCACCTGGTTCTTGTGCGTGGCGTTGTACGCGGCCGCGAAGGCCTTCGACTGGGTCTCGGTCGCGGCCCGGGTCCACAGGGTGAGCGTCGCGCCACTGTCGGGGTCGGCGGGGGTGGCGGGGGCTTTGTCATCGCCGCAGGCGGCGGTGACCAAGAGTAACGCGGCAGCGACGGTGCTGCTCATCCAGCGTTTCACGGCGGTTCCTTCCGTTGGGTGTTCATTCTTTGTGAGCGTTCTCAAGATGCAAGGGGTGCGGTGGAACTTCGTACGATCAGGCTCGGGACGGTGCGGTGTTCGCCGCCCCGCCGCGTGCCTGTCGAGATCTGGTCGACGAGCAGGGCCAGGCTGTGCCGGCCCAGCTCGGCGAAGTCCTGCCGGACGGTGGTCAGCGGGGGGAGCAGGTAGGGCGACTCGGGCACGTTGTCGAAACCCACGACGCTGACGTCGCGGGGCACCGACCGGCCGGCCTCGTGCAGCGCCCGCAGCACACCGATGGCCATCTGATCGTTGGCGCAGAACACCGCCGTCACCTCCGCCCGGGCGGCCAGGTCCCAGCCGGCGGCGTAACCGGCCGCGGCGCTCCAGTCGCCGGCGAGGGGCGGAGGCGCTGGCCGTCCGGCCTCGTCCAGCGCGGCCCGCCATCCGGCCAGCCGCTCGCGCGCCTCGGGCCAGTTCGCCGGGCCGGCGACGTGGTGGACGGTGCGGTGGCCCAGCTCGAGCAGGTGCCGGGTGGCCAGGGCGGCGCCGGCGGTGTTGTCGACGGCGACGGTCGGCACCTCCTCCTGCTCGCCGGCGCCGATGCCGACCACGACGATCGGCACCTCGAGTGGCTCCTGGCGCAGCGCCGTCCACGCCGCCGCGACGGGCGCGAGCGTGACGATGCCCTCGACGGCCTGCTCGCGCAGGCGCCGCACGGCCTCGCGGACCTGTGGTACATCGGGCTCCCGGGCACTGGCGATACTGACGAAATAGTCGGCCTCCCGGGCCGCCCGCTCGATGGCATGCACCATGAACGACGGCCCGAAGAGGGTCGTGTCGAACGTGACCAGCCCCACCGTCTGCGATCGGTTCGTGGCCAGGGTCCGGGCCGCGACGTTGGGCTGGTAGTCCAGCGCCCGCATCGCCGCCAGGACCCGGGCCCGGGTCTCCGACCGGACGTTCGGATGGTCGTTGACCACCCGCGAGACGGTCTGGTGGGAGACCCCGGCGAGATTGGCGACGTCCCGCATCGCCGGAGGTCTCCGCACGGTGTGCATGCTCAGCCGTCGGCGGGGTTGCGCGAGTGCCGGCGGTGGCGGGGTCGCGGTGGGGTGTGCGGCGCGTCGGCGCGCCAGGAGTTGGGGGCGGTAGTCAACGCGCATGCCCGGGGGTGTGGCATCGCGTCACCTCCATTCAGGACGGGATGGTGGGCAGCCAGACGCGCATGGTCGACGGGCCGCGCCGGGCCCAGCGGTGGTAGGG
>NZ_JBICTV010000100.1:0-1511 GCF_043197855.1 Dactylosporangium sp. NPDC048998
GTAACTGTTCAGCTGGTTCCTGGTAGCCAGGTCCGTCCATTGTGGAGATCGGTGAGGGCTTCGAGGGCGTTGATGCCGTGTTTGCGGGTGGTGGACAGGTAGCTGCGGATGGCGCAGAACGTTTCGGCGCCGGTCCAGGTGCGCAGCCCGCCGCTGATCTTCTGCCGGAGTTTGACCATGCGGATGTCGCGCTCGGCCTGGGAATTGTCGAACGGTACGCGCAGGTCGTGGGCGAAGCGCAGCACGTCGGTGGCGAACCCGCGCAGGCGGGCGAGCAGGTTGACCGCGGGTGGGCGGGCGCGGTGTCCCGGCGGGGTGGGGTTGGCGGCCCTGCCGGCGGCGATGATGGTGTCGTAGCGTTGCCGGTAGACGGCCAGCAGGCGTTCGCCGATGGCCTCGGCTCCGTCGGCGCGGGCGGAGCGGGCCATATCGTTGATCTCGCACAGCAGCCGGATCAGGTCCGCCGCCCAGGTCTGGGACGGGTCGGCGTCGAGGACGCCGGCGAGTTCGCGCAGGTGGTGGGCATTGCACAAGGCGTGCGCGGTGCCGTAGCGGCGGTAGGGGGTGTAGCCGTCGTGCACCGCAATGCCGGTGAACACGGGCAGGACCCCGGCGGCGGCCATGGCGTCGTGACCTCGGGACGGGTGCACGCAGAACAGTGACAGCGTCGCGGTTGACGCCGAGTGCACCCACGCGCCGGCGCCGGCCACGCGCAGCCCGGTCTCGTCGAAGTGCGCCACGGGTGCGGCGGCGATCCGGTCTCGGACCGCTGCCAGGAACGGGGCCAGCCCGTCGCTGGTGCGAGCGAGCACGGTGAGCAGGGTGCCCGCCGACATGCCGACACCGAGCAGGTCCGCCAGGGTCTCGCAGGCTCGCTCATAGGGCAGGTGCTGGTAGCCGACCAGATAGGCGCCGATGGCGCGGACCCGCGGTCCGTACTGGGTGGGTGCGCCGGCCCCGTCGGGCGGGGCTGCCATCGTGACCGTCCCGCACCCGCAACGGCGGTGCTCCAGCTGGTGCTCGGTCACCTCCAGGCGCACCTGCGGCAGGTCGAACACCTGCCGCGCCTCGACCGACGTCACCGGTGCCCGGCGCAGCGACCGGCCGCACCCGCCACACGCGACCGGGCTGTGCACGATCACCTGGTCCGGCTCGGTGACCTGCCGCAGCGTGAACCCGTCCTGGCCGGGCTGCTTGCCCGGCGCCCGGCCTGAGGACTGTCGCCGCGACCGCGGCGGCGGCTTCACCGGCCCGTCCGACGACGGCGGCTTCGACGAGGTCCGCGAATCCTTACGCAGCAATGCCTCCAGTTCACCGACCCGACGCGTCAGCGCCTCGATCCGCGCGTCCCGCTCCGCGATCATCGCGTCCCGCTCGGCCAGCGAGGCCTCCAGCCGGGCCAGCCGCTCCAGTAACTCGGCAACCGGCAGCGAGTCGGACACGCCACCCAGGATGGTCCAGAACACCCACCAAGATCAAGACCCGCCAGCAAGAACCTGCTGAATGGTTAC
>NZ_JBICTV010000101.1:0-1388 GCF_043197855.1 Dactylosporangium sp. NPDC048998
CGCGTTGGCGCGCGGGCTCTACTCGATTCCTTGGACATGGAGCGCCGCCGGGGGGTACGCCCCCGACGCTCATCCACAGGTTTCGAGCATTGCTCGAACGGGGCGATGCCGGTGCGCGGCTCGCAGCGGCCGAAGACCTTGCCCCGGTGGACGTCCCAGGCGGCCAGGTAGGCCAGGGCGCCGCCGCGGTCGTATTCGTGTTCCACCCGCATCAGCCGGGCCCGGCCAGGTGGCAGGGTGGGATGGCAGCGGCAGCGGGCCTGAATTGAGGTTTTCTCGTCCGAGCAGAGTACGTAGTCGTCGTCGCCGAGCGGCTCGCCGTCGAAGACGCCGGCGTACAGGTCGAGCACCGTCGCTGCCCGCGGCGCGAAGTCGGGGCTGCGTGGCGCGATCCAGGACCGGTGCTGCCAGGGTTTGATCGCGTCGGCGGCCAGCCAGCGGGCCACGGTGGAGGCGGAGATGTCCTCCACGATGCCGGCGGTGACCGCTTCGTCGGCCAGGTCGGCGGCGCTCCACCTCGACAGCGGTACCCCACGGGTGGCGGGCAGCTCACAGGCGAGGGCTTTGACCTGGACGGCCTGCACCGCGGTGAACTGCCGTGGCCGGCCGGAACGCTCCGCGTCGGCCAGCCCGGCCAGCCGCCGGCGCCAGAACCGGGACCGCCATTTGCGGACCGTGTCCACGTGGACCCGCTGTTGCTCGGCGATCGCGGTGTTCGCGCCACCGCCGGCAGCCGCAAGTACGATCTTCGCCCGCAGCATCATCCGGGCCTGTGTGGTGGGTCGGGTCATCGCCTCCAACGCGGCGCGCTCATCGGCGGTCAGCTCGATCTGGTACGGACTCGATGGGGACACCGGCATGTTCTGCCAGATCATCATCCGCGGCACCGCAGCGACACGCCGGGTAGATAGGGCAGGATCGGAGGCTGTGCCAAAGTCACCACCGGAGTCGACCAAAACCAGCCTGCGGCAACGTCTGACCCGCCACGCCGAACAGCGCTGGCCTGCCCTGACCGCTGTGCACGTGCGCTACCACGGCGCATTCGCCTACATCAGTGGACAACTGGCCGACGACACTGCCCTGCCGCTATGCCGGCTGCGTTACACCGGCTCCGCCAGCATCTGGGGTTTCGCGATCTACCTCGCCAGCCGCGACGGCTACGAAGACTCGTTCCTACCCAACGGGCTACCTGCCGGCAGCCCCGAAGACGCCCTCGACTGCGCCTGCGGCCTCTACCTCAACGACCCCACCGCCTGGCTCCAACCCCCGACGAATTAACGCCGAGGACCACTTAGAGGTCGCACAAATAGGTGGACGTTCATGGTCGGCGGGTGGGACGGGTGTCCCAGCGGTAGAGGGTCCATGCCTGGCGGATAAGGCTGCGTACG
>NZ_JBICTV010000102.1:0-1374 GCF_043197855.1 Dactylosporangium sp. NPDC048998
GGGACTGTACAAATAACGGCGGATCTGCTGATCAAGGGAGAGACGCCAGATGACGACGGAGACCACCGTCGAGCGGGAGCCGGCCGCCGTGTCGGCTGGAGCGGTCACGGACGAGCAGTTGATCGCGATGCTGGTCGATCGGGCTCGTGGCGACGGACTGCAGCTGACCGGTGAGGGTGGGCTGCTGCAGCAGCTGACCAAGCGGGTCCTGGAATCGGCCCTCGAGGGCGAGATCACCGACCACGTCGGCTACGACAAGCACGACCCGGCCGGCAAGGGCAGCGGGAACTCCCGCAACGGCACCCGGGCCAAGACGGTGCTCACTGACATCGGGCCGGTCGAGGTCCGGGTGCCGCGGGACGTGGCCGGCACGTTCGAGCCACAGATCGTGCGTAAGCGCCAGCGGCGCCTGTCCGGGGTGGACGACCTGGTGCTGTCGCTGTCGGCCAAAGGGCTGACGCACGGTGAGATCGCCGCGCACCTGGCCGAGGTGTACGGCACCGAGGTGTCCAAGCAGACCATCTCCACCATCACCGACAAGGTGATGGACGGCATGGCCGAGTGGCAGAACCGGCCCCTCGACCCGGTGTATCCAGTCGTGTTCATTGATGCTATCAATGTCAAGATCAGGGACGGTCAGGTCGCCAACCGGCCCATCTACGTCGTCATGGCGGTCACCGTCGACGGACACCGCGACATCCTCGGCATCTGGGCCGGCGACGGCGGCGAGGGCGCCAAACACTGGCTGCACGTGCTCACCGAGATCAAGAACCGCGGTGTCGCCGACGTGCTCATGCTCGTCTGTGACGGGCTGAAGGGCCTGCCCGACGCGGTCGCGACCGTGTGGCCGCGCACCATCGTGCAGACATGCGTGGTCCACCTGCTGCGCAACTCGTTCCGGTACGCAGCCCGGCAGGACTGGGACAAGATCGCGAAGGCGTTGCGGCCGGTCTACACCGCCGCGACCGAGGACGCCGCGACCGAGCGGTTCATGGAGTTCGCCGACGTCTGGGGCAAGAAGTATCCGGCGATCGTGAAGCTGTGGTCGGACGCGTGGGCCGAGTTCGTGCCGTTCCTGGCCTTCGACGTGGAGATCCGCACGGTCATCTGCTCGACGAACGCGATCGAGAGCGTCAACGCCCGTATCCGCAAGGCCGTGCGGGCCCGCGGGCACTTCCCCAATGAGCAGGCCGCCTTGAAGTGCGTGTACATGGCGTTGATGAGTCTGGACCCCACCGGGGCCGGCCGCCGGCGATGGACCATGCGCTGGAAGGCGCCGTTGAACGCGTTCCAGATCGCGTTCGAGGGCCGCCTGAACCCGACCAACCACTGACCAATTCAACAATCCAGATCAGCCGTTAACTTGACACTCCC
>NZ_JBICTV010000103.1:0-1304 GCF_043197855.1 Dactylosporangium sp. NPDC048998
TCGGCGCGGGCCGTCTCGACGTCCGAGGCGATCAGGTGTAGAACCTGGGCGGATCCGGGAACTGCTGGGCTGACGCTTCCCTCCTCTCGACGTGCCGTACACCCATCGCGTCGCCATTGAACGATGCCGCTGATGCCGGGCACGTCGCGCCCGTGGGGATCCCTGGCCCATCCACGGGCCTGCGAAGGCGCAAACCAGGGCTTCGCTGACGACGCTGACGCGCGGACTTACGAAGCCGGCGATCGCGGCGCATTGGCTCGCCCGTTACGGCCGAGAACTCCTCCGGTCGCGCCACCCTTGCCGGCTGTCGCCAGGACCCGGCATGGACCAGGGAGTCTCCCTGGGGCGAAAGGGCCGTGAGCCGCGCGAGCGTGGTCAGGTCGGCATCGATCTGTGCCGGCTCTGGGGAGAGCGAAGAGTTCAGATCGTGGAGATGAAACTCGCCAACCTCGCGCCGGTGCAGTCAATAGCGGAGGAGATCATGGAGTTGTTTGCGGCGTTTTGGGCCCATTGGTTGGCGCTCGGTAGTTCGTTCGCTCCAGCGACCTGCAGTCACGACGAAGCTGCACCCGCCTCCCGTACGCTTTCCGGACGGCGCCCCGAGCTCACCGCCCTCGATTTGTCGTTGATCCAACTCATCTACGAGGCCGTCGCGGCGGACTCGAAATGCATCCGGTGCGGTGCCCCGCTCAGTCGTCAGCTCCGTGTCGCGAAGTCGGCCGCCGACTATTGCCAATCGTGGACCGTATCGGTCGTGGCGAGGTGCAGCGGGCGGCGGCGCCACCGATACGTCGCCACCGTTGACGACGGCTCGAACGGATTCGTGCTTGGACCGTTTCACTCACCCGGACGTCACGCTTTCCGCAGGCGGCGGTGATGCCGGCCCCTGACATCAGAAGGAGATGATCCATGGTCGTAGATACGGAGTTTGCCCGCAGCGCCCGCGCACTCGTGCTGCCCCCTACAACAGGCCGCCGCTGGGCACGTCGGTCCCGGCTAAAGAGGGAGAGCTAAAGATGACGGTGTCGTTGCTATCGGGTCGGGTCGCGCGAAGCTCGACCTCCGGTACGGCCACCCAGGCGGGCGGTCGCACCGGAAGCCCACTACCCGGGCCGCTCTCCTTGGCGGACGCGGACTACCGGACGCTGCTCGGCGTCCGCGAAGACTGGTGGGAGCGGGCCGCGTGCCGCGGGATTGACGTAGACGTTTTCTATCCGCTGCCGAATGACGAGGTGGCCGCGGCGCGGGCGCTGCTGGTGTGCGCGCAATGTCCTATCCGTGCCAGGTGCCGGCGGTACGCCATA
>NZ_JBICTV010000104.1:0-1303 GCF_043197855.1 Dactylosporangium sp. NPDC048998
TCTGCGGTCGTGTCCAGACCGAAGAACTCAAGCATGTACTTCCCCCGTGCTGCGATCCCCCGCGGATCGATCGATGTGATCCTCCCAGCGGGGTAGGCGCGGAGCAAGGGGCCGATCACCATGCGAGCCGGACGTGTTCCGGCCCTCGTCGCCATCTGGTGTTTCGCCGATCCGGGGTTCCCGCGTGGACGGTTCCGGTCAGGCCGGAAGGGGACAAGCGCAAAGCCTTCCCGTCTGCCTCCGGTTCCGGAAAAGTAGTCCTCACCGGAGGGGAAAACGCCACCGGGGAATATCGCAAGAACTGCGGTGACATCAATCAACGCTATCGAACAGGGGCGAAGCCATGTCTTTTTCAGTCCGCCGGATCGGCATCATCGGAGCCATTCTCCTGGCCGTGGTCGCGTTTTTCGCGCTGCAGACGGCGGCGGCCTCCGGACCTGGGCCGACGCGGGCTGACGGCGTCACGGTGACCCCGTCCAACCCCGCTCCGTCCCCGTCGACCAACCCGCCCGCGCACCCCGACGGCGCGATCTGGGGGTGACGTGATGTACCTGGTCACCGTCGCAATCGAGCGGACCGCCCGAGCCGCGTTCCCGGTCCTCGAACCGAACCTGCTGGTCAAGGCGATCAGGGCGGAAGCGACGCCGGGCGACGGCTTGGAACACATCAGCACCCGCGCCGGGCCGGATGGCCTGCAGGTCGGACTCTTCTGCCTGGCACGCAATCGCGAAACAGCCGAAACAAACGCGCGCCGCATCTGCCGAGATGCGCTACGTCAGCCGTCATTCATCGGCTGGCGGCTCACCGGTCGCAATTCCTGACCATTCGTCCAACAGTCCGCACCGCATGAATTGGAGCACTCGATGCCGACCTCGCTGCGATTCCTGGCCACCACCGCCGGCCTGACCATGGCCGTTGTCGGCCTGTCCGCCCTCGCCGGGTGCTCGTCCGACAGCCGGCCGGCCGCCGAATCCGCACCGGCCACCACCACCGCGACCACCCCGGCAGCGTCGACGGCACCGGCCCTCCCCTCCACCTCCACCGGCCCTTCCACCTCCACCGGCCCTGCCACCCCCACCGGCGCGATCACCAACCCGACGACCGGCACCACGGCCGCCGCCCATCCGTCCGGGACCGCCGCCCCACCCACCAGGTCGACCACGGATCCCTGCCCCGTCACCGTCACCACGCTGCTGAACGCCCTGCGTGACAGTCCGGAGTTCTACCAACGCGCGGCGAAGCCCGCTGCGTTGCAGGACGCGGCCTGCGCGAACGGATACGCCATCGCCGGCACCGTCTACGA
>NZ_JBICTV010000105.1:0-1220 GCF_043197855.1 Dactylosporangium sp. NPDC048998
TTGGCGGCCAACGGTGCTACCCGGCCGCTGATCACGTTCCTGATCCTGCACGGCGGTCTGCGGCCTGGCTACGACTATCTGCTGGAGCGGAAGTTCTCCAGCATCTGGCGCGAGGTGGAAGGCTGCCCGATCGGCGCCGACCTGGCCGTCTTCTTGAGCGCCGCGGCGCAGCTGGGCTTCAGCGAACGCGTCGCGGTGGCCAACGCCTCCCAGGTTCCCGCCCGGCTGCTGATCCAGACCGGCCGGCCGCTGAACCGGCTCACCGCGCAAGACCTCGACGACTTCGCCGCCGCCTGCATGCAACGCGCGCAACGCACCGGCAAGGGCTGGCGACACTACGAGGCGGCGCTGAGCAACACCCGCCGGGTCCTGTTCCACCTGCAGATCGTGTCGGCCCCAACCGGCCCCACGGGTGGGATCGCCTTCGCCGACCGGCTGCGCGGGGTCACCCCACCCGTCCGCACGGCGCTGATCGCCTACCTCGAACGCAAACGAGCCACATGCGCGCCGAAGACGGTCTCCTCCCTGGCCACCCGACTGATGCACTTCGGGGTCTTCCTCGCCCACACCGACCCGGCTCTGCAGTCGATCGCCGACCTGCAACGATGCCGTCACATCGAGCCCTACCTGTCCACCCAGGTCGACGCCGTCAATACCAAGACCAACGAGGTCATCTCCGTCGCGGAACGCTCCCGCCGCGTCCTCGCCCTCGCAGGGTTCCTCACCGACATCACCGAGTGGGGCTGGCCCGACGCCCCGACCCGACGGCTGGTGTTCCGCGACGACATCCCCAAACTCCCCAGAGTCCTGCCCCGCTACCTGCCCATCGATGCTGACCGGCGGCTCACCGAGGAACTGCAACGGCCCGGCCCCGGCAACGAACTGGCCGCCTGCGCGCTGCGGCTGCAACGCTCCTGCGGGCTGCGCATCGGTGAACTGCTCGACCTGGAACTCGACTGCGTCCACGAAGTCCCCGGACAAGGCGCATGGCTGAAGGTCCCGCTCGGCAAACTCGAATCCGAACGCATGGTCCCGCTCGACGAGGACATCCTCGACCTGATCGACCACATCATCGAGATCCGTTCCCCGGGACAACCGTTGCCCCACCCGAGATACCGGCGCGCGGCACAGTTCCTGTTCACCCATCACGGCCGGCGCCTGTCCCAGAATGCGGTGCGCGCCGAACTGGAACGGGCCGCCGGCACCGCCGGCCTTGGCCA
>NZ_JBICTV010000106.1:0-1212 GCF_043197855.1 Dactylosporangium sp. NPDC048998
TGTCGGCGATCACGTAATTCCCCCATCTGACGGGGTTTCGATCACGTAATTCGGTTCTGTCGCGGGAAGTGTGGTGGGTGTTCGGGCCGCGGGTCAGTTGGGTTGAAGGATGCGGCGACGGAGGAGGTCGAACTTCGCCCGGCCGTACATTTGCCGTTTCAGCATCTTGACGCGGTTGACCTGGCCCTCGACGGCGCCGGAGCTCCAGGGCAGGGTCAGTCCGGCGGTGACGGCGGCGAGGTCCCGTTGCAGGCCCTTGGCGAAGGAGTGCAACTGGACCAGGTCGCTGGCCAGCACAGCGGCGATCCACTGCGGCAGGCGGGCGCCGCGCAGCTTGCGCATCATGTCGGCGAAGTCCTGGACGTGGCCTGCGAGCGCGTCAAGGGCGGGACTGCGCCGGCGGATCGCCTCGAGCTTACGCTGGTCGTCGATCTTGAGCTTGGCCGGATCACTCATGATCCATTTTGCGACCCGACGCGGTTTCGGTGGTGGAGGTGTGCTCGGCGCGGGTAGGCGACGGCGGGTGCTGCCCTCGACGGGCCGGAGCGGTTGGAGGTACCGGCGCAGGGTCTGCACGCTGCCGCGGTAGCCCTGCTCGCGGATCTCGGCGTATAGCGTCGCGGTGTCGGTGCAGCCGTCGTTCCATCGCTGGTGCAGGTAGGACGTGTATGGGTCGATGAGACTGTCTCGTCGGGTGTTTGCGAGGAGTTCGTCGATGCTGGTGGCGTCGGCGAACCGTCGGACGGTCTCCCGGTCCAGGCCCAGCCGGCGGGAGACCTCGGCGCGGGAGGCGCCCTCGGTCAGCAGTTGCTGCACCTGGGTGTAGCGTTCGCGGGTGCGGGTCACGAGCCGGATCTCTCTACCTGGCAACGTCGCTGGCTGCTCGGACTGTGGTAGCGGGTTCGGTTGTGGTGGTTGAGCAGGCTCGGTGGGCTCAATGGGCTCGGTGGGTGGTTCGGCGAGGCTGGCCCGGTGCGCCACGACGACAGCTTCGACGGCTTCGCCGAGGTTGTGCCAGAGATGCCAGCGATCTGCGACCTGGATCGCGTCCGGCGCGCCGGCAGCGGCGCCGTCGGCGTAGGCTCCGGCACGGTCCCGGCAGATGATCTTGGCGCCGGGATGGGCTCGCAGCCACGCGGTGACGGTGTCGGCCTCCCGGTCGGGCAGCACGTCAACCGGCTGGTGGGTGTGCATGTCGAGCAGGATGGTGGC
>NZ_JBICTV010000107.1:0-1190 GCF_043197855.1 Dactylosporangium sp. NPDC048998
TATGCACGCTCGGACAGGGCCAGCTTGGTTTTCACCGCGCCGCAGCCCGAGCAGGTCTTCGAGGACGGATACCAGCGGTCGGCCACGAGCAACCGGCCACCGTTCCAGGTGGTCTTGTAGGCCAGTTGGCGGCGGATCTCCGCGAACCCGACGTCGCTGATGTGCCGGGCCAATCGCCGGTTGGCCAGCATGCCAGTGACGTTGAGGTCTTCCACCACCACCGTGGCGTAGGTGGCGGCGAGTCGGGTGGTGAATTTGTGCAGCCCGTCGCGGCGCAGGTTCGCCACGCGGGCGTGCGCGCGGCCGAGCCGGTTCGTGGCCCGCTGCCACCGGTGCGACGGCCGCCGCCCGGTGCGCCGGTCCGGTCCTGTCTTCCGCGACAGTGCCCGGCCCAGCGCTCGGAGCCTGGCCTGCGCACCGGCCAGGTGGCGCGGGTTGTCCACCAGTTCGCCAGTGGACAGCACGGCCAGGTGCTTGATGCCGACGTCGACACCGACCACGCTGTCCGGCCAGCCCGGTACACGCTCGGTCCGCTCGACCTCCACGCAGAACGCGACGTGCCACCGGCCGCCGTCGCGCCGCACGGTCGCGGACATGATCCGGGCCGTGCCGTTGTCCAGGCGGCGGGCGAGTTTGCGGGCGGACTCGTGCAGCTTCAGCCGGCCCAGCCTCGGCAGCACGATGTGCGTGCGGTCCGGCTCGACCCGGATCGTGCCGGTCGTGAACCGCACGCTGGGCGTCGTGCGACGGCGGGACTTGAACCGGGGAAACCCGACCGGCCGACCGGCACGTTTACCTGCCCGGGACCCGGCCCAGTTCTGCAACGCGCGGGCGAGCGCGTCGAGGCCGGTGTTGAACGCTTCCTTCGAGCACTCGGCCCACCACGGCGCGACCCCGGCCTTCGCGGCGTTCCATGCCTTACGCAGCGCGGGCAGCGACCACGACACCGCCGGGGTCAGCTCATCGTCGGGCACGCCGTAGGTGCGTTCCGCGGCCCGCTGGTCCATGACCGCCTTCACCCGGCCCAGCGCCCAGTTGTGCGCGACCCGGGCCGCCCCGGCGTGCGCGAGCACCGCCCGTTGCTGAGCCGGGGTGAGGTCGAGCGCGAACCGGTACGCCTGGACCACCTTCACGCCGGGCCATCACCGGTGGCGGCTTCGACAGCACGGCGGGCACGGTTCACGGCGGCG
>NZ_JBICTV010000108.1:0-1169 GCF_043197855.1 Dactylosporangium sp. NPDC048998
GTGACCTGGCGGCGGACGAGGCGCAGGGTGCGGGTGAAGGACACCTGGTCGGGGTCGATGTCGGCGCCGGTGGCGGCGTGGTGCATCAAGCTGCGTATGGCGTAGTGCACGAGGAGGAAGCCGTAGATCTCCTGCTCGACCCCGGTCGGGGTCTGTGATCGCAGGACCATGCCGGGTTGGCCTTGATGGGTTTTCAGCTCGTCGAGGGATGTTTCGATCTCCCAGCGTTGGGTGTAGAGCGCGGCCAGGTCCAGCGCCGGGGCGGCGGCCGGGTCCAGGATGGTGGTGATCAGCCGGTAGACGGTGGCCTGACCGGGCATGGTGTATTCGACCACCCGCACGGTGATCGGGTCGGTGTGGCGCCTGTCGCGTGCGGCGAAGATGTGCGACAGGTATGAGCCGTCGCTCAGTTGCTCGATCACGGGCAGCACAGCGACGGACTTGACCCGCCAGAGCAGGTCCGCGCCGGTCGCGGCGGCTTCCCGCCACAGGTCGAAGCTGAGGAATCCCCGATCGGCCAGCAGCAGCATGCCCGGACTCAGCGCGCCGAACAGCTGCCGGGCCAGGACGGTCTCATGGGTGGACAGTGGCCCGGTGGTGGCGGCGAAGACGGCGTGGGTGCCGCATTCAGCCATCGCCGTGACCCGCGCCTGCGGGTAGGCGCCGCTGCCGTTGCCGCGGCCCGAACCCGGCCGGCCGAAGAAGTCCACATTGGACACTGTGTCGGGCAGATCGAAGGTGGTGCCGTCCACCGCGACCAGACGCCATCCCCGGTAGAAGGCACCGACCGTCGCCGGGGTGGCCACCGGCCGGCACACCGCGGCGAACAACGCCTTGATCGGCTCCGGCCCCAACCGGACCCGGGCCCGGGTGATCGCCGCTGTGGTCGGCACCTGCCACGAACCCCGCCAGCTACGCGCCCAGCCCAACCCCTCGGTCAGCAATCGGGCCACCTCTTCATAGCCCTGACCGAAGAACAGACACATGGCAAGGACGTAGTAGACCACCACCCGCGCCGGCAACAACCGGCTGCGCTGCTGCGTACGACCCGCCTCAGCGACCACCCGATCCACCAACTCCGGCGGAAACGTCGAGGTCAACAACCCGACCGCAATCCGATCCGACAACCGCTCACCAAGCGGCGCTTTCACCTGTCCAGCACGCGGCAC
>NZ_JBICTV010000109.1:0-1132 GCF_043197855.1 Dactylosporangium sp. NPDC048998
CGCAACGTGCGCATGGACGAGCTGCAGGAGGCGGCCGGCGCCGAGATCGCCGCGCTGCTCGGCGCGCCGGCCGCCTACGTCACCAGCGGCGCGGCAGCGGCGTTGAGCCTGGCCACCGCCGTCTGCCTGGCCGGCGACCGGCCCGCAGCGATCGACGTACTGCCGGAAGTATCCGGGCCACGCCGCCGCGTCATCGTCCAGCGGGCGCACCGGGACCCGTACGACCACGCGCTGACAGCAGTCGGCGCGGAACTGGTGGAGATCGGCTATCCGGGCTCCACCCACCCCGACGAACTGCTGCGCGAGCTCGACGAGCGGGCCGCGCTGGTACTGTGGCGGCCCGGGCGGGGCGGTGACCACCTCAGCGTGGCCGAGGTGTCGCAGCTGGCGCACCGGGCCGGGGTGCCGGTCCTCGTGGACGCCGCGATGGACGTGCCGCCCCTAAAGCGGCTCGCGACCCTGTTCGACGGCGGCGCCGACCTGGTCGCGATCAGCAGCGGCAAGGCGTTCCGCGGCCCGCACACCGCCGGGATCCTCTGCGGCCGGGCGGACCTGGTCGCCGCGGTCGCGCTGCACCACCAGGACATGGACATCCGCCCCCGGACCTGGCAGCGCTCGGAGGTGACCGGCGCCGACCCGGTCCGCGGCCGGCACGGCATCGGCCGGGGCATGAAGGTAGGCCGCGAACAGATCATCGGCCTGCTGGTCGCGCTGCGGGCCTTCGTCCGCGACCCCGGCGCCCACCACCGGCACGGGGAACGGGAACTGGCCGACATCCGCGCCGCGCTGGAGCCGGACGTGCGGTGCACGGTCCGCGACGCCTACGAGCACCACCTGGACGTGCCGGTACTCGAGATCGACCTGTCCCCGTCCGGCCACACAGCCGACGACGTGGTACGCGAATTGGACCGGGGCACGCCGCGAATCCACGTGGCCGAGGACCTCGCCTGGCGCGACGTGCTCGTGGTCAACCCGATGGGGCTACGCGACGGCGACGGGGCCGCGCTGGCAAAACGGCTGATCGAGGTCCTCGACCGGGGCAACGCGGCGCGCTTCCCGAGTGAACCTGGGCGGGACAGCCGGTCAAACCCCAGTACGCAAGGAGCCCAGCGTCATGACCGCCACCCGTAAC
>NZ_JBICTV010000110.1:0-1131 GCF_043197855.1 Dactylosporangium sp. NPDC048998
GCGCGGGCGGCCGGGTTGGCCAGCACGTGGTCGATGGAGCCCTGCAGGGTGTTGTAGCCGTACGTGTACTCGCCGGGGGAGAGGGTGGAGCCCAGGTCGGTGTAGCCGTTGGCGTACAGGACCCGCATCGGGTCCTCCTGGGTGTAGGCGTTGAAGTCGCCGACCAGGAAGATCCGGTTGGTGCCCAGGCTGGCCGCGACCTGGGTGGCGAAGGCGGTGGTGTCCTGGGCCTGACGGACCCGGGTCGCGTTGTAGGAGCCCTGGTTCACCGCCGGGGAGGACGTGTCCTCGGTGTCGCCGTCGTACAGCGGGGTTCCGCTGCCCTTGGACTTCCAGTGGTTGGCCACGACCAGGAACGCGTCGGCGTCGGTCGCGCCGGCCTTCTTGAAGCCCTGCGCCAGGGGCTGGCGGGCGATCGAGAACGGCTGGCCGGGGCCGGAGTCACCGGTGAGGACCACCGACGACCCGACGGGCGTGACGTCCGCGGGCTTGTAGATGAACGCGGTGCGGATCACGTCCTGCTGGGACAGCGGCGGCAGCTTGTCGTCGGCCGGGGACGGCACGTACGCCCACACCTTCGCCCCGGCGGCGGCGTTGAGCGCGTCGACGAGCCCGGCCAGGGCGGTGTCGCGGGGCTGGCCGAACTTCGCGGAGTTCTCGACTTCCTCCAGCGACACGATGCTGGCACCGAGCCGGGTGATACCGGTGACGATCTTCGCCTGCTGCCGCTGGAAGCTGGCGTCGTTGGCGGCGCCGCGCGGGCCGGCGCTGTTGCCGGGGCCGGAGCAGGTCCTCACGGTGATGCGGTTGCCGGCCCGGTCGGTGTAGTAGGTGCAGGTGCCCAGACCCTTGGCGACGTACGCCTCCCCGGTCAGCGGGAAGTAGTTCTGGACGTTGAACGTGGCCAGGTGCACGGTGCCGCCGACGTTCGCCGGCTGCTGGTTGCCGGCGCGGGTGTCGGAGAACGTCGCGACCGCGTGACCGTCGTCGGTGACCTGCTGGGTCGGCTGCAGGTTCCACAGCGAGAACCGGTAGTCCAGGATCAGCGGCTGGTGGAAGGTGACCTTCGACCCGACCCGGACCGGGTTGCCGGGGGTGAGCCACGGCAGCGGCACACCGGTGTACGCGCTG
>NZ_JBICTV010000111.1:0-1074 GCF_043197855.1 Dactylosporangium sp. NPDC048998
CGGGCACGGATGCGCTCACGAGCGGCGTCGAACTCGGCTTTCACGTGAGCAGGGGCGAGATGGATGTAACGGGCGCTGGTGTCGACGTGAGCGTGCCCGAGCAATGCCTGCATCACCGCCAGATCGACCCCGGCCTCGGCAAGGGCGGTCCCGAACGTGTGCCGCAACGCGTGCGGATGTCCGGCACCGATTCCGGAGATGCCGCGGTGGTAGCGGAAGATCGTGCGTAGTCCGGCCGCTGTCAGCGGCTGTCCACGGTTCGGGCCCTTGGCCACGATGAACACGTTGGCACTGCTCGTTTCCGGGCGTTCGGCCAGCAGGTAGACCTGGATCACCGAGGCGACGTCGCCATCCAGCGGCACCCGGCGTTCCCGGTTGCCCTTGCCGAGCACCTGCAGCCAACGTCCACCGATGTCGACGTCGGCGACGTTCAGGGCGAGGACCTCGCACGATCGTAGCCCGCAATACAGCATCAGCCCGGCGATCGCCCGGTCCCGCCACGTCTGGAAGCTGGCCAGCAACTCGGTCGCTTGCGGCTGAGACAACGGCCGCGGTAGGCGGCGCGGTTCACGCAGGCGTATCCCCGAACGGCTCTTCGACCGCCGAACGGTGTGCGCCAACAGGCCGTTGCGTTCTCCAACAACAGGTCGACGGGCATCGCGGCCCTTCGGCACCGGGTTCGCCAGCGTCGGATCGCGCATGGCACGGAACCCGAACAACCCTGAGATGGCGGCCAGCCGACGATTGATCGTCGTCGCCGCGTACTTGTCCATGCGGCCACCATCGAGTCTCACCACGTTCGGACCGGGCCGCCCAGGTATCCGCGCCTCGCGACACGCACGCAGAAACCGCAGCAGCACATCCGTCGTTACCGCAGCCAACTCGACGTTCTCAACCGACAACCAGCGGCAGAACGCGAGCAGGTCGAACCCGTAGGCCCGGACCGTCCTCGGCGAGTAGTTCCGATCAGCCAGATACGACAAGTACTCGTTCACCAACTCGAACCCCACCGAACCCGGCCCGGCAAACGCCCAGCCGTCGTCCCGCTGGACGAGTTGCAGCGACGATTCCCCC